>NZ_CP028487.1:3116250-3739500 GCF_003048255.1 Yersinia massiliensis
CACGTTCACTTTATAATCAGCAGGCTAATTGTATTGATGGTGGTATTTCTATGCTAAAAAAAGCGAAGTCAGGGGTATCAGCAACCGCTGAATTGACCTGTTTGCTCCGAGCAAAGTCATACGGCGAAAAAAGGCCGCAATTGAAATGTGATGATTACGTCGCGGTCATTCTGAGTCAGACCTTTCACTCGTTCTTTTCGATGATTCAGAAAACCTTTCTGTTAGGGGATGATGTCGTTAATCTCGCGACCCCTGTTGGTATTTATCCCTACATTGTCGCTCGCACTTTATATATCGATCAGATTGTGCAAAAAACGGCTGGGCGCTTCAGTAAAATATTTATTCTGGGGGCCGGTTATGATTCGAGAGCAATTCGTTTTCATCACTCCCTGCAACATAGTCGCATCTTTGAAATTGACCATCCGACTATGCAGCAAAATAAAATAGAGAAACTGGCCAAAGCTCACATCACGCCGCCATCTAATCTGACGTTTATTCCCCTCGATTTTAACCAACAAAATCTGGCTGACACACTGGCCGCCCTCCCGTTGCAGCCCGGCGAGAAATGCCTATTTTTGCTGGAAGGCTTGTTGATGTATCTGACCCACCCGCAGGTAAAATCGCTGTTCAGTGCCATCAGTGACTACAGCAGCGATGGTAGCCAGATTATTTTCGATTTTGTTTATGACCATCTATTAGTGAGTGACCATAAATTCGTGGCTACCTCTGCCATGACGGATGAATATGGCGTAAAAGAAAGTGTTGAAGGGGTTCGCAGCCTTGGTGAAGAATGGACATTTGGTATTGCAGAGAAAGGGTTAGACGCATTCCTCCAGCAATATGGTTTGACATTATTGGATAGGGCTGACGCGCGCGAATTGGAAAAACGTTTTTTTACTGATAACCAAGGGAAATGCCTAGAGAAAATTAATACTGCTTCATGTTTAGTTTATGCCACTCGAGAAATATCCTAATAAATCAGTGAATAATCACAATTTTATTCATTTTCCATTAATCTGATAAGCAATATTCACAATATCTATAAATAAAACCCGCCACGCCTTTCTTGTTTTATCAATCTGGCTATGATGAAGCATGCCCCTTTATTCTGACCGTGAGAAAATTATGCTGATCGATTTACGCAGTGACACAGTAACGCAACCTAACGCCGCGATGCGCAATGCCATGGCCAATGCTGAAGTAGGTGATGATGTGTATGGCGATGACCCGACAGTCAATGCGTTGGAAGCCAAAGCCGCGAGTTTATCAGGCAAAGAAGCAGCCTTGTTTTTGCCAACCGGTACACAAGCGAACTTAGTCGCATTATTGACTCACTGCCAACGAGGTGAAGAGTATATCGTTGGTCAAAAAGCGCATAACTACTTGTATGAAGCAGGCGGTGCCGCGGTACTCGGCAGCATTCAGCCACAACCCATTGATGCCAACGATGACGGCACCCTACCGCTGGATAAAGTCTTAGCCGCGATCAAACCTGATGATATTCATTTTGCCCAAACTCGATTACTCAGTTTGGAAAATACCCATAGCGGCAAAGTGTTGCCACTGGATTATTTACAGCAAGCATGGGCACTGACTCGGGTAAAGAAACTGGCGTTGCATATTGATGGTGCACGTATTTTTAATGCCGCCGTTGCACTAAATGTGCCGTTGAGCGAGATCAGTCAATATTGCGATACGCTGACGATTTGCCTCTCTAAAGGGCTGGGGACGCCAGTGGGATCGTTGTTGTGTGGCAGTGCTGAATACATCCAACGCGCGCGTCGCTGGCGTAAAATGACCGGTGGTGGCATGCGTCAAGCCGGGATCCTCGCCGCCGCAGGGCTATACGCGCTGGAACACAATGTCGCTCGATTAAAAGAGGATCACGACAATGCCGCTTGGCTCGAGCAACAGCTGCGCTCATTGGATGTCGATATTGTGGCACCCGGCGCGCAAACTAACGTGCTGTATATCAAGCAATCTGCCGAGTCTGCTGCCAAATTTGGCCCTTGGATGCGCGAACGCGGCGTATTAATCAGTGCTGGACCCATCACCCGAATGATTACTCACATCAATATCAGCCGCCAAGATCTGGAAAAAGTCGTGGCACTGTGGCGTGAATTTTTGCTCGAGCAACGCTCATGACCCCGCAACGGATATTAGTGCTTGGCGCGAGTGGCTATATTGGCCAGCATCTGATCCCTAAACTCAGCCAACAGGGCCATCATGTGACTGCCGCCGCTCGCCGGATCGAGTGGTTAAACGAGCAGCAATGGCCCGGTGTCCAATGCCGTTTTGTCGATCTTTACCAACCTGCCACTCTCAATGCTGCGTTACAGGATATTGATGTTGTCTATTTTCTGGTCCATGGCATGGGTGACGGGCAAGATTTGATTGAGCAGGAACGTATTGCAGCTAACAATATGAAGGCCGCACTGCAAGCGCCATCATCAACGGTGAAACAAGTTATTTATCTCGGCGCATTACAACCGGGGAATAACAGTTCATCCCACCTGATTGCCCGTAAACTGACCGGTGATTTGTTGCGCCAAAGTGGTCTTCCCGTGACAGAGCTGCGCGCCAGTATCATTGTCGGCCCCGGCTCTGCCGCTTTTGAAGTGATGCGCGACATGGTTTATAACCTGCCCATCCTGACACCACCACGCTGGGTACGTTCAAAATCTTCCCCCGTTGCACTGGAAAATCTGTTGGTTTATCTCACAGAAATGCTCAATCATCCGGCGCAAGAAAACCGTATTTTTGATGTCGCAGGGCCGGAATATATCAGCTATCAAACGCTGTTCGAACGCTTTATTGCCATCAGTGGTAAGCGGCGTTGGTTGATTCCAATCCCATTGCCCACCCGATTTATCTCGGTGTATTTCATCAGCATGATCACCTCAGTACCAACGCCCATTGCCAGCGCATTAATCGAGGGTTTGAACCACGATTTACCCGCCGATGGTGAAGCGTTGCAAGCGCTGATCCCCCAACAGTTAATTCGTTTTGACGATGCAGTCAAAGAGACGTTGCGCCGTGAGGATGAAGTGGTGGATTCCGCTGATTGGGGCTATGACCCCGAGGCTCGCGCCCGTTGGCGACCCGGTTACGGATTCTATCCGAAGCAAGCAGGTTGCCAGCTTTACACCACGGCATCGAGTGAAGCACTTTGGCATGTGGTACAGCAAATCGGTGGGAAAGAAGGCTATTTCTATGGCAACCCACTCTGGAAAATCCGTGCTTGGATGGACGATATTGCCGGTGGTGGTGTGGTTTATGGCCGCCCTGACCGTGACACGCTGGAGTTGGGTGATCTGGTTGA
Source organism: Yersinia massiliensis (assembly GCF_003048255.1). Classification (NCBI taxonomy): domain Bacteria; kingdom Pseudomonadati; phylum Pseudomonadota; class Gammaproteobacteria; order Enterobacterales; family Yersiniaceae; genus Yersinia; species Yersinia massiliensis. Next base: position 3,119,573 of record NZ_CP028487.1, read on the forward strand.
TGGCTGGAAAGTCATTACCGTCAAACCATTGCGCCAATTAGCGATGATGTTCGGCATGAAAGCGCCCGGTTTAGGCCGGCTAACCTTTACTATCAAGGATATGGGTGGAAACCGCTGTTTTGATGTACGAGCATGGTGGCATCCGGCAGGTTTTAGCGGTTTACTTTATTGGTTTGTCATGATGCCGGCACATCTGTTTATTTTTCGTGGGATGGCAAAACGCATTGCCACACTGGCGGAACAGTATGATCGCGAGCATCAGCCTGGGATATTAGGGCAAAGCGAACCAAATTCAGACAAATCAGCGTAATGAACCAAAAGGCCGATAAATAGCGGTTATTTGTCGGCCTTTTGGCCCTTTTGTCATATTCTTCTCCAAAGTCATATTGCATAGCGCATCATTTCACGGAAGAATGGCATCTTATTTGCTGAGCGAATAATTCTATGCGCTAGCATTCTGATTTTTGGTGGGAACCGAATTCGCTATGAAGGTATTGGTCACCGGTGCAACCTGTGGGTTAGGCCGAAATGCCGTTGAATATCTCCGTCGTCAGGGTATCAAAGTCATCGCCGCCGGTAACAATCCGGCGATGGGAACATTACTGACCAAAATGGGCGCTGAATTTATTCATGCGGATCTGACGAATCTGGTTTCCTCGCAGGCAAAAGCCATGTTGGCTAATGTCGACACCCTGTGGCATTGCTCCGGCTTTACCTCGCCGTGGGGGACGGAAGAAGCGTTTGAGTTGGCCAACGTGCGTGCCACTCGCCGCCTCGGTGAATGGGCTGCCGCCTATGGTGTGGAGAATTTTATTCATATCTCCTCACCCGCGATTTATTTCGATTTTCATCATCACCGTAATATTCAGGAAGATTTCCGCCCCGCGCGTTACGCCAATGAATTCGCCCGCAGTAAAGCAGCCGGTGAAGAAGTCATTGAACAATTGGCGCTGTCCAACCCGCAAACCCATTTTACGATCCTGCGCCCGCAAGGTTTATTCGGCCCTCACGATAAAGTGATGCTGCCGCGCCTACTACAGATGATCAAATATTATGGCACTCTGCTACTGCCTCGGGGTGGTAATGCTTTGGTGGACATGACTTATCTGGAAAACGCGGTGCATGCTATGTGGTTGGCGACTCAAAGCCAAAATACGCTGTCGGGCCGCGCTTATAACATTACTAATCAGCAGCCCCGCCCGTTACGCACTATCGTGCAACATCTGTTAGAAGAGCTGTCGATGCCGTGCCGTATTCGTTCCGTGCCTTATCCGATGATGGATATCATGGCCAGAACGATGGAAAAACTGGGGAATAAGGCCGAGAAAGAGCCAGTATTGACTCACTATGCTGCCGCTAAACTCAACTTTGATATGACGCTAGATACCCGCCGAGCCGAGCAAGAATTGGGCTATCGCCCGATAGTGTCGCTCGACGAAGGCATTATTCGCACCGCCCGCTGGATAAAACAGCATGGCAAATTAAGTGGGCAATAAAGCTGTTCATTTATAAGAACATGCTAGGCATAGCTTGGCTGAATGAGACAATCTCCTGCAAGCGTGAAACTGTCAAGAAAATAGGTCTATACTACAATCACTTTCATAACAGATTCTTTCACCTAAGGTCATCATATGAAAAAGAAAAATATCGCTCTGATTCTCCCTCTTGCCATTATGCTTAGCGCCTGTACCAACACTGTCGATCCGGCGTTTAAGGATGTGAGTAGCCGTACAGCACCTTGTATTGAGGGCGGGCCAGATCAGGTCGCACAAAAATTCTATGATCTGCGGGTTCAGCAAATTGGCAATCGCAGTGGCCTACCGGATGATAATCTCTCGGCCCAATTCCGCCCTTACCTCAGCCAAGGGCTGTACGACACAATCCAAACCGCCAGAAAACAGGCGGGCACTCGTAACACGACTCAAGTGAATAAAACTCAAGCTATCAACGGTGATATCTTTACCAGTATGCGTGAAGGTAGCACTCATGCCGATGTCGCCAGCGCTTCTACGATCCCCAATACCGATGCCCGAAATATTCCACTGCGGGTGAATTTGACGCATCAAACGGCCAGTGGCCAAACCGTGGCGTGGCAAGATGAAGTGTTGATGATCCGTGAAGGGACGTGCTGGGTTGTTGATGATATTCGCTTTATGGGTGTGACTGCGCCCGCCAGCAGCTTGCGCCAACTATTAGGTGATCACTAGTCACACAGGACTTTTCTGGCTGCCTTATCAGGGCGATGTCTATTCGCCCTACTCATCATTAACTTCAACAAGGAAGAAGTTGCCATGTCCTCTATACACTCAGCTATCAGGCTTATCGCCGTCAGCGGATTTTTTGTCGCCATCACGGCACAAGCTGCGCCTCAGTGTGGGCAAACTGCCCAACTCATTAATGCACGCTTAAGCTATATGAAAGATGTCGCGGGCTATAAAGCGCAAAATCATTTGCCCGTCGAAGATGTCGCCCAAGAAGAAAAAGTACTCGATAAAGCGCTAGCTGAAGCGGCGTCACTCGGTCTTGACCCCGTCTCCATCAAACCTTTTATGGTGGCGCAAATCAATGCGGCAAAAGCCATTCAATACCGCTACCGCGCTGACTGGCTATCACAGCCAGAATCTGATTGGCAGCCAAAACCACTCGAGACAGTGCGAACACAAATTGGTGAGTTGAGTAGTAAAACGCTCAAGCAAATAGCCGAAGAGCTTAAAACCTGTGACAAAGCGACCTTCTCTGACAAAAACGTATTCACCAATACAATACGTCAACATCACCTACAAGCCGCTGACATAGATGTCATTTTCACAACATTCAATCTGATTAAATTGAAATAGCCGCCAGATTATTCTTGCCGAAAATGTGTACCGGTTTTCTTCCAGAAATCGGTATGCATTGATTTAAAAGTAAATTTCCATTTCGCCTATTTTTTAATCACCACTGCGGATACTCTGTCAGATTTATTCATCGCACGACAAATTCCCTTTCCGCGCAATCAAATCCAAATGTTATGCTGGTTTTTAACGCTAGCGCTGGTTATTAATAAATTTTAACGCACAAAGATTGCATAAGTATGCCGCGGAAGTTACCATTCACCGCATCATTGGCTATTCAGATTTGGCGCATGAGTATTCAACTTAGCGGAATTAACTGTTACTACGGCGTACATCAGGCGCTGTTCGACATTACATTAGACTGTCCGGCAGGCGAAACCTTAGTCTTACTAGGGCCAAGTGGTGCCGGTAAAAGCTCACTTCTACGTGTGCTTAATCTGTTGGAAATGCCGCGTTCTGGCACATTACAGATAGCCGGTAATCACTTCGACTTTACCCAAGCTCCGGGTGCAAAAGCGATTCGCGACTTGCGTCAAAATGTCGGCATGGTTTTCCAACAATATAACCTCTGGCCGCATCTTTCCGTGGTACAAAATCTGATTGAAGCGCCTTGCCGTGTGCTTGGTCTATCAAAAGATGAAGCCATGGAAAGAGCACAAAAATTACTGACGCGTCTGCGTTTGACTGATTTTGTGGATCGCTATCCGCTGCACCTTTCTGGTGGTCAGCAACAGCGTGTCGCGATTGCTCGTGCGCTGATGATGGAGCCTCAGGTTCTGCTGTTTGATGAACCGACTGCGGCGCTCGACCCAGAAATTACGGCGCAAATCGTTAGCATCATCCGTGAATTAGCTGGGACAGGCATTACCCAGGTTATCGTCACGCATGAAGTTGAAGTGGCCCGCAAAACAGCCAGCCGTGTGGTTTACATGGAAAACGGCCATGTGGTGGAACAAGGCGATGCCAGCCACTTTACACAACCAACAACCGAAGCTTTTGCCAGCTATCTGTCACATTGATATCTATTTGGGAATTTGCGATGAAAAAATTAATAATTGCTGCAGTCCTTGCCAGTATCAGTCTTTCTGCTTCTGCTGCTGAAACCATCCGTTTCGCTGCTGAAGCCACTTATCCGCCATTCGAATTTATCGATGCTAATAATAAAATGCAGGGCTTTGATATCGATCTGGCTAATGCGCTGTGTAAAGAGATGCAGGCTGACTGTACCTTTACCAATCAGGCCTTTGACAGCTTGATCCCCAGCCTCAAATTTAAACGTTTTGATGCCGTTATCTCAGGCATGGACATCACCCCTGAGCGCTTAAAACAAGTGGCATTTACTCAGCCTTACTACGATAACTCTGCGTTGTTTATCGCTGAGAAAGGGAAAGTTGCTGATTTAGCAGCCCTGAAAGGCAAACGTGTTGGGATGCAAAACGGCTCCACTCATCAAAAATACCTGATGGAAAAACACCCTGAAATCACTGCCGTACCTTATGACAGCTATCAGAATGCGATTCTTGATCTGAAAAATGGCCGTCTGGACGCAGTATTTGGTGATACTGCGGTAGTGAATGAATGGCTGAAGCAGAATGACCAATTGGCTGCCGTCGGGGATAAAGTGACTGATGCTGACTATTTCGGCACAGGCCTAGGTATCGCCGTTCGTCAGAACAATACCGAGTTACAGGGTAAGTTAGATGCTGCACTGGCGAAAATTAAAGCAGATGGCACCTATCAGACCATTTATAAAAAATGGTTCCAGCAGTAATTTAAACACCCATGAATGAATTTCAACCTTTAGCAAGCGCCGCCGGTATGACCGTCGGCCTTGCCGTTTGTGCATTGGCCCTCGGTCTGGTTCTGGCGATGTTGTTTGCCGTCTGTGAATCATCACGTATCAAAGTGGTCAGTTATCTGACGACGGGCTGGGTCACCATCTTACGCGGACTACCAGAGATTCTGGTGGTCCTGTTTATCTATTTTGGCTCTTCACAATTGCTGATGATGCTGTCGGATGGCTTTACCCTAAATCTTTATCTGTTTGAGTTGCCGATTAAGCTCAGCATTGATGATTTCGAGGTTAGCCCGTTCCTGTGCGGTGTCATCGCCCTCGCCCTGCTCTATTCGGCTTATGCGTCGCAAACCTTACGCGGTGCACTGAAAGCAGTCCCCATTGGGCAATGGGAGTCTGGGCAAGCATTGGGTTTGAGTCAGGCAGCCATTTTCTTCCGCTTGATTATGCCGCAAATGTGGCGTCACGCATTGCCCGGCCTAGGTAACCAATGGCTGGTACTGCTCAAAGATACGGCATTGGTGTCACTGATCAGCGTCAATGACTTGATGCTGCAAACCAAAAGCATTGCGACCCGCACTCAAGAACCTTTCACTTGGTACATGATTGCGGCGGCGATTTATCTGGTCGTCACCCTGCTGAGCCAATACGTTCTCAAATGGATTGAACTCCGTACCACCCGCTTTGAACGGAGCCCATCCTAATGTTGGAATTCTTACCCGAGATTTTAAAAGGGCTGCACACCAGCCTAACATTGACGATTGCTTCATTAATTGTGGCCTTGGTGTTATCGGTGCTGTTTACCATCGTCTTAACACTGAAAACCCCGATTATGACCTCGTTGGTCAAAATCTATATCACGCTGTTCACGGGCACCCCGCTGCTAGTGCAGATCTTTTTGATTTATTACGGCCCAGGGCAATTTCCGGCTATCCGTGAATACCCATGGTTATGGAGCCTGCTGTCACAACCATGGCTATGTGCCATGATTGCGTTGGCATTGAACAGCGCGGCCTATACAACTCAACTGTTCTATGGTGCTGTTCGGGCGATTCCTTCAGGTCAGTGGCAATCCTGCGAAGCGTTGGGGATGTCCAAGGCTCAGTCGTTACGCATTCTGCTGCCCTTTGCCTTTAAGCGCGCATTGTCATCCTACTCCAACGAAGTGGTTCTGGTGTTCAAAAGCACCTCATTGGCTTATACCATCACATTGATGGAAGTCATGGGTTATAGCCAGTTGATGTATGGGCGTACTTATGACGTGATGGTCTTTGGTGCCGCTGGCATCGTGTATCTGTGCGTGAATGGGCTGCTGACGCTGTTGATGCGTTTGGTGGAACGCAGAGCGCTTGCTTTTGAACGGCGTAATTAACGCGAATAAATCTTCTCTTGGTAAAAGGCGCGCTTGGGCAAAAATACCCAAGCGCGCCTTTTGGCTTAGAAGAGGAACACAAAATCACCACCGAATGAATATCAACCACAATGAGATCCGATCTAAATTCAACTCCCTCCGACTCTTCACTTCCTTCGAAAATAAAAACTAAATTTTTAATCACATTACTTGCATATAAATTCATATAGTGGCAATGTAATCCACATCATTCATCCGAATATATTGCGATGAACAATGACTAGTCATAATAAAATCAATAACTAATAAATAATTCATTATAAAAAATTCAGACAGGAGTTTAAGCATGAAAAAGTTACTATTGGCAACAATCTTGAGTGGCATGGTTTTCAGCGCAACCGCAGCAGAAACCATCCGTTTTGCAGCTTCAGCTACCTACCCACCATTTGAATCAATGGATGCCAATAACGAGATCGTCGGCTTCGATATGGATTTGGCAAAAGCATTATGTAAGCAGATGGAAGCCAACTGTACCTTCACCAATCAAGCCTTCGATAGCCTGATCCCAGCGCTTAAATTCAAACGTTATGACGCTGTTATCTCCGGCATGGACATTACGCCAGAGCGTAGCAAGCAAGTGGCATTCACTCAGCCTTACTATGCTAACTCCGCTATCGTGATCGCCCCCAAAGGCAAATTTAGCTCGTTTGCTGATCTGAAAGGGAAGAAGATCGGGATGGAAAACGGCACCACGCATCAGAAATATTTGCAGGATAAGCATCCTGAAATCCAAACTGTGGCTTATGACAGCTACCAGAATGCCATTATTGACCTGAAGAATGGCCGTATTGATGGGGTGTTTGGTGATACTGCAGTGGTGAATGAGTGGTTAAAAACCAATCCTAATTTGGCCTCAGTTGGCGAGCATGTGACTGATCCACAATACTTTGGCACTGGCTTGGGGATTGCTGTACGCCCAGATAATACCGTGCTGCTAGAAAAACTGAATAAAGCGATTGATGCCGTTAAAGCTGACGGTACCTATAAGGCCATTAACGATAAGTGGTTCCCGCAATAATAATCTTTATCTTTGCGTTGCAGGTTAGCGGCAATTGAGCTCATCCCGATGAGCATACATCAGTATGTGATTCGGGTGCGTGAAAGCAGCCAACAACCCTGTGGCTTCAAGAAAAAAATATACCCAAAGTCATTGGAGTCACAGGTAGGCGGCAATTGAACTCATCCCGATGAGCATACATCAGTATGTGATTCGGGTGCGTGAAAGCAGCCAACAACCCTGTGGCTTCAAGAAAAAAATATACCCAAAGTCATTGGAGTCACAGGTAGGCGGCAATTGAACACATCCCGATGAGCATACATCAGTATGTGATTCGGGTGCGTGAAAGCAGCCAACAACCCTGTGGCTTCAAGAAAAAAATATACCCAAAGTCATTGGAGTCACAGGTAGGCGGCAATTGAACACATCCCGATGAGCATACATCAGTATGTGATTCGGGTGCGTGAAAGCAGCCAACAACCCTGTGGCTTCAAGGACGAAGGGTAAGCAGGGCTAAAGCTTCATAATGTGCCGTATGCGCAAACATATCAAACAACTGCACCCGCTCAATACGATATGCCGCTAACCTGCTAATATCCTTCGCCATTGTCTCTGCGTTACAGCTTGAATAGAGAATATATTCAGGTGCCATCTGAGCCAGATAATCACACAGCTCTGTTCCAATTCCGCGCCGTGGCGGGTTCACCAATACCAATTGCGGCACTTGCGCTTCTGCGGTAGCGAAGCGAGTGGAATCAAGCGCAGCAAAACTTACGTTTTTTAACCCTAACAGATCTGCTGACTGACGCGCGCAGGCAATGGCTTCAGCGCTAATTTCAATTCCTGTGAGTTTTGTCTGCGGCCCCGCGCAGTGCAAACCAAAACCGCCAACGCCACAGAATAGATCCCACATACTATCGATATTTAACTCACGCACCCACTGGCGAGCAGTGGCATAGAGTGAAGCTGCAACCTGCGGATTTGTCTGGAAAAAGCTTTGCGGGCGGATAAACAGTGGCACCTGATTAAACTGCTCCGGCAATGCCTGCTGCTCAGTCAAAGGGATCTCTTTCTCCCCTTCCAAAATCGCCATATGCACCGGCTGAATATTGGCCGAGATAACCGCCAATTGAGGCAACTGCTGTTGTAACCAGGGTAACGCCGCCTGTAATTGCGCCAATTTAGTTTCCGAACGCAAAACAAAACGCAGCATCAACTCACCACTATGCGTACTTTCAGTCAGTAACAGGAATTTAAGCTCACCACGCTTACGGGCAACGTTGTATGGCGTTAAACCTGCACGGGCAATAAAGGTTTTAAGGAGGGCAAAAACGGGCGCAAAACTGGCCGGATAAAGCGGACAGTCACATAAATCCACAGGCGTGCCGTCACGATGTAACATCCCTAATAACGGACGCTCGACACTGCCACTGACCACCATTTTTGCTTTATTTCGAAAAGCGCTTTCCTGCCCGAAAACTGGCGTTAACCACTGTGCCACTGAATGCCCAGAGAGCAAATTTTCTAAATGATGTTGTTTGTCAGCCAGTTGTTGTGGATAAGGCTTATCCAACCACTGACAGGAACGACAGCGACCTGCCGCATACTGAGCGCAATGCATTAATAATTGACCGTTATAGACTGAGACATTAAAGAATTCGTAGCCGAAGCTGTTGCTGGAGGCGAATTGTAGCACTGTGTCAGGCTAAACACTCATTTTGAGTGGCCAAAATAGCGATGCCAAGGAAAGAATAACAAACCGATAATCACCACATCAGGGATTTTCTGCATCAGTAGGCTATGAAGGATTTCCGCATTGCTATCACCTTCAATACGAAAAACATCTAATAGTAGCCAATCAAATGAGACTACCAACAGATAGATAATGACGAGTATCTGGCAAAACAGGTAGCACCAGCGCGCCCAGTTCTGCCGACGACAGACCCCGACACCACAGGCAATTTCCAGCAGAAGTAAGAAAATACTCATTACTAGGATAAAACTGGAATCCCAGCTTTGTAGGCTTTCATTAATAAACGCACCGATGCCCCCCCATCCCAATTCTGCCACAAGGAGCAATAGGCCAACAAAATGGGTCGCAATGATAGCGGTGCCGGCAATCAGAACCGGAACAGGTGTCGTTGCTGAAGACGAAAAAGCTGAGGATGAAAATAATGCTCTCATATTGGCCTATCTATCCCCCGTTCGGTTCCCTACAACTCAATGTTATCCTTCACAATAATGCCGCTCAAGGCGGCGTTAAAGTAAAAGAAAGACTAACAGTTTTAAGGGCTATCAGCTATTAATTAACGGTATCAACTATTCATAAGCCCTATCAACTGCGAGCTGCTTTGCGTAACTCCCGCAACCGCTGTTTTTCTGAGCGAGACATAAACCACCATGCGATTAAACCGATGATGCCCACCACCAGCAGAATCAGTGTTGCCAGCGCATTGATTTCTGGATTCACCCCCATCCTCACGCTAGAGAACACTAACATCGGCAATGTGGTCGCACCTGGCCCAGCCACAAAACTGGCAATCACTAAATCGTCCAACGATAAGGTAAAGGCCAATAGCCAGCCTGAAATTAACGCAGGGGCAATCATAGGGACGGTAATCACAAAGAACACTTTCAGCGGTGTCGCCCCCAGATCCATTGCCGCCTCTTCAATAGAACGGTCAAGTTCACGTAAGCGCGAGCTGATGACGACAGTCACATAAGCGGTACAAAAGGTCACGTGCGCCAGCCAAATGGTGAACATGCCACGTTCTGCGGGCCAACCGATGGCATGCCCCATGGCGACAAACAGTAACAATAGTGACAAGCCAGTAATGACATCGGGCATCACTAAGGGCGCGGTCAGCATAAATGCAAACCCCGTCGAACCACGAAAACGCCCGAAGCGCACCATCACTACGGCGGCGATGGTTCCAAGTACCACCGCCATGGTGGCGGAGGCCGACGCGATAGTCAGACTCAATCCTACGGCTGATATCATTGCTGAATCATTAAATAATTCGATATACCAACGAGTCGACCACCCCGCCCATACCGTGACCAGCTTTGAACTGTTAAATGAGTAGATAACCAGCATCAACATTGGTGCATACAGGAAAGTATAAGCAACAACTAAGATCACTCGACGCCAGACTGAACGCACTTCCGGTAGGTTGTTCACGACGCGCCTCCTATCTGTTTATTCTGGTGTTTATGGAACCAGAGTATCGGCACAATCAGTAAGACCAACATCACCGTTGCCACGGCTGAAGCCACCGGCCAGTCACGGTTATTGAAGAATTCCTGCCATAATATTCGACCAATCATGATGCTATCTGGCCCACCAAGTAGCTCAGGGATAACAAATTCCCCTACCGCCGGAATAAAGACCAGCATGGAACCTGCGACGATACCCCCTTTGGTCAGAGGCATGATAACGCTGATGAAAGTTTTAAGTGGCTTGGCACCAAGATCAGATGCAGCTTCTACTAGTGAATAATCCAATCGAGTTAATGCGGTGTAGATCGGCAGCACCATGAAAGGCAAATAGGAATACACTACGCCAATATAGACCGCCAGATTAGTGTGCAAAATGATCAGCGGTTGATCGATAATCCCCGTCCACATCAGGAAGTTATTCAATATGCCGTTATTTTTGAGTATCCCTATCCAGGCATAGACCCGAATCAGGAATGATGTCCATGACGGTAGAATAACCAGCAGCAATAAAATATTGCGTGTCGATGATTTACTGTGAGCAATAGCCCAAGCCAGCGGATAACCGATAATAAGGCAACACAGCGTTGAGACAGCCGCCACTTGTAACGATTGCAAATAAGCATCGATATACAGTGGTTCTTCAAGGAGCAGGAGATAATTACCCAGATTTAGCGAGATATCCAACTTACCATCAAGCCAAGTCACTAAATTGGTATAAGGCGGCACCGCGCGGGCCATCTCGGCCAAACTGATTTTAAACACAATCAGGAATGGCAACATAAACAGCAGGAATAGCCATAAATATGGTATAGCAATAACCAGCTTACGGCCATGTGCCATCTGGAAGCGTTGTATCAGCGCCTTAATTTGCCCTACCGCACGGGTCGGTGGCTCTTCGGTGCCATGAGTGGATTTTGGTATCACAATATTGAGCTCCCCAAGGCTATTGAGCTTTTTAAAACGATCTGTTTTTTAAAGCCCATCAGCGACTTAAACCATTAGCTATTTAGCACCATTAGCTATTTAAGACCACGCAGCTATCGGCATCCCAGCACAGTTGAACTTCATCGCCCCATGTTGGCATGCCTTTGCGGTAGCGATGACCATTTTGCAACTGTGCACTCAGCATCTGGCCGCTATGGAGTTTGACGTGATATATCGACAGATCACCCAGATAAGCAATGTGTACCACTTCACCGACGGCAAAGTTGCAGCCATCTTCCGGCACCTGCTCGCACAACATGACTTTTTCAGGGCGCAGCGCAACGAATACCGGCACCCCATCGACTATTGAAGCGTCAGAGTCCACTTTCAGCGGATGGCGTAAACCTGGGCTGTCGATAATCAATGCATCGTCTAAGCGCTCTTTTAATACCCCTTCGAACACATTGACTGACCCGATAAATTCAGCACTGAATCTGCTGTTCGGGTGTTCATAAATCTCTTCTGGCTCACCAATTTGCACAAATTTGCCACGGTTCATAATGGCGATACGGCCCGCCATGGTCATGGCTTCTTCTTGATCGTGGGTCACCATCACACAAGTCGCCCCCACTCGCTCGAGAATATCCACAACTTCGAGTTGCATGCGGTCACGCAGCTTTTTATCCAACGCCCCCATTGGCTCATCCAACAGAAGCAGTTTTGGACGTTTAGCCAAGCTGCGTGCCAGCGCCACACGTTGGCGTTGACCACCGGATAACTGGTGCGGTTTGCGCTTAGCGAACTCTTGCATGTGTACCAACGTCAGCATTTCAGCCACACGGCTTTTAATTTCATTCGAAGGCAATTTGTCTTGCTTCAAACCAAACGCGATGTTTTGCTCGACCGTCATATGGGGGAACAACGCATATGACTGGAACATCATGTTGATCGGGCGTTGATAAGGTGGCACGTGTGACAAGTCTTGCCCATCGAGGACGATTTGCCCCTGCGTCGGCTGTTCAAAACCGGCCAGCATGCGCAACAGGGTCGATTTACCACAACCTGATGCCCCCAACAGCGCAAAAATCTCACCTTTGTAGATGGTCAAATTGACATCATCTACTGCGGCCTGACCATCAAATGATTTGGTTAAGTTGCGAATCTCCAACAAGGGCGTAAACACCTTCTGGGATTTGGGCTGTGGGCGGGGAATTACATCATTCACTCAGCGTGCTCTCCGTAAAAGCAGAACAGGCCGCATTTGAGGTGCGGCGCAATAAAAAACAGGAACAGAGAGAAAGTCCCCCTGTTCCTACCATGGTCTATTTTACTTACCCATCAATGGGTTATTTACCGCTTTTCACTTTAGTCCATGCCGATGTGATGACACGATCGATTTTCGGCTCTTGTACTTTCAGCGTGAACATCTTCGCGCGCACATCTGCCGGCGGATAAATGCCTGGGTTATCGCGAACCTCAGCATTCACCAGCGGGGTTGCCGCTTTGTTAGCATTCGCATAAAACACGTGGTTACTGATATTGGCAATCACATCAGGGCGCATCAGGTAATTCAGGAACTGATAGGCTTCATCCTGACTTTTAGCATCTGATGGCATCGCAAACACATCAAAGAAAGCCAAGGCTCCCTCTTTTGGAATGCTGTAAGCCACATTCACGCCATTTTTGGCTTCTTTAGCGCGATTAGATGCCTGCATGATGTCGCCTGCCCAACCTACCGCCACACAGATGTCACCGTTTGCCAGATCATTAATGTACTGTGAAGAGTGGAAGTAACGGATATTTGGCCGCAATTTCAATAACAATTCGGTTGCAGGACCCGTGTAGTCAGCCGCCTGAATACTGTTTGGATCTTTACCCAAATAATTCAATACAGTGGCAAAAATCTCGCTTGGCGCATCAAGGAAAGAAACGCCGCAACTTTTCAGCTTCTCAAGATTTTCAGGTTTAAGCACCAGATCCCAGCTATTAACGGGTGCATCTGTTCCCAGCGCCGCTTTCACTTTTTCGACGTTATAACCAATGCCTGTTGTGGCCCACAGATATGGGATCGCAAATTTATTCTCAGGATCGTGTTTGCTGACGAGTGCCAACAGCTCAGGATCAAGGTTTTTGTAATTCGGTAATTTCGTTTTATCTAATGGCTTAAATACGCCAGCAGACAGTTGGCGCTCAAGGAAACTGGCTGACGGCACCACTAAATCAAAACCGGTGCTTCCCGCCATCAATTTACCTTCCAACACCTCGTTGGAGTCAAACACATCATAGACAACCTTAATGCCGGTTTCTTTTTGGAAATTAGCCAGCGTATCCGGCGCGATATAATCGGACCAGTTGTAAACGTGCAGTGTTTTTTCCTCAGCGGATGCTGAGACGGACGCGGCCAGTAACAGGCCAGCAGTAACACCCGATAACCACTTTTTACGTTGGGTGAACATCCGTTAACTCCTCCAGAACAGGGGGTGAAATAGTGCGCTAAATTTGTATCCGAAAAGATACAATACCTTTGCCCTGCCGACGTTCATCGCCTCAAACACCAGATGCATGACTATGCACAGCGAGTGATTATTAACCTAACAAGGATAATCACTGATTTTATGAGGTAATATTATGTCTTTTGCAGAAACAGCAGCATAACCGCAGTTAACCATCCGTACCAGACTCTAGGGTAAAAAACGCCTTTTATCGATTTTTTATGCACAGTTTATCTATGTAATGCGTCACTAACGGTATAAACGGCGATAAATATCTGGCAAAAGAGGGTAAAAAGCAGAAGATCTTATGGTTTACAAAGATAAGAGCAAAGCGCCGCCAGCATTGGCGGCACATTGAATGACAAAATATTTAGTGGATAACAGGATAAGCCGTGGCCGTTTGCGGTGTTTCGTCGTCTTCGCTTGAGCCAATAAACAATAAATCATTCGCACGCGCTTCGAGAATGATCATTGAAATCTGCTCTTCACACTGCTGCATAAAGTAACCGAATTGAGCCAGTGTCACCCCAACTTCAATCGTCAATGATTGGCAGACAATCAGTTTTGGCAGATTATCATCCTGAATATCGATGAACGCTTTCACCGTCAGTGAACTGGCATTGATTTGGCTGAGATCTGCCACCAGTGGAATCAGCGCCGTTGGTCTGACTTCGGCTAACGCCGAGAATAAGATGACGTTATCCACCAAGTCGATTTTGGCGTCAAACACACCCTCAAAATTTTGCATGTGCGGCAAATGCAGCGCCTGGCAGGAATCGCATTCAAAAAATGAGATACCGAGTTGATCCAGCCAACGCCGTAATAAGGCTAAATCCGGGACGATGAGTGAATCCATAACTACCTACCTCACGATTCTCATAATACGAAAAGTGGCATAGCTTACGGAATATTGGCCGACAGCGCCATGATCAATCCCGACAAATTTAATGCCCTGATTAAGACTCAATCCCTATCCTACTTAGATTGATTCTCTTTTTCGGATTGCACTTTATCTTGTTCTTTCTTGGTTTGTGGCCGCGAGACTCTATCGGCACTCCCTAATAGTGGACCAAAACCACTGGCTACGCGCCAAACAATGCAAACTGCGGCAGGCACCATCAGGCCGATTCCGACAAAAATCATCATAATCGCAACAGTCGGTGTGCCCATCGAACCCGGTAATGATACAAAATCATTAATACTGAGGTAAGCCACGACCAGCAACAGCATCCCCAGCACTTCTGAAACGATCACTATGCGGGGCATATCTCCTAATGAGCGCATCTTTACCTCCAATAAGCTCTTCCCCTTCAGGTTTAAAACTGCAACGGCATCCGTTGTAGGTCAACATTCTTGGGTATGTCTAAGTATTAACTCAGTGTATTGAATCCCCAAGGTTTGTAACAGTACCGAGAAGCAAATAGGTAGGATTTATCATATCAACAGGCAATTCCTGCTTTTTTTTCACTGTGCCAAAGGGCATAGTAGACCCCAGTGAGAATGAGTAATGCGCTAGAAGTCATTTAGCAGTTGAATGTATCAGTCGCTGTTGGCTAAGAGCCAATCCCAGTAGGTGCCATTGTTGCTGTCATTTTGAACACAAATAGCGCGGAAGAATCGAAGCCATAGGCAGTACGCTGGGATTCTGAATTGTATGTGAGTTCAAAATGGCCAATAAGATAATCCTAATGGGATAGGTTCTCAGTGATTACCTCAAATTAATCAAGGAGTTTTAAATGTTTGCTGTAATTTTTGGGCGTCCTGGATGTCCTTACTGTGTTCGTGCTAAAGAATTGGCAGAAAAACTGGAAACCGAACGTGACGATTTTAAATTCCGTTACATCGATATTCACGCGGAAGGTATCACCAAAGCTGATTTGGAAAAAACTGTCGGCAAACCGGTAGAAACCGTGCCACAGATCTTTATTGATGAGAAACACATTGGCGGTTGCACTGATTTTGAAGCATACGCTAAACAAAATCTGAGCCTGTTCCAGTAATTGGGCTAGCAAGCCGCTTATGATTTCGCCATCAATTTAAATTGGCTTTATCCGATAAAGGGTGTCTAACACCCTTTTTATATTGCGTCTAGAGCATGTCACTTAATCATAAATTATCGTGTCGAAAAACCTTATTTGCACGGATATAAATAGCAGATAACCCCAGCTCAAATTAACAATTTAGTATTTCCCTCTAGTCCGAGCAAACTTCCTGCATACTACTGGCTGTCACGCAGCATACCGATTAGAATAAGCCCCGTTATCGCTTGCTCTGATGTTCTGGCTGGCGATATTTTTTTAGCTTTTAATGAAGTGTGTCGCTCTACCGATAAGTAAAGAGCGTGTATATCGTGAATCATCTGGGCTAACAGAAAGTCATACCTGTGAATATTAACGTCGCAAATTTACTGAACGGCAACTACATCTTGCTGTTATTCGTCGTGTTAGCGCTGGGGTTGTGCCTAGGCAAACTGCGATTAGGGCCTATTCAATTAGGTAACGCTATTGGTGTTTTGGTGGTCTCCCTGTTGCTAGGGCAACAGCACTTTACCATTAATACAGAAGCGCTCAATTTGGGCTTTATGCTCTTTATTTTTTGTGTCGGTGTTGAAGCTGGCCCAAACTTCTTCTCTATTTTCTTCCGCGATGGCAAAAACTATCTCATGCTCGCCTTAGTTATGGTCGGTAGCGCCATGATTCTGGCGTTAGGGCTAGGTAAGCTATTTGGTTGGGATATTGGCCTCACTGCGGGGATGCTCGCTGGGTCAATGACGTCTACGCCAGTGTTAGTTGGCGCAGGCGATACATTACGCAATACCATCGGCAATAATCCAGCCCTACAACACGCCCAAGATAACTTGAGCCTAGGTTACGCCCTCACCTATCTTATCGGATTAGTTAGCCTGATTTTAGGTGCGCGTTACTTACCCAAACTTCAGCATCAAGACTTGCCCACCAGCGCCCAGCAGATTGCCCGCGAACGCGGTTTGGATACCGATAGCCAGCGGAAAGTGTACTTACCGGTCATCCGCGCTTATCGTGTTGGCCCTGAATTGGTGGCTTGGGCTGATGGTAAAAATCTCCGTGAGTTAGGCATTTATCGCCAGACAGGCTGCTATATCGAGCGTATTCGGCGTAACGGCATTCTGGCCAGTCCAGATGGTGATGCGGTGCTGCAAGTGGGTGATGAAATCTCCCTTGTGGGCTATCCAGATGCTCATTCACGTCTTGACCCAAGTTTTCGTAACGGTAAAGAAGTGTTCGATCGCGATCTGTTGGATATGCGTATTGTTACCGAAGAGATTGTGGTCAAAAACAGCAATGCCGTTGGTAAACGACTCAGCCACTTAAAACTGACGGACCACGGTTGTTTCCTTAACCGCGTGATCCGCAGCCAAATCGAAATGCCGATTGACGACAATGTGGTTCTTAATAAGGGTGATGTGCTGCAAGTCAGCGGTGATGCGCGGCGCGTGAAAAGTGTGGCAGAGAAAATTGGCTTTATTTCTATTCACAGTCAGGTAACCGACCTGTTAGCTTTCTGCGCATTCTTTATTTTAGGCTTAATGATCGGCCTGATTACATTCCAGTTTAGTAACTTCAGTTTCGGGATTGGTAACGCCGCAGGTCTGCTAATGGCGGGGATCATGCTCGGATTTCTGCGTGCCAATCACCCAACGTTTGGCTATATCCCGCAGGGAGCGCTGAATATGGTGAAAGAGTTTGGGTTAATGGTCTTTATGGCAGGCGTCGGGCTAAGTGCGGGTGGTGGTATTAATAGCAGCCTCGGGGCCGTCGGCGGGCAAATGTTAATTTCAGGCCTTATTGTGAGTTTGGTTCCTGTTGTCATCTGCTTCCTCTTTGGCGCTTATGTATTACGCATGAACCGCGCGCTACTTTTTGGCGCGATTATGGGCGCACGAACCTGTGCGCCAGCCATGGATATCATCAGCGATACCGCGCGCAGTAATATCCCAGCGCTAGGCTATGCAGGGACTTATGCGATTGCGAACGTATTATTGACGTTGGCGGGCTCGTTGATCGTCATTGTCTGGCCGGGAATATTAGGTTAATGCCCTAAAAAGGGGATGAAAGGCTAAAGCTAAACATTTTTTTATACTTTTTTCATTTGACCAGAACTTTCCTACTGGACTGGGGTCTGAATTAGTGCCACTGCTTTTCTTTGATGTCCCCATATTGAGGAGCCCGATAGTCCCGCCTTCTTAGGTTCAAGACTAATCGGGTTTTTTCTTGCCTTTTTAAAATGCCATTTTAAAACATATAGATATGAACAACCAGTTTACCTCGTGGCGGCGAAGTGGCGACAGCCGCCCATTGTTACACTATGACCATGGTTGCCTCAAGTTGTAGTTTGCTTGAAACTCACCCTTAAATTGCTTACATAAACCTCTTACTTTTTCCTCGTTAGTAGCTATCATGTTATGCGGAAGCAACTCGTTACAATTTCTAGATGTAACTTATATATGGATAGTAAAACAATTCACGAGGAATTACATATGACGCAGCAAGTTTTTGATTATTCAGTATATCGAGAAATAAAAACTTTTATTGGACTTCGTAATGACTCCGAAGTAAATAAACTTCTTGATACAAATAGGTGGGATATTATCGCCGTAAGTAACGGTGTCGATGAGAGTGATTATCCAATAAACAGCATCGTTCTTGGAAAAAAATCAAGCTAATAATCATATTTGATATAATCAGCAAGTTTTGCATGTGGTTCATAATCGCTTGGTCACTGGTTCAATTTCAGCAGAGTAAGCGAAATTTTATATTTAAAATCAAAGCAATGAAATCATTTAAAGAAATTATCTTTAAGTCAATTGTTGGTGGTAGCACATACTTTAGTACGTCCCTTTTAAAGGAATTTTAAATGTCTAGTAAACAGTATTCAGAAGTTAAAGAAGTCGTTGGATCCAACAAAGCTAACCCTATGCTAGCTGATGGTTGGGAACTCATTAATACTTATAGCGACACGCTGAAGTTAGATGATGGCATAACCGAACTGCTAGTTATTTATGTTCTAGGCAAACCGGCTTAAATATCTAACCAATCAATAATTCCAATTTGGCGAACTCTACTCCAGCTTTTTCAGTTTCAAACATACTATAAATTTTTGCTGAAACCCGCGCGGGCCATGCCTTCGCGGATTACCCCTCACCTTCTACACGATCCATTCCAAACGTCCTGAGATCCACGTAATTCATGTTTATTAAATATTTTCAATGCATTGGAATATGTACTCATAACACTACGTGATCCAAATCCCTGAAATTCTTTTCATTCTTTTCAGTTGGCGAAATGCTGCAAAGCCCCAGCCACGGCGCGGGCTGGCGGGTTGGTTTGTAGAAAAATAAAACTGAAAAAACTTTATAACGCAAAGTGTGCAGGCGGGTGCGGTGTAGTGATGATGTTTCTTTTGTGGCAAGTTTTGCTGTATTACGTAATGGAATAAATAAGCAATAAGCCGTGGTTAAGAGATGATCCAGAACGCCGCACGTTAAGCAAGATTGCCGAACTTTGATATGGCCTGCACGGACGTTTTTTAAAAGCCGATGAAAAGACTTATAAGAAACTGGTCGCTGATAGAGTCGCAGCAGAAGGAAATGAGTTACAGCAAACAGATAACGTTTAGAGCAAAGTCATCTGCTAGAGCTACTGACTCTGTCGTGTAATTAATGGCAAAGTTGAGCCAATTCTTTTTCACTTAGGCCAGTCGTATTCCTTACAATAGCGCGATCAACGCCACTGGCTAACAGAGCGCTAGCAATTCTCAGGGCTGTTTCTTGCGCCCCTTCCTGATGGCCTTCTTGCTTCAATTTATCTGCAATCGACATGAGTAACTCCTTGTGCTGTGGCGAACGACGAGCGAGATCCCAGATAAAGGTTTTAGGGACCGAATCTTCACCATCCTGTAGCATGTAGTTTATCAATGAAACTAGCTGATCATCGGTATTGTAGCCCCTTGATAGCAGTATGACTAATCGATCCGACAGTTTGGATAAATCTCGTCGGCGAATGTGCTTTTGCAGGAGTTCCAGCATAGCGATACTCCGGTGAGTCATAATTTCATCATCGGGGATCACTGTTACATCAACCAGAGGGAAGTCAGAAGAATACAATTTACCCGCCATAATTGGCGAGCTAAAAGCTTGTAGCCAGTTCATTGAATATGGGTACGGTGTAACCTGTCCGTGGTAAAACAAGATCGGAATGACCAATGGCAGTTTTTCATTACCGGCTTCAAGATGGCGTTGCATAGCCGCAATAGCATATCGCATTAACCGAAAAGCCATCTGTTTATCCGGTGAGCTCTGATGTTCGATTAGAGCGTAAATATACCCATCCTGCATTTGTGTTTTTAGCGAGTAGAGAACGTCTGAATAATAAGCTTTCAAGTCATTCTCAACAAAGCTGCCTGATTCTAATTGTAAGGTATTTAGGTCACATATTTGGCGTAATTCAGGAGGTAAATGGATCTCCAAAAAGTCACGAGCAGTTTGTAGGTGGGTCAGAAATTGTTTAAAAATGGCGTCATGGGGTGCGGATATAGTTTTCATCGAGCGACAGTAACATAAGTCACATATCAAATTGAATATTAAAGATTATTTTAAGATTTTCACTACATTACCTCGCTAATAACTTGTATGTTGATGCCCCTAATACAGTAGCCAACTCGAATTGATGGGTCTAAAGACAAGATATTCATTAGTTATCATTAAAGTCATTTTAGTCACTCGTTCCGAGGTCATGCCCCGAATGACAGAGATTGTATTTCTTGCCTGAAATTCAAGCTCCCCCCTTAAGGCTTTCTTAATACAAAATTATTACAGTACCAGCATTATTCCCTTCTGCTCAGGTTGTTTTGTGACGTCCCATAACTCTAGACCTCAACCTGAGGTCGACCCACCAATTTTAAATCGCGTCTCAACGACACCTACAATTCGGACAAACTCCCTTTACTCATTGCCACTAACATTTTATTTTTGGCAAGTTTTTGGGTTGGCGATCAGCGGATTACTGTTTCTTTGGCTATCTCGCCATGAACAGTTGGATTGGCTTATTACCCAGTATTGGTTTGACCCCATTGGGCAGAATTTTCCGTTAGAACATAATTATTGGCTGGATTTACTGAATCATCGACTGTTGAAAATGGCCATTATTAGCGCTTCAGCGATCAGCTTGCTATGGGGGATTTATCACCGAAATGGGCGGTTAGTCACCAGTATGTTGCTGTTGGGGGTTGGCCCCTTGGTGATCGGCATTCTAAAAGCCACCAGCGCGCACTCTTGCCCTTGGGATTTGGTGCAATTTGGCGGGAAATCCCTGAACTATGTGCTATTAGGCGCGGTTCCCATCGGGGCCGGTCCCGGCCACTGCTTTCCGGGTGGACATGCCTCTAGCGGTTTTGCTGTCATGGCACTTTTTTTTCTGTTTTACCCCGAACGGCCCCGTCTGGCGATGCTGTGTTGGGGCGTAGGTATCTGTCTTGGCATGCTAATGGGGTTTGGTCAAATCATGCGCGGTGCACATTTCCTTACTCACAACCTCTGGGCGGGTTGGTGGGTATGGTTTAGCCAATTGGCTCTTTTTTGGATGATTAGCGGTTATTACAACCGCGATAAGGGTGCAGAATAATGGAACAAATGAATTACTTTTTCTTTTCGATGATAAATGCGACTCCCGCATCATCACCATGGATGATTTCTTTTGCGACTTTTATCGCACGCGACTTAATCATGATTATTCCAGCATTGCTGATTGGCTTGTGGTTATGGGGACCGAAGAATTCGATGGACTCACAACGGGCGATGGTGACGAAAGCCGCTATGGCACTCGCTTTCGCTATGCTGTCATCAGCCTGTATCGGCATGCTATTCCCTCACGACCGGCCCTTTGTCGTGGGGTTTGGCTATAATTTCCTGAGTCATTCACCCGATAGCTCTTTCCCAAGCGATCACGGTACCGCAATTTTCACCGTCGCCTTAGCCTTTGTTTTTTGGCATAAAGTCTGGTCAGCAATTACGATGATGGTGATAGCAATTGCTATCGCATGGTCACGAATTTATCTGGGCGTGCATTGGCCGCTCGATATGGTTGGCGCTTTCTTGCTAGGGATGGTCGGCTGCTTATTTGCTCAGTTAGTGTGGAATCTGTTTGGCGAGTCTATCTCTAATGGTATGAAGCGCTTATATCACCTCAGCTTTGCCATCCCTATCAGCAGAGGGTGGGTCAGAAGCTAACCTCTCCATTCCTGTCTTTCGCATTGCTGATGGTATCAAATCGTCAGCAATGTGCTCTCTTCACGTTGCTATCATCGTCTTCGCCGAAGTCATCGGTATCAGAACCCAGATCTCACTTGCGCACCATTAAATGTTATTTAAATAACACCGAATTGCATATGGCGTGAAATAATCCTTTGTATATCCATTTAATGTTACTATTATAACAATATAGCTAACTAAAAAATGGACAAAAGGACAATATTCATGACCATCAATTACGCGAATTATATCGACCATACCTTACTGGCAATGGATGCGACCGAAGCACAAATTATCAAACTATGTGAAGAGGCTAAACAGCATCATTTCTATGCAGTATGCGTGAACTCAGGTTATGTTCCTTTGGCTGCACAACAGCTAGCGGGTAGTTCAGTGAAAGTATGTTCAGTCATTGGTTTTCCGTTGGGTGCAGGCCTAACAGAAGCAAAAGCGTTTGAAGCTCAAGCTGCCATCAACGCTGGCGCGCAAGAAATTGATATGGTTATCAATGTTGGCTGGCTAAAAAGCGGCAAAGTGGCTGAAGTTAAAGCTGACATTCAGGCCGTGCGTGATAATTGCGCCTCTACACCGTTGAAGGTAATATTAGAAACTTGCCTACTCAGTGATGCACAAATCGTCCAAGTTTGTGAGATGTGCCGTGAGTTGGACGTCGCTTTTGTGAAAACTTCAACAGGTTTCAGCACCGGCGGCGCAAAAGAAGAACATGTAAAATTGATGCGCTCCACCGTTGGCCCAGCCATGGGTGTCAAAGCATCCGGCGCAGTTCGTGACCAAGCCACTGCGGAGAAAATGATTCTCGCAGGCGCCACTCGGATTGGCACTAGCTCTGGGGTCACTATCGTTTCGGGCCAACAAGCGGCCGCATCAAGCTACTAAATCATTGTAAGCCCGGTCATGCCGGGCTTATTTATTGCCCTGTGCTGCTTTGCCGTGCAAGGTATCGTGAATAGTTTGTCAGGAATCGCTTATGGAAACCCGCCGTGCAGAACGAATCAGTAAACTTACTCAGGCCCTAAAGCGTTCCGACAAAATCCATCTTAAAGATGCAGCCAGCCTAATACGTGTTTCGGAAATGACCATTCGGCGGGATCTGAGCGCAGAGCCAACAGCGATCATTTTGCTAGGGGGCTACGTGGTAATGGACCCCAAAATCAACAATCCCAACAGTTATTTTGTTTCTGACCAGCAAGCCAAGCAGGTGGAAGAGAAGCGCCGAATTGGGCAACTGGCGGCTCAACTTATCGTAGAAAACGATACGGTTTTTTTTGATTGTGGCACCACTATTCCCTCAATCATTGACGAGATCGATGAAGAACTGTCCTTTACGGCGATCTGTTACTCCCTCAACACGTTTCTTTCCTTACAAGACAAACCCAATTGCAAAGTCATCCTGTGCGGGGGCGAGTTCAAACCGAATAACTACATTTTCACCCCGATCAGCCAGCATAATGAACTGGATAATATCTGCCCCAATAAAGCGTTTATCTCAGCAGCAGGTGTTTCAATTGAATATGGCGCAACCTGTTTCAATTTTGATGAGATCATTTTGAAACACCGCGCGCTGACAAAATCCCAG
Source organism: Yersinia massiliensis (assembly GCF_003048255.1). Classification (NCBI taxonomy): domain Bacteria; kingdom Pseudomonadati; phylum Pseudomonadota; class Gammaproteobacteria; order Enterobacterales; family Yersiniaceae; genus Yersinia; species Yersinia massiliensis. Next base: position 3,143,126 of record NZ_CP028487.1, read on the forward strand.
CATAAAATTCTGGTCGCCGACCACAGCAAATTCGGCAAGATAAAACCTGCCAGTATCGGTGCTCTGACACTGTTTGATACGGTAGTGACGGATCGCCAGCCAGAAGCTGAATTCAGCCAGTTCTTCTCTGCTCAAGGCATCATCACTTACTGTTAGGCTTGAATTGCTTAGTAAAATTCCCATCACAGTTCACCCTGGGTAGATAACTCTACCTAGGTATTCATTAGCTTAATTCCGAGTATATTTTCGCCATATTATCTTATTTAGATATCCATATTTCATTTATGGGTATTTAATATTTCCGTATTAAAAATTTCAAAACATAATTCCATTGATTATTAAGTATTCATCAATGGCAATCTTTAAAGTAAATTAATTTAACATTTAGTCTTTCTTCTAATGGATTCATGTAAAGGAATAGCGCTATTTTTTTGTCTGACAAATTACCGGTAGAATGAATTTCTATGACAAATAAAAGAAATCTTGCCATCTTTCCACGTTACTCTATTTTCATCGACAAAAAACCAACCACTTTTATTTGTTATTTTCATGATGATATTATCGTCAAATTCAGACGGCAACTTCACAGGAAAAAATAAAATAAACCGTTAAATATCAATTTATTATGATTTTTATATGAATTTTAAACTTATGACTTCAATCAATAAAATAGCGAAAATATTGAATTTAACTAGATCCAAAAACGTGGTTAAAATATATTGCACCTCAAAATTTGAGCAATAAAAAACAAATTGATTACTTATTAATCAAAATAAAAAAAATAGATATTAGTTATTCATATCTACGATCAGGATACATTTGAATAACAATTAGTTGTAAATCAGCAACAATCACCAGAAAACGAGTTTATTAAGCATTTGAGAGCAGGATCACGGTAGTTTCCACTGCAAATCGTTATCTTGCCGCCAGCAAAAACTACCGCGTTTGCGGAGACAACTAACATACCCGATAAAGCGAGTTAATACGCTTATCGTCGGTTAATTTTTGCACTTTATTTTTAGACCTAAGCATAACCACGGCATCAACCAAATAACCAGGGCACCCACTATAACCGAATCGTTTTGACTGAAATTTTCGCCTGATAGCGCGGCAAAATAATGCGTTACAGGTTTCTAACTTTCGGCTCTTAATTTTAAATTAACGTGTTCACATTGGAGATTTTTCATGGACACTACTCAAGCAGGCACCCTTGCCTCCACGGGAAAAGTTTCAGCAAGCACATGGCGTAAAAGTGACACTATGTGGATGTTGGGTCTATACGGTACAGCAATCGGCGCGGGTGTATTATTCCTGCCAATCAACGCCGGTATCGGCGGTCTACTGCCACTGCTTGTGATGGCAGTCATTGCCTTCCCAATGACCTTCTTTGCTCACCGTGGCCTGTGCCGCTTTGTGCTTTCAGGTAAAAATCCGGGTGAAGACATTACTGAGGTGGTTGAAGAACACTTTGGTATCGGCGCAGGTAAACTGATTACCTTGCTTTACTTCTTTGCTATCTACCCTATTTTGTTGGTCTATAGCGTTGCTATCACCAACACCGTTGATAGCTTTATTACCCATCAGATGCATTTGCCTTCACCACCGCGTGCCATCCTGTCCTTGATTTTGATCGTGGGCCTGATGACTATCGTGCGTTTTGGTGAGCACACCATTGTTAAAGCAATGAGCATCTTGGTATTCCCATTTGTCGCCGCATTAATGCTGTTGGCTGTCTATCTGATCCCAAACTGGTCTGGTGCCATCTTCGAGCACGTATCAATGGACGGTAACGGTACAGGTAGCGGGTTGTGGATGACGATGTGGCTGGTTATTCCCGTCATGGTATTCTCATTCAACCACTCTCCTATCATTTCGGCGTTTGCGGTTTCAAAACGTGAAGAATACGGTGTGGATGCTGAGAAGAAATGTTCACGCATTTTAGCTTTTGCGCACATCATGATGGTTGTCACGGTTATGTTCTTCGTCTTCAGTTGCGTACTGAGCCTGTCACCGGCAGACCTTGCAGAAGCGAAAAGCCAGAACATCTCTATTCTGTCTTATCTTGCTAACCACTTTAATACCCCAATCATTGCTTACATGGCACCGGTCATTGCCTTTATTGCTATCACTAAATCATTCTTGGGCCACTATCTGGGTGCTCGCGAAGGCTTTAACGGCATGATCATCAAATCTTTGCGTAGCAAAGGTAAAACCATCGGCACCAATAAACTGAACCGCATTACTGCGCTGTTCATGCTGGTGACAACGTGGATCGTCGCAACCTTGAACCCAAGCATTCTGGGCATGATTGAAACACTGGGTGGCCCAATCATCGCTATGTTGTTGTTCTTGATGCCAATGTACGCAATTCATAAAGTACCTGCGATGCGTAAGTACAGCGGTCATATCAGTAACGTATTCGTGGTTATCATGGGCCTGATTGCTATCTCTGCAATCTTGTTCAGCCTGTTCGGTTAATGATAATGCGGCTGGCCAACCTCCACGGCCAGCCAGTAGCATTTACTGCTGAAAAAAATCGTTTCAAAAGCCGGTGCGCCCGTACCGGTTCTCTATCCCACGGCATTGTCAGCAATTTAATAATTAAAACCTTTAAGAGGTTAAAATATGGTCAGTGTTTTTGACATTTTCAAAATTGGTATTGGCCCTTCCAGCTCCCATACCGTCGGCCCGATGAAGGCTGGCAAGCTGTTTAGCGATGACCTGATCGCGCTAGGACATCTTTCTGACGTGACGCGAATTACCGTTGATGTTTACGGCTCATTGTCACTGACCGGCAAAGGTCACCATACCGACATTGCTATTATCATGGGTTTAGCGGGAAATTTGCCCGACACCGTTGATATTGATGCCATTGCAGGATTTATCCGCGATGTTGAGTTGCGTGAGCGTCTGCTGCTAGCAAATGGCCAGCACGAAGTGGATTTTCCCGCTAAAGGCGGGATGAACTTCCACGAAACTAATTTACCTTTGCATGAGAATGGCATGTCCATCACGGCTCATGCGGGTGATGAAGTCCTCTTGAGTAAAACTTATTACTCTATCGGCGGTGGGTTTATTGTCGATGAAGCAAGTTTTGGTCAGCAAGATAGCAACGCCGTTTCGGTTCCTTATCCGTTCAACTCTGCGCGTGACTTACAAAAACACTGCAAAGATACTGGTTTATCATTATCTGGTTTAGTGATGCAAAATGAGCTGGCATTACACAGTAAAGCTGAGATAAGTGCACACTTTGCCGCTATTTGGGACGTGATGCGTGCCGGTATCGAACGCGGAATCAATACCGAAGGCTTATTGCCTGGCCCCATGAAAGTGCCACGTCGTGCTGCTGCATTACGGCGTATGTTGGTCACTACCGATAAGCACAATGCGGATCCGATGATGGTGGTCGATTGGATCAATATGTACGCTTTAGCCGTAAACGAAGAGAATGCGGCGGGCGGGCGGGTGGTAACGGCTCCGACTAACGGTGCATGCGGCATTATTCCTGCGGTACTCGCTTACTACGATAAGTTTATTCGCCCAGTGAATGAGAACTCTTATAGCCGCTATTTCTTGGTATCTGGTGTGATTGGCGCGCTGTATAAAATGAACGCGTCTATTTCTGGCGCTGAAGTGGGTTGTCAGGGAGAAGTCGGTGTTGCCTGCTCAATGGCGGCTGCCGGATTGGCTGAGTTAATGGGGGGTAGCCCTGCTCAGGTTTGTATCGCCGCTGAAATCGCCATGGAACATAATCTGGGGCTGACATGCGATCCCGTCGCTGGACAAGTTCAAGTTCCTTGTATTGAGCGTAACGCCATTTCCGCCGTACAAGCGGTTAACTCAGCCCGTATGGCGTTGCGTCGTACCAGTGAGCCGAGTGTCTGCTTGGATAAAGTCATCGAAACCATGTATGAAACTGGCAAAGATATGAACGCTAAATACCGCGAAACGTCTCGTGGTGGGCTGGCCATTAAGATTGTTGCCTGTAACTGATTTATCGTCGTCTAGACTTAATAAAAATGGCTACTGAGAAGTAGCCATTAAGATTATTGAAAAGTACCTGCCCTGCCACGACATACAGGCCAACTAGCCGAATACTCCCCCAAACCACTGGCTCAATTTCATCATCACAAAATCCCAGATACGGCTGAAGAACCCGCCCTCTTTGATTTCGTTCATCACCACCAACGGACGTTGTTCAATGGTTTTGCCATTAAGCTGGAAATCAATGGTGCCGACCACTTGATGCTTAGCCAGCGGCGCGCGTAGCTCGGTTTGATTGAGCGTATAACTGGCTTTCAGATTCTTCATTTGCCCTTTCGGGATAGTGATTGCTGCATCTTCAGCGACCCCAAGATCTGCCTGCCCGGTATCACCAAACCACACTTTTTGCGTCACAAAAGGCTTAGTCGCTTTAATGGGGACCACAGTTTCATAGAAACGAAATCCCCAAGTCAGTAATTTTTCACTTTCGCTGAAGCGAACCCGATCACTCGGTGCCCCTAATACGACGGAAATCAAACGCATCGGGCCATCAGTGGCCGAGGCGACCAGATTATGCCCGGCGCCAGAGGTAAAGCCGGTTTTCATGCCATCGACGTTGAGATTAGAACTCCATAACAACCGATTACGGTTAATTTGCCGAATATTATTAAAGGTAAATTCTTTCTCTTTATGCAACGCATATTCTTCTGGTACATCGCGGATCAAGGCCTGCCCTAACACCGCCATATCACGTGCCGTACTGTATTGCCCCGGAGCATCGAGGCCATGCACCGTCATAAAGTGAGTATTCGTGAGGCCCAGCGCTTTAGCGTAATTATTCATTAGCCCGACAAAGCTGTCCTGACTACCCGCGACATAATCAGCCAGCGCGATGCTTGCGTCATTACCTGACTGAATCACGATGCCTTTATTCAAATCGGATAATTTTACCTGATCACCCGGTTTCAAAAACATCAGCGAAGAACCGCGCAGTGCCGGATTACCAGTCGCCCAAGCATCTTTACCGACAGTGACTAAATCATCTGGATGCACTTTACCGGCTTTAATCGCCTGTCCAATCACATAGCTGGACATGATTTTTGTCAGACTTGCCGGATCAAGGCGCTGATCACCATTCGCTTCGGCCAACACTTTGCCACTGTTGTAGTCCATCAATACATAAGCTTTGGCATCAACTGGAGGAACCGCAGGGTCATCAGCCGCGTGCGCAGCGGGCAGTGCCAAGAGCAATAATCCAGCGCTGAACGTCAATTTTTTTATCTTGAAAGGGAGGAGAAATTTCATCATGAGGTCGCCAAAGTATCCTTGCAAATAATCGGAAATAAGTGGTGTTTCAAAAGCAGACCACGGTCCAATTAACGAAAAAATAACGTCTTTTTACCGATGCTGAAACTTGAGTTTAGTCATATTTCGACACCTTTTCTAAATTTATCCCATTGCCGTGTCAATTGGGCGCAGTTTTACGTTTTGTTTTGTAAAGACCCTGATTCAAGTAGCCATTGATGCCCATACGGCTAAACATCTCGCTATCCGAACGTCCTGACATCTAAACATCCAAACGTCATAAGAAATAGCATTATTATTCCAAAAAGAAATATAGAGAGGTTATTTGTTCTTTTTAGTGCTTAAACCGCTGGCGCTATCATTGACCCATAAATTGTTAGCTGAGCACTTAGCTAACACACTCTTTATCGGAGAAACACATGGCAATCCCACGCTCAGTGCTTGATCTTATCGGCCACACCCCGCTTCTGGAACTGACTCGTTTTGATACTGGCCCGTGCCAATTATTTGTGAAATTAGAAAATCAAAACCCTGGCGGTTCGATTAAAGACCGAGTTGCTCTGTCGATGATTGAGCAAGCAGAGCAATCAGGCTTATTAAAAGCCGGTGGTACCATCATCGAAGCAACTGCGGGTAATACAGGGCTTGGGCTAGCACTGGTTGCCGCGCTAAAAGGCTACAAGCTGGTGTTGGTCGTGCCGGATAAAATGAGCCAGGAGAAGATTTTCCACTTACGGGCGTTAGGCGCACAAGTGTTGCTCACTCGTTCAGATGTCGGTAAAGGCCATCCCGCTTATTATCAGGACTATGCCTTACGATTAGCACAAGAAACGCCTGGTGCTTTTTATATTGATCAATTCAACAATCCAGCCAATCCGGCTGCACATCGGACATCAACTGGCCCTGAATTGTGGCAACAAATGGGCGAAAAAATTGATGCAATCGTCGTGGGGGTGGGTTCCAGCGGCACGCTCAGTGGCCTAAGCCAATATTTCGCCGATGTGTCACCGGACACCGAATTTGTCTTGGCTGACCCTGCGGGTTCTATTTTGGCTGATTATGTCGACAACGCACAGATTGGCGATGCCGGAAGCTGGTTGGTGGAAGGTATCGGTGAAGACTTCATTCCTCCCTTGAGCAACTTCGCGCAGGTGAAAAAATCTTATCGCATCGATGATGCTGAAGCCTTCAGCACTGCTCGCACCCTATTACGGGAGGAAGGTGTTTTGGCGGGTTCCTCAACCGGTACTTTATTGGCCGCAGCACTACGCTATTGCCGTGAGCAAACCACCCCCAAACGCGTGGTCACCTTTGTGTGTGACAGCGGCAATAAATATTTATCAAAAATGTTCAATGACTACTGGCTGCTCGAACAGGGTTTGCTGAGTAAAACTCAGCATGGCGATTTACGCGATTTCATCACTTATAGCCATCAGGATGGCGCGACTATTTCTGTCTCACCGCAAGATGCCTTATCAGTTGCCCACGCTCGAATGCGTTTATATGACATCTCACAACTGCCGGTATTAGAGGGCGAAAAAGTGGTGGGATTAATCGACGAATGGGATTTGCTGAATGCAGTACAAACCGATGCCAACCATTTCAAATTTCCCGTTAGCACCGCGATGACTCGTCAGGTCAACACGTTACAAAAAGAGGCTGATTACCGCGATCTGTTGGCGACCTTTAATGATGGCCATGTGGCGGTGGTATTGGATGGCGAGCGTTTCCTCGGCCTGATTACCCGAACCGATGTATTGAATAACTGGCGGCAGAAGCTGGCTTAACCTTCTTTCATTAAGGATTTATATTATGGCAAAATTCGACACCTTAACCGTTCACGCCGGTTATACCCCTGACAGCACTGGCGCAGTGATGCCGGCGATTTACGCAACATCCACTTTTGCGCAACCTGCGCCCGGTGAACATACTGGCTATGAATACTCGCGCAGTGGCAACCCCACACGTACTGCGCTGGAACAGGCTATCGCAGAGCTGGAAGGCGGCATACGTGGCTACGCATTCGCGTCTGGTTTAGCCGCCTGTTCAACTGTGCTCGAGCTGCTGGATCAAGGTAGCCATATCATTGCCGTTGATGATTTATACGGTGGCACATACCGCCTATTAGAAAAGGTGCGCAGCCGCACCGCCGGTTTGCGGGTCACCTATGTTTCCCCTGCGGATACCATCGCGCTAGAACAAGCGATCCTGCCCGAAACCAAAATGATCTGGGTTGAAACACCGACTAACCCGTTGCTAAAACTGGCGGATCTGTCTGCCATTGCAGCGATCGCCAAAAAACACCAACTGATTAGTGTGGCGGATAATACTTTCGCCTCCCCTTACATTCAGCGTCCGTTGGATCTGGGTTTTGATATTGTGGTGCACTCCGCCACTAAATACCTCAATGGCCACTCTGATGTGGTCGCCGGTGTCGCTGCGGTAGGTCAAAATCCTGAATTGGCCGAGCAATTGGGCTTTTTACATAATGCAGTCGGGGGGATTTTAGATCCCTTCAGCAGCTTTTTGACCTTACGTGGGTTACGGACTTTAGCCTTGCGGATGGCACGACATAACCACAGTGCGCAACGTATCGCAGAATGGTTGGAGCAACAGCCACAAGTAGAAAACGTCTATTATCCGGGGCTGAAAAGCCACCCTCAACATGCGCTGGCCACCAAACAAATGGCGGGGTTCGGTGGCATGATATCGGTGCGGCTAAAAGGTGATGATAGCTATGCCCGCGCAGTGATTAAGCGTTCACATTTGTTTACCTTGGCAGAAAGCCTCGGTGGCGTGGAGAGTTTAATCAGCCAGCCCTACAGCATGACTCATGCCTCAATCCCGTTAGAGACACGGTTAAAGCACGGTATCACGCCACAGTTACTGCGCTTATCAGTGGGTATTGAGGATACTGAAGACTTGATTGCCGATTTGTCACAGGCATTAAACGGTTAGTTTTGCATCCCGTCAGCAGGTGTGGATATCACGCCTGCTGACGGGTAGTGAAAAACGTTAAACAGCTCTTTGCCATCGGTGCTCACGTTCTTCAAAAATCAGTTTTTCCATGGATTGCAAAGCTTCAGAGTCCGCCAGTATCCGTAAGAAGTGCCCTACCTCACTGGCCTCATCAATAGACTCCACATAAAGAGCACGTAAAGAGACATCCGCCGTCCGAGGTAAGCTGCTTTGCCCCTTCTCCCAACGAGCAACGGTTTGAACATCAACCCCGAGTAATGCCGCAAGATTTTTTTGAGACATATTCATTTCAATGCGTATAAATCGAATGTCATCAGCGGCTAATGGGCTACAGCGGTTAACGAGTATCTTGCCAATCAAACGATGAAGGCCATCAACATCATCAATACTGGTAAATCGCTCACCATCAATAAATTCACAATGATAACCATTAGCCAGCCACACTGTCGTTAAACCACTTTCCGTGTAGTGATACATGATTTTTCTCCCTACTTAATCATAACCGTGATAACAAACAAGGCAGGATCATCCTCATGCCGCTTCAATACCGTCACAACCTCAATCATGTCCCCTGCTGCGATACCTTGTAGATTAAATTTCCAATCGCCAGCCGCAGTGAGGTGCGGAGCTTCGGTAAAACGACTGTGTTTACTGGTAAAAACAGACATAATCTGTCGTAACGTGACACGCCGTTCAGACATCCTTTGTTTCGCATGTGTACTTAACCGAATGCGGCTAGTGCTATTTACTGCCAAATCATTCACTATTTTACGTGCTGAAATGGCACTAAGCGGAAATTCTCTGATAGCAATTCCCTGATAATGCGAAGGTGTATTCGATTCCATTCAATCACCTCTCAAATTTTTACCTATCATTTTGATAGGTAAAAAAAGGAGCGTCAAGAATTAAAAGGCGAATCAGTGTGAATAAGCTGAAGAATGAGGGGAAACAACAGATAACCAGAATAACTTTAGCGCCGATGTGCCAGCGACCTCACCCATTTATCGCCGAGGCTTTGCACGCCTTGCACCAAAATTACCAATATAATGAGTGTGGCAACCATCACTTCATTATTGAATCTTTGATAACCATAACGAATCGCCAAATCACCTAGCCCGCCACCGCCGATCACGCCCGCCATGGAGGAGAAGCCCACCAGCATCACAACGGTTAAGGTAATGCCGGCCAATAATGCCGGCAAGGCTTCCGGCAACAACACTTTCTGAATCACATGTCTGGCTGAACCACCCATCGATAAAATGGCTTCAATCCGCCCTTTGTCCACTTCATCTAACGCTGCTTCCACGACACGAGCAAAAAAGGGAATAGCCCCCAACGTGATAGGGACTATCGCCGCAGTGCTGCCCAATGTGGTGCCGATAATCCAACGTGTAATCGGAATTAAAGCAATCAGCAGCACCACGAAGGGCATTGATCGGCCCAGATTGACAATGGTACCGATCAACGTATTCAACCGTGGTGCTGGGAGCACACCTTCAGGGCGCGAAACAAATAACAACACCCCAAGCGGTAGCCCAATCAAAACAGTAAAAAAGGTGGCGATCACCACCATATAAATCGTTTCACCGGTGGCATTCGTCACCAATGCCAGCAGGTCCTGCCAACTCATGCCGCTGCTCATATCAGTTCCGCCCTCACGCCACGCTCATTAAGAAACTGTAATATCTCAGCCAAATTTAACCCGCCGTCTGGGTGGCTGAAATCAACTTGTAAACGCCCAACCCGATGGCCACCAATAGACTCCACCCCACCTCCCAACAATGTGACCCCCACTGCATGCTGCTGCGCTAACTCACTCAGCACTGGCGAGGCCGCTAAAGTATCAAAGAAGGTTAACTCCGCAACGGGGGTGCCTGATACCGACGCTGGCCCCCGTGTCGGTAATAATGAACGCCCCAAACGCGAATCAGGCGACGCGAGTAAATCCGCAATCACGCCCGTCTCCACGACGCGGCCACGCTCAAGCAGTGCCGCGTGATCACAAATAGACTTCACCACATCCAATTCATGAGTAATTAGCACAATGGTCAACCCCAGTTGGCGATTGATATCACGCAGTAACGCTAATATTGAGGCCGTTGTTTCGGGGTCCAATGCACTGGTGGCTTCATCAGATAATAAGTAAGCCGGTTTCGCCGCCAGCGCCCTCGCAATGCCCACTCGCTGTTTTTGCCCACCGGATAACTGTGACGGAAAAGCCAGGGCTTTATCACTCAGTCCGACTAAATCCAATAGCTCTGCGACACGTTGTTGACGTTGCAGCTTTGGCATACCAATGATTTCCAAGCCGACCGCGATGTTGTCCGACACATTGCGCGAATGCAGCAAATGAAAATTCTGGAAAATCATGCCAATCTTCTGCCGTTGTAAACGTAGCTCACGATCAGTCAGGGTAGTTAACTCACGACCATCCACCTGAATACGGCCCGAAGTGGGCCGCTCCAAGAGATTCAAACAACGGATTAAGGTGCTTTTGCCCGCTCCGCTGCGGCCAATAATACCGAACACCGAGCCGGTGGGGATCGCGAGCGACACCTCCGTCAGGGCCACCATTAGCAGCCCACCTTGCGGATAGGTTTTACTCAGGCGTTCGATGCTAATCATGATTTATTGCCTGCCACTGGAATAACAGAACCGGCGTATTTTTCAGTGATAAATTTCGCCACTTCCGGTGATTGCAAATCTTTCGCCAATTGAATGATGCGTGGGTCCTTTGCCAACGCTGGCGTGGTCACCAGAATATTGGCGTAAGGGTTACCCGCCGCTTTTTCCAACCCCAAAGCATCTTTTGCCGGATTCAGACCTGCTTCTAATGCGTAGTTGCCATTAATCACCGCTAAATCAACATCATCCAAAGAACGCGGGATTTGTGGTGATTCGATTTCCAGAATTTTCAGCTGTTTGGGATTACTCGCAATATCCTTCGGCGTCGCCTGATTCTTAGCCGGATCAGTAAAGCCCGGTTTGAGTGTGATCAATCCCTGCTGCTGCAATAAATAGAGTGCACGGCTAAGATTAGTGACGTTATTCGGCACCGCTACCGTCCCTTTTTCCGGCACCTCTGCGAACGTTTTGTGTTTGTGGGAATACACCCCCAGCGGCTCGATATGCACTGTTGCGGCGACAGCAAACTTCTGCCCCAGTGCCTGCTCTTGCGAGTGCAAATAAGGAACATGCTGGAAGTAGTTGGCGTCAACATCACCGTGGGCCAACAATTCATTTGAGTTAACACCATTCGGAATCTCAATCACTTTTAGATTCAGTGATGGGTCGAGCTTTTGGACAAATTGCAGAATTTCCGCATGAGGAACCGGATCTGCGGCAACGCGCAATGCGTCAGCAGCTTGTGCTGATAAAGCAAAAGTCGATGCCAGTGCGGTGAACAAAGCTGTACGAACCAAACCTGAAATACGTGTTGTTGTCATCATCATTATCCTAAAAATAAGTTTTTATAATTTAATATCAATAAGTTGTGCTAGTAGTTTCTGATGAGGCAATCACACCAGGGTAATGACGACTCGCGACATCAGGATGCGACCGTAGTCGTCCTTTGAGATAATTTAGCCCTACATCACGGAACAGGGGATTTTGTGGGTCGCTGGCTGGGCCACGTGCCTCTGCGGCGATTGCTGCGGGCAATTGGTACAAGGGCACCACCGCATCCAAACGCGCGCCGAGGAAAAAGGCGATAGACAGGCGGTCAGTACCGGCTGGCGGTGTTTCCACTCGATGCACTGTGGCGCGTAAGTAACCGTTACTGGCCAGTTCAAGCAGCTCGCCGATATTGACCACAAAAGTGCCTGGTTGGGGTACCGCATCAATCCAACGGCCTTCTTCCACTTCAACCTGTAAACCACGCTGTTTGTCTTGCAGTAAGAAGCTCAGGAAGCCGGAGTCTTTGTGAGCACCAACGCCCTGCCCGCTTTGGGTCGTTTCGCGCCCTGGATAACGAATCAGTTTGATATGCTCGTTAGGTTTATCGCCATACAGTTCATCGAAGGCGTTTTCATCCAGATCCAATGCCAGTGCGAATGCACGTAATAAGCGCAGCGCCATACCCGTCATTTCACGCTGCCATTGCAGTAACGCGGGTTTCAACTCAGGCAATGCCGCTGGCCATTGATTCGGGCCTTGCAGTTGCGCCCAACGTGGCGTCTCTAATGTTTGTGGTAAGGGGGTTCTTTCCGCACCAATATCAAACTGCTCGCGCCAATCAGGTTGACCACGAGTGAGCTCGGCGGCGGCGCGGTTATAGCCACGAAAATGAGGTGAATTCACCATAGCAACCGCCAGTTTCTCTTCATCAGGTAGCGCGAAGAATTGACGTGACAGTGTTTGAATTTGTTCTAATAACGTGGGGTCGATACCATGTCCAGTGAGATAGAAAAAACCAATATCCCGTGCCGCATGGCGTAAGTCGGCTAAAAAAGCCTGGCGATCTGTTTCACTGCCATTGAGCAATGCGAGATCCAATAAAGGTAACGAGTGTGTAGAGGCGACATTCGCGGCAGATGGCGCAACGAATGGAGGGTGACTAACTAAGGATGGATGGCTTAAATTTTGGTGGCTCATTTTTCACTCCAGAATGTTCACTTGGCTGTTTTTTTTGCTCCGAACCAATGAAAACTGGACAACCATACAAACGAATAATCAGCATAATCAGCTCCTGAGCTGTGGGGGTGAAAGCAGACAGACGACAACACTCTTTCTTTAGCCATCAGGCTTTAGCAGCAAACCGCATCAATCCGCTCTTTTTTATTGAGCGTAAACCAAACAGTTTTAAGAGCGTTCTCGACTAGATACTTAACAATCTATATCTAAACGATATAAATAATTAACACCTAAACTCCGCAACTCACCAATATCAATCCGTTCTATGTTATGTCTTTCATCATTAACAGCGGGCTCACCCGCCATGATCATTAAGCTGTCTTATTTGGCGGATATGCTGACCCTCTTCCATGTTTAGGTAGAAAGTATTAGGTTAGCTACTAAAGCCCTTTATTCCGTTGGGGAGTTTGTCATGTCCAGCACACGCACTATTAAGTATCACTTCAATCTTTCTCTTTATCAGGAGGTGGCTTAATGGATTTGGCCTTGTTTGATCTTGATGAGACGCTAATCAGCGACGATAGCTCCGGCCTATGGATGCGCTGGCTGGTCGATAAAGGGCATGCCCCCATCGAACTGGCAGAACAAGAGCAGTATTTAATGAAGCAGTATTATCGTGGGGAGTTGTCGATGTCCTGTTATATGGAATCGACTTTATCTCCATTGGTGGGACGGCAGACGGCTGAAGTAGCAAGCTGGGTTGAGCGTTTTATTGAAAGCGATATTCTGCCGCGCATTTATCCGCAAGCTCAAAAACTGCTCGATTGGCACCGCCAACGGGGCGATTACATCGTGATCATCTCAGCGACTGGTGAGCATTTGGTGACGCCCATCGCGCAGCATTTCTCTGCCAATGCGGCACTCGCTATCGGTGTTTCAGTGGAAGATGAACGCTATACCGGCAAAACCTACGGCACCTTGACTTATCGCGAAGGTAAAGTCGAAAGGTTAAAACAATGGTTATCGGCATCGCCCGAGCTCGCCTTCCAACACTCCTATGGCTACAGCGATTCGATTAATGATAAGCCGTTATTGGAATATGTCGATCATGCCGCCGTCATTAACCCCGGTAATGAATTGGTGGATTTGGCGATTCTACATGATTGGGATATTCACCATTGGCCGCGCGCAAAAATAGATAATATTTCATGTCAATAGAGGGATAAATATGGTCACTGTATGGGGTCGGAACAATTCGACCAATGTCAAAAAAGTGCTTTGGTGTTTAGAAGAATTGAACGTCAGCTACGAGCGTATTGATGTCGGTGGCCAATATGGCAAGTTGAATGAACCCCTTTACCGCTCATTAAACCCAAATGGCTTGATTCCTTGCCTACAAGAGGAGGATTTCATCCTGTGGGAATCCAATACCATCGTGCGCTATTTAGCCGCTAAATATGGGGAAGACACCTTGTATCTGTCTGACACACGTGCGCGGGCCAGTGCTGAAAAGTGGATGGATTGGGTCACCTCAGGCATGAGTGTTCCGTTTAAAGCAGCATTTATCGGTTTAGTGCGAACGCCGCCAGATCAGCAAGATAAAGCCAAAATTGCTGAAGGTGTTGAGCAGCTGAATGCATTAATGACCATTGCTGACAGCGCCATCAAGGATCAACCTTACTTTTCTGGGGATAAATTCGGTATCGGTGATATTCCGCTCGGGTGTTTTGCATACGCTTGGTTCAATATGCCGATCGTTCGCCCCGAACTGCCGCATTTGCAACGCTGGTATCACAGCCTGACACAAAGAGCCGCATTCCAGAAAGTGATTGCGATTGGCATCAGTTGATCATCATCTAAATGAACAAGGGTGACTGACATCATCAGCCACCCTTTTTGGCTCTTACCTAATCACTTGTGCCGACGCCATTACGCCTTAAACAGCGACAAATCGAGAACGGTGATTAGAAATCGTAACTTGCACCAATCATGTAACGGCGGCCGTCGAGTACTTTATCGTTAACTTCGACATTGACGCGCTTATCCAACACGTTATAGACGCCCCCCATCAAGCGGAATTCTTTCGTTAGCTGATAGTTAGCCCCCAAATCCACAAAGGTATAGGACGGCGTACTTGCGCCAATACTGGTGCGGTTGAGGTATTCGGAGGTTTTGCCTCGATAATTAGCACGGATCCACGTCGCCAGTTCTTCACTTGTCTGCCAGTTCAGTGTGCCATTCAGCATGTGCTTAGGCATTTGATTCAGCGGCTGACCGGAGAATTGACCACTTTTCTGCTCAGATTGCGTGAAGGTATAGTTGGAGGTTACTGACCACGCTTTGTTGATTTCCCAATCAAATGTAGCTTCTACACCACGAGTGATGGCTTTATCCACGTTGGTACGGTCACTGATAAATTTATAAGCAGTGCCATTAATCATACATTGACCAGATGCATTACCAGTGCTGTCAGTACAACGGCGAACCTCAGTAATTTTATCTTTAAAATCAGTATTAAATAGCGTCAGGCCCGCATTCATACCTTCCTGATCATCCCAGAGAATACCAATTTCCTGGCTGATACTTCTTTCTGGTTTCAGGTTAGCATTACCAATAATGATCGCCGGATCGCCACGACCACCGGTGATTTGCCCCCAGTTTTCTGTGGCTTGACGCAAATCAGGTGAACGATACCCCCCCGATACCCCACCTTTTAATGTCCACTGCTCGGCTAAATGCCAAACACCGTATAAACGTGGCGTCCAATGTGTTCCGTAGTTTTCATCCTGATCCATACGTACACCACCCGTTAGGGCGAAGTCGTTGGTCATCTGCCATTCATCCTCAGCAAATAACGCCCAACTCCAACGGGTTAATTTGGTCAAATCTTTGGCTGAAGCTAATTGGTTACCCTTGTCATTCAATTCTTCATAGCGATATTGTCCGCCCAGAATCAGGGTGTGATTATCCAATAAGAATGATGTTTGAGTATTAAAGACATTATCCACGCTTTTCATATTGCGAGATGGATTTCGCGTTTCATCGCGTTGAACATAACTGGTGGAATTACCAAAGTCATAATAACCGTGGTGAGTAATCGCATAATTATTGCGATCATATTGCACATCACTGCTCGTACTCGCTATGGGAATTGAACGTCCCGCAGTGGAGTTTCGGTCTTGTACATAATGGCCGATATCAAAATCAAATTCGTTTTGATCATCTGGCGTTAAAGTAAATGTCGCTGCACCATTTCTTAGGCGCTGTTCATTATAACCGTCGACGATTTTATCTTCGCTACGATGAGAAAGCAGGCCGCTGACTTTTAGCCCCAATAAGCCATCGATTAATGGGCCGGAAGCGTAAGCATTGGTCTGGAATATATCGCCAGATTTGGAATCTTCCTGCAACGTGGCATCAGCGCGGACTGTTCCATGCCATTCTTTACCGACTTTACGGGTAATGACGTTAATCACCCCGCCCATCGCGTCCGAGCCATATAACGATGACATTGGGCCACGCACCACTTCGATACGTTCGATAGCGGCTAAAGGAGGCAGCCAGCCTTGTTCAATACCGGAGCCATCACTATTTGGTCGAGTGCCGCGAGTATCAACGCGTTTGCCATCTACCAGAATCAATGTGTATTTTGCCGACATCCCACGAATACTGATATCACTGTGGCTCCCGCCACCTGTGACAACGACGCCAGGGACGTCTTGCAGTGCATCGGTAATATCGCGATACGCCTTATTCTCAATTTGCTCGCGGGTCACCACTGAAATAGAGGCCGCAGAGTCTTGAATACGTTGTTGGAAGCCTGTTGCCGTGACCACCATCGTATCTGTCGTGGTCGTTGCGGTCTTATTATTCGTTTCGGCAGCATAGGCCTGAGACGAGCAAATTGCAGCTATCACCAGTGCCGCAGATTTTGTTTTCCTAAAAAGCATTATACGTTCTCCATGAGGTATAAATTGACTCAACGCCTTTCCGTCAGGTTGTTGCGGCATATAGCGATATCTGGCAAAGAACGATATCGGGCAAAGCACCTTGCCGCCTGGCGGGCAGATGAAAGTTAACTTTTATAAATTTTGGCAATAGCTCACCGCAGCAGAAATAGCGCTTTAGGCTATGACGGCTTGATGCTTCATTATTATTATGTGAATCCGATTACTGCCGAGGTATCCATAAAAATATTATGGTTACATCATTAATCCATTCAGCCTCACCGTGCCCCTTGCGATAAACCCGCAGTGACATGCCCCATTCCCTTGATAAGCAAGCATTGACACAGAGTATTCCTCACGCGCCCAAGAGTATTCATACTCATCTGACCGGTTGTTTTGGTCATGCTGGCTACAGTGATACTCGTGCTGCTTTGCTGCTGATATTCAATGTGGCGCTAACAATAAAACAAATGATAATAATTATCAATATGATTGATGTTATTCATTTGGCATTAATGTGTGTAACCCTATATTTTATAATGTGATTTAATCAGCTTGAACGATCAGGAGGCGATTCTTTTGGCAGGAGTGGGACTCATTTGGCGAAATTTTTTGTCTAATCATCACTAATGGCGGTCAATTATTTCTTACAAATCAAGTAGATTACGGCAATAAAAAAGGGCGATATTATTATCGCCCTTCTATCTTTATCGCCCTTCTGTCACGAGGACTGAATTTAGCGGCAAGACTGACTAGTCAGAAATCAACACGGCTTTTTTCGCCGCTTGAGGCTCTTCACTTTCATCCCGCCATTTCGGGAATTCCATTTCGTTATATTTGATAACCTTAGTGCCACGGGTCAGCTTATAGCCGAACCAAATCACTAGGAACAATGGAATGCCAATGTAAGTTGCTGTCACGCCATACCAATCAATGCGATCTTGCAGGAATGCCTGATAATTCTGCCCCAAGGTAATGATTAGGCACAGTACGAAGGCAAAGATTGGCCCCAGAGGGAAGAAGCCAGACTGATACGGCAATTCGTTCAAATCGCGGCCTTGTGACATATAACCACGGCGGAAACGATAGTGGCTGATGGCAATACCCAGCCACGCGATAAAGCCGGTCATACCTGACGTGTTTAGCAGCCACAGATAAACGGTTTGGTTACCAAACATGGAACTCAGGAAGCATAGACCCGCGACCACGGTTGTGGCATATAACGCATTACGTGGTACACCGCCTTTAGATAACTTGGCAAAAATACGTGGTGCTTTGCCCTCAGAGGCCAAAGTAAACAGCATACGGGTAGAGGCATACATGCCAGAGTTACCGGCAGATAATACCGCCGTTAGAATAACCGCATTCATGACTGCCGCCGCAGACAACAAGCCCGCATTCTGGAACACTAAAGTGAACGGGCTCACACTAATATCTTTCACGTCATTGCGTAACAGACTTGGGTCGGTATACGGGATAATCAGGCTGATAATCAAGATAGCGAAGATATAGAACAGCAGAATACGCCAGAACACTTTACGCACAGCACGGGGAATATTCTTGCCCGGATCCTTTGATTCACCGGCCGCAATACCAATCAGCTCTGTGCCTTGGAACGAGAAACCGACAATCATTGCCACACCAATCATGGCGGAGAAACCACCGGCAAACGGGGCATCACCTATCGTCCAATTGTGCCAGCCTGCACTTTCCCCCCCTTTCATGATGCCACTTATCATCATCACACCGACAATGATGAAGATGACCACTGTCACCACTTTAATTAGCGAGAACCAATATTCTGCTTCACCAAAGCCTTTGACTGAGATGTAGTTCAGTAAGAACATCAAGGCGAGGAATAGCGCACTCCAGATCCAACCGGGGGTGTCAGGGAACCAGTAGTTCATGACTAATTGTGCGGCGACTAAGTCAACGGCGATGGTGACCGCCCAGTTGTACCAGTAGTTCCAACCAAGGGCAAAACCGAAGCCCTCCTCAACATATTTGGAACCATAAGTTGAAAACGAGCCAGAGACGGGCATAAATGCCGCCAATTCGCCGAGGCTGGTCATCAAGAAGTAAACCATCAGGCCAATTAATGCATAGGAGAGCAATGCGCCCCCTGGGCCTGCTTGCGATACGGTTGCCCCTGAAGCAACAAACAAACCTGTACCAATAGATCCGCCGATAGCAATCATGGCCAGATGCCGCGATTTAAGCTCTCGTCGCAAACGCTGTGCGCCTTGCGGCACTTGGGTTTTAGTATTTTGCTGAGTCATTATTACCCTAATCCACCCTTAAAAAATAAGGCGGGATTGTAACAAATCCCACCGACTCGGATAGTAACAATGCGCTGATATAAGATACCTTCATGATCCCAGCGCTATTATTAGCAAAAGCGCAATTGCCAGCAAAAATAGTTTTCCGCAGGTTTTATCTGCCGCAATAACCCACAGCATTGGTGTAAAACACCTGAAATCCAGCGCGCTACACGTATCACTCGTTTTCGGTTTACCCACACAGTTCAATTGTCTTCTTGGCAATAACTCAGGAACCGCTGTAAGGCATTAGAGATGTGTTTTTGCCGATGATGAATCAAATACAAAGTACGAACCAATGTGGGTAATGGGATTTTCAGTTCAACCAGTTCCCCACTCGCCAGTTGATCGGCAATCACCCTTCTCGACAGACAACTAATGCCCATGCCATAGCGCACTGCGCGCTTAATGGCTTCCGAATTGCCCAACTCCATGACCAATTTAAAGTGCGGCAATTTTGCCAATAGCAGATGATCCAACACCTCCCGCGTACCCGATCCGCGTTCACGTAGGATCCAATCCGCGCCAGCGAGTGCATCAAGTGTGAGCATTTTATGGCAGAGCGGGTTATCAGGCGCGGCAAAAACCACTAATTCATCTTGCAACCATGCCTGTGTCTTCAACTCCGGCATATGGCAAGGCCCTTCAATCAGCCCCATATCATCGCGAAAATCAGCCACCGCCTCGATGACGTCCTGACTGTTACCAATATTCAGTTCGAGCGGCGTACCAGGAAAATCGCGCCGATATTTGGCAATCATGCCCGGTAACATATAGTTGCCGATAGTGCTACTGGCTGCAATACGCAGCGCACCCAAGTCATTCAGGAAAAGTTGTTCTATTTCAATCGTTTGATCAATTAACGCCAAGGCTTTGGGATAGAGCAAACGCCCATGTTCATTAGTGACTAAGCGCTTACCGACCCTATCAAACAGTTGCACCCCTAATTGCCCTTCCAAATCCGCCAACGCAGCGCTGACTGCAGATTGTGAAAGCGCGAGCACAACCGAGGCTTGGGTCGTCGAGCCGCTTTTCAGCACCTCAGTAAAGACTTCAAGTTGACGTAAGGTTATGTGCATAACGGTCTCTGTAGTAAAAAATGAAGGACGCTATCATGACTTTACTGGTCAGTTGCAGGATGCAACTGAACTCATATATCCGTTGCAAATACAATAACTGACAGAAAAGAAAATAGCCTCAATGACCGTATAAGATTAACACCTTTGAGCAAAAGCGGGAGGTCATAGGGAAATGAAATTAAGTGTGAAGCAGCCTATTCGTTTTCATTTGATTGAAAGAAGATATAATATACAAAAGCAGCGAATGCACTGATAACTATGTTTACAATCAACCATATAACTAACAGATAAGCGAAAGTTTGGGATAAAGGGATACCGCGTTCAACCTTAAACGGATTAAAATGCGGCAAAGAAGCAATATTAAAAGGCGTCAAATTAAATGACATAAAAAAATAAGCCATCAAATAAGGTGGGATAAGCAAATAAATAAATGCAGTAATCGTCAATATCACCCACAACGACTTTTCATGTTTTACTTTTTTCATATCAAGAATCCCTCTTTATAGGGTGACAGGTGCCATCATCCGTTACACATTTCCATTGTGATAAACTTAATCAGTTTCATCCTTATCATGCGGCCTGCATGACTTCCCTCCCTTACCACTTATATCGATTGATTATAAATATATAATGAATTTATCTATTATTGCCAAAGTCGTTAAACTATGCGCAATCTTCACAGGCAATAGGATATCAACATGGCAACGTCTCATACTAAAGAACTCCCTCGACCACAACAGTTCACCCTGCCCCGCTACCTTCCGGGCTTGGTGTTAACCGGTGTGATTACTGGGTTGGCACTGACAGTGGGTGATATGCCGTGGTTTATCAATATGGGTTTGGGTGCGCTGACATTGGCCATTATCTTCGGCATTATCGTTGGCAATACTTTGTACCCTTGGGTACAACCCGTTTGCTCGGATGGCGTCTTACTGGCCAAACAACATTTGCTCCGGTTAGGGATCATTTTGTACGGTTTCCGACTCACCTTTCAGCAAGTGGCGGATGTCGGTGCCACAGGTATTATGATTGATATTTTAACATTAAGTTCCACCTTTATCTTAGCCTGTTGGCTAGGTAAACGTGTCTTTGGTTTGGATCAGCAAACCGTGATGTTAATTGGTGCTGGCAGTAGTATTTGCGGTGCCGCCGCCATTATGGCCACAGAACCAGTACTGAAAGCCGACGCCAGCAAAGTCGCCGTGGCCGTCGCAACCGTGGTGATTTTCGGGACATTAGCCATTTTTGTCTACCCATGGCTGTATCAGTTAAACCTGCATTATCAATGGCTGCCGTTTGGTCAGGAAACCTTCGGTATCTTTGCCGGCTCGACAATTCATGAAGTGGCACAAGTGGTCGCTGCGGGTCATGCCATTGGCCCTGATGCTGAAAATGCTGCGGTCATTACTAAAATGATCCGCGTGATGATGCTAGCACCTTTCTTGCTGTTGCTTTCCGCTTATTTGGGCCGTAGCCGCGTGAAAAGCAATGCAACAAAACGAGAAAAAAGTGCCATCACCATTCCTTGGTTTGCGGTGGTATTTATTCTGGTCGCTGGGTTTAACTCACTGAATCTGCTGCCTGCTGCATGGGTGAGCCATTTAATTACGCTTGATACCATTTTATTGGCCATGGCAATGGTCGCATTAGGGCTCACCACGCATATCGGCTCTATTCGTCAGGCTGGGGTTAAGCCGATATTACTCGCACTGCTGCTATTTATCTGGTTGTTGGTGGGCGGTACAGGAATCAACTTAGTGGTACAACATTTTGCAGCATAGCCAGATGACGGTACAAATTAATGGCTGCATAGAATAAATCAATCAAGGGTCGCACCAGCGGCCCTTTTCTTTTCCTACCCTTTCCACCATTCAATCATGTCGCTATCAATGCCATAATGATTCGGTCATCAGAGGAGAATGGAATGAAATTTGTCGGAGCACACGTTAGTGCCGCGGGGGGAGTCGATCAGGCGGTAATTCGAGCGCATGAGATCAAGGCAACCGCCTTTGCCTTGTTTACCAAGAATCAGCGCCAATGGCACGCAGCCCCGTTGACAGAAAGTGTCATAGAGAAGTTTAAGCAAGCTTGTGAGCAATATGGCTACACATCGGCTCAAATTTTGCCTCACGACAGCTATCTGATTAACTTGGGTCATCCGGTCACTGAAGCGCTAGAGAAATCTCGTGAAGCCTTTATTGATGAAATGCTCCGCTGCCAACAACTGGGGTTGTCATTACTGAACTTCCACCCCGGCAGCCATTTACTGCAAATCGATGTGGATAAGTGTTTAGCGCGGATTGCCGAATCAATCAATATCGCATTAGATGCCAGTGAAGGTGTCACGGCGGTGATCGAAAATACTGCCGGCCAAGGGAGTAATCTGGGCTTTAAGTTTGAACATCTGGCCGCCATCATTGACGGCGTGGAAGATAAAAGCCGTGTCGGCGTGTGTATTGATACCTGCCACGCTTTCGCTGCTGGCTATGATTTGCGTACTGAGGCCGATTGCGAGCACACCTTCAAGCAGCTCGGTGAAATTGTCGGTTTCCAGTATTTACGCGGTATGCATCTCAATGATGCGAAAAGTGAATTTAATAGCCGAGTGGATCGCCATCACAGCCTCGGTGAAGGGAATATCGGTAAAACCGTGTTCAGCTATATTATGCGCGATGCGCGTTTCGATAATATCCCGCTCATCCTAGAAACCGTCAATCCAGATATCTGGGCCGAAGAAATTGCTTGGTTGAAGTCGCAGACGGAATAGAAGTCACAAGCAGAATAAGAAGCGCCCCATTAAAAAAACCGGCACTTGAGGCCGGTTTTTTATTTTTACACTAATCGATCCCTGTTTAAAAAATCGAGTCATGCATAACAAATCAAATCAGTATTACGCCGCTTTAGCCACGACCGCATCAGGACGTTTCAGCATCGCGTAAGCACCGCCTGCTAATACTGTTCCGGCGATGATAGCCACCAGATATAACAGCACAGGATGAATCGCCCCTGGGATAAGCAGCACGAACAAGCCGCCATGAGGTGCCATCAGTTGCGCACCGAATGCCATGGAGAGTGCGCCAGTCAGTGCGCCACCCGCGATACAGCACGGCAAGACACGCATTGGGTCACGAGCGGCAAAAGGAATCGCCCCTTCAGAGATAAAGCATAAGCCCAGAACCAGCGCCGCTTTGCCCCCTTCTTGCTCACCTTTATCGAACTTGTGACGGGCCAATAATGTTGCCAGACCCATTGCCAGCGGTGGAACCATCCCCGCCGCCATGATGGCCGCCATTGGTGCATAAACCGAAGAACTCAGCAGCGCCACACCAAAAGCATAGGCCGCTTTGTTAACTGGCCCACCCATGTCAGTACACATCATCGCACCGAGGATTGCGCCCAACAGTACCGCATTTGCGGTGCCCATAGATTGCAGCCAATTCGTCAGGCCAGTCATGATTTTTGCCACCGGCGTACCGACCACATAAATCATCACCAAACCCACAATTAAGCTCGCAACCAGCGGAATAATCAGTATCGGTTTGAGTGCTTCCATACTTTGCGGTAATTGCAGCTTAGTGCTGATGGCTTTCGCAACATAACCCGCGAGGAAACCGGCAATGATACCGCCAAGGAAACCCGCACCGGTGCTGACCGCTAACATACCGCCAATTAACCCTGGCGTTAAACCTGGGCGGTCGGCAATAGAGAACGCAATAAAGCCGGCCAACACAGGCACCATCAGAGCAAAGGCAGAACCGCCGCCGATTTGCATCAAGGCCGCAGCCAATGTGCCTTTGACTTCAAACGCTTTGATACCGAATACGAAGGAGAGTGCGATACACAAGCCCCCCGCAACCACCATCGGTAACATGTAAGAAACACCGGTCAACAGGTGACGATATGGGCCGCCAGTTTCTGTTTTCTTGGTGCCAGTCCCCGCGCTGCTGCCTGTTTTTGGCTGATACACTTCAGCTTCCACCAGTGCCTTGTCTAATTCCTGCACGGTTTTCTTCAATGCCAGACCAGTCGTCGTGCGGTACATTGGCTTGCCAGCAAACTTATCGAGATCCACTTCGATATCAGCCGCCACGATAACCAAATCTGCCGCAGCCACTTCTTCTGGCGTGATTGCATTACCTGCCCCCACGGAACCGCGAGTTTCAACCTTCACCCACCAGCCACGTTTTTTCGCTTCACTTTCAATGGCTTCAGCGGCCATAAAGGTGTGCGCTACCCCTGTTGGACAGGCGGTAATTGCCACGATACGTTTTGGGCCCTGCGCTGCTGCAACTGGCGCAGATGCCGTCACTGCGGCTTGGTACGGTTTAGCCTGCGCAATGGCTTGCGCTAAGAAAGCATCCGGATCACGTACGGCTTTTTCGACATCACCGAGATAGAGTTTTTTGCCGTTCAGCGCGCTGTCAGCAGGGACAGATTGCCCAGCGACAATCACCAACTCTGCATCAGCTGCGTTTTCAACCCAGCTCAGTCCTGCTTTTGCCGCCGCAGCGCCCAACATCAGTGTCGCGAGGTGGCCTCTGGCCTGCCCGAGCGAACTGTCTATTATTAGTAGCGTTTTCATTTCGCCTCCGGATATTAATTAAAGGGTTTCAGATCGACTTTTGCCATCATGGCGGCTAACTGCGGGCGATCCGTAATACCCACATTACTCTGACTAACGGCCAAAGCAGCGACAGCTGTCGCCAGACGCAGCGTATGCTCGCTGGACTCACGCATTAATAATCCGTAGATAAGGCCACCCACCATAGAGTCACCTGCACCGACAGTACTGACCACTTCACAAGCAGGTGGTTTTGCCAGCCAAGCACCGGAGGCGTTAACCCACAGAGCCCCTTCTGCACCGAGAGAAATCACCACGTGGGCGATCCCTTCGTCACGCAGAGCGTGTGCGGCTTCAACCACATCACTCAACTCAGGTAATGGACGACCAGCCCAGATTTCTAACTCACGACGGTTTGGTTTCACCAGCCAAGGCGAGGCTTTCAGCCCAGCCACCAACGCTTCACGGCTACTGTCGAAGATGATGCACGGGCATTGAGAACGTAGGCGTTTCATCCAGTCAGTGAAATCATCGGGATTGACGCCAGCGGGCAAACTGCCGCTGACCGCGACCATGTCGAATTGACCTAACCAACTCAGTGAGTCGTTAACAAAGCGATCCCAATCAGGCTTGGTAACTTCAAAACCGGAGAAGTTAAAGTCAGTAACTTCGCCATCTTTTTCAGTCAGTTTGACGTTGATACGGGTACGACCTGGCACCACCTGAAAACGGTTGGCAATACCCAGCTCGCTAAAGAGCAGTTGGAAGCCATCTTGGTTATCTTTCCCCAAGAAACCACCGACGGTGACATCAATGCCCAAGTCCTTCAGCACCTTGGCAACATTGATCCCTTTACCGGCAGCATGCAGGCCAGCGGTTTTGACCAAGTTGACTTCACCACGTTCGATTTCAGGGCAAAAACCCACCAAATCATACGCAGGGTTTAGCGTGATGGTTGCGACTCTTCTGCTCATACCGCCCCCTCACCCAAACCTGCGGCAATCGCTTCACCAATCGCATCCAGTGCAGCCTGCGCATCTTCGCCACTGGCGGTAAAGCGCAGGCGATTTCCTTTTTTAACCCCTAAAGCCACAACTTTCATCAGACTACGTCCATTAGCGGGTTTACCGGTGCCGTCCAAATTGGTTACGGTGATTTCACTGGTAAACTGTTTGATTGTATTGACTAAAATCGTCCCTGGTCGCGCATGTAACCCGTGCTCATTACGGATGACAAATTCAGCGCTTAATAACTCTTTTTGTTCGACATACTCGCTGGTTAACAGTGCCAACAATGCAGCAGCATCTGCGTTCAGCAAAACATCAGCTTTTTTCGCCAACAGCAAATCACTGAGGTAGTTCAGCACTGAGAACGGCTGATCATCAACCATAGAGAGCGTCAGTAGCAGAGCCACTTTCTCGCCTTGATGTTCAAATGCACTGGTAGGGCGGCTTACCGTCGCCGCGCTCACCAAATTACCTTCGGTGCTGTCACTCAGCCAAATACCCTGCCCCAGATTTAGAGGTTCGCGGGTGATCACATCGCTAACAAAACGCGCATCAACTGCACCAATTTGCTGTAAACGGCCCGCGTTCAACGCTTGCAGCGTGATCAGGTTGTCAGCAGCAACATCGAGGGCAATGAGCGAAGTGTCGAAGTGGAATTCAGCCGATTTTTTCTCGCCCATCAGCAAACTGCGCAACTCTTCAGCAGAGGTGGTTTTTGCCAGTTGGGCAGCAATCGCATCATCGCTCAAGACGTGAGTTAACTGACGTAGCAAGGCCAAATGTTCATCAGAACGGGCAGCAATGCCGATAACAATATAAGCCGTTTGATCCTCACCCCACGCAATACCCTGCGGGAATTGGAAGACCTGCACACCGGTGTTCAGCACCAAATCGCGAGTATCGGTGGTACCATGTGGAATAGCAATGCCATTGCCCAGATAGGTGGATGTTTGCTGCTCGCGTGCCAGCATACCATCAACATATGCCGCCTCTACGCAACCCGCTTGAGTCAGTGCAGCCGCCACCTGAGTGATAGCCTCGTTTTTGCTGTCTGCGTGAGCAGCCAGATGGATATCTTTCGTCGATAACTGGAACATATATCTCCTCTCTTGCTGAAGTTGAATCGTTTCAGCTTTAATGAGAAAAAAGCGCGTTACCCTTTATCATTTGGTGACGAGATAACGCTGAAACGTTTCAAGGAGTGTGTTTCCGACTAAGAATATATGCAAGTTTTCTGCTTTTATTCTTGATGAATTTTTGATGTTCAGCACATTTTTACCGTGAATAGGTTTATGTCAGCAGTTAATCAGCCACATCCGCTGATGCTTGCTGACAGTCATCCATAAGGAATGAACACGATGTCAGTTATGGTCGGTGTAGGGGTCATCATTGTGAATCAACAAGGTGATATTTTGCTCGGTAAGCGCTGCAGTCAGCATGCGCCTTATTGGTCGATTCCAGGTGGTCACATGGAGGTTGGCGAGTCGTTTGAACAAGCGGCGATACGCGAAGTTTTCGAAGAAACAGGATTAGATATCAATAAGATAAAGGTTATTGCGCTTTGCAATAATATCGCTACTTGGCGTGAAGAGGGTAAACATACCGTTTCAGTTTGCTTACTGGCGCAGCATACCAGTGGGCAGCCTGAGCTGAAGGAACCCGAGAAATGTCAGCAATGGGTTTGGTGCAACCCACATGAATTACCGGAACCGCACTTTGAAGCCAGCCGCAACGCGATTGATTTATGGCTTAATCAGCAGTTTTATCGTGCTGACGACGCATCTTAAATCGGTATAACTGGCCATCGGTTAAGGCGCAGTCTCAGCCTCCAACTCAATGAGGTACACTAGCGCCTGCTCGCGAGTATCAAAACACATCTCACGCAAGGCTTGTAGGCTGGCACAGACAGCTGGGCGTGCGGGGGAGTGAAAAATAGCACAGCGCATATCGTCATCCAAATGCAGGCAACGGGTATTCGCTGGCTTGCCAAAAGGCATACCGGGGATCGGGCTGGAAATCGAAGGAGCAATACAGCAAGCACCGCAATCTGAACGACATTCCATCAGCAAGCTCCTGTAGGCCGGTGGTATGAGTGCGGACCATAGCAATCGCCCGACGTCACTACCAGTACTATTATTGAACTGTGTCGTATTGAGCATTCTTATTCGCGCGCTTCCACTGCCCCCTTTTCATTTCCGTTTATTTATCAACCAAACCCAAATCGTTCTAGCCGATATATCATCAAGTAAAGGCTAAAGAGCCAAATGAATCACTGGTTAATTAATCAGCGAAAGTATATTCAGCTGTTTACAGTATTAGCGGCATATTGTACCATTAAGCTAGTACGAAAGAACTACTATCACTATTCGTTATTCCCAACACAATTATTAATTCCCAACAAAATTGATTCCCACCGCAAAGATAAAGGGAATTTGGAGAAAAGATGTCGATGGATTTATCCCAACCGTTAGCACGACCTTCCGTTCTTGGTGGCGCGATGATTATCGCAGGCACTGCCGTGGGCGCGGGAATGTTTTCAATCCCAATTGTGACGGCTGGGGTATGGTTTAGCGGTTCAGTCATGCTGCTGATTTATACGTGGGCTTGTATGTTGATATCCGGCCTAATGATTCTGGAAGCTAACCTGAACTACCCGACTGGGGCGAGCTTTCACACCATGGTGAAAGATTTGCTCGGTAAGGTGTGGAGCTCAATCAACGGGCTGTCGATAACTTTCGTGCTTTATATTCTGACATACGCCTATATCTCTGCCGGTGGCTCAATTATCACGCATACACTGCAAAATGTGGCGGGCATCAGCCAAACTGAGTCAGGTTTTATCTTTGCCGTATTGGTGGCCTTTATTGTTTGGTTATCGACTCGCGCTGTTGACCGCCTGAGTACGATCCTAATCGGCGGTATGGTTATCACCTTTATCATGTCCGTCGGCGATATGTTTAGCCACGTGCAAAGTACTGTTCTATTTAATCAAACTGACAGTAATGCTCATTATTTACCTTATGCACTGGCGGCACTGCCCTACTTGCTAACCTCATTCGGCTATCACGGTAATGTGCCAGGGCTGGTGAAATATTATCAAAAAGACAGCAAGGCTGTGGTACGTAGTCTGCTGTACGGCACCTTGATCGCATTGGTTATCTATGTGTTATGGCAGTATGCCATTCAGGGCAATATCGCTCGGGATGCTTTCAAACAAGTAATTGCTGACGGTGGCAATATCGGCAGCTTGCTAAAACAAATGGATAGCGTGTCGACCAGTCAAGCCACCAGCCAACTACTCAATGCGTTTTCTTATATGGCACTCGCAAGCTCGTTCCTCGGGGTATCCCTTGGTCTGTTCGATTACATTGCTGATTTCTTCAAATTCTCTGATAACCGCAGCGGGCGAACTAAGTCTGCGTTAATCACTTTTGTACCGCCAACCCTTGGCGCGCTGCTGTTCCCTAACGGCTTCTTATACGCCATTGGCTTCGCGGGCTTAGCCGCCACCATTTGGGCGGTGATCGTGCCAGCACTGATGGCACGCGCCAGCCGTCAGCGCTTCCCGAAAGCCGTTTACCGGGCACCGGGGGGCCGCTTTATGATTGGCTTTATTATCCTGTTTGGTCTGGTGAATGCGGTCGCGCACATTGCCGCACTGTTCGGCCTTTTGCCAGTGTATGCGTAAGGTCAATTTGGCCTCGAAAATCTTACGTTTTTTTGCGCTATCTGCTTGCCTGAATCATCTGTCACGGGTAAGTTGTCGCAACTTAACTTCAACCCTGATTGGCGGTTATTTTTATGGCAAGAGCTAACGAAATTAAACGTGGTATGGCAGTCAACCTCAACGGCAAATTGCTGTTGGTGAAAGATATTGATGTGCAAAGTCCAAGCGCCCGTGGCGCAAGTACCCTGTATAAAATGCGTTTTTCTGATGTGCGTACAGGTTTAAAAGTTGAAGAGCGTTTTAAGGGCGATGAAATCCTCGATACCATCACCCTGACGCGTCGTTCTGTGAATTTCTCTTATATCGATGGCGACGAATACGTCTTTATGGATGATGAAGATTACACGCCATATAACTTCAAAAAAGAACAGATCGAAGATGAACTGTTGTTTATCCCTGAAGGCGGTATGCCGGGTATGCAAGTGTTAACCATGGATGGCCAATTGCTGGCGTTAGAATTGCCGCAAACCGTTGATATGGAAATTGTTGAGACAGCACCTAGCATCAAAGGGGCATCAGCCAGCGCCCGTAACAAACCAGCAGTGATGAGTACCGGTCTATCTATTCAGGTGCCAGAATATATCAGCCCAGGTGAGAAGATCCGTATCCATATTGCGGAACGCCGTTATATGGGCCGCGCAGAGTAATCCCCTTCATCTCGCTAAGTAGGGATTAAGGGATTGTATCGATATTAAGGGCCGGAAATCGGCCCTTAGTTTATTGGCCGAGCACTGGCTACGGAGAACGCAGCCAACACACAGGCAATTTGAAAACTGACGGGGATGTTATTTGAACTCAGGGAAGAACGCCCTCTTCAACGCCAACTCCACACCGCGCACTTCAGCTAACCCTTTCAACCGACCAATCGCTGAATACCCTGGATTGGTTTTCTTATGCAAATCATCTAGCATCTGGTGCCCGTGGTCTGGTCGCATCGGGATCGGACGCATATCACCGGCGGTCTGACGACGCTGCTCTTCCGTTAAAATCGCTTTAACCACGGAATACATATCGACATCGCCTTGCAAATGACCGCCTTCATGGAAGGTTTTCGGGTTCCCTTCGCGGCAAGTTGAGCGCAAATGGGTAAAGTGGATACGATCCCCAAAGGTTTCGATCATTTTCACCAAATCATTATCCGCGCGAACACCGTAAGAACCGGTACACATGGTAAAACCGTTATGAATACTATCAACGGTTTCCTTCAGCCACTGCATATCTTCGATGGTCGAAACAATACGCGGCAAGCCGAGAATTGGACGCGGTGGATCATCAGGGTGAACCGCCATACGCAACCCAACTTGTTCTGCTACTGGGATAATTGCGCGCAAGAAATAAGCCATATTTTCCCGCAATTGCGCTTTATCGATACCGTCATACTCCGCCAGACGTGCACGGAATTGATCCAACGTATAACCTTCTTCTGCGCCCGGTAGCCCAGCAATGATATTGCCTGTCAATTTAGCGATATCCGCCTCAGACATGGCATCGAAATAATCTGCCGCCTGCGCTTGCTCTTCAGCCGTATAATCATTGACAGCACCAGGGCGTTTCAGGATGTGTAGCTCGAAGGTCGCAAAAGCTATCTGATCAAAACGTAATGCTTTGGAGCCATCTGGCAATTGATATTCCAGATCCGTTCGTGTCCAATCCAGCACAGGCATGAAGTTGTAGCACACAGTATCAATACCGCAGGCAGCAAGGTTTCGCAGGGTTTGCTGGTAATTTTCAATATGTTGCTGATAATTGCCGCTGTGGGTTTTGATCTCTTCATGGATCGGCACGCTTTCCACTACCGACCATACCAACCCTTTCGCCGCCAATTCAGCCTGACGTTGTTTAATTTCACTTACCGGCCAGACTTCGCCATTTGGGATGTGATGTAATGCCGTCACTACTCCGGTTGCCCCCGCCTGACGGATATCATCTAACGACACCGGATCATTCGGTCCATACCAACGCCATGTTTGTTCCATTTATTTTCTACCTTCTGCGTATGCGTAAACTGTTCAGGTGCTAAAAATGTTGTTATACCGATTTCCAAGAGGTATCACTCAGCTTTATCCTTACGCTTTATGCGTTGCGTGTCAAAAAGCAAAACCTCATTGGTTGATCCAACTCACGAATATTATCAAAATTGGACTTACCAATTTTATTTTCTGTCATATGGCTTTACACTGCAAGCCGATATTCATGGCAACAAGCAAAAGAAAATGGTCGGTATGCTGTGGCTTTTTTTTCCTACGGATCGCCAACTGAAACTGGTCTAATAACTTTTATCTGCCACTTTTTATGTCAACCCTTCATCATCGGGGTGAATAATTTTGGAGTAACGCATGAACACCATTGCCAACAGCACACTTCCCGCCAACGTACAGCGACCTACTTATGATAGAACGGCACTGAAAAGCCGTATTGTTCACATCGGTTTTGGTGCATTTCATCGCGCCCATCAGGCACTCCTGACCGACCGAGTGCTCAATAAGCAAGGGGGGGACTGGGGGATATGTGAAGTCAGCCTGTTTGGTGGCGATGTTTTGATCCAAAATTTACGCCAACAAGATCATCTCTTCTCTGTTCTGGAGAAAGGCGCACAAGGTCATCAAGGCATTATTGTCGGTTCCGTTTGTGAGTCGGTGCATGCTCGGTTAGATGGCATCATGCAGGTGCTGGAAAAATTAGCTGAACCACAGGTTGCCATCGTTTCTCTGACTATTACGGAAAAAGGTTATTGCATTGAACCGGGTACGGGTCAGCTAGACCTGCAAAATGAGTTTGTGCGCGCCGATTTGGCCATACCGGATGCACCAACCTCAGCCCCAGGAATTTTGGTCGAAGCACTGCGTCTGCGTCGTTTACGGGGTTTGCCGCCTTTTACCGTGCTGTCTTGCGATAACATTCCGGAAAATGGTCATGTGGTCAAAAATGCCGTGATGGGATTGGCAATGGCTCGCGACCCCGAATTAGCCCAATGGATCAGCCAAAATGTGACTTTCCCCAATACGATGGTCGATCGTATTGTTCCTGCTGCCACGCCTGAAACTTTACAAGAAATCGCTGATGCTCTGACCGTGGCAGATCCCTGTGGTATCGCCTGCGAGCCGTTTATTCAGTGGGTGGTCGAAGACAAATTTGTGGCCGGTCGCCCAGATTGGCAAGTGGCTGGCGTACAATTAGTTGACGATGTTTTACCCTTTGAAGAAATGAAGCTGCGCATGCTCAACGGGAGCCATTCTTATCTCTCATATTTGGGTTATCTGGCGGGTTATCAGCACATTAATGATTGCATGGCTGACGATAACTATCGTTTAACCGCACGTCGCTTAATGATGGAAGAACAGGCTCCCACTTTGCGCGTCACAGGTGTTGATCTCAATGCTTATGCGGACCAATTGATCGAACGCTATTGCAATCCGGCACTCAAACATCGCACATGGCAAATTGCGATGGATGGTAGCCAGAAATTACCACAGCGGATGTTGGATTCTGTACGCTGGCATCTGCAGCATGGCGGAAGCTATCGTTGCCTAGCATTGGGTATCGCCGGTTGGATGCGTTATGTCAGTGGTGTCGATGATAGTGGTCAATCTATTGATATCCGTGACCCTATGGTTGATAGCTTTAAGAAGTGCGTCGCTAACAGCGAAGATGGCATTGCGCGCGTGCAGAGTTTGCTCTCGTTGAAATCACTGTTTGGTGAATCCTTGCCACAGCAGCAAGAATTTGTTCAAGCGGTCACTGAGGCTTATCTCAGCTTGCAAAAATTTGGGGCTAAAGAGAGTGTTAAGCGCTTAGCAATGCAGGCTTAATACCGTGACTGAATACTATCGGCTGAATACTACTTGGGCTAAATACTACTATGCCTAAATACTGCGGCTAAATAATTGTTATTCAGCCGATAGCGCCCCATCAATCATTGGCGTTGTCCATCGACAGCGCCAAAGGATAAGAGGTGGGATCATTACTCTTCTAATTGATTCGGCGCTGATTCAAACAGATACCCGTCAAAATCCGGATGATCCGCATCAGAAAGTGCCAACAGCTTAATTTTAACGTTCTCCAAATGCTGCCACATGGCTTGCTTGGCGGCTTTACTGTCGCGACGCAATACCGCTTGCAGAATTTTTTGGTGGTCTTCCAACCATTGCCAGCGGTAACTAAAATCAATCGTATGACTGTGAGCCCCCTGCCACATCGCGCTGGTTTTCCTGGCTTGCCAAGCTTCTGCAACCATATTGGCTAGGACGCTATTTTGTGTCGATTGCGCTAACAGGCAATGAAATAACTCATCAGCACTCTCATCCACAGCACCCGCTGCCAGTGCCGTTTTCTCCAGCTCAATAGCATGTCGCATTTTGATGATATCGGCCTTGGTGGCCTGCATGGCGGCGAACGCAGCGACTTCACTTTCCAACAGTTGGCGGGCTTGCAACAGCTCAAAGGGGCCATATCCACTGTCAGCGGAAACAGCAGATTCCCCCTCAGATAAGGTATCAGGCACATTGACCACGTAAACACCGGAGCCTTTACGCACTTCAATCAACTTTTCCAGCTCCAGCATAATCAGTGCTTCACGCACTACACTGCGACTGACGCTGAAATTTTCAGCGATATCACGCTCAGGCGGTAAACGATCGCCTAACTTGTACTGCCCGTTAACAATGGATTCGCGCAGTTGACTGCCCACTTCCTGATATAACCGCATAACCTTATTTCCTGCATCACGCTGTTAGCATCGATATGGCAATTATCGATAGGCTTAATTGGCCTGACCAAAAGGGTGTTTGAATGAGGTGAGTATATCATGCGGTCAAACAGCATTATGAGGTTTATCACGGCTTATCGAAATGATAAGCCGTGACTTGATGCCATTGAGAATAATACGACTGGAAATATTAAAGGTAACTCACTGTCATTATGCCCAAGCTACGCTGCGGATTTAGCCATTCCAAACGAGAAGACGCTAAATTACCCGGTAACTGTGAGAGTAAAGGCATATTACGTGAAAGAGGTTGTCGATGAGTCAGGGTTTCGCCATTACGATAACAACTTGTTGTCATCGTTTGATTCACTACCGCCGTATTACATGGACTGTCTACAATGGCACCGTGAAATGTAATTGTGCCTGAAACTGACAGGTTGGATTGCGTACTACTTGCAGGGAAAGAGATTATCCATGAAAACATTATCGCTAAGATAATTTGTACCCGATAATTGCTCATAACCACCTCGTCTCTCATATCTGTCATTTTAAAGATAGAGGATTTCAGCCAGAGCAATACGAATGTTAGAGCAATTTTTATTGCCTTACTCGGTCTATAACTCACTAAAATACCTCGAAGAAGTGAATTATATTTCTTATCGGTGTATAACGATTAGGCAGGATTCCTACGCATCCTAGGAAATATTCTCTATTTGCGTATATTTCATTCAAAAATAAGTTTACTCGGGGTTATCTCCTTTCTGATTATCACCTTGGAAATAGTAATCACCTTGATAATTTATTTAAAAAAAATTTTTATACCGGAGGCCTAAAATGACAAAAACCAACCTGATTACCGGCTTTCTGGGGTGCGGTAAAACCACCACGATTCGCCATTTACTTTCGCAGAAGCCTGAAAATGAAAAATGGGCTGTTCTGGTCAATGAATTTGGTGAGATTGGGATTGATGGTGCGCTGTTATCAGAAAGCGGCGCAGTATTGAAAGAAATACCGGGCGGATGCATGTGTTGCGTTAATGGTTTACCCATGCAAGTGGGTCTGAACATGCTACTACAACAAGCAAAGCCCGATCGATTGCTCATCGAGCCAACAGGATTGGGTCATCCTAAACAGATATTGTCATTATTAACTGCCGAGACTTATCTGCCTTGGATTGATTTACGCGCCACAATCAGTCTATTAGATGCCCGCCAATTGAGTGAGGCTCGGTACACAGAAAATGAGAATTTCCGCGACCAATTAGCCGCTGCGGATATTATTGTGGCGAATAAGCAAGATACTTATCGCGCCGCGGATTACACCGCATTACAGCAATGGCAGGAACAGCAGCCAGTCACCCGCCCACTGTATTATGCAGAGCAAGGCAAAATTGATGTGGCCTTACTCGATATACCACACACTAATCATAATGAATTACCCGACGGCGCACATCATCATGGCACACAGCAGAAAAAAGGGTTGGCAGCACTCAGCTTGAAAGGCACTGAACCTTGGCGTCGAGCACTTAATCAAGGTCAAGATTATCTGAGTTGCGGTTGGATATTTAATGCAGATACCATATTTGATACGGTTCCACTATTGGAGTGGGTACGATTGAATCCGGCTGAACGTGTCAAAGGGGTAATGCGTATTGCTGAAGGCACATTAGTCGTTAATCGCCAAGGTGCAGACTTGCAAATAGAGACCCGCCAAATACCACCGCTCGATAGCCGAATTGAACTCATTAACGCGACTGAAATAGACTGGAACAAATTACAACATGGATTACTGAATATCCGTTTAAGTAACGGGGTATGATACGGCCCGACTTTTTACGCCATTCATACTTTTTACTCTATCAATACATTGAAAATTTATAGGCCAGCGCATGACCCGTCGTCATTTACCGACAATACTATTGCTCAATTTACTCGGGATAGTGCTTTTTCTATCTTGGTATATTCCTGCGAATCACGGCTTTTGGTTTAAAATAGATTCGGCAATATTCTTCTATTTCAACCAACATCTGCTCTCCAGCCCTTCGTTCTTGCATTTGGTGGCAATCACTAATAATCGTGCTTTCGATGCGATTTCTCTACTGTGTATGGGGTCGCTTTATCTTTACTTCTTTATAAAAGAAACGCCTACTGGCCGCCGCCGTCTGGTCGTCATGGGATTCGTGATGTTGCTAACTGCCGTTATCCTGAATCAATTAGGACATCTGCTGCCGGTTTCTCATCCCAGTCCTACGCTGGTGTTTGAGAACGTCAATCGCGTCAGTGAATTAACCGGTATCCCAACGAAAGATGCTTCTAGCGATAGTTTCCCCGGCGACCATGGCATGATGTTGATGATTTTTGCCTGTTTTATGCTGCGTTACTTTTCCCGTGGGGCGTTTGTTATCGCATTACTGATTGTGGTTATCTTCTCGTTGCCACGCGTGATGATTGGTGCACATTGGTTTACTGATATTGCGGTGGGTTCACTTTCAGTCGTACTGGTTGGGTCAAGCTGGATATTACTAACACCGCTGAGCGATAAGGTCATTGACGCCATCAATCGGCGTTTGCCAGGTGCCAATCGGTATTAGCCTGCATCAATGAGGGAGAGGCAAATGAGCTTATTTCTTGTCCTCCCTCATTAATACTTCCTCTCATTTATTATCACCAAACGGTTACAAATTCACCTATTCCACATTAATATAAAATATCACATTCTGTTACATTAACATTTCGTAAAATAATGGTTATAAAACCCCTCGCCTTTTATTAATCATTACGGTAATCTCAAAAACGTTTGTGTTCGGATATCAGTATTCTCACCGCTGTCCTGATTAATATTGTGCGTTCCTGCACATTTATTCGGTTAAGTGATTGTCTCATCAGACCACAAGCCATAATCTCGATTCGTTTGGCATTTTGGTAGCGACATCCGTCGTAAGGACAGCAAGGGAAAACAACAACAATGGTCAAGTCTCAACCTATTATGAGATATATTCTGCGGGTCATTCCTGCGGTTGCAGCAGCGGTAATGTTATCAGCGTGTAGTTCACCACAGACTTCGAACTTACATAATTCGCAAACTGAGATGCGTGCAGTTAATGACAAAGATGGGCTTTTACTGCAAGCCTCTCAGGATGAATTCGAAGCAATGGTACGCAACGTTGACGTCAAGTCGAAAATCTTAGAACAGTATGCAGGGTGGAAAGGGGTTCGTTATCGTTTAGGCGGTAGCACGAAGCGCGGAATTGATTGTTCTGCCTTTGTACAAACGACTTTCCGTGAACAATTTGGTATGGATTTGCCGCGCTCAACCTCTGAGCAGCAAGATCTCGGTAAAAAAATCCAACGTACTAAATTGCGCCCCGGTGACTTAGTGCTGTTCCGAGCGGGTTCGACTGGCCGCCATGTTGGTATTTACTTAGGTAACGATAAATTTGTTCATGCCTCGACAAGTGTCGGTGTGACAATATCGAGCCTAAATGAAGATTATTGGAATAAGCGTTATCGCGATGGGCGCCGAGTGCTAAGTAGCGGTTCGCGCAGCTAGCAGATTTTATTCCTGTTGTCCGAGATACCAAACGAAATACTAAAACGCTGCCTCGGCAGCGTTTTTTATTGCCTGTCCCCCACACTAGCCAACGTCTGATCAACTTGTAGGAAATCTCTTTTTTTGTTGGTAATCGCGATATTCAAGAATTATCTGTGTAAAATCCGCGCTCTTAAGCAAGACTTTTCTGGTACGAAGGCCTATCAGCCAACGATTATTCTAGATAAGAATATGCATATTGCATTAATAAGCTGAAGATTTGTTTGACTGATATATATTACAAAATATCTGTGAATATGTTTCTCATGGCTTTACTAATAGATGCATTTAGAGCGCATCTTTATTTATGTTGGGTATAAATTCAATTTGATAAGCTTATTAATGTCGAATTTGCCCATAGGCAAACTGGTGGCGTCTAGTCGCTAACTTAACTTATACTCGTACCACTTTCTGGACATGCTGAGGAGCAAAGTAACATGGGTTCAAGCAGTGCTTTCTCACGCAATATTTTATCCAGACGCCATCTTGTAAAAAAAAGTGTCATCTTTGCACTCGGTTTCTTTCTCTGTTTTGTCATCATTACTTTGTTATTACTGTATCGCAGCAGCGAACGTAAACTCACAACACAAAGTGATCACATTATTTCTTACTCGACTCAGTTTCTAAATGAACTGACAACAACAATGTCTCAGCTTATACCACTGAGCGCTAAAAGTTGCGAGCAAGCCAGCCCCAGTCTTCACTATCGAGCTGCATTTACAAATGGTGTGAGGGCATTCTTATTAGTCCGAAATAATAGAGCATATTGCTCCTCGGCAACTGGGGAGATGGATGTTCCGAGCAGCGTGCTATACCCAAAAATTAATTCATATCAACCGTTGGATTTCAAAATTCAACAAGGCACCCCAATGATGCCAAGTAAACCGGCTATTGGTGTTTGGCTGCGTGAGGCGGGTCGCGGTAATAACGGAGTATTGGCGACATTAGAATTAACATTGCATCCCTATTTACTGCTGAATTACTCGAATACTCAAGTTAACGGCCTCGCCATTATTATTGATGAGTTAGCTGTAACAACCTTTGATTCTAAAGTCATCCCACTTAGCCAATTACCCGCCAAACCGGCGCGCGAGGTGCAAGTCCCCGGCTACCCTATTAAGGTTTTGATTTACCATACCAGTTTGACAGCAGATGATATTCGCATGACCTTATTAGGTGGCCTATTGCTGGCAGGTTTGGTCGGTATTTTGGCTTATTACATTTTAGTGGCGAGCCAAAGTGCCGAAGCTGAAATTTTACGCGGTATCCGCCGTGGTGAATTCTTTGTTGAATATCAACCCGTATTCCGTTCGCAAGACCGCACATTAACAGGGCTAGAGGCGCTGATTCGTTGGAGACACCCCATTGAAGGGCGAATCTCACCGGAACTTTTTATTCCCTACGCGGAAACTCAGCATTTAATACAACCACTGACTCGGCACTTATTTGATTTAATCATCAGAGACAGTGAATTAATTGCAAGTCACATTCCAGTCGGCGCTAAACTTGCCTTCAATATATCTCCTGTTCATCTGGTTGATGATGACTTCCGTAAAGATGTCAGCCAAATGTTGCAGCGATTGAATACTGATATCTTCTCCCCTGTATTCGAGATTACTGAACGAGGCATGGTTGAAGAAGAATTGGCTATCGAACAATTTGCGTGGATGCGTTCACAAGGCGTAAAAATCGCGGTCGATGACTTTGGCACTGGTCATAGCGCCCTAATCTATTTAGAACGTTTTACGTTAGATTATATTAAAATTGATCGTGGGTTTGTCAGTACTATCGGTATTAATACCGTGGCTGCACCGGTATTAGACGCCGTCTTAATGTTGGCTAATAAGCTGAATATTGAAACCGTGGCTGAAGGCGTTGAAACTGAGCAGCAACTCCACTATTTAGCACAGCACGGTGTTAACTACTTGCAAGGTTATTTGCTCAGCAAACCATTATCCGTTGAGGACTTAATCAGATTTTGTGATCAACAAAATACCTAATAAAGCAGCATGCACACCGCCAGTCGTTGTTGTTGCACTCTTTTCGATGAGCCGATACTAGTCAGTCGCTCAGGGAGTGGACACGGCAAGGCCACCGAGATAACTCGTCGTATAGATATTGTTGGCTTAATGTTTGCGTTAAGCCCCTGCAAACTGGTAATTTCGTTTAAGATTATTATTATCTGAATGAAATGCAGGAGATCACTACTAATATGTTGTTACGCCTATTTGCTACCTTGGCGCTTTCTGCCCTGAGTTTTGGCCTACAGGCTGAAACCATAAAAGAAGGTGTCTCTTTTGCCATACTGGGCGAACCTAAGTATTCATCAGATTTTAGCCATTTCGATTACGTCAATCCGGCTGCGCCTAAAGGCGGGGATATTACCCTAGCCACCATTGGCACTTTTGATAACTTCAATCGCTATGCCTTGCGTGGCAATCCGGCTATCCGTACTGAAAGGATATACGATTCACTTTTTGGCACTTCAGACGATGAGATCGGTAGCTTTTACCCGTTAATCGCAGAATCTGCCCGTTATGCCCCCGATTTCAGTTGGATTGAAGTTGATATCAACCCTCGAGCCCGTTTTCATGATGGCGAGCCTATCACGGCCCAAGATGTCGCGTTCACATTCAATAAATTCATGACTGAGGGCGTGCCTCAATTCCGCCTCGCTTATAAAGGTGTACAGGTAAAGGCCATTTCCCGTTTGACGGTACGTTTTGAATTCCCTGAGCCCGATAAAAATAAAATGCTGGGCTTGTTTGGTTTGGTCGTGCTGCCCGAACATTTCTGGAAAAACCACAAACTCAGCGATCCTTTGAGTACGCCCCCCGTGTCTAGCGGGCCATATCGCATTGGCAAATACAAAATGGGCCAATATGTCACTTATGAGCGGGTGAGAGATTACTGGGCCGCTAATTTGCCGGTCAATCGCGGGCAATATAATTTTGATACCATTCGTTATGACTACTATTTAGATGACAAAGTGGCGCTGGAAGCATTTAAAGCAGGTGCTTTCGATTTCCGCGAAGAGAGCTCACCGAAAAGTTGGGCAACACAATATGCCGGTGGCAATTTCGAAAAAGATTACATTATTAAACAGGATGTTATTGATAGCTCCGCGCAAAACACCCGTTGGTTAGCATTTAACGTCCAGCGGCCTATTTTTAGCGACCGGCGGGTTCGCCATGCACTAACACTGGCTTTCGATTTTGACTGGATGAATAAAGCTTTCTATTTCAACAGTTATCAGCGCACGAATAGTTTCTTCCAAAATACCGAATATGCGGCAAAAGGTTATCCTGACAGCGCTGAGCTGGCTTTGTTAGCGCCACTTAAAGGCAAAATCCCGCCGGAAGTGTTTACCCAAATTTATCAGCCACCACAAACTGATGGCAGCGGTGATTCGCGGGATAATCTGTTAAAAGCACGCGAGTTGCTAAGCGAAGCCGGCTGGGAAGTGAAAAACCAGAAACTGGTGAACAGCAAAACGGGCAAACCGTTCGAATTTGAATTGCTGCTCCTCAGTGGCAGTAACTTCCAATATGTTCAGCCGTTCAAGCATAATTTGCAGCGTTTAGGCATTACGATGAATGTACGTGAAGTCGACAGTTCTCAGTTCCTGAGCCGCCTGCGCAGCCGTGATTACGACATGATCCCAACAGTTTATGGCGCGTTCCCCTACCCTAGCTCCAACCTACAAACGTGGTGGAGTTCAGCGTATGTCGATTCCACCTACAACGCCTCTGGCATCAAAGATCCGGCCATTGACGAATTGATTGAGCAGATTGTCAAACATCAAGAACAACCCGAGGCACTGCTGTCACTCGGCCGCGCTCTCGACCGTGTGCTGACGTGGAACTATCTGATGATCCCAATGTGGTACTCCAACCATAGCCGCTTTGCCTATTGGGATAAGTTCTCAATGCCTGCGGAACGCCCCACCTATTCGCTTGGATTTGATAGCTGGTGGTTTGATGTCAACAAGGCAGCCCGTCTGCCAACAGAACGTCAATAGGGGGCCGTTGTGGGCGCATATTTGTTACGGCGGCTGTTGCTGCTCATTCCCACGCTGTGGGCGATTATCACTATCAACTTCTTTATCGTGCAAATCGCTCCGGGTGGGCCGGTTGATCAAGCGATCGCCAATATTGAGTTAGGTCACTCCGGCACCTACAGTTCAGGTGGGGGGGGCGATGGATTAGGCGGGGCCAAAGTTGGCCTGAATGCCACTCAAGTCGGCGACAGCAACTATCGTGGCTCTCGGGGATTGGACCCAGAAGTGATTGCTGAGATCAAACAGCGCTTCGGTTTTGATAAACCGTTGCATGAACGCTACTTCGATATGTTGTGGAGCTATGTGCGCTTTGATTTTGGCGACAGCCTTTTCCGTGGCGAATCCGTTGTCTCGTTGATTAAGCACAGTGTGCCCGTCTCCATCTCACTCGGGTTGTGGAGCACGCTGATTATCTATTTGGTATCCATTCCCTTGGGGATTAAAAAAGCGGTACGTAGTGGTACGGCCTTTGATACTTGGAGCAGTGCCATTATCATCGTCGGCTATGCTATCCCGTCGTTTCTATTCGCTATTTTGCTGGTGGTGCTATTTTCGGGAGGCAGTTATTTTGATTGGTTCCCGCTACGCGGTTTGGTTTCCAGTAATTGGGACACGCTGCCGTGGTACAGCAAAATCACTGACTATTTATGGCATATCACCTTACCTGTCTTGGCGACGGTGATTGGTGGCTTTGCCACATTGACAATGTTGACCAAAAACTCCTTCCTCGATGAAATCCGCAAACAATATGTGGTGACCGCCCGCGCTAAAGGGTTACCTGAGGAAAAGATCCTGTATCGCCATGTCTTCCGCAACGCCATGTTGCTGGTTATCGCGGGTTTCCCAGCCACCTTTGTCAGCCTATTCTTCACCGGTTCACTGTTGATCGAAGTGATGTTCTCACTGAACGGTTTAGGGTTACTGGGCTATGAAGCCATCTTGCAGCGGGATTATCCGGTGATGTTTGGCACGCTTTATATTTTCACGCTGATTGGTTTGCTGCTCAATATTGTCAGCGATATCACCTATACCTTGGTTGACCCACGAATTGATTTTGAGAGCCGCCAATAATGACAGGGTTAAGTGCAATTAATCACGCCCGCTGGGCACGCTTTTGTCAGAATCGCCGTGGCTACTGGTCGCTGTGGATTTTCCTGACGCTGTTTATTATCAGCTTGTTTGCCGAGCTGATCGCTAACGATAAGCCCCTGCTGGTGAACTATCAGGGCAAGATTTATATGCCCTTTATGGCCAATTACAGTGAATCGACTTTTGGTGGCATTTTAACCACCGCCGCCGA
Organism: Yersinia massiliensis; assembly: GCF_003048255.1. Lineage (NCBI taxonomy): Bacteria > Pseudomonadati > Pseudomonadota > Gammaproteobacteria > Enterobacterales > Yersiniaceae > Yersinia > Yersinia massiliensis. The sequence goes on from NZ_CP028487.1 coordinate 3,186,255, forward strand.
TTATCAAGATCCTTACGTGCTTAGCCGAATCAAAAATAACGGCTGGGCTATTTGGGCACCAATCCGTTTTAGCAATAACACGATTAATTTCGCCACAGACAAGCCCTTCCCTTCACCGCCAAGCCGCACCAACTTATTGGGGACTGACAGTACCGGCGGTGATGTTTTAGCGAAAGTCATTTATGGGTTTCGTATTTCGCTGTTATTTGGCCTGACACTCACCTTGATCTCCAGTGTGATTGGCATCTGTGCCGGTGCGATACAAGGCTATTACGGTGGTAAGGTTGATCTGTGGGGCCAGCGATTTATTGAGGTTTGGTCTGGCATGCCAACGCTGTTTTTAGTGATTCTCCTCTCCAGCGTGGTGCAGCCGAATTTCTGGTGGTTATTAGGCATCACCGTGTTATTTGGTTGGATGGGACTCGTCGGTGTCGTCCGCGCAGAGTTTCTGCGCACGCGTAATTATGACTATATTCGTGCAGCTCGCGCGATGGGCGTACGTGATCGCACAATCATGTCTCGGCATATGTTGCCCAATGCGATGGTCGCGACATTAACCTTTTTGCCCTTTATTTTGTGCGGTTCGATAACCACGCTGACCTCGCTGGACTTCCTTGGGTTTGGCTTGCCGATGGGTTCCCCCTCATTAGGTGGGCTGCTATTAGAGGGCAAAAATAACCTTCAAGCCCCTTGGCTGGGTATCACCGCATTTCTGGTGCTGGCGGTGCTGTTATCCCTGTTGATTTTTATTGGCGAAGCAGTTCGTGACGCCTTTGATCCTAGTAAGGTGTACTGATATGGCGACGTCTCCACTTCTGGATATTCAAAACCTCAGTGTTGCATTTCGCCAAGCTGGCATTGACCGCGAAGTGGTTCGCGAACTGTCATTGCAGGTGAATGCCGGTGAAACACTTGCGTTGGTGGGTGAGTCAGGCTCAGGTAAAAGTGTCACTGCGTTATCGATTTTGCGTTTACTGCCCTCGCCGCCCGTGGTCTATCCAAGTGGCGATATTCTGTTTGCAGGCCAATCACTACTTCATGCCGATGAACCGACGCTGCGGGCCATTCGCGGTAATCAGATCTCCATGATTTTCCAAGAGCCGATGGTATCTCTTAACCCACTACACACTATCGAGAGACAGTTAGCTGAAGTTCTGTCACTGCATCGTGGCATGCGCCAAGAAGCCGCCAGAGCTGAAATCATTCAGTGTCTTGACCGTGTCGGCATTCGTCAGGCTAAAAGCCGATTAGCGGATTTCCCGCATCAGCTTTCCGGCGGGGAGCGCCAGCGGGTGATGATTGCCATGGCAGTATTGACTCAACCTAAGTTACTGATTGCCGATGAGCCAACTACCGCACTGGACGTCTCAGTACAGGCCCAAATTTTAAATTTGCTGAAAGAGTTAAAGCAAGAAATGGGCATGAGTTTGCTGTTTATCACTCATAACCTGAATATTGTGCGCAGGCTGGCTGATAACGTCGCTGTAATGCGTGAAGGCCGTATCGTTGAACACAATAGCCGCCAAGCGTTGTTCAGTGCGCCACAGCACCCTTATACGCGTCAGTTATTGGATGCTGAACCGCAAGGTGATCCTTTACCTCTCACCGCGGGTCTTGCGCCACTGCTGCAGGTAAAAGATCTGCAAGTGGCTTTCCCTATCAGACGTGGCTTGTTACGGCGCACGGTCGATCACCACTACGCTGTGAAGAAGCTTAGTTTTGAGTTGAAACCCGGTGAAAGTTTAGGGTTGGTGGGTGAGTCTGGATCAGGCAAAAGTACCACAGGGTTAGCTTTGCTGCGCCTACTGCCTTCAACGGGTGAGATATGGTTTAGCGGTCAACCGTTACACCGTTTTACATCAAAACAGATGTTGCCTTACCGCAGCCGCATTCAAGTTGTGTTTCAAGACCCATACTCAGCGCTAAACCCACGTTTAAATGTGCAGCAAATTATTGCTGAAGGACTCGAAGTGCACCAGAGGCTCAGTGCCGCACATCGTGAGCAACGGGTTATTAAGGCCATGGAAGAAGTGGGGTTAGATCCTGTAAGCCGCTATCGTTACCCAACGGAATTCTCCGGAGGCCAGAGGCAGCGTATTGCTATTGCGCGCGCTTTAATCCTGCAACCTCAATTGTTGATCCTTGATGAGCCAACCTCATCATTGGATAAATCAGTACAGGCACAGATTTTGACGTTGCTCAAATCCCTGCAGCAACGTTACCAACTCAGTTATCTGTTTATCAGCCATGATTTACAAGTCGTGCGTTCGTTATGTCATCAGGTGATTGTGCTGAAGCAAGGGGAAGTCGTGGAGCAAGGTGACTGTCATGAAGTCTTTGCTGCACCCAAAGAGCAATATACGCAGCAACTACTCCAATTCACAGATTAGTGATACGGGGAAAAAGAGCGCCAACATACCGAACCGACGATATCGTCGATGTCGGTGATCAATAAAAGATGTCGGCCTATCATTGGCACCGATATGGGCTCTATCGCTTCAGAAGGGATAAAGTGCCGTCATGGTTTCAGCAATAGCCACGCCAACATCTTTTAGGCGACACATGGTCGCGCTTTCATCTTGCCGATGCACGAAGAGGCAAGGCTCACCTTCCCATTCAACAATCGCTGAGTCCACTTGTATCTCTTGAAGCGAGAGGTGAAGCCGCTGCATGATAATTTGTGCATGGTAACCATCGTGGCTGAGTAGTTTCAGCCCCATCAAGTCATTTTGTGTATCGTCTATCGCCGCCGTCAGTGGTATCGGTTCAACGTTGACCCCGATAAAGCCAGATAACCAACGGTAACTTTGCGGCAGACGATGTACTACCGAAAGTTGGATATTATTCACGTGTTTTTCCTAGTCAAAATAAAATTTTAAAACTTAAAAAGGCACTACAAAGACTCACACTGACTAAAGTTATAGTCGCTAAGTTGTCATTGTGCCTGATTCAAACCTCATCAAAACACAACCTTGATAACAATTTAGAAACTTAAATATAACAATGCTATTTTTGCGTTTTTTTTAATCTTCACTCAACCCGTTCTGCCAAGGTTGAAATTTCAGGTTTGGGATTTAGATCCCATTTTTCGTTATATTTATACCTTTACGACGATCATCTCAACCATTTTATTGCAAACGCGTTACCTAACCGCCGTCAAAAATTTACATTTAAGGAACAATTCTTGCGTTATCTAGTGCTATCGCGGATATTTAATTAATTGATAAATATATAAATTAATGAATATTTGTTACCTGCTGAATGACAGAATTATCTGATAAGAATCCACAATAACTATTTTCGGATTATTTATGTTGTCGCTTAAAAAGTTAACAATATGTGTCTAAACATCACTATGCAATGAATAATGATACGCATGCTTATAATATTGATTAAGCGCAATAAACAGGGGGGGTATCACTTGCCATCACTGTTATTTTTAACAAAATAAGTGAGAGGATCGCGGGGTTAATCGGCAGGATTGAAGCGGGGAAACATGTCACGTTTCCCCTAATGTGCTCTTGATTATGACGTCTTCACCGCCACTTTATGTGGGCGGCTGGCATAGAGATAAAGCAGCATGGCAATAGCAATACAAAATGCCATTGAGATCACCATCGGCCAGGCACTGTGCGAGGATACCATCGACAACAGTGTTCCCACTACCGCACCGATACCAAAGCGTAACGTCCCCGCCAGAGATGAAGCCGTCCCAGCCATGTGTGGGAAATCATCCAGAATAACCGCCATGGCATTCGAGGTGATCATTGCAATGCAACCGACGTAAGCCGCCACTCCCAGAACCAAGGCCCAGAATCCCATGCCCGTGGCACAAACCACCAGCAGCCAGATCCCCATCACAAATTGCACCAACATGCCAAATCGGAACATTTTTAGCGCACCGAAACGGCGAACATTGCGGCTATTAATCAGTGTCATCAAGAATAAAAAGACAATATTTAGCGCGAAGTAATAGCCGAAATTCTGTGGTGAAACGCCGTTTAACTCGATATAGACAAACGGACCGGCACTGAGGAATGAGAACATCCCAGCAAAAGAGAAACCACTGGCCAGCATATAACACAGCACCCGCTTATGGCGGAATAACGTGCCGAAGTTACCGATGGTAGTGCGCAGATGGAACCGTTGCCGTTTCTCTTTGGGTAACGATTCTTTGATATAGAGTGCAACCAGAATAGCACCGACTAATGCCGCACCTGCCATTGTCCAAAAGATGGCATGCCAGCTAAACCACACCAGCAATGCGCCCCCAATAATCGGAGCCAACAACGGGGCGATAGTCATCACCAACACCACAAAAGACATCATTCGGGAGAAATCGTCTTTGGTGAACATATCTCGCATCAAGGCATTGATGACTACACTGGCTGCGGCGGCGGATAAGCCGTGCAGGAAGCGCATATTAATCAGTTGTTCAACCGATTGCGCCATGGCACAAGCCATACCCGCAAGCGCAAAGATTAACGTCCCCCAGAAGATGACCGGCTTACGCCCTAGGCTGTCTGCCATCGGGCCATAAAACAGCTGCCCAATAGCAAACCCGAGCACATACGCACTGAGTGTCATCTGTACCGCACCACTCTCTACGCCAAATTCTTGCGCAATGATCGGCATACTCGGCAAATACATATCGATGGCCAAAGGCATCAACATCGACAACAAACCGAGAATAAAGATTAAACCAAAGTGGGATGTGCGGTTTTGCGCTTCATTTTGATTAGGGGCAAGCACGGTTAACAACTCCTTCAATAACGGATAGCAAGGGATCTTGACTGTAAGCCGTGTGGGTACAACTTACCCACACGACAACAGCATCCCTATTACAGATGGGGAGCGCCTACGCTAGCAATCTCTTCTGCCGTCAGTGGGCGGTATTCTCCAGGTGCCAAATCGTCATCAAGTTTCATCGCGCCAATTCGTTCGCGGTGCAATGCTACCACTCGATTACCGACAGCCCCAAACATGCGTTTTACCTGATGATAGCGCCCCTCGCTAAGGGTCAAACGCACCAACTGCGGCTCGATAATCTCGAGTTGAGCGGGCTTGGTCAAAGAGGTTTCATTGTGCAATTGCACGCCGTCAGCAAATTTCTGCGCCGTATCATCTGCCACTGGATGTTCCAGCGTCACTAAATAGGTTTTTTCGCAGTGATGGCGCGGTGAAGTAATCCGGTGCGACCACTGACCATCGTCAGTCATCAGCACTAATCCGGTGGTATCGATATCTAACCGCCCAGCGGCATGGAGTTTGTATGCCACAGGCTCATCAAGGAAATAAAGAACCGTCGGATGATCTGGGTCTTCTGTCGAACACACATACCCCTGCGGCTTGTTCAGCATAAAGTAACGTGGCCCAAGGGTTTGTTGTAATGGGTTACCATCGAATCTCACGTCGTGCTCAGGTAACAACTTCATCGCACCCGTTTTGACCACTTCGCCATCAACTGTGACTCGTTTGGCCCGCAGTTCACACGCGACTAACGCACGGCTAACACCCAGTTGCTGAGATAAAAACTTGTCCAATCGCATTGAATCTATTTTGCCTGTTGTATTGTCGTGCCATTGACAGGCACGATACCCGCCATCACACCAACCCAAAACGGAATAGTGCTCATAATGCGGTATGAAAGAATGAAATAATAAAGTGGTATAGGGGAAAATCATTTGCTGCCTAACCAACCTGAAACATCAGTATAGCGGCGGTTGCGCTATCAGCCTAGGAACAGTTACTCAAAAAAACACGCGATTAAGAAAGGCTATCTCTTTGTTTTCACATCACGCACTCTGGCTGTACCTCGCTAGCCGCTCATGACTCTCGCATCAGCTATCGCTGGTAGGCATAATAATAGAAAGTTTTTCGTGATCGGGAGAGATAAATGTCACTAATACAATGCACAAAATTGTTGCAAATGGTGAATAGGTCAACCGCGATAAATCACTTAGCTGGGCAGACGATTTAATGGCCTTTACGCTACGCCCGTATCAGCAAGAGGCTGTTGATGCCACTCTGGCTCATTTTCGCCGCCATGCAGAACCTGCGCTGATTGTCTTGCCTACCGGCGCAGGCAAAAGCTTGGTCATTGCTGAATTGGCCAAATTGGCCCGTGGTCGCGTACTGGTGCTGGCGCATGTCAAAGAGCTGGTGGCGCAAAATCACGCCAAATATTGTGCCTATGATTTAGAGGCTGACATCTTCGCCGCAGGGCTGCAACAGCGCCAAAGTGAAGGCAAAGTGGTGTTTGGCAGCGTACAATCTGTGGCACGCAATCTCCCACTGTTTGATAGCGCGTTTTCGCTGCTGATTATCGATGAATGTCACCGTATCAGTGACGAAGATGACAGCCAGTATCAGCAAATCATCCAGCATTTACGCGCTAACAATCCCCGGCTACGGTTACTCGGGCTGACAGCGACGCCTTATCGATTGGGCAAAGGCTGGATATACCAATTCCACTACCATGGCATTACCCGCGGTGATAGCCAGTCTCTGTTCCGCGATTGTATCTATGAGTTACCGCTGCGTTATATGATCAAACACGGTTTTCTGGTGCCGCCTGAACGGCTGGATATGCCCGTCGTCCAATATGACTTTAGCCGCCTCACGAGCAACAGCGATGGCCTTTTCCGCGAAGCGGATTTGGATCGTGAGCTTAAACAGCAACAAAGAATTACCCCACATATCGTTAGCCAGATAATTGAGTACGCGGCCCAGCGCCGTGGCGTGATGATTTTTGCCGCGACAGTCGAACACGCGAAAGAAGTCTACGGATTACTGCCCAAAGGCAAGGCGGCGTTAGTGAGCGCTGGCACGCCCCCTGCTGAGCGGGATGCCTTAATCAGCGCGTTTAAGCAGCAACAACTGCATTATTTGGTGAATGTGGCCGTCTTAACCACCGGTTTTGATGCCCCCCATGTCGATCTGATTGCCATTCTACGCCCAACCGAATCGGTCAGTTTGTATCAACAAATCGTCGGCCGTGGTTTGCGGTTATCGCCGGGTAAAGAAGATTGTCTGATTCTGGACTATGCTGGCAATCCTCACGATCTCTTCACGCCAGAAGTGGGGACGAGCAAGCCACAGGGTGATAGCCAGCCGGTACAGGTTTTTTGCCCCGATTGCGGTTTTGCCAATATTTTCTGGGGAAAATGTACCGAATCAGGTGAGATAATTGAGCACTATGGCCGCCGCTGTCAGGGCTGGTTTGAGGATGATCAAGGTGCACGAGCACAATGTGATTATCGCTTCCGCTTTAAATCTTGCCCGCATTGTGGGGCTGAGAACGATATTGCCGCACGTCGCTGCCATCAGTGCCAAGAAGTGCTGGTTGATCCTGATGATATGCTGAAAGCCGCACTGAAATTAAAAGATGCGCTGGTGCTACGATGTGGTGGGATGAGTTTAGAAAGCGGCCATGATGCCAAAGGGGAATGGCTAAAAATCACTTATTACGACGAAGATGGCACTCATACCAGCGAACGCTTTCGCTTAACAACACCCGCACAGCGTATGGCATTCGAGCAAATATTCTTACGCCCACATCAGCGCGCCCCCGGAGTCACCTTAAAATGGCAAACAGCAGCGGATATCATCGCCCAACAAGCCCTATTACGTTACCCCGATTTTGTCGTCGCCCGCCGCCGTGGGCAATGGTGGCAAATCAGAGAAAAGGTATTTGATTATCAGGGCCGTTTTCGGCGAGCAGATTCCCTCGCCTAAGCCGCATTTCGCCTGAGATTTTCGCGGTTTCATTTGCTGTCGTGCTGATCTTTCGCTAGAATGTCGCCCGCTTTGCTCTGGGTTTACCCAATCAAAGCCGAGTATCGAACCTGTTGCTGGGTCGCCTGTAGCAGGGTAAATTTCTTAAGAGAAAATAAACATGACCACTATCAATGTAGAAGTACGTAAAGACCAGGGTAAGGGTGCGAGCCGCCGCCTGCGTGCAGCAAATAAATTCCCGGCTATCGTTTACGGTGGCACAGAAGCAGCTATCTCTATTGCTCTTGACCATGACACCACCAAGAACATGGAAGCAAAACCGGGCTTTTACGATACCGTTCTGACTCTGGTAGTCGACGGTAAAGAAATCAAAGTTAAAGTTCAGGCTGTTCAGCGTCACGCTTTCAAGCCAAAACTGACTCATATCGACTTCGTTCGCGCTTAATCGCCTCGTTTTCGATATATTCGGGACGCCGAAATAAAAAACGCCGCTTATGCGGCGTTTTTTATTGGCTGAGATCTTTATCGGTGAAACACGTTTATTGCTTGAATAAGACCGCGGATTGCTTGAGCAAGCAAGGCCACAGCAATAACTGTTATTTGTTACCTGAATTACGTTGTAACTGATCACGTAAATTCGGTGGCGTGCCCTTAATCGTCAGCGTATCGGTTGCCGCATCCCAGAAAATACGCTCGCCCAGCAATAAAGCGTCAAAATTGATACTTAACCCACCGCCACTGCCTGCAAACTTGGTCAACTGACGCAAGGTGCCGCGATCCGCAGGGAAGCTCTCTTCCAATGCATAGCCCTGTTCAGCCGTAAATTGCTGGAAATCTTTCTCGCCCAGCTTCGGCAGTTCCTGAGCCAGTTCCTGCAAAGCAATCTCTTCGCCGGACTGCAATTGCTCATTACAATAGCTATAGACTTGCTGGCGGTATGCCTGACGCTCATTTTTACCTAACTCAGCATCTGCACAATAGTCGTCTACCGCTTGTAATAAGCCACGGTTTTGCGCTTTGGTATCTAACCCTTCAGCCGCCGCGAGGAAATCCATAAAGAAGTCAGAGACTTTGCGCCCTATCCGCCCTTTCAAGAAGGTGAGATAACGGGTCGATTCTGGGTTATTTTCCCATTCCGTCAAATCAATACGCGCCACAATATCCGCACGGTTAATGTCGAGATAATGAGTCGTGCTCAAATCAAGCTGCTCATTGACGCGCATACTATTGCAACTGCTCAGTACTGAGATCAGCAAATATTCGGTCGCTAAATAGCGGTATTGGCAAAACAGCACCACGCCGCCTTCAGCAAACGGGTATTTTGCTAACTCATCACGTAATCGCCCTGTTGCCGCACGGCTAAAGCTGAGAAAGTCTTCATCACCCTTACGGCTTCGTTTCAGCGCTTCCGCTAATTCACTGTGCTCATTAAACAAGCCATAAGCTTTATTTTTGGCGCTGTAAACTCGGTGTAGCTCGGCCATCATTTCTTCAACTACCGCATTGGTAGGTAACAGAGAATCGCGCAATACCACATCAAGCGTTTGCTCATCACGCTTAATAAGCTGATGTAAGGCTATCTGGTCAATATCCAGACTCATGATAAATACTCCTTTTGGCTAGGGGCGTATTCAATCACTGATGCTGGAGAGCTGCAACCAAAAGCGACGACGCCCCTCAATTAACGGCTAATGATTCTTAATGCTATAAAATAGCGGAAAAGCGCGTCTCTATACGGTAAGATGTGGGACTTTGTCAGGTGTTGAGTACAATTTTTATGCCACAATCATCCCGTTATAGCGACGAACACGTTGAACAACTACTGTCTGAATTGGTCAGCGTACTGGAAAAACACCGTACCCCGACCGATCTTTCTTTGATGGTGTTGGGTAATATGGTAACTAATCTGATCAATACCAGCATTGCCCCAGCGCAACGCAAAGTATTGGCACGTTCTTTCGCCGAGGCGCTTCAAGCTTCGGTACGTGAAGATAAAGCTCATTAATTTATCGGCCAAGACTGCAATCTCAATATGGTGACAAATCGTCAGCGCTATCGTGAAAAAGTCTCCCAGATGATCAGTTGGGGGCACTGGTTCGCCTTGTTTAATATCCTGTTCAGCCTCGTGCTGGGTAGTCGCTATTTGTTTGTCTCCGATTGGCCCTCATCGCTAATTGGCCGTATCTATGCCCTCGTTAGCTGGCTTGGGCACTTTAGTTTTATTGTTTTTGCCGCCTATTTGCTGGTGATCTTCCCCCTTACTTTTGTGGTGATGTCACAGCGACTACTCCGTTTTCTTTCTGCCGCCTTTGCGACTGCAGGTTTGACTCTGCTATTGATAGATACTGAGGTCTTTACCCGTTTCCATTTGCACCTAAACTCTGTGGTATGGGAGCTTGTGGTTAACCCAGACCAAACCGAGCTGGCGCGCGATTGGCAATTGATGTTTATCTCGGTACCCGTCATTTTTCTGGTCGAGATGCTTTTTGGCACTTGGGCATGGCAAAAACTCCGCAGCCTTAACCGGCAGCGTTTCGCCAAGCCGCTGGTTGCGGTATTTATTTCGGCCTTCTTTGCTTCGCATTTGATGTATATCTGGGCTGACGCCAACTTCTATCGCCCTATCAGTATGCAGCGAGCAAACCTGCCGCTCTCTTATCCGATGACTGCCCGTAAATTCCTTGAGAAACACGGCCTACTTGATCAACAAGAGTATCAACGCCGCTTGACGGAACAAGGCACACCAGATGCACTGGCAGTTGAGTATCCACTTAGCCCAATTACTTTCAGCGATAAAGGTAGCCGCTATAACCTACTATTGATTGTGGTTGATGGTATGCGTACCAGTAGTTTGCAAAAGGATATGCCTGCGCTAGCAGAATTTGGCCGTTCAAACATTCAGTTCGATCGTCACTACAGCTCGGGTAATCGTCAGGATACTGGCTTATTCGGCCTGTTTTATGGCATCTCACCGACCTATTTAGACGGTATTCTTTCAGCCCGCGAACCCTCTGCCTTTATTACTGCATTGAGTGGGCAAGGTTATCAGTTCGGTCTGTTCTCCTCCGATGGATTTGAATCCCCTCTTTACCGTCAAGCCCTCTTGGCTGACTTCACGTTACCGGCCCCGGTAGAACAATCGGATCGTGAGACTACCGCGCAGTGGCAGCAATGGTTGTCAACAGTGAAAAATGGCTCGCCTTGGTTCTCGTATATTAACCTGAACGGCTCGCCTGAATCGCAAGACCCTGTCGCAGACAAGAGAATGGAATTACCATCAGACTTTATCCATAACTACCAAACTGGTGCGAAAGAAGTAGACAAGCAAATTGCTACTATTCTGGACACACTAAAACAGCAAGGGCAACTCGATAAAACCGTAGTGATTATTACTGCCGCCCATGGTGTCGAATTCAATGATAGTGGCACTGATGCATGGGGGGCTGGGAGTCGCTTTAATCGCCATCAGCTTCAAGTTCCACTCGTCATCCACTGGCCGGGGACACCTGCGCAAACAGTGAATAAGCTGACCAACCATGAAGACATCATGACGACCTTGATGCAGCGGTTGTTGCATGTTAAAACCGCATCCGAAGATTATTCGCAAGGGGAAGACTTGTTTGCTGCACAGCGTAATAATAACTGGGTAGCGACGGGTGATAATGGCATGCTAGTGATTACAACGCCGACACAAACGATTGTTCTTGATAATAACGGTGAGTATCGTACCTACGATGATCAAGGCAATGAAATCAAAGATGAAAAGCCTCAGTTGCCACTACTCTTACAAGTACTGACCGATATAAAACGATTTATTGCGAACTAGCCCTAAGAAACAACAATTAGCACGTTTAAAAAATAAGCAATTGATTTGCCAAGCCTTGCAATAGCAACGGTAAAATGTAGTATAAACACCGCAGCATCGGCATGTAGCGCAGCTTGGTAGCGCACCGTCATGGGGTGTCGGGGGTCGAAGGTTCAAATCCTTTCATGCCGACCAAATATCCTCAAGAAAACCAATCCGTTAGGGTTGGTTTTTTTGTTTGTGGGATTGGTGGTAGGGAAAATCAGGGAAAACCCAAGGGAAAAACTCCGGCAATATTTGGCTGCTCTAGCTATCGAGTTTAATGATCACGTAAAGCGTCGCTATCCAGATGCGGAAGCTACAATAAGACTGGCGAGTATGGACGGGTTGAGCGTATTGGGTGGGCTGCCTCACGACAAAGAAGTGATTCAGGAGATTTTGAAGGAAACGTGGGAAAGTGCTGATGATTGGTTTCAGACTTGACCTCTTATCCAAAGCCGGTTAATTATCAGCTACTCCCTCCCTGATATGTCCCCAGTATTTGTGTTACAACTTATTCGGTCTATGATGCTTAAGAAACATTAAAGGCATAGAGATCGGTATTTCTGATTACTCAGCTAACCCACGGCTAACCTGCTGCTAGCACACAGATAGCTCAAGGAGGGAGAGTGAAGGCATATTTGGTGGTCATCATTCTAACTATCGCAGCCATCTTTAGTGTTATTTACATTGGGTGGCTAGCCGAGTGGTTCGTCCACTGGTGGCGTGAAGCTGAGATGTTCTAAAGTGGCTAACCTGCTGCTATCCCCATCTCTCAAGGAAGAGTAATGAAAGAATATGTCATTCCTACTATCTTAGTCGCAGTAAGCATAGTGAGCCTTTCGCTTGTAGCAGTGAGTATGTTTGACCTGCTGGGCGATGGGCTGAGCATTAGTGGCGTATGTATTGATAATATCTGTATCCACCGGAACCACTGCTAATGCAGACTTCACTTCGGATGGCGCGCTCCCACTCGGGAAATCAAATAGCTTATTTGTGCCCCAAGCATCGACCAGCCGTATTTTTCTGCATTGTTGGCGATGTGATAAGCAAAAGCGTCCAAGTCCATACCGGGTGGATGATACGTCAAGGGTGCTACACCTTAGGATTCAACAAACGGCTTCAAAAGATGAGATACCTCATCCGCTGATGCCGCTAGCGTGGATAACCATTACGTGAGTTGACATAATCCTAGCCTTCATCGACATCTTCCCATCTGAGAAGGCATCGTATGTCCTTCCCCCTAGAACCCCTGACGTAGTGCCAACACTATCGAGTTGATTTAAACGTTGCATGCGGCAGAACTTGGATAAAAGACCTGACATTTTCCGAAAATAGGGAGGGGATTGTCCTCGCTACCGCTATTTTTGTATTTCAGGCAGTGAGGTTATCCAGTTCATCGCCAACTGCGGCCATTCGGCTGCAGGCAGGCCTTTAGCGCCACGAATACCAAACCCATGTTTCCCTTCAGCGAACAAGTGTAGCTCCGTCGGCACTTTGTGGGCGCGTAGCGCATTGAACATCACCAGCGAGTTATCAACCGGCACGGAAGGATCATCAACCGCATGCAGAATAAAGGTTGGCGGTGTCTCTGACGTAACGTTCTGCTCCGTTGAATAGCGATGCTCCTGCTCCATCGTCGGTGCATCGCCAATCAGCGCTTTGCGCGATCCGGGATGAGCAATCGCCGGATCCATGGAAATCACCGGATAACCGAGTACCGCGAAATCTGGTCGTGCGCTTTGTTGGTCGATAGCATCCACGGCGGCGTAAACCGACTCGTCATAGCGAGTCTCCAGACTGGCTGCCACGTGCCCCCCAGCAGAAAAGCCCATGATGCCGATTTTTTCAGGGTCAATATGCCACTCTGCGGCACGCGCCCGCAGAGTACGCAACGCGCGTTGCGCATCGGCCAACGGTGCATTACTGCCCTCCGCATGACCCTCTGCCGGCATCCGGTAGGTCATCACAAACAGGGTATAGCCTTGCATGTTAAACACTGGAGCGAGATCGCTACCTTCTTTATCCAGCACCACCCGCTGATAAGAGCCGCCTGGCGTGACCAATAGCGCGATACCGTTGGGCTTCTCCGGCGCATAGACGGTGATTTTTGGCGCGCGAACTCCGGTTACGGCCCGATCGGGCTGCGAGGCGTCTTTGCTACGCTCCACGAGGGATTCAGTCGTCGGGCTGTTTTTCGCCCCAGGCGCTTCACCGCCGGGCCAGATGGAAAAGGTGGGTAAGGAGGCAAATGCCGCCTGACATGACAACAGTAGAGTAATGGTAGCCACCAGAGGTAAACGAATCATAAGAATCTCCATTGTGGAGAAAGCTTATCATTCGCTAGAAGGAGGTAAAGCGAGTTGCATCACAGAACACCGTTTCATTTAAATCAAAATAAAACGATGTTCTGTATATACCTTAACCGCGGGGAGATTCTGTCGCATATTCACGGGTACAAAAAAGTGACGCCAACCACTGACTTGACGTTACCGGCCACGACTTGGCCGGTGGTTCGTGCATAATTGGCGGTCAACCCTAAACTGGTTGACGAGGTGCCAACGACACCCAGCGAAATGTTCTGATTGGCGGCAATCACGCCATTGCTGTTGGCAATCTGAATACCCACCCCTTGAGCGACAGGTGTAGAGGCGGTATTAGCAAAAATCGTGTTTGCCGCATCCGTGGTTGGCCCAGTCAGGTAATAGGCCAAGTTTTGGTTCTGGGCACAACGTACCGTCAACGGTATCGACACGGTTCCCGGATATTCTGGCAGACTCACGTTGACGTCGCGGGAAGAGACGTCACAGCCGCCGGTGGGGATCACCACACTATTGTTGGCGTAGATATTCCAAATATACGCGAACGAGTCCGCATTCTGATTATTGGTCTGATGCATATTTAACACAGCAATTAACGAGCCGTTCTCTACCGCCACGCCACCAGCCGTGCCCATCGGTGTAAGATTAAGTACCGCGGGCCAGGACTTTGGGGTTCTGGAATTATAAATCACCCGGTGGGTTTCAGCCGTGGTCGGGAATGCGTAAGGCCTACCGTCATAAATAAAACTCCCCATAAAGTTCGCCAGTACGCCGCCATAGGCTGAACCCGCTTGCAGAGAAACGTAGTCTATAATGCTGTCTGGGTAATCATTACGACAGAAGATCCTACTGGACAAATCAACCACCAAGTTTTGGCCCACTCCGATCTGTGGAGCCAAATCAACATAGACGTTGGCGCTGCCGCCGCCAATAGGAATGGCCGCCCCGGCCGCTGTTTGGCAAGCAAATGCATGGGCATTGGATGAATAGCCAATCATGATCGCGGCTGCACCAAGATATTTCAAAAATACGCGGATTAAGTCTTTCATATGTTCTTCATCATCAGGAATAGGTGTAAGTCACGTTGATCAGGGATTGAACCGAACCCTGTGTCGCATTACCGCCGGGTGTAATGGCTCTCACCTGTAACACTAGGTTCGCGGCCAGTGAAGCATTATTCACCGCCACGACTTTGGTACTGCCGTTGGGCAGATTCACACCGTCGCTATCGGCCAGTTGTAGTGCAATGTTGCGGGCCTCGCCCTGATTGGCGTAATAACTGTTGGTGCTATCGGCCGTGCCGGAAAAGGCCGCGGTGACCTTTGTGGTCCCTTCTGGGCAGTTGGTGAGGCTCAACGTCACTGAATGCCATGGCGAAGTCGCCCCCACCGCGAGCAGGTTGAAAGTATACAAATCGTCCAGTTCTACCATGGTAGATACGGTAGATACCGTGCAAGGTTTGGCCACCACCTTGCCATTGATAGTGATGGTGACATCTGCTGCTTGTGCCAGAGGGTGTACTATTATCAGTAACCACCCAGCGAGCATCAGTAACCACCCAGCGGGCATCAGTAACCACCCAGCGAGCGGCCCCAGTTTGTTTATGTTCATCGACCTTTCTCCGGTTACTGAAATTCCAGGGTAAAGTTTGCCGTAGCACTGACCTGCCCTGCAGTCACCTGTGCACGGGTCGCCATCAGACGCGCATAGAAATACAGCGTATTGGACTGCCCAGTGGTTATGCTTGACCAGTTCAGCCCGCTCGATGTCTCATTGAGAGCAATGGCATTGCCGTTGTTATCGAGGATCTGTATACCCATGCCGGCCGCCGCACCGGCACCACTGTCGATTTTCAGCAGGCTGAGGTTGTCGCTGTCTGCTCCACCGGTGAAACCCGTTTTCACCGCGATCGCCGAGCAATTATCGAGCACAATGCTGAACAGTACCCTCGGCGTCGTTGCCCCTACCCGATGCAACTGCTTGGCCGCATGACTCAACAGATCCACCACAAAACTTTGTGAGCCCGGTGCAACAGAGCAGGCATTGTCCTTAACGTAGCCGCTAATGGAGATGGTGCTGTCCGCGGCCTGCGTTACTCTGGTGCTAAACAGCGCCAGCAGACACAGGATATAAAGTTTTTTTCTCATTTCTCGCCTCTCCCGCCCCGCATCATCGGCATGCTGCCGTTAGATAGCTAAGTGCCTGCTGCTGACTTTCCGGCGGCAATTGGTAACTCGCCACGCACTGCTCACTGGCCCCCTCACCCCATTTGGCTTTCACTTCACCACTTGGCGGCAAACCGGTCAGATACACCTGCCCACCGTCGGCCACAATGCTGCCAGAACGGCCATCATCGAAGGACACCACCGATCCGAACGGCAAGGGTTGTCCGTTATAAGTCAGCGTCATCAGGACCTTAAAACCAACACGGGTCTTAAAATCGGCCAACACCACAGCGCCGTGACTCGGCACTACTCTGACCACCGCCTCGTCCAGCTCGACGTTGTTTGCCAGCGTATTGGGGTTCAGCGCCACACGGTTTTCTCGGTAATCCATGGCAAACGGCAGTACGGCATATCCCCGCCAATCGGTATAGATCCCACTCTGATTTTCCACCGAAACATTGCCCGCCCCCGGTGCTTTGACCAAGATCAGGGTGTTGTTCAGCGGTTGACTCAAGGTGATACCATTCTCATGAGCCAACACGCCGCCGCTCAGTCCGTAAAACAGTTGGCTGGTACCACTACTGCGGCTGTACCCAATGTTGGCATTGCCAGAAGCCCCGCGATAAGACAGCGATGTATTCCCCGTCTCGCCTGAAGTGCCCATTCCGCCGCCGGCGTAACCGGCCTGCACGTTGTAACTCAGGTTGTTATCCTCCAGTAACGTGCCATATAGCCCAGCCTGATTGGTCATCCTGCCGCTCAGATCGTCAGACATGCTGTAACTGACGGTGGAGCGATTGAAAGCGGACTTGTTGTCGGAACGCAGCCAATGGCTGAACGGGATGCTGACGTTGAAGGCCAACATATTGTCGCGTCCCTCCTGCCAGGCATTTTTGGTCAGGCTGTAGCTGAGGGTGTAAGTGATATCCTCCAGCGTGCCGCTGTAACCGGCCTGAAGTTGTTCATCTGCCTTACCGACCCCCCAATAAGTCTGGTGACTGCCGGTCAGATAAAAAGTCGCATTGTCCCCAACCTGCTGAGTCAGCGTCATCTGCAACCGGCCACGCTTGTTGTAGGCCAGATTGTAGTAATCGGTGAGCTTCGGCGTGAGCTGGACAATACCGTCATCGGTTGCCACGCTGTAGCCGTTCATCTGGCTCCAGGTGGTGTCAGCGAAACTGTAATAACCGCTGGTGGAATAACGGTAACCGAGCAGTTGCAGGTTGGTGCCCCACTCATTTAAGGCCTTGTTATATAGGAAACGCAGCGACTGCCCCTGATGCGAGCTGTCATCCGGCAGGGTGGCTCGGGCCTGGGTGATGTCCAGCGACACGGCACCGACAATGCCCAGATCTTTAGCCACCCCGAGATTGAATGCACTATAACGATCGGCAAGCTGGGTACCACCGGACACCGTCCAGCCGTCGGCCAGCCCCCACATCAGCGTGCCTTGGCCAAAGGTGGGTTGTTCCTGCTGATCGTTGCCGCTGCGATATTGTCCCGCCGTCACCGCATATCTCACATGCCCTTCACGCAGTAACCCCGGCACCGACGCATAGGGCACGGTAAAGACCTGCACCGAACCATCAGCCTCCTGAATAGTGACTTGCAGATCGCCGCCGCTCCCTGTTCCAGAAAGGTCGTCAATAGCAAATGGACCTGGTGGCACCGTAGTTTGATACACCTCGAACCCATTCTGCCTGACCGTGACCCTCGCGGTACCGCGGGCAATGCCGCGGATCACTGGAGCAAAACCTCGTTGGCTGTCTGGCAACATATTGTCATCCGTCGCCACCTGCACGCCGCGGAAGTTCACGCCATCAAAAACAGCCCCCGAGCTATAGCTATCGCCCAGCGTCAAACGACTCCGAAGAGACGCAATATCACGCTGCAAATAGGTATTCACGTGCTGCCAGCGGTTTTGATTAGAGTTCGATCCGCTGCCGCTGTTGTAACTCCAACTGGTATTATCCCGCAGCCGCCAAGCCCCAAGATTTACGCCGCTTTGTAAGTTAAGGAAGGCGTAATTGCTGGTACTCGATTGCTGGTTACGGACATTACTGCCGGTGAAACTGTAATTGAGCAACCCAGCGGTAATGCCGTTTTGCCATTGATCCGGGGGAATATAGCCACGGGCAAGATTGCCCCATGTAGGCTTGAGGAATGCTGATAGACAGACGCTGCCGCCCAACGTCAAAATCTGTGGAAGCCTCTTCGATCATCGAGGCCAAGGGTACGCAAACATCTGTTGCCAACACCGCCATTCCCGGAACCGAACGAGTATTGACGCCCATTGAGGTTAGTTGGCTGTTGGTCAGACAAGGCAGCAAAGCCTTGTGATCGTTATCGGGCTGGAAAGAGACATCTTGGGTCGACATAAACCCGTCATTCATATAAATGTCGACGCGATAGATACCCGGAGGTGCCTCAAGCCCCTTTTCAAATCCAGACAGATCGGCCACCTTAGCCGGATCATCAGAAAGAAAACGCGGGTTGAAATAGTGTTCCGCTCGAGCCGATGCATCACCACTTAACGCCAACAGCATCATGGCCAATGGCGTTGAAGCCAGCTTAAAGATGGAGGTGTCCTGGTAGTTATCTTTTATCACTCTGTGACTTTCCGTACCGTTTTTCAGATATAGCATGGTTCCTCCGGTTCGATGCAAGTTACCCGGCTGCCTGATTTATCTGGTTATAGCTTGATGAGATAGGTGGCGGCTCTATGCCTTACTGCATGACACCTTTGAGTGCCGATGTTTGGGCACCGTAGTCGTTGATAGTCCTATAGCTGATATTGCTACCTGCATCAGCAGGGAGTGTCACGTTGGCCGACCCCATAGGCGGCACCATGGTGTTAGCCAGCAGCCGCGAGCCCGCATTGAGCTCGCTCAAAGTGATGAAATAGGGGGTCGGATTGACGATCGTCAGCTCTTTGCCGTTACGTTTAAAGCGTAACTGCTCCGGTGCTTTGTCTGGCGCAACACTGAGCCCATTTGGGCGATAAAACAGTTTGATACGGCTGGTAATAGCCAATTGCAGGGTGTTCTCATCTTGGCGTGATTTGTCCAGTGAGGGGATTGCTTTGACGTTGACCCAGTACAGGCTCTCCCGATCCTTCGGCAAACTCTGGTTGGTCGCATCAATGATGCGCAGCGTGTTCTCTTTTTTTCCCTGCATCAAATACAACGGTGGCGTAATAATAAGGCTGCCATCTTTTTGTCCATCGGCGCTTTCTACCCAAGATTGGATCAGATAGGTGCTGTTCTCATCGTTATTGCTGACACCCAAAGTGACCTGTTTCTGATCAGAAGGATAGATCACCCGAGTCGCGCCAAGGCCAATGCCGGCATTTGCCATACCTACCTGCCCCGCCGCCAACAGCAGCAATACGGACATCATCTTTCCAACCATCGTTGTTTTTCTCACATATACCTCGTCCATCAGGATCTGACCTCCATAATGCTGCACGGCCATAAGCCGAAGATTGTGCCGCGGTGATACCAGAAACAATATCTGGCTCCGTAACTGAGAAAACAGGCCTCCTTGGCCTGCAATCGTCATCCTTGATGAGTTCAGCTTACAGATACTGCACCTTGAAAGTGGCATCAGCGTTGGCAATACCGGCAGTGGCAGTGCCAGTCGCGATATAACGAGCCTGGAATGGAACAATAACGATGCCCTCAGAGAGCGTAGTCTCCGCACTGAAGGTCGCACCATCAACTGCCAATGCTGTGCCGATGCGATCAAGGATCTGAACACCAACGTTTTCTGCATTACCCGCTGCAGAAGCTTGTAGAGCCAGAGCAGTAGGATAGGTAGCGTTAACTGCGGTGCCCATGAAAGCAATAGAGACCGAGCCAGCAACCCCTGGATCACAATCATTCAGTTGGATATTGAACCCAATAGAAGAACTGACATCTCCAGCGGTAGCCAACGAAGCTGTTCTTGCTTGCGCCATTGGTACCGTCTGGCCAATAGAACCTGTATCCACGGCACAAGCCGCATTAACGACTTCGCCTTTGAAGTGGATCGAGCCACCGTTGACGATAGTCGCAGCATTAGCGACGCCAGTCAGAGAAAGAACTGCGGCAATACCAGCAACCAATGATTTGATTTTCATACTATCTTCCTTTGAATAAATAATGTTTCATAACCGTGAACATGAAAAAGTGTGGCGGTCTAATCCCTTAGCGGACATCGTGTTGATCGATGATTGTTGATAATTTCACAACTTATTCCGTATCTGTTTTGAATTAAACATGTGCTTATCAAACACGCTTAACAGGACTTCCTTCGCATAATCTGTAACGCTCAATTAGAATTTCGTCTATAAATAGAACCTCCGTTATTTTATGTACAATCGGCATGAAGGCTTGTTTTTAAAACAAAAGAAATCCTACGCACAATAGTACGCAACGAGCATTTTCAACATAATTCATGCCAATATATTGATTGGATAACGCTTATTAACTAATTAAATAAATATGCTTGCATCCTGTCATTATTGACAAAGAAGAGTGATGAATTGAAAACCACAAAAAGCAAGACGATCAAGCACCATGGGCAGGACTATACCCGATCTAAAGAACTGACAAAACAACTTTTTCTAGATTTTAAAACCACTTAGGATTAAATTGGCAGAATTAAAAAACAAATTATTTATAAATCACAGCTCATTGAGTCGCGTGCTAATTGATGTGTAATTTAATGTTTCAGATTTTTCACTCAAACTGGATTATTATTTTTTTATATTTATGTGACGTAAAACCTTCTCACCAAAATTAGTTTTTGCAAATGAATTGTTAATAAAACCGACTAAATAGAGAATAGTCTCATATATAAAAAGAAATATTAATTTTGATTATTTTAATATAAAAGCGGGAGTTTGACGTGAAGAGAACTGGCTAAGTCAGGGTAAGTAACAAAGAAAGGCCGGTATGATTAACCCGCCTTTCCAAAATTAAACAATGTTGTTGTTGCGATTTACAGTTTTATTGTGGTTAAGAGTGCTATCGCGGTTTAGAGATCTTCACCGTTACTCGAAATGACATTCTTATACCAATCGAAACTTAATTTGCGTGAACGCGCCATAGTGCCAGTGCCATCATCGTTTTTATCCACATAGATAAAACCATAACGTTTGCTGTATTCACCGGTGGTGAATGACACACAATCGATGCAGCCCCATGGGGTGTATCCCATTAAATCAACCCCGTCTTCAAACACTGCTTTCTTCATCTGTTCAATATGGGCTTTCAGATAAGCAATACGGTAATCGTCATGGACCATGCCGTCGTCTGCAACTTTATCGATCGCGCCAAAACCGTTCTCAACGATAAACAGCGGCTTCTGATAACGCTCATACAAGACGCTCAGTGAATAACGCAAGCCCACAGGGTCAATCTGCCATCCCCAGTCTGATGCCTTCACATGCGGGTTAGGGACACTGCCTTCAAAACCAGAGAGTGAATTGCCGCTTCCTGGGTTGACCGCAGAAACGGCGTTACTCATGTAATAACTCAGCCCCATGTAGTCTGCACAACCCTCACGCAGCGCCTCAAGATCGCCCTCCTCCATATGAATGGTAAATCCACGACGTTCCCATTCATTAAGAATGTATGACGGGTAGTAGCCACGCATGTGGACGTCACCGAATAGATAACGTTCACGCATAGCTTCAACGGAATACATCATGTCATCTGGATGGCAAGAGAACGGATACAGGGGCACCATCGCCACCATACAGCCAATTTTGAAGTCTGGATTAATGGCATGGCCCAGTTTGACCACTTTAGCGCTGGCAACAAACTGATGATGAAGCACTTGATACATGGTTTCTTCAGGATTTTCTTGTTCGGTAAAAATCACGCCCGAACAGCAATAACCAAACAATGGATACTTCCAGTTACGTTGGTTATTGATTTCGTTAAAGGTCATCCAATACTTAACTTTGCTTTTATAGCGCTCCATCACCACTTCGCTGAATTTCACGAAGAAGTCGACCACTTGGCGATTTTTCCAACCGCCATACTCTTTCACCAAATGCCACGGCATTTCGAAGTGAGATAACGTAATCACCGGTTCGATACCGTATTTCAGTAATTCATCGAACATGTCATCGTAGAATTGCAGGCCCGCTTCATTCGGCTGCTGCTCATCACCGTTCGGGAAGATACGCGTCCAAGCAATGGAAGTCCGGAAGCATTTGAAGCCCATTTCCGCAAAGAGTGCGATGTCTTCTTTGTAGTGACCATAAAAATCAACAGCTTCATGATTAGGATAGCGGTAACCTTCCTGTACACCATCGGTCATGACACGATCAACACCGTGTGCGCCACCGGAAAGGACATCGGCGATACTCACCCCTTTGCCACCTTTATCCCAGCCGCCTTCGACTTGGTGCGCCGCAACAGCGCCGCCCCATAAGAAATCTTTTGGTAATTGTTTGTCACTCATAAAATTCTCCCTTGGTTCAATGGGCAGCTATACGCCCTGAAATAGAAATCAATGGCGGGTAATGCCCCGCCTGATGAGGATACCGGTTTCATTTAGCCCTGATTCATCTGCGCCTGTGTCAGCGGCGTTTCAGATGGGCTAACACTTTGCTCCACGCTGTTTGGTTCATCCGTAAAACCTACCAACCACGTGAAAACAGCACCCAACACAAATGCGACCGTGACGGAGAGCAAGAATCCGAGGAACTGAGTCATATGCCCTTCTTTAAAGAAGACCGGCAGTACAGCAATACCCGGTAGGCAGTAACTCCACGACACCGCATTAAAGGAACCCGCAATCGCCCCGCCAATTCCCCCAGCAGCACAGCTACAGAGGAACGGTTTTTTCAATCGTAACGCCACACCGTAAATGGCTGGCTCGGTTATCCCAAACAATGCCGTGATACCGGCTGACAAAGAAATTCCTTTCATTTCACGATTACGTGTTTTCAAGTAAACGCCGAACATGGTGCCCGCCATGGCAAACACCGCAGAGGCTTGCAGGCCGGTAAAGGTGTCATAACCCAAAGTGGCGTAGTTACCCACCGTGACCGGTGTAATGCCCCAATGGACGCCCAACGTCACCAATGGCTGCCAGAATGCCCCAACCATAAACCCTGCGATTGCGGGGCTGAGGTTATAAAGCGTGTTGTAAACGCCTCCAATCGCGCCGCCAATAAGGTTACCCACTGGGCCAAACACCAACAGTGTTAATGGCACCATGATGGCAATACAGAACATCGGCGTGAACAAGTTGCGCACCACCATCGGTAGGATGCGTTCAAAGAAGCGCTGTACATATGACATCGCCCACACCATCAAGATGATCGGAATGACCGAGGCGGTATAACTCAGGTATTGCACGGGAATGCCGAAGAAATCCAGTGTAGGAGAGGATAGCGGAATACCCGCAATGGTATTTAAAATATGCGCAATCTGTGGGTTATTTACCGCGTCATGCATCAGTTGTTGAACAGCAGGGTCAGCAGAATTCACTGTGGTGATTTTATTCGCGGTCAGCATACTCATGTAGTCAGGGCTGATCAGCGCACAAGCGGTAATGACGGCCGTAAAAGGATTCACGTTGAATTTTTTCGCGGCGGTAAAGGCCACCATCACCGGCAAGAAAGTAAAACCGGTCCATGAGACAAAATTCAGAATACGGTAAGTTCCGCTCGCGGCATCCATCCAACCTATCGCGGCAAGAAAAGAGATAATCCCTTGTAAGATACCGCATGCAGCCAACGGATAGAGAAAGGGAGCAAAAATACTGGAGATAATATCCATCAGGCGGCTCACGACACCGACTTTAGGTGCGGCAACGGGGGTGCTTTCATCGATATTAATCAAACGAGTCACATGGAGATAGGCATCACTGACATGATTACCAATTACCACCTGCATCTGCCCACCCGCTTCAATAACGGTGATAACGCCTTTCACGCGATTTAATTTTTCTTTATCGACAACGGTATTATCTTTCAATATAAAGCGTAAACGTGTCGCACAATGTGTGACATTAATCACATTATTATCACCGCCGATATATTTAATAATTTCTTGAGCGGTGAGTGCGTAATCAATTGCCATTATTAATCTCCTGTCGCAGATACTGAGTATAAGGGAAGCAGAACGTTATTCGTTTATTATTAGTATTTTTTTGACTGAGGATGGAGTTTAGCAAAAAGTAATTTGATGTCACGATATAACAAAACTCGTGATTTGGAATATGTCACATAGAAAAAACACCCTGTTTTAGGGTGCTTATTTTCGTGTTAATTGCGGGAGTTTTTTGCCTATGGTTTCAATAATATATAGCACCGGTATTTGGGTGGTAATATTATATTGGCCTTCTAAGACGATAGGCGGCATATGATAGGATATATTAAGATCAGCCATTTTGGCGAGCGTAGAGTTATCACTGTTTGTCAGGCTGATTATCTTGCATTTATGCAGACTAAATTGGTTGGCAATCCGGATGATCTCTTCTGTTTCGCCAGATACAGATAGGATAATCGCAATGGCGTCCTGATACATATCACTATTTATTGGATAATAAGGATCATCAATATAAGTACTAAACTTTCCAATATTAGAAAAGAAACGCGCACTGTATTTACCTAATGCGCCAGACGTGCCTATTCCAACAAAAATAACTCGGTTCATTTCGGCTATTTGCGCCGCAGCAACATCAAGTAATTCATCAAATTCGCGATTATTAATACTCTTGAAATAGTTTATTATTTCGCTGATACCAAAACTGACAGGGGGTTTATCATCATGTTCTAAATACAGCTTAAAGCGAACCCGAAATTCAGAATAACCATCACAATTCATTTTCTTGCAGAAGCGCAAAACCGTGGTGGTAGAAACACCCGCTGCATCAGCTAATTCTCTGATGGTCATATACATCACTTTGTCGGTATTTTTGATGATGTAGTTATAAACGATCAATTCCAGTTCGTTTAACGCTGATATTTCTTGATATGTAAACATACAGATACCCAAAACGATGCAATGGCCTTAGACAGCTGAATTTAACATGAAATGGTGGGACTAACGAGGGGGGAACTGACCGCAGTTAAACTGATTGGGCAGGACCACCGGAATATCATCCGTTATTATTGGATATTCCATCTGTCAGGGCTGTAGCTGCTGCTCCCCCGTCACCACCGTGCCAAAGTCGTCCAATACCGAGTAAAACACCGTCATACCAGAAGCAACTGTTGCCTTGGTGTGCTCCAAAACAAAACTATCCTGACCTTTAGGATTAATCATGCCGCTTTCAGGGATGACACTCGCGACAATCTGGTTCTTATCGCGCCCCAGTGAGATCTCCAGCAATGTCTGGTGAAAAGGTGTGGGGTTACTGACCCGCACCGCAGATTTATTCCCTTGTTTTATCAAGCTAAAACGCAATTGTTCCTGAATATTGGCGGTGCTTATTCCCTGCAACTGCAACGGTCGATAGAATAATTTAATTCGCGTTCTGAAAGCCATCTGCATATGGCTGGCGGTATTACCCGTTACCTTCTGCGGGACTTCCAGTACATTTAGCCAAAATACCGACTCACGATCGCTTGGCAGTGGCGTACCACTGCCGGTAAACAAAACTCTGAGGCGTTGTGAGCGTGTGCCGTCAAGGCGCAAAATCGGTGGAGAAACGATAAAAGGCGTGGTGATTTTCTCTGGCGGTGCTTCACTTTCCCCAAGATCTACCCAGATCTGTAACAGCACGGCTGAACGGCCTTCGTTGACCACTCTCAATGTTGCTTCTTTCTCTTTCGCGTTGACGATCAAACGCGTAGCCCCCAGATAGATCTCGGCATATGCTGCTGGAATTGGGATAAGCAGGGCCACCGCGCTAATCAGCAACAAGCCACTTACCCATCGACCTTTCAGGTTAAAATTCCAACAATTAAAAGCTGACATAGTAGCCCTACTTATAATTCAGCGTAAAAGTGATTTCGCTATTCGCACTGCCTGCGCCAACCAAGTTGCCGGTTTGAAACAACCCAGCCTGCATTGGCACCTGATAGTTGGCCTTTGACGTTGCATCGTAGTTATCCAGCAGATAAACCGTACCAAAGGTCACCGGTGTACCCGTACCACGCAATAGTTGGATGCCGACCCCACTGGCAGTGGAGCTCGCGTTAGGTGCCACCACACCATTTGTGGCATCAAGCACTTGCGTGGTGGCCGCAAAACTGTAACCGATACTGGCCAAACCGGCTGGACATTGGTTGAATGCCAAATTAAATGCTTTACGCCCCGCATTAGAGCCAACTCCGTGAAAATCACTGACTGAAGCCTCAGGCAGGTTAACCGTCACATTCGGCGTTGTGCAAGTCCCTGTGCCAGCAGCAATTGAACTCCCACTTTTAAACTGGGTGATCATATAGGTGAGATCCCCTACTGCAGGCGTACCGTTATTGTAGGTTTGCACATGGCGCATATAAGTGGGGTCGAACAATGGGATGGTGCCACTGGTCAGATTAGTGGCGATTTTGACAAAACGAACCTGAACATCAAGCCCCAGATAGAACTTGGCCCCGGCATTGTAACTGATGGCTATCGAATCAGGATGCGTTTGTTGCCCCCCAGTGGCGATAGTCAGTGGCTGCCAGTTGGTGGTTTTGCCATTTAAGGTAAAGCGCCAGCGGGCAATGTAACCCAAACCAACCTTGTTGGGATGATTGTAAACAGTGTAAGTTTGCCCATCAGTACTGATACTGCTGTTCACTGTAAAGGGTGGATAACCTTGCACGCTAAAAGTTATCGGCTGCTGATAGTTGCTGTTAGGTGTGCAACTCCAGGCGGTAGGGTTATTTGAATTGATCCAAGGGCCAATCACACTCCCGACGGTACTGTCTTTGCCTATTTCCAGAGCCGTAGTATCGAAATACTGATAATAACCGCTGTTACGCGCACAGTTAGCATAAATGCCCTCGGCTTTGACCGAACCGGCATAACCAAGCAGCAACAACCCGCCCAAAAACAGAGGCTTCCATCGGGTCACCGCGGCCCAGAGAGTCGAGCTAAAGCGTAAAAAATCACGTTGCATCATTGTCGTATTCCTGTCTTCCGATAAGCATTTATTTGCATATCACCTCTAACTGCCGGAATTCTCCCTGAGCCACTGCGCCACTGGGTAATTTATAATCAAATCCGCAACTCTCACCAACCCCCTCACCCCATATCACACGCAGATGGCCATCTTGTTCATTCACTCGAACCAAGGCCTGCCCACCCTGAGCGATATAGCCCACACCGATACCATTAGCGTCTTTGACTTCAGCACCAAAAGGCAGTGGCGTGCTATCTGCCCGACGACCGGTCAATAGAATCGAATAACCGCTTGAAGTCTCAAACTTCATCAGTGCCACCGCCCCTGCGGTTGGCGCAACTCGCTGGCTGGTGGTTTTAAATTCCACATCTGATGACAAACCTTTCGGATCAAGTTCAACATCATTCTGCCGATAAGGGCTCAGATAAGGCACAATCGCCCGGCCTCGGCTATCAAGGCGTGTTCCCGAATAGTTAGTCACACGGGCACCGGCCGCATCCGGTGCTTCAACAATGCCAACGGTATCACCCAACGACGAGGCAAATACCACACCACCGCTGTAAGCAACAACACCGCCAGACAGGCTGGCACTGACCTGATCGTAATCATTACTTTTTGAATAACTGCCACCCACAGTGGCTTTCGGTGCCAGCCAATTACCATTCACACCCAGAGTGTTATAGTTGCCATTCTCATCAGTACGATTATCCGCAACCGAGACACCATAGTTAAATTGATTATCAATTCCGGCAGAACCAGAAACGCCCGTTTGTAGCGAATGACTGTCGCGAGTGCTGGTATAGCTGGTACTCAACCGCGGTGAGCCATTTTGAGTTCCCAACGGAATAGAGAAAGAAACACTCAACTGATTATCCCAATCCCCGCTAGACATATTGCGCAACCGGTTAATCGCGACGTTATAACTCAATGACTTATAGCTATTATTATAGCCAAGCTGGAAGTTCATATCGCGCCTCTGCCCACCCCAATAATCCTGCGCATTGGCATTGGCATAAAACGAACCGTAACCCTCAGGCAGGCCTTGAGTAATACTGATTTGCGCCTGATTACGACGACGATATTTAAAGCTGTCATCATAGCTAGTGCTATCTGTTGGCAGGCTAGAATTGAAAATAGTTCTATTCACTTCACCGTGCTGTAGATAATCACGCATCCGCATGGCTTCAGAGGGTGTGTAAAAACCATCACTAGAATAATGGTAGCTGGCGATGGTCAGGCTGGTATTGGTTTCGGGTAAGGAGTTGGCGTAGGTGATACCAATACTCTGGCCATTCTGATCGCCTTCATCCGGTAGTTTGGTTTGTGCTTGTGTCACATTAAATGCCAGCGCACCGACGGAAGTATTAAATGCCAGCCCAGCAGATGCCGAAAGATACCCTTCAGCAGCGACAACCCCGCCATTGCCCGTAATGAGATTGGATAGACCATGGCGTACGGTCCCCATAAACAGGGTTGGTTTTTCCACCATTGAATTGTCACGATACTCACCGGCCATCAAGGAGTAGCGCGTTGTTCCTGGCCGTAATAATTCAGCAATGGCGGTAAAAGGCACGGTAAAAGACTGTTCGCTACCATCGGCTTCGGTGATAGTCACACTCAGATTACCGCCCTGACCAGTAGGATAGAGGTCGTCGATGGTAAAAGGCCCCGGCGGTACCGTGGTCTCATAGATGGATTGGCCTTGCTGTCGCACCACTACGCGGGCATTGGTCCGAGCAATGCCACGTACCACTGGTGCATAACCACGCTGAGAATCAGCAAACATGCGATCATCTGAGGTCAGTTCAATACCGCGGTAACTGATGCTGTCAAACACCTGACCATCAGTGCTTGAATCACCAATTGTCATTTTGCTGTATAAGGATGGCACTGCGCGCTCAGCATAGGTGGCTAAGTTTTGATAATCAAATCCTTGGTTATCACTACGATTGAGTGCGCTACGATAATACAAACGCCAACTTTGCCAGTTAAAACCGCCCAACAGCCCCAGATATTGATATGTCTGGCTGCTAATATCGCGCTGATTGCTACGATAACCGGTGTAATCATATTTTAACGTTGCCGCAGTCACCCCGTCATCCCAATATTTGGGGTTAACATAACCACGAGCCTGACGGATTAAAAATGCTTGAGGAACCTGAATATCGAGGCGCTGAATATT
The DNA here is from genome assembly GCF_003048255.1 of Yersinia massiliensis. Taxonomy (NCBI): domain Bacteria; kingdom Pseudomonadati; phylum Pseudomonadota; class Gammaproteobacteria; order Enterobacterales; family Yersiniaceae; genus Yersinia; species Yersinia massiliensis. The sequence goes on from NZ_CP028487.1 coordinate 3,215,565, forward strand.
CTCATCAAAAATCGCATTGCCGCCCTCCACGAGATTGCTCAATGGCAAGCATACGCCGGTTGTATCAAGCTGCGTTAAGATATCAGAAGTGATATGTGTGATATCAACGCCTAATTCAGCAAATAGCGCGGAGTCATAACACGGGGAGGCAACTTTAGAATCTGGCGTAGGTAATTCAAAGCGCATATTCTGACGCCCAACCCACTGGTCATTCAGATAAATATCAATGCTGCGCTCACCTGGAGCAACTGGGTTCCCCTCACTATAACGCGCCGCATCCACAGAGAAACGAAGGAAAGAATCACTGAACTCAACATGTTCAGGATCTTCAGCTGCTGAAGTCGGACTAAATAGCACACTGCCCAAGCTAAAAATAACAAGGGAGAATGCCGATAAATAGTTCAGGCGCTCGTTTTTTTGATAATACATATCATTACAATGCATTATATCTAGGCCATTAAATGAAGATGTGCCGTAAAAAGGCATAAAGAGTTAAATTAATTATTTTTATGCTTTCTAATTTTATTATTCCAGTTTTTGAGAGCCCTGCGTCTCTCCACCTTGATCATTGATAATAGAATAAAAGACTTGTGTCGTATTATTAGTCGCCCCTTGAGTGTTCACAGGTAAACTAAGCTCAGCAAAAGGTGCTACCATTTTATTATTTATTTTACTCAAGTTAGCCAAAACTGGGCTGTCTTTAGATGCACGAAACTCAATTTTCCTAAAGGTAATGTAATACGGTGACGCATTTTTTATTACCAACTGGTTGCCTTTCTTAGAAAAGGTCAAATGTTTCATCGCTTGTTCTGACGTCATCATTAATTCTGCTGGGCGATAAAACATTTTAATTCTGGTGCGGAAAGCCAGTTGTAGTTTGTTATCTTCGCCGGTAGCACTTTTTGTTGGCTTAGGTGGGATCTCTAACAAATTAAACCAAAAAAGCGTTTCACGATCAGTTGCTAAGCCACTGCCCGTCCGAAACAGCCGGATAGTTTGATCTCTTTTAGGATCTAAACGTATTACTGGTGGCGTAACACTAAAAGGTACCTTGATCGTATCCGGACGTGCATTCGCATCACCGTTATCAATCCAGGCTTGCAAGAGAACTGGCATATTCCCTGTATTGGAAACCTTAACTATACCTTCACGTTGCTTTTCATTGTAAATGACACGCGTCCCAGTGATCATCACTTCCGCGCGAGCAATTGTCGCCGTAATGAATAATGTGACCAAGGTGAACGCTATAAAGAATGTTTTACGCATAAGGTTTCCAATTATAGAGCGAACTAAACAGGGAGCACTAAGCTCCCATGTTGTTGCTGATAACATTGGAGATTAACTATCTCCCTCTTATCAGCCCCGCTATATCACAAGCATTACTTAGTCATAAACAATAGTATAGTCAACTTGAGTCGTTACTGTACCCGCACCGACTGAAGCGTTGTTCGCATAATACTGTGCATAATAGGCTAATGTCGCGCCACCACCAGATATATCTTCGACGACACTACTCTGACCTGCACCGCCGACCATAATAGGCGAGCTATTTTTATTTAATAGACGAACCTGAACACCTGTCGATGTGCCATTGCTGTTCAAACGACCTGTTGAGGTTTCTACCGTAGCGCCTGGCTCAAAATAAGCATAAGCATTATTCATTGACGCCCCAGAGCAACCAGATAAGACGATACTAAAAGGTGTAGTACCGGCAACCGAGTTAATCGTGCTCAATGCGCTGGCAGAGATAGTCGGTAAATTGACTGTGCCATCTTTAGTGCCATTATTTACTGAAACGCCACAAGTGGTATCAGTAATTTGGCCATTGATAGTAATAGTGCCGTCTGTAGCAAAAGCAGACTGCGCGATAAACAGACCAGTGATAGCTGCAATTAATGCGCTGGTAGTTTTAATTTTCATGTTTATTTCCCCGTGATCTTAAATATGTTTAGAACAATGTTTTTAATTAGGATTTATATCCTGAACCAGTGAAGTCCGATTTCGTTATGGCTATTATTTCATCATTTAAAACATTGTCAATTAGGCTAAAAAACACATAGGTATTACTATTTTGTAAAATAATAAGAATGAATAAGTATGAACAAAAGAAAAAAGAAAAAAGAAAAAAGAAAATAAGGTGTGGGATTTTTCATTTAACTTGTAGGAAAATACCTACATTAGATATTGAAAATAAATTACCCCATCAGTCACAAGTTAATAATAGCGACAAAAAATGAAATAAAAAAACAAGACAAAACAGAATGGTAGGAATTTTCTCATGGGATAAATGAGTGTGATAATCAAGACCACAATCATTTTTTGAGTCAAATCAAAAAAATCATAATTCATATTTATCAGAAAATGATATTTACATAATATTTACGTTGTAAAAGTGAAAATATTTTATTTTTATTAAAAAACACACACTGCTTAACACCATGCAGCATAAAAAATAACAATCATTGCTATGTTAGTTAGCCTTTAAATAGCAATGATTATCAATTAATATTGCCAATTCGAAAGTTTATGACTTCATATCCGAAAGACGCCTATTGCTGGCTGGGTAAAAACCTATCTTGTGTACCGAGAAATTTGCTCATTCTGCAGAGCACCCTAAGTCCTCCCATGTTTTTATCTCTGTCGGAGTAAGTGCGGACAATTTGGTATGAGGCCACAGGATCCAGCCTATCGTCTGCTCAAGCTAACAGATCACTATAAAATACTGGGGTCGTCGTGAATGCCCACTGGTCGGCAAAAGATTAGTCTCGTACATCTGTAGTCTTGAGAACTACGCGTTATCAAACTAAATCCCCTCTTTTAACATTGAGATAAAAAATAGCGGCAAGTCATGAATCGCGAAAATCACCTGTGGCTATTTTTATATCGATAAACAATCTAATTTACTGATTTTATCATCATAGAATAGCTAAAACGCGTTGTTTCATGCGCCTTAATACTGTACATTAACACAGTATATTATCTCTTTTTGGAAAAAAACATGCGTGTTGAATTGATTTATGACAAACGGAATGTCGCTGGTTTGGCTAATGCAGGTGAAATGATTAAGGCGGAGCTAACTAAACGTGTGCATCGTGTCTTTCCGGATGCCGACGTGAAAGTCAAAGCGATGCAAGCGAACGGCATCAATACTGATGCGAACAAACAAGAAAAATCAGTGCTCAATCGTTTGGTTGAAGAAATGTTTGAAGAAGCAGACGAATGGCTTGTCAGTGACTTTTAATCTGAAGTAATCCGAGCAATTCCGCTCGGATTAGATAGTTTTCTATTGTACTCTAATAAAATAAGCAATATTTAATATTTTTAATTTTCTTTTAATATTTAATTTAAAACATTAACCTTATATCAATGTTACCTTTCATTATCGATATTTAAGTCCATTAAAGGTTAGTAATGAAGAACGTAACATTAATTAAGAAAAGCGTATGCGCATTAGCATTGCTTATGACATGCCATATAGCCTCAGCTAGCTATAATTCAAGTATTACCGATAACTTAAAAGTGAGCACCTCACTGGGTTTATTAAGTGCAGAATCGCAAGAATCTGTCTATCAACCCGAAAACCAAGGGCATAAAGTCAGCCAACTGGATTGGAAAGTGAGAAACGCCCCCATCATCAAGATGGATATTTCATGGGATCTCTTATCTAGACTAACTTTAACGGCCAAAGGCTGGAGCACATTATCATCTGCAGATGGCTTCATGGATAATTATGACTGGCTAAATCAAAATCAAATTAATTGGAGTGAGTGGTCTCATCATAGTAAAACTAATTTAAACCATGCCAATGAAATTGATCTCAATGTCAAGTTTTGGCTTTTAAACAATAATAATTATCGTATTGGAGCCATATCCGGCTATCAGCAGAGTAACAATAGTTGGGTGGCATATGGTGGTGATTTAATTTACAGTAATGGCAGCCAACTCATTAAGCTGTCTGATGACATCATGGCCATCAGTTATAAGCAAAAATTTAATATGCCCTATATTGGGTTAGCTGGCCATTATCGCCATCAAAATTTCGAGCTTAATACAATGTTTAAATATAGCAGTTGGGTCAATGCCAATGGCTATGATAAGCATCATCTGCGTAATCAAACCTTCAACGATACCAGCAAAAACTCTCGCTATTATGGTGTCGCTATGGATGTCGGATATTATGTCACTAAAAATACCAAAGTATTTGTTGAAGCTTCTTGGAATCGATACTCCGAAGGTAAAGGAAATTCACAAATGCTCAACCAAGCAACGGGTCAGTCCATAAACACGCTAAAGGGTGCTGGTATCGCTTACCGCCACCAAACACTGTCCTTGGGTTTGCAGCATAAATTTTAATCATCCCACGCGATGTCGCCGCCAAGAATCAGCCTCAATATGTCGCCTACACACCTTTGTAGTCCTCATATTGAGGCTGACTTTATACTTTAAATATCACTATTATTTTCAACATTTTTTTGATTCTCACCAATAAACTTTAGACATTGCCTTTGTCAACTTTATGTTTTCCTTCGATATCGATTACAACTATCCCCCCCACTTTCTCACTATTACATAAAGAAGCGTTAACAATGACGCACTTATCGCCTTTTGTGACTGTGACTCAGTTCAAGTTTTACGCTGCTAAGCCGTTATTGGGATCATGCCATCCCCATTAATTAGGACGCTCTATGCTTGATTCCATTCGTTCACGTATCTTGGCTGCCTGCATCATCATCGTCGCGGGTTCTCTCGCCATTAACACTTATTTTAACTATTCCGTTGCCAACAAATATAACAGCAGTGCCATCGATAACACTTTGACTGCTGTGACCGCCAGTCATGGTGTCGGGATTGCAGACTGGGTGGCCGCTAAAACACAAATGATTGTGTCACTCAAAGACAGTGCACTGACGGCTGACCCGATACCCGCATTGCGTCAAGTGGCAGCGGCCGGTAATTTTATTAACGTTTATATTGGTTATGCCAATAAAACAGCCACCTTTTCTAATCCTGATGGCATTCCTGAAGGCTATGACCCCACTGGTCGCCCGTGGTATTTGCAAGCGGTTAAGGCTGGCAAACCCGTGGTGACTCCACCGTATGTTGATGCGGGGACTAATCAATTAGTGGTGACGTTTGCCTTACCCATTATTCAGGATGGGAATGTCAAAGGGGTATTGGCTGCCGATGTCACTATGGATAGCGTTATTGCAAACGTGAAATCCATACATCCAACCGATGATAGCTTCGGCATGTTAATTGATGCCGATGGCACCATTATCGCTCATCCGGATGCACAGCTAACCCTTAAGCCGCTAAGTGATATTGCACCGTCATTAGATCTAAAAGCTCTATTGACGGCGACAGATCCTATTGTTGCCAAGATAGGTGAGCAGCCTAAGTTGCTGCTTGCGCAAGCTGTACCGGGGACACAATGGTTTACAGTGGTCGCCCTAGATCAGGCACAAGCCACTGCCGGTATGCGATCATTACTGACAACGTCATTGGTGACGCTGATAGTGATTATTTTGATCGCTATCGTGATTATTGGCCTGATCACACAGCGTGCCTTACTCCCCCTTAGCCATGTGCATAAAGCCATGGACGCCATCAGCTCCGGCACCGAGGATTTAACGAGACGTTTGCCGATCGAAGGCCGTGATGAAGTGGCAAAAATTGCCCAATCATTCAACCGATTTGCCGACAAGCTGAGTGCTGTGATGGCACAAATTCGCGATACCAGCGAATCGGTACGTATTGCTGCCAATGAAATTGCGGCTGGTAATCAGGATTTATCCGGTCGAACAGAATCGGCTGCGGCTAGCTTGCAGCAAACATCGGCAGCACTGGAGCAAATATCGGCCACTGTTGCCCAATCAGCCAGTGCCGCACGCCAAGCAAACACGGCGGTACTCTCTGCGGCGAAAGATGCCTCTCGTGGGGGTGACGTGATTGCAAAAGTGATCACCACGATGGAATCAATTGAAGCCGCATCGGGCAAAATTGGCGATATCACGAGTGTGATCGATGGCATTGCGTTCCAGACCAATATTTTGGCATTGAATGCCGCGGTGGAGGCAGCCCGCGCCGGTGAACAAGGACGCGGTTTTGCAGTGGTGGCTGGTGAGGTTCGCACCTTGGCGCAACGCAGCGCACAAGCAGCGAAAGAGATTAAAACCCTGATCGAATCCACCGTCAGCAGTGTGTCATCAGGTTCTGGCCAAGTGCGACTGGCCAGCAATACCATGACTGAGATTGTCAGCAGCGTCTCTGATGTCACCATTATCATGTCAGAAATCACTAACGCTGCAGATGAACAAATGCGCGGCATCCATGAGATCAATAGTGCAGTCGCTCAGTTGGATACGATGGTGCAACAAAATGCAGCGTTGGTGCAGGAATCAACAGCAGCATCTGCAGCCTTACAAGCGCAGGCCGTTGATTTAACTGGCGCGGTGAATCAGTTTAGGATCTAGTACAGCAGAGCTTATTTTTCAGCAAAACAACCGTTTTAGCGGTGTGATCGCTTATCACCCGCTAAAACGCCCTATCCCAATAAGATCCGTGCACCAATTTTAATCGGCGCAAAGTTATCGTTTGATACCCCCGCTTCCGCTAACGCTAATTTGAGTTGTTGCGGGGGTTCATCCAACGACTCATCTGCCAACTCAAATACTCCCCAATGAATCGGCACTGTTATAGGCTGCTCTAATTGCTGGAATAACTGCACTGATTGCTGCGGGTCCATATGCTGCGCTTGCATAAACCAGCGAGGGGCATAAGCACCAATCGGTAATGCAGCATAATTGAATGGCCCCAACCGCTCGCCTATAGTCAGCAATTGCTGGCAATAACCGGTGTCACCAGTGAAATAAAAGTTGATTCCATCGCGTTTGACCACCCACCCCGACCATAGACTTTGGTTGCGATCCCAAGGCGTTCGCATGCTCCAATGACGGGCCGGTACACAATGAAACTCAAATTCAGCGGCCGTCGTTGTATCCCACCAATCCAGCTCATGAACATGGCGAGCACCGTGTTGCAGTAGCCAATTTTTCAGTCCTAGGGGGGCCAAAAAGGTGATATCGGGAAAGCGCCGCAATAATTGGTTAATCGTAGTGACATCCAAATGATCGTAGTGATTATGGGAAATCACCACCACATCGATTTGCGGCAATGCCTTGACTCTGGCGGGAACTGGGGTTTTACGAGCAGGCCCGTAAAAATTTAGCGGCGAAGCACGGCTGGATAACACAGGATCAAACAACACTGTCTTTCCAGCCACACGCAGCAAAAGCGAGGCATGCCCTAACCACCACAACGCATCTTGTTGACCACTAAAATCTGCCGCCTGCCACCAGTCATTGATGAACTGTGTGTAGCCCTGCTGAGGCGGTTTTGGTAATGCTTGGCGTTTACGTTCTTCACGCCAGCGCTTCAAATCTTGCGGATGATGAATAACTGGCTCCAGATTCTGGAATCCAAACTCCGTGTGATGGGGTTTACTGGCATCGTAATAAGGGTTTTTCTTCGCCATTTTATTCCTTTACTGCTCACTGCAATGACAGCCAACAGGCATGATTAGGCTGCGCCTATCGTTATTTATTCATTCTCAATAGCATCACTTTAACACGCCAAGCGATAGACCTAATACTGGTGATGATATTTCAGTTTGCCGATGAAAATCTTGCCACATCGGTCACGGTCATAATTAGCGTAAAGAGGCATTATCGCGTATGTGCATTATCACGGGCATTTCAGTGTTTTGTTGAAAATCCTCAATCACCACTAATTTGATTTATATCAATTTATCACTGTAATACGCGCCATTTCAGAGCCAAAAAAACCTTTTCGTGATCTAGCCCTCATTTTTAAAAACGCCATACCTTTATAAAGAAAACAGATATCCATTATTTATGAAACATTGTTTTAATTTGAGGTGGCAGTTTAAATGAGTAAACCTATTACAACCAGGCACACATTGGCATATGGGAGTGCCAATTTATTGGGCAGTGGGGCGTTAGCCATCAGCGGTGCTTGGCTGATGTATTTCTACACCACCTTTTGCGGATTGTCTGTCGTCGAAGCCGCTACAATTTTTTCAATCGCCAGTATTCTCGATGCTATTAGTAACCCAATCATGGGTTATATCACCGATAACTTCTACAACACTCGCTTGGGCCGCATCTTTGGTCGGCGTCGCTTCTTTATCTTGCTGGGTATTCCACTCGTATTAGTCTATCCGATGCTCTGGATGAGTGGCTTTGGTTTCTGGTATTACCTGCTGACCTACGCGCTGTTTGAGCTGATTTATACCTCCATCATGGTGCCTTATGAAACATTGGCAACCGAGATGACCACTGACTTTGCTAAACGCTCAAAATTAACCGGTTCCAAAGCCATTTTCGGTAAAGTTGCTAACTTTTTAGCGGCCTTTATTCCCGGACAATTTATTGCTATTTATGGCAAAGATTCAGCGACCCCCTTCCTCTATACCGGTATCGCCTACGGCTTGATTATGTGCTTCGCGATGATCTGGCTGTACAGTTCCTCATGGGAACGTCCAGCCAGTGAAGTGGTACGTGAAACCACCAGCAGTTTGGGTCAAGCACTGAAAAAACTGTGTGTGGACATGGCATCTACCTTCCATTTACGTATTTTCCGCAAGCATTTGGGCATGTATTTGTTCGGTTTCGGTGCTGAATGGTTGTTCGCTTCCGCCTTTACCTACTTTATTATTTTTGGCTTGGGCCAAGATGCTGCACTGGTTTCTCAGCTCAACAGCTTCAGTTCAATCATGCAGTTGATCTCAACCGCCGTCTTTATTGGTATATGCGTCAAAATGGGCTTTGCCCGTCCGTTCCGTATTGCCTTGCAAGTGGTGATAGTCAGTGTCATTGCCTATGCCGCGCTCTATTTTACGGGCTGGTCACAAACAACAACTGTGGTTGTTTTATTCGGCATCACTGCGGTATTCGGCTTAAGTACCGGTGGTATTTATTACATTCCGTGGACGGTTTATACCTTCCTGGCCGATGTAGACGAAGTATTAACAGGCCGTCGCCGTGAAGGGATATACGCAGGTGCCATGACCTTTGCCGGTAAAATGGTTCGCTCGATTATTGTCTTTGCCATGGGTTGGACATTAAGCCGCTTTGGTTTTGTGTCAGGTCAATCAAGTCAACCAGAAGTGGCGGTACAAGCAATTGTGGGTGTATTTGCTATCGGGGTCATCTCACTGGCGCTAGTGGCGATTTACTACACTACGCAAATGAAGTTAGACCGTAAGAATCATAAAATTCTGCTGGAAGAAATTGATCGTATTAAAAGTGGCGGTGCCATGGCGGATATCCCTGCACACGCCAGAGCCGTTGCTGAAGAGTTAACCGGCTGGAAGTATGAGCAATGCTGGGGAAATAACCCACTAGGCATGAAAGAAACTTCCACTGTGATCCCTAAACCGGTGACAGAAAGTTAATTGATCTGAAGTGAACTCATCAAGCGCATCGGCCTCCCTCCGATGCGTTTTTTGCATGAGTATTGAGAGGATGCAGATTGCGATACCATTTGCGTATTTACGGCTTCCCTTCTACTGAAAATGTAAATTATTTGTCTACTCGAAAATTTCAGCATGTTTTATTCACATATCCGATTACTATAAGTTCACGACTGCTTATTGTTTGATTTTTTGATATGGATAAAAGAGTGCTGAAACATTTTTCCTTCTCGCTGCTGGCCGCTGCCCTATTCACCACCTCCTTGCACAGCCAAGCCAAAACAGAGCTTTTGACTTCACAAGTTGTGGACCAATACGCCGAACATATTTTCTATAACAGTGGTGCCATGGGAATGGCGTTGGTGGTTATCGATAACAATCAAGTGGTCAACCGCAGTTTTGGTGAAACCAAACCGGGCAACAACCTGCGCCCACGACCTGACTCATTAATTCGCATTGCCTCCATTACCAAGCTGATGACCAGTGAAGTGATGGTTAAGCTGGCCGATGATGGCACGGTTAAATTGACCGATCCGCTACGGAAATACGCACCTAAGGGTGCCAAGGTGCCTGCTTATAATACCAAACAACCGATTACCTTGTTGAATCTTGCCAGCCATACCAGTGGCCTGCCCCGCGAGCAACCCGGTGGCCCACAGAAAAGACCCGTATTCACTTGGCCAACCAAAGATAACCGCTGGCAGTGGCTGAAACAGGCGACCGTGACCGTACCACCGGGTGTCAGAGCCGCGTACTCCAACTTAGCCTATGACTTACTGGCTGATGCGCTATCACGGGCTTCTGGCAAACCTTATACCAGCTTACTGCGTGATAAAATTACCGCGCCGCTGGGCATGAAAAATACCACCCTCACCCCAACGGCAGAGCAATGTAGTCGCCTGATGGTCGGCGTTGGCAGCAGCCGCTGTGAGAACACCCTTGCGGCTGCCGGAAGTGGCGGGATTTATTCAACGCCAGAGGATATGCAGCGCTGGATGCAGCAATTCTTATCATCGGATAGCAGTGCGCGCAAAAGCTCAGCTAAACGTGAACAGGCGATGTATTTCCAGCGCCGTGACCTGACCTCATTGAAAGGCATGGATGTAGCGGGTCAAGCCGATGCGCTGGGTCTGGGCTGGGTGTATATGGCGCCGAATGCAGACCTACCGGGTATCATGCAGAAAACCGGTGGTGGCGGTGGATTCATTACTTACATGGCGATGATCCCAGAGAAGAACATCGGTGTGTTTGTGGTGGTCACTCGCACGCAACTGACTAAATTTAGCAATATGAGCGATGGCGTTAATCAGTTGGTCGCTCAATTGGCTAAGAATGGCTGATTCGATGACGGCAGTGGAAACACTGCCGTATTGGAAAGATTGCCGCCGAGTCCAAACAGTAGAAAAGCAAAAACCCTGTTATCTTATTCAGATAACAGGGTTTTTTATTGGTGCCGGCACCAAGAGTCGAACTCGGGACCTACTGATTACAAGTCAGTTGCTCTACCAACTGAGCTATGCCGGCGTAATTTGGCGGAAGGATAGAGATTCGAACTCTAGGACCTGTTACAGTCGACGGTTTTCAAGACCGTTGCCTTAAACCACTCGGCCATCCTTCCAATGAGCGGGATTATGGTCTATAGCGTGATGATATGTCTAGTGTTTCATTTAAAAAAAATTGAAATTTAGTTCGTTTGGTTAAAGTTCATGCCAAAACTGGTCAAAAAAAACCTATACGTTCAAAAAGTAAACGCAACTTAACCCAATGACGGAAGACGTGGCGTTGGGGCAGAAACAAAAAAACGCGGCCAACTGACCGCGTTTATCTCAGTATTTCTTCTGAAGACAGAATTAGAACTGGTAAACCAAACCAACCGCGACGATATCATCAGTGTTGATGCCCGCGTTTTTGGTGAAGTTGTTTTCATCCAGCAGGTTGATTTTGTAATCAACGTAGGTGGACATGTTTTTGTTGAAGAAGTAAGTTGCACCGACATCAACGTATTTAACAAGATCTTGGTCGCCGTAGCCATTACCCAAGTCTTTGCCTTTAGATTGCAGGTAAGCAAGGGATGGACGCAGACCGAAATCAAATTGATACTGTGCCACTAACTCAATGTTTTGCGCTTTGTTAGCGAAACCGTAAGCAGCATCAGTACTGGTGTTGCTGAAGTTACCAAAACGAGTCAGGTTGTAGGTTTGAGTATAAGTTGCCGCCAGATAGACGTTGTTAGCATCGTATTTCAAACCACCAGAATAGGCATCAGCACGATCGCCGTGGCCAAAGGCCAGCTCATTTTGCTCAGTAGTACGTTTAGAGCTCGCCATCGCAGCCGATGCACTCACGCCCCAACCCAAGTCATAAGACAGGGACATACCGTAACCGTCACCATTTTGACCCTGCACGCTACGGCCATTGTTGGTTTCAGTACCGCTGCCGTTTTTGCCTTGATATTGCAGTGCAAAGTCTAAGCCATCAACCAGACCGAAGAAGTTAGTGTTACGGTAAGTCGCCATACCGTTACCACGTTGAGACAAGAAGTTGTCTGCACCGTAGGTATCACCACCAAACTCTGGCAGGACGTCAGTCCATGCATTCACGTCGTACAGCACACCGTAGTTACGGCCGTAATCGAATGAACCATAATCAGCAAATTTCAAACCAGCAAAGCCGACACGAGTGAAGTTACCTTGATCTTGGTCTTCTGCTTTATTCAGGTTTGCTTGATATTCCCACTGGCCATAACCGGTCAGTTGGTCACTGATTTGTGTTTCACCTTTCAGGCCAAAACGCATGTAGGATTGGTCACCATCTTTGCTCTTATCATCAGAGAAATAATGTAGACCATCAACTTTGCCATACAGATCCAGTTTGTTACCGTCTTTATTGTAAATTTCAGCCGCGCCTGCACTGCCTGCAACTAATAAAGCCGGAACGAGCAGGGAAAGAACTCGAAGTTTCATCGTTATTATCCTCTATTATTAGATTAACTATGCCACTGCTCTTGCGAGCATATAATCCCAACCGGGTGCGTCTATTGTGGTAATAATATTCGGATTAATCCATACAGAAAATGCTACCAAGTTGCGAATAATGTTTCATATTCCCCGATAAGTATTTCTAGATGTAAATAACGACGAACTTTAATAAAAACAAATAATACACAAAATATAGCACTCATTGCTAAATTTAAATAATAAATACATTAAAAACAGATAGTTAATGAAAAACAAAAGATAGCACAAATTGACAAACAATATAAAATTACCCAGCACTATAATAGCGACGCTATCATCATTATTTATTATATTACTTTCATTGTGGCTTTCGCAGCCAGATAATTCGTTAGTTGACGGCCGGTCTTTTGACCGGCTTTTTTATTGCCTGTAATATAGATAGCAAAGTATATTTATAGTGCTAATCATATTCCCCCAATGAAATAGTGGCCTGATAATATAGTTTCATTATTATATTTCAGCACGAATAGCTTAAAATCAGTGGTGGATATTTAGGTGGATTGGTTAACTATTACCCAGCTACTTATTACTGTTACGTTTCATTAAATCACTAATAATGAGCCTTCTGCCGCAAGTGGCATTGCACCCTCGCGGCAGAATATTCGATGAGGCTATTAGCGCTCCCGCAATGACTCTTTCACTTTATTAAGTGGTTTTATCAGGTAGTCTAACACCGTCTTTTGGCCGGTTTTAATTTCCACACTCGCGACCATGCCCGGCAATATGGGGAATAATTTACCGGCTTTATTTTTCAGCTCTGCCCTGTCCGTGCGAACGTAAACGCGGTAGTAGAATTGGTCACGTTTCACCTCGTCTTGCAGCGTATCCGGCGAAACCGTCTCCACCACCCCATTCAAATTGCCGTAGATGGAAGAATCATAGGCCGTAATCTTGACCGTCGCGGGGAGACCGGGCCGGATATAGGCAATATCACGCGGGTTAATCCGTGTCTCAATCAACAACTGCTCTTCGATGGGGACGATTTCCATCAGTTTACCACCGGGTTGTAGCACCCCGCCTACAGTGGAGACCTGTATATCTTTGACGATGCCACGCACGGGGGAAATCAATGTCGTACGGGTCAACTGGTCTTGCTTGCCAGAGACCACCTGTAACTGCGCGTCCAAATCCGCATTGTTTTTCAACTGTTCTTCTCTGGCCCTGACGGCATACTGGTTACGCGCTTCATCGATTTTACCGCGCAAGTCGCTGACTTGACGTTGCAGACGAATCACTTCTACCTGACTGGCAGCGCCTTTCGCCACCAGCGGCTCAGTCATACGTAACTCCTGCTGCACCAGTTTTAGGGATTGCTGCAAGTTGCTGACGGTTTCATTGAGGTTTTGTCGTCGGGAGAGATAAAATTGTGTCTCGCGCGCCACCAACTCGGGCTCCTTGAGGGTATCACTGCCGAAAACTAAGGCTGCACCGGTTAACTCAGCACGCAAACGCTCGGAAGAGGCCCGCAAGGTACGAACTCGAGCGGCAGCTTCACCGTAATTAGATTGAAAACGTGTCGGGTCAAGGCGGGCCAATATTTGTCCTTTATTGATGATGGCCCCTTCGTGGACTAACAATTCGTTGATGATCCCGCCATCAAGGCTTTCTATCAGTTGCGCGCGGCTTGAGGGCGTGACTTTCCCCGTTCCGACCGTGACCTCATCCAAAATGGCGAAGTATGCCCAAACAAACATCACGATCATCCCCGCCAGTGTTAGCCAGACAATCAGTGACATGCGTCGTTCTTGATACGCCCGCTCTTGTTGCAGGCTAAGACTACTCATAACCCACTCCTTTTAAGCAGCACCTTGCTGAGATTTATTGGCGACCGTGTTGAGGATGTGATCCCGTGGACCATCAGCCACCACACGGCCGTTATCCATCACAATGATGCGATCCACGAGTTTTAATAAGGCTGGCCGATGGGTGACCAGCACCAACATGCGGCCCTCTAGCCAAGTATGCATCTGGTTAATGACATAGTTTTCCAGTTGATCATCCATGGAGGCGGTCGGTTCATCCATCAACACCACTTGCGGATTGCGTAAAATCATCCGGCTCAGTAAGACCATCTGCCGCTGTCCACCTGACAGCCCTTGGCCCCCTTCATTAATAATGCGATCAAGGCTGGCCGCATCTTGTTGCACTAGGGTTATTGCGCCGCTAATGCGCAAAGCCTGTAGCATCTCCTGCTCGGTGGCATGAGGGTGGCCCAGCATCAGGTTTTGCCGCAGAGAGCCAAAAAATAAGCGAGAGTCTTGCGATAAGAAGCCCAGTTGACGGCGTAAATCCGCCGGTTCAACCTGTTTGATGTCCACGCCATCAATAATGACTTTGCCTTGTGTGGCGCTAGCCTGACCGGCCAACAGTTTGAGTAAGGTCGATTTACCGGCCCCGACTTTGCCGAGGATCGCCACTTTTTCGCCGGGTTTTATCTCCAGTGAACCAATGGTGATGACGTTTTGCCCCTTTTCTTCATCATAGGTGTATTGCAGATTGCGCAGCTGATAGTGGCCATTCAGGATGGGGCAGTGCGCCATTTCCCCCTCTTCGGGTCTGTCCAAGGGTTTCTTGAGCAATTCATTCAAGCCCGTCATGGCGCTTTTGGCATGCTGCCAACGTGAGAAAACCATGGTCAGCTGCATTAATGGGGCGATAGTTCGCGAGGAAAGCAAGCTGCTGGCGACCAGCGTACCGGTGGTAATCTCCCCGCCCAGCACCAAATAGGTGCCGAAAACCAGCATACCGGCATAGGTTAGTTGTGAAACAGTCGAGGCCCAGCCCGTAAGGCGCGCGCCCCATAACCGTTGCTTCATGCCAACGGCGGCGCTAACCTCATGCGTTTGTTCCCACTGGCGCTGGAAGTAGGGTTCAGCCTGTAGCGCTTTGATATCTTCGATGCCCTCAATGGTTTCGACCAATATCGCATTACGCAGTGCCCCCTCACGCATCCCCTCTTTCGCCAATTTCGCCATCGGGATTTGAATCAATAAACCGGGGATCACGATCAGCGGGATAGCCAGCATTGGGATAACTACCAACGGGCCGCCGATAAACGCCATAATCGCTAGAAACAGCAAGACGAACGGCATATCAGCCGCCGCCCCGACGGTGGTCGAGGTCAGCAGTTCGCGCACTTGATCGATTTCACGTAGCTGGGAGATAAACGAACCAGTGGACTTGGGCCGCGCCTCGTTTTTGATCGCCATCGCGCGAACAAACAGCATCGATGACACATTCAGGTCGATTTTTTTTCCCATCAGATCAGAGATCTGAGTGCGGGTCAGTCGAATGATATATTCCATAAATGCAGCCAATAGCACGCCGAAGAACAGCACCCACAACGTGGTCAAGGACTGCGCCGGAATCACCCTGTCATAGACCTGCATGGAGAAGAGTATGCCGCCTAAAGCCAGTACGTTCCCCAATACCGAGGCGAGTGAGATTTCAGCAATTTTTCGCCCTGCGCCACGAAAGTTTTGCCAAAACCAATGCTGACGGTAAGGCTTCACGAATTCGTCGATTCGCTGATCTCGGCCACGATCAGCGATGCCCACCATCACAACCTGCCCTTGGCTATTGTCTAGCAAAGTTTGCAAGCTCGCTTCGCGCACCACATCACCGCCATCACTGAGCCAATAGTGGACCAAACCTTGGTCGTTGATGCGTTCGAGTACCGCCACGCTGCCGGAATCCATTGCCACCAATACAGGCAGTAGCGCATTGCGCCAGCGCACTTTCTTCAAGGGGACCACGCTGCTCTGCAAACCGAGCAAACCACTAAGGCGTTCCAATTGACGTAAGCCGCTAAGTTGCTCGAACCAACGCATTTGCTGAGTGAGAAACTTGGTATCTGCGGGTTTGCCATAACGGCTAGCCACCCTTGCCATGGCCGCTATCCAAACTTCAGTCGGGATAGGTTGCGCTGATGTTGACTGAGCTGATGTTGACTGAGCTGATGTTGACTGAGCTGATGTTGACTGAGCTGATGTTGGCTGAGCTGATGTTGGCTGCGTCGGTATAGATTGGTCCGATGCCGCTTGATCAGATGTAGCTTCATTCGCTGCGGATTGATTCGCTGTAGATTGCGTCATGTTACCCCTGTCGCGTCACGTTATTGGGTCAATTAAGCACAGCCCCTTTGCCTACCAGCGCGCAAAGGGGCTGCTATCAGAGCGTGGGTAACCTTTCACCGCTCTGGGCGACACGATCAATTCCCAACATATCCACCAGATTATCGACGGCAGAGGCATAACGCGCTGTCGCATCCCAACCGTCGTAAAGAGCCATGAGTCGCATGGAATCGGCCTGCAACACATCCTGCTCGACACTCAATAGGTCATTCAGGCTGCGTTTGCTGAGCTTATATTCATCCTGATACACACTGCGGGTATGGCGGGCGCTGTCCAATTGCAACTCCCCTGCCTGCTGGCGTTGCACCGCACCAATCATGTCGGCGTAGGCAGTTGCCGCTTTTTGATTGACATCCAGCTTGGCTTTTTCAACTTCGGCTTGCGCCGCCGAACGCGCACCTTCCGCAGCACGCACCTTGGCGCTCACCGCGCCCCCCTGATAAACCGGTGCTTCAACCGCCAGTTGAACCTGGTCGTCCCAGTAAGATCGGGTATCATTTTCATAGCGTGTTCTGCCTGCCTGAAGTTTGACCGTTGGCCAGTGCTGCGCTTGGCTTTGCCGCACTCGCTCTCTTGCTGCCTGCTGTTTAGCCTCTGCACTGCGCACAGCACTGCTGGCATCATAGGGGATGGCATTGAGAGTGATTTTTTGCTTCAGCAAATCTTGGGGTAAATCCGGCAAATTATCGGAGACCACGCCCGTTAATACCGTCAACTGGGCCTTTGCCGAACGTTCTTGGGCGCGATATTGCTCCAATGTCGCCACCATGCCAGCAATACGGGTTTCCGCTTGTAGCACATCGGATTGAGAGCTGAGGCCCGCATCCGCTCGGAGCTGTGCGGTTTCCTTCACTCTTTCCAGCGAGCCAATATTATCCCGTGCCGCCAGAATTAACGCCTGATAGCGCTTCACCTGCAAATACGATTGCACCGTGCTTAACCCTACCGCCGTCATGACGTTAAACAGATCATAACGGTAGGCATCGGACAAATACTGCTGCTCATTAATGCTGCCGCCGGTTTTACCAAAGTCATACAGCAACTGACTCAGTTGAACCCCCGCCGATGCATTGCTATTCAGGCTACCGGCCGAATCGGTTTGATGGGATTTCCCTGCCGTCCCCTGTAACGCAATTTGTGGATACCAGCCACTTTCAGCGACATCCAAATCACCTTGCCCCACTCTGATTTGTGCAGCGGCTTGTGCAATTTGGGGATTACGGGCAAACGCTCGTAAAATCGCCTCGCGCAGACTCAGCTCCGCTAACTGCTCTTCACTGGGTGCTGATTGCCAATTAAATACCGTCACCGGCGGGGATTCAGTGGCCCCAGCCGGTAACAGCCCGATCATCGATAGCAACATTGCACTGCAAAAGGTCGCGGCAATCTGCCGCCCCCCGACACGCCTCATCATTTTATTCATCACCGACATACCTCTGCGCCGATCATTATTCATGGGTCTTTTTATGCTTTACCGAGCCAGTGACATCACACTAGATGCACCTGTAAGCCCTGCTGAATCAGCACGTCGCCCAATGTATTGCTGCTCTCTAACGAGGAATTGTGGTAAACGTCAAACGTCTGCCCATCAATGCTACGTTGCCCGACACTGTTCCAAACCCCCTCCGGCGTGTTACTGAGGGTGACCTGCCCACCCAGCGCCCCCTTAATCAGCAAATCATCTTGCGGTTTATCGGTCAGCGTCAGGGCATCGTGCAAACCCAGGGTGATGCTATTGGTGCCATTCATCCCTAAATCAATGATCTCGATATGCTCAATACTCAGGCCCAACTGAGTCAGATCCAGCGCTTGATGGCTGCCGCCGAGCAACAAGGTATCTATCCCCAATCCCCCGTCAATATGATTGAAATTCAGCGAGTTGACGGTGAACAGATCCGATCCGCTACTGCCCGTCAATGTCTCGCCAGACATCACCCCGCCATCGGCTAAGTTCAGGGTGACGCCACCGATGCTGTAGGCCCCTTCTGTCACGGTGGTTGTCAGGGGACTGTCGATGGGTTCACTGCTGGCAAGCGCTACCGCACTTTTCGCACTGACTGCATGTGCCGTATCACTGTTGCTATCATTGCCGCTGTTATCCATCATCAGACTGGCGGTTTGAATATCACTGCTGGCGGCCATGAGCTGAATACCGGAGCCAGAAAGCAACCCAACCGAGATACCTTTGTAGTTACCGGCTTCGTCGGTGACGGAGACAGCTACCGTGGTAGTTAATAAGTTCAGTCCACTGAGGAAGGAGCCGTAGAATTTGACGCTCCAATGGCCGGTGTTATCGACGATCCCCTCAAGGGTGTGGCCCAGTAACACCACTTTCACCGTGGTATTAGGCAACACATTGAGGCTAGAGCCAGAAATAGTCAGGCCATTGACCGGCAGTAACAGTAGATTGCCGACATTCCCCAACACATCGACGCCCAGTAACGGCAGCGCATGAGTTTTCACCGTGAAATCAGTGTTAACCGCCGTCGTATTCCCCACGCTATCCGTGACCGAGACACCAATTTTGGCCGAGCCGTCCAGTAAGCCAGTGAGGGCAGAAGGCGTAATTGGTACACTCCACGTACCGTCACTGTTTATGGTGGCGGTTAAGCTGGCATTACCCACCGTGACCTTGATTTGCAGGCCCGCGGCATGGGTGCTGGTGCCTGAAATCACCTGCGCCGTCGTCGATTCAACGCCGTTGAGATAGTGGTCGGTGGCAAAGAAGGTGTTGAGCGTAATGGTGGGCACGTTGATGCCGATAGAAACAGGCGCAGACACCGTTGCGCTGTGTCCCGCCGCATTGGTTAGGTTGGCTGTCGCCGTAAAGCTGCCATCCAGTAGGCCCGCCAAGGCTGATGGAGGAACCAAAATGCTCCAAGTGCCATCGGCTTTCACTGTGGTGCTCAGCGCCAGATTACCGACATTCACATTGACGGTGGCCCCTGCCGCAAAGGTACTGTGGCCGGTGATCGTTTGGGTCAGCAGTGCATCGGCGGCATTGAGTAAGCCGTCACCAAAGATAGAATCCAGTGTTAGCGTCGGTATGCCATTGGAAATGACACTGAGGATGCCAGTACCCGAGGCAGGGTTGCCCACCGCATCTTGCAGTGACACATTGACCGTCAGATTGGTATCAATCACCATGGCTTTGAGGTCAATAGGTTGCACCAACACACTCCAATTGCCCCCCGCACCCACCGTGGCGGTATAAGGTTTTCCGTTCAGCGTGACATGAATTTGTGTTCCCAGCGCCACATTGGTGGTTGTGCCGCTAATGGTCTGCGCCACCAGTAAGTCAGCCACACTCAGAATGCCATCACCAAAAATCGTATTGACGGTCAAGGTCGGTTGCGCATGAATCAAGACATTGACTAAGCCGTTGGCACTGCTGGTATTACCGGCCCCATCCACCAGTGATACGCTGATAGTTTGGCTGCCATCCGAGAGTGCGCTCAATATATTGGTGGGGACGGGTAGGCTCCATACGCCATTAGCACCGACAACCGCACTCAATTGAGTGCCGCCAATGTTCACCAATACTTGTGTGCCCAGCACGCCATTCACCACCGTCCCACTGATGGTCTGTATAGCTTGGCTATCGAGAATATTCAGTAAGCCGTCACCAAAAATAGGGTCCAGTATCAGCTTCGGTAGGTTGTTAATAATGACATTCACGCTGCCAGATGCGGTGCCAGTGTTCCCTGCCGGATCAGTGACCGAGACTTGAACGGTCAGGTTACCGTTAGTCAGTGCAGTCAAATCAGCGGGTTGTAAGGTCAGGGTGAAACTGCCATTGGCGGCGGTCGTGGCAAAGAAGGTTTTGCCGCCGAGGGTCACGCTGACCTGTGTTCCCTCTGCCACACCACTGACGGTCCCGCCGATAATTTGCCCAATAGCGGTATCCGCCAAACTGAGTTTTCCATCACCAAAAATCGGGTTCAGCGTGATCACTGGCGCGGTCACATCCACCAGTAATGGGCGAGTGGCCGAGTTGGTGTTACCGGCGATATCCGTTACCGTCACAGTGGCTATCAATGTACCCGCGGCTAAACCGCTTAATGATGTCCCTGATAATGGCAGACTAAAAGCACCGTTACTGTCGAGGGTTGCCTGTAGGGTTAATGTGCCCAATTGAATAGATACTATGGCCCCCGCAGGCAGGTTTTTAACCGTACCACTGATGAACTGTGTTACCGAAAGATCGTTAACATTCAGGATGCCATCACCAAAGATCGGGTTAAGGGTGATTTGCGGAAGATTGTGCGTCAGCACGTTCACTGTCGTCTGTGTTTCGGCAATATTACCCGCGGCGTCTTTGACCGAAATGCCCACTTGCAGGTTGCCATCCTGAAACCCGCTCAACATCGAAGGCAGCACACCGACCTGCCATATCCCACCGGCTTGCACTTGCGTGGTGAGCACATTTGTCCCAATCGTGACGTTGACTGTCGCCCCAACAGCCACATTACGTATGACACCACCGAGCGTCTGGGCCACCATCGCTTCCACAGCATTGAGGATGCCATCACCACCGATCAGCGACGTTAGCGGGTCGAAAGCCGGTAAATTGTGTGTCAGTACATTCAGTATTGGGGCACTGCCCACGTTAACCACATTATTATTGGCATCGGTAACAGTGACATTTAAGGCCAACGGGCCATCACCGAGCAACGCTAACTGTGCCGCAGGCAGGGTCAGCGTCCATTTACCATTGGCCCCCACATCAGCACTGAGCAGTACGCCATTCAGGGTCAGATGCACTTTGGCCCCCAAACCCGCATTTAATGCCGTGCCTGACAACGTTTGGTCGACTAATGCACCAACGGCATTCAGGTAGCCCCCGTTAAACAACGGATCAATGGTGACAGCCAGCCCCGGATTTAGCGCGACATTCACAGTGATATTGCTATTACTGGTGTTGCCTGCCGTGTCGGTCACACTCACTCCGGCGACCAACGGCCCATCCGCTATCCCCGCCAGATCGCTCGGCAAGATGTTAATACTCCATTTGCCGTCATTGCCCACCACGGCCGTGAGTGTGGTGCCATTCAGCGTTAGAGTTAACGTTTTCCCTTCCGCGCCTAATGCCGTACCCGACAACAGTGTGCCCAGAATATTGCTGTTCAGTACCAGTGAGCTGACATCCAGCGTGATCAACGGAGGAACCGTATCCACTTGCAGCGTAGGTGTTTTCTCAACGCTGTTACCCGCCAAATCAGTCAGGGTCACGGTGATGGTATTCGTCCCTTGTGGCAACGTCTGTAAGTCTGCTGCCGGAATAGTGACACTCCATAGTCCACCAGCCAGGATCACCGCGGAATAGTCTTTTCCGTTAAGGGTGACGGTGATAGGTCGGCCAATATCACTCAATGATGCCGTACCACTGAGCAGTTGTGGCAACTTCGATTCAAGCGCGCTCAGTGTGTTATCTATCGCAAATGGTAAAACCGTCAGTGTTGGCGGAGTACGGTCAACCAATAGCCCGACTTGCTCAGTGGCAATCCCCCCTACCAAGGTCGCAATTATCTGATAACTGCCTCCGGGGAGGTCGGCTTTTTGCAGTGTCGTTGACCAACTGCCATCCAGCCCAATCAACGGAGCGGGGACAATCGGGATACCATTGATCGTGAGCAGGACGCTACCACTGGCCGTATTACTGACCTTCCCGCTGATGGTGATAAACGAGGGATCGCTGAGCTCATTGATAATATTGTTTTGGTTAATGGCATCAATTTTCATCGTCACCAGCGGAGCAACGATATTCACATTAATGTCGACAGGGACGGCCTGACCGATGTTATCGGCGCTGTCCTTCACTGTCGCACTGATAGCCACGTTTCCAGTGCCAAGCGAACCTAATTGCGCACTCCCCACTGTTGTTGTCCACCGGCCATCGGCACCCACCGCCGCCGTGAGATTTAGGCTACCGAAGGCAATGTTGACTTGGCTACCCACCGCCACATTGGTGGTACTACCCGTGATAGTTTGAGGTATTTTGCTGCTGGCAAAATCCAGGATAAGCCCGAAGGATGGAGTATCTACCGTCACTGTAGGCAGATTGTGTGTGACAACGCCAATATTGAGCGAACTGCTGGCCTGATTGCCTCCCGCATCAGTGACCACAACGTTGATTGCATGCTGGCCGTCTGGGATGAGTTTTAAATCGGCGGATGACACCGTGAGCGTCCAAATACCGGTCACCGGATCCACATTTGCGGTATAGGGTTTCCCGTTAAGGGTGACAACGACCCCTTGCGAAGTATTGAGCAATCCGGTGGTGCCCGTCAGTATTTGAGCCGTGCCTGCTTCCACTAAATTGAGCACTGCACCAAAGGGGAGCGGATTAATGGTTGGCAAAGGCGGCGTCAGGAAGCTGTCAAAATTCACTGAACCGGTATTGCTGTTACCCACCGCATCGGTGACGGTGACATGGATTTGGTGTGCACCATTTGTAAGGCCGTTTAAAGCACCCGCCGGAAGGGTGACCGACCAGTCGCCGTTGGCTGGATTGACCACGCCAGGATATTCAATGCCACCCACATCAATCTTCAACTGCACATTTTGGTTATTTCCCGTGATCCCCGTTTTACCCGTAATAGTGATCGCAGCCCCAGCCTCCGTAATATTGACACTTGCACCAAACGAAAGCGGATCGAATGACGGTGACGGCAATGCTTGCTGCGAAATAAAGACGATAGGCTGGTCCGGCAGAATATTGACCACGTTACCGCCCCGATCCGTGACGGTGACACCGATAGTGTGCGAGCCGGCTGCTAAGCCAGTGAGTAATGCCGTTAACAGGGGCAGAGACCAACTGCCATCCGCATTCGCGGTGATGGTTTGGATGACCTGACCATCAATGGAAATGACCACAGTCTGCCCATTTCCCGTGATACCGGTGCTGCCCTTCAATGTCTGCCCTAACAAAGCTTCAGCCAGATTTAGCGTGCCATCGCCAAAGGGCAGCGTCAGGGTGGGATGCGGTAAGGTGTGCGTCATCACCTCAACAGTATCAAGCACGGAGCCAAGGTTACCGGCGGCATCTTTGGCCGTCACCGTCACATCCCATACCCCATCCGGCAGGGCTTTTAACACGCTCGCAGGCAAGTCCAATGTCCATTTACCCTGCGCGGTGACTGTCGCGGCATAGCCCTTGCCATTGATATACACCGTCACTTGCTGGTTATCGCCCAGAATGCCCGTGTTCCCCGTGAGCACCTTATCGGTGGCGGCTTCGGCGGCATTGAGAATGCCGCCCACAATCGGTCCGGCATCAATGGTCGGGGTGGGATTCGTGGTGACCAAGGCATTGAATTCAAACAATTCGGTATCGGTATTCCCGACCCGATCGGTGATGGTGACGGAAATAGAGTGCTGACCATCAAGTAACGCGCTTAACGCACCGGCAGGCAACGTGCAGATCCAAGTCCCATCAATAGCCACCGAGGCAGGGTAAGTCACCCCATCGATTTTCAGTATGATGGTTTGCCCGCTGCCGATTGCGCCACTTTTGCCCGTCAAAATTTGGCTAGCCGCTGCTTCAAGTTTGTTCAAATAGCCATCGGCGAACGGCAAGGTAGGTAAAGTAATATTGGGCACGTTATGGATCAAGACATCCAAATTGGCGCTGGCCGAAGCATCGTTGCCGGTATTGGGGTCAGTGGCACTAACGGTGACCTTCGCGATGCCGTCGCTCAGCTTTTGTAGCTCGATGGCACTAATATTGACCGACCAAACACCGGCTGACGTGACACTGCCGTTATATTTCGCGCCATCGATCGATACCACCACTGCCGTTCCTACCGCCAGATGCGTACTGCTGCCGGTTAACGTGACGTTCGCACCTATCTCGCTGACACTCAAAATGTTGTCGGTGAATAACGGCGCTAAGGTCAGCGTGGGAACATTATTGATGGCGACCGTGAGATTGGTGACACTGTGGCTTTCATTATTCGCCACATCAGTCACACTGACTTTTACGCCACCCACCAAGGGGCCATCACCCAATAGCAGTAAATCAGCAGAGGGAACAGTCAAGCTCCAACTGCCGTCGCTGAGCACTTTAGTTTGATAATTCAGCCCATTCAGCGTGACCGTCACGGTTAATCCTACATCACCCGCGCAGGTTCCTTTGACCACTAAGCCCAGCAAGGCATCGGCCAGATTTAACACGTTATCCAGGTTAGTTTGTACATCAACGGTCAGTAGCGGCGCTTGCGTATCAACAGTGACGTTATGGCTACTGTTCGCGGTGTTTTGCGCCGCATCCTTCACCGTGGCACTGATGGTATTGCTGCCTTGTGGTAACGCCTGCACATCGCCTGCGGGAACGGAAACACTCCAACTCCCATCGGCTTGCACAACACCGGTATAGGTTTTACCGTGCAAACTGACACTCACCGTTTGGCCAGCAGGCACGCGCTGGGTATTGCCGTGGATGGTCAGCGCCGACTGACTTTCCTGATAATTAATAATGTCATCGCTGGTGACCGTCGCGACGGTTAGCGAAGGCTGATCAGCAGGTGAAGCAATTACGGTCACCTGACGGCCCGCATTTGCAGGGTTATCACTCACATCAGTGACTTTGGCAATGGCCGTTAACGCGCCATCGGGTAAGTTGCTGACATCTGCCGCCAAAACGGTCACTTGCCAACTGCCGTCACTTTGTACCTGCCCTGTATAGTCCTTCCCATTGAGGGTGACCGTGACAGTACGCCCCGCCTCAACATGGGTAGAGACCCCTTTGATCACCACATCCTGAGTCGATTCCGCGCGGTTGATAAAATTATCATCTGAAATGGAACTGATGCTCAATGTAGGAAGATTGGCAGGATCGGCATCCAGTGTCAGGGGGCTATCAACCGTCGTGAGGTTACCGGCACTGTCGCTGAGCGTGACCTTAATCGGATAACTGCCATCCGGCAAGTTGCGTATCACGCTGCTACTGATGGGGATGCTCCAAGTGCCGTCCAGTTGAACCTGGCTGCTATAGGTCACACCGTTTAAGCGCACGAAAACAGTTTGCCCTGCTTCTGACACAGAGGCCGTCCCCGTAATATTGACCGTGCTCAGTGCTTCTATCGCATTGATAATATTGTCAGTGCCAATCGGCGCGACAATTAAGGTTGGTGCCGTTTTGTCAACCGTGGCACTGCCCGTAAAGGTGGTGCTGTTGCCCACGCTGTCCGTCGCTGCTACCGAAATCACCAGATTGCCGTTCGGCAGATTTTGCAATTCAGCAGGCTGTAAGGTGAGTTGCCAGTTGCCGTTATTATCTGCCGTGAGCGTATGTACAACGCCACCAACGGTCACCACCACTTTTTGCCCTGCGCCACTCACCCCCGTCGAGCCGGTTAATGTTTGGCTACTGGTCAACTCAGCAGCATTCAGGTAACCATCAGTGAACGGAATATTTAGGGTCGGGGCTGGCACAGAGTGGGTGACGAGCTTAATACTGTCAGTCACGGTAGTGAGATTGCCCACGGCATCTTGAATTGTAACGGTGACAGGGTAAGTCCCGTCAGCCAGTAAATTCAAAATATTAGCAGGGATGGTCACCATCCAACTGCCGGTGTTACTGACCTGGCCGCTATACACCTGACCATTGATAGTGACATTGACGTTGGCGCCGATTTCGTTGGATGTACCGGAGATTTGAATATTCGCTGCCGCTTCAATGGCATTAATCACACCGTCGGTTGCTATCGGCCCCACGGACAATTCTGGTGGTAGTGTATCAACGACTATCGGGGTCGTGATGCTGCTGGAATTACCGCCCGCATCGGTAGCAAGCACAATGAGCGGCTGCGTACCCTGCGCTAAGCTTTGCAAAACATTCGTTGGCAACGTCAGAGACCAGTGTCCGTCGTTACCGACCGAGGCGGCATAACTTATCCCACCAATCGTCACTTTGACCGTTTGCCCTGCACCGGTGGTGCCGGTGGTGCCACTCAAGTTCTGGCTATTCGCCGCCTCTGCTTGCGTCAAAATGCTATCGCCGAACAGCGGATTAAGCGTGACACTCGGCAGGCTATGGAGATAAATACTCAACTCGCTGCTGGTGGAAATGACATTACCGTTGCTGTCTGACCCTGTGGCGGTGAGCGTCGCTTTGCCATCCATTAATAGCGCCAAGTCTGGCTGCGAAATACTGACACTCCAATTTCCCCCTGCGAGTACAGTGGCAGAGTAGGTTTTGCCATTGAGTGACAGGATGATAGATTGACCCGGATTGACATTGCTGGTAGTGCCACTCACCAGGATACCCGCCGTGATATCTTGCACGTTGAGCACGTTGTCACCGGTCAGGGGATTGATACTGATCCCGCTTTGTACATTGTTCACCACAATGCTTTGGCTGCCATTGGCGCTGTTACCGCTGGCGTCGCTGACGGCTGCGGTAATATTAATCGCGCCGTTATTCAGCAAGGCCAAATCAACCGCAGGGATTTGAATGCTCCAGTGACCGGAGGAGTCGACGACGGCGTTATAGGTTTTGCCGTTGAGCGACACGATGACTTGCTGCCCTGTCTCCACGCCCGTGGTGGTGCCGCTGACTGTCTGGTTGGCCTTCTGCTCTGCGCCATCAAGAATATTGTTACCGGCAAAAGCGCTGATGGTGAGTGTCGGTAAATGAAGTGGGTCTGCATCCAAGACCATATTTTGTGTCACGGTAGTGCGGTTACCCGCCGCATCCTGCACTAGCGTCGTCACGCTATAAGTGCCATCACTGAGTGAAGCAAAGGCACCCGCCGGAATATTCAGGCTCCAGCGACCATTGGGTTGCACCAGCGCGGTATAGGTCTGGCCCCCGACAGTGACTTTCACCACCGCACCAATTTCAGTGCTACTGCCGCTCACCGCAATGCTCGCTGCCGCCTCGACAGCATTAATAATATTATCCGTACCGATCGGATCGACCGTTAACCCAGGGGCTTGTGTATCGACTTTAAATTGCGTGTTCAACGTATGGGTATTGCCCGCCACATCCGTGGCAGTAATCACCAACGGCTGGTTACCTTGCCCCAAACCTTGCAGCACATTGGTGGGTAACGACAATGACCAACTGCCATCTGCTGCAACGGTGGCGGTGTAAGTCACGCCTGCCAGTTTCACAGTGACCAACTGGGCGTTTCCCGCCACGCCGGTGTTACCCGTTAATGTTTGGCTGGTGGCTGTTTCCAAGCCATTAAGCGTGCCGTCAGTAAAGGGTAACGTCAGGCTGGCGATGGGTAGCGCATGAATATAAATTCCCAGCGTTGCCGTGCTGTTAACTAGGTTACCTGTGGCATCCGTGGTCGCGGCCGATAATATCGCATTGCCATCAGCCAACTTAGCCCAATCCCCTGCCGGTATCTGCGTGCTCCAACTGCCACCGACGCCCACTGTCGCCGTATAGTTTTTGCCGTTCAGCGTCAGGGTGACTGTTTGGCCCACATTCACATTGGTTGTCGTCCCGCTGACCGTCACACCTGCCGCAGCTTCAACCGCGTTAATCCGGTTATCCCCTGTCAGCGGCGTGATACCCAGCCCCGCCAACAAATTGTTGACGGTGATCCCGTGAGTTTCCGTCACTGGATTACCATTAGCATCACTGACTGTCGCCACAATATTGGTGCTGCCGTTGGCCAATAAAGCCAGATCAGCGGCGCTCACATGGGTACGCCAACTGCCATCAGCCCCGACTGTCGCCGTGTAGGTTTTGCCATTGAGCGTAATGCTAACGTTGCGGCCTGCTTCCACATGTTGGGTCATGCCGCTGATCAGCTGATCGACCTTTTGCTCCGCGCCATCAAGGATGTCATTGCCCGCAAAAGGATTAACGGTCAGTGTCGGTAAATTGGCTGGGTTAGCATCCAACGTCACGTTTGAAGTGACCGTGGTGCTGTTGTTTGCCGAGTCGGTAATAGTGACCGTTAAGGGGCGGCTTCCGTCTGCCAGTAGCGCAAGATCGGCGGCGGGAATACCCACCTGCCACGTCCCTATTGCGCTGACCTGTGCGGTATAGTTTTTCCCGCCATAGTTGACCGTTACATTAGCCCCAATATCTGGGCTGCTGCCACTGATGATGACAGGTGCACTGGCTTCAAGGGCATTGATGATGCCATCCCCCGCCACGGGGTTGACGACCAGTGATGGCGCTTGTGTGTCGACAATTACCGGCAATGAAATTTGACTGGTGTTGCCCGCCGCATCCGTAGCAGTGGCACTCAGCAACAATGTGCCTTGCCCAAGCGCTTGTAATGTCGCCGCTGGCAGCGTCAACGACCAGCTGCCATCTGAAGCCACGACGGGATGATAAGTCACGCCATTGAAACTGACCGCGACCATCTGCCCCACGCCATTAACACCCGTTGACCCCGAAATTGTCTGGTCGCTCTGGACCTCAATACCGTTCAGCTTGCCATCAACAAAAGGCGGGTTAAGGGTGGCTATAGGGACATTGTGGATATAAATCCCCAGCGGGAGGTTAACGTCTGCCGCACCTGGCGCTTGTACGTTTAGCGTTATTTGCCCATCAGGCAGCAAGGCCAGTTGACCCGCTGGGATCTGCACGCTCCAGTTGCCATTCCCATCCACGGTAGTGATATAGGGAATATTATTGAGCGTCACCGTCACCAGCGTTAAAGCCGGTAAACCTGAAGAAGTGCCGCTGACCGTAATACCGTTCTGCGACTCGGACAGGCTAATCAGATTATCGCCAGTGATGGGGTGAACACCCAGTCCTGCTTGGGTATTGTCTACAACAAGGGGTTTAGTTGCGCTGCTTTGATTGCCCGCGATATCTGTCGCGGAGGCCTTCAGTGAGGTCGTACCATTGGCAATCATCGCCAAATCAGCCGCAGGAATTTGCGTACTCCATGTGCCGTCTGCCCCGACGGTCGCGGTATACGTCTTATTATTCAGCGTGATGTAAACCAACTGGCCGGCTTCAATGTGGCTCGAGGTACCACTAACCGTCTGGTTAACCTTCTGTTCAGCACCATTGAGGTTGTCGTCAGTCGCAAATGAATTGAAGTTTAATGAGGGCAAGTTGAGCGGATTGGCGTCGAGCGTGACGTTACCCGTCGTGGTGGCGCTATTACCGGCCCCATTAGTCACCGTGGCGGTGATTGACTGTGGACCGTCACTCACCCCCACCAAAGCACCAGCAGGCAGATCGACCTGCCAAGAACCATCATTTTGCACTTTGCCGGTATAGGTTTTCCCGTGAAACATCACCGTGACTGTCGCCCCCAAGGCTGTTGAGGTGCCTTTGATGGCAACAGTATGGAGTGACTCGTTCAGATTGATAATGCCGTCATCCGCGACGGGTGAAATGGTCAGCGTGGGAGGAGTAGTATCAACCACCACCGTCAAGGTCTTCTCTACCGTTTGACCACTGCCATTGCTAACGGAAACCACCACGTTATAACTGCCGTCATGTAAGCCGTGTAACATGCTTGAGGGCAACGAAAGCGTCCATGAGCCGTCAGCCGCAACAGTCGTGGTGTAGGTAAAACCATTGATTTTGACATTGACCAACTGCCCCGCCGCAATGCCGGTTGTCTTACCGCTCAGCGTTTGGTTGAGGTTGACTTCAATACTATTGAGGCGGTTATCGGTGCCTAAAGGGGCGATGGTGAGTGTTGGAGCTTGATTCCCACCGTTGTTGCCGCCGTTATTACCACCGTTGTTGCCACCGTTGTTGCCACCGTTGTTGCCACCGTTGTTGCCACCGTTATTACCGCCGTTATTGCCGCCGTTGTTACCGCCTGAACTACTGTCATTCGAATTGTTACTGCTACCCTGCGATGCCGCTATACCAATTCCCCCAGCGATCGCCAAAAAGCCCAATGCGCCAGCCAACAACCCTGCGGAACTTGTGCTGCTGCCTAATGCCAATCCCGCGACGCTATCAATCGAGGTAAATTCAGGTACTAAGGCGATGTCTCCGGCAACAGCGGCCCCCATAGCAGCAGGGAAGGAAGCATGCACTGGCGGATTAGTGCCGTCATCGAATACTAACTCACTGAAATTTCCTTCACCGTCAGGGGTGAAAAAGCGCTGATAACGCACAGTAGTGCCATCTTTCATGTGCAAAATCAGATCACTGCCTTGGCGCTCATAGCTCGCCACCATGGCTGGCGTACCGTGGATACGCACAATACTCAACTCATTCAGTGCGACAATTTTCTGTTGACCCGTAACATGCGAGATCATCGCCCCATTTTGGCGAGAAATAATATCAATTGATGCTGTGGTTGGATTCGCCATGGTTAACCTCAAAAATCAAGCAAGACACTATCTCCACGTAAGAACATACCGGGGGGGACCCTGATAAGTCGGACGCTGGAGGATAAAATAAACGCCTCGCACAGGAGGGTTTAAGCTTGTTTCTGGTGTGGTTAACAACCGCAAAGGAATCAGCGAAATCGATACGTTACTTTTTTATATTTAACTTTTAATGTGATTTCAAATAGTAAACTGGCGAATCACTACTTACATATAAGTAGACAACGCCCTAACTGTACAATGATATTTTCCATTTAATTGGCACACATTAAGAATTTAAATTGGTAGGAACACTCTCAAACCCAATCATTTAAGCCAAACATTTAACATGCAATCAGTTGATAAAAATTAATTTTTATTGAAAATTAGCTCAATGTAACATGATGTTTCACACTGAATAACCTTGCGTCTCAATAATCGATAAATATTAACATTATTAATGTAAATGCATTTCTATCGCCTTTCCTTAAGTCAAATTAATGCTCACCATAGTTCAGATTTTTGAATGTGTTGGCTTAATTCTCCATTGTTTAATATTTAAGCGATATTGATTCCTGAGCAGATAACAGGGAATTAAGTCGTCGATTATTCCGCTAATCAGATAAATCCCTTCGACCCGCATTTCGCTTTGTGATAGAAACATCAGTCTATATTGATCGTTCTTTATTGATCGTTTACTCCAATCACAGATTCTAATACGTCATGAGCAGCGAAATACGCCAACAGCCCCTTAATCAACAATCGATCAACCAACAATCAGAACATCGACAAACTATGCAACCTGGTGTCCCACAGCAAATCTCGACTCGACTAGCATTCTTTGTCGCCGGATTAGGTATGGCTGCTTGGGCACCGTTGGTACCATTTGCTAAGGAACGTATCGCTCTTAATGACGCGTCGCTGGGCTTACTGCTGCTGTGTATTGGCGTTGGATCGATGATGGCAATGCCCCTAACGGGTGTACTCACTGCAAAATGGGGATGCCGAGCCGTGATTTTACTGGCGGGTGCCGTATTGTGCCTCGATCTTCCCTTACTAGCAGTAATGAGTACCCCACTAACGATGGCCTTGGCGTTGTTAGTTTTTGGGGCGGCGATGGGTATCATCGATGTCGCGATGAATATTCAGGCGGTGATCGTTGAGAAAGCCAGTGGCCGCGCGATGATGTCAGGTTTCCATGGGCTATTTAGTGTCGGCGGCATTGCCGGTGCGGGTGGTGTCAGCGCGTTACTGTGGCTAGGCCTTACGCCACTGATGGCAATATTAGCGGCGGTAGCATTAATGATAATCCTGTTGCTAAGCGCCAATAAAAACCTATTACAAGGCAGCGGTGCTCCTCATGATGGCCCACTATTTGTTTGGCCACGTGGATGGGTCATGTTTATCGGTTTTTTATGTTTTGTGATGTTTCTCGCGGAAGGCTCAATGCTGGACTGGAGTGCTGTTTTCCTGACGACATTACGGGGTATGGAAACCGCACAAGCTGGCATGGGCTATGCTGTATTTGCGATCGCCATGACACTGGGTCGCTTAAATGGTGACCGAATAGTGAATGCCTTGGGCAGATATAAGGTATTATTCGGGGGCAGTCTGTGTGCTGCGATAGGGATTATCACCGCAATAAGTGTTGATAGCAGCATTGCCGCGATTATTGGTTTTATGCTCGTGGGATTAGGTGCATCAAATGTGGTGCCTATTTTGTTCACGGCAGCAGGTAACCAAACCGTAATGCCGGCCAATCTGGCGGTGGCATCCATTACCACCATCGGTTATGCCGGTATACTTGCTGGCCCCGCAGTGATTGGTTTTGTTGCACAACTGAGTAGTTTATCGGTCGCTTTTGGCTGTGTGGCACTGTTATTACTGGCCGTCACTGCCAGTGCCCGAGCCGTTACGCGCTAACCCAGGAATATGCCGTCTCTTTATGCAAAATAACTCGCCATCTACCCATTCAGCTAAGATAACGCGCTACTTCTGGCTGTTTATCGTATTACTGCTCATCACCTTTGGGCTGTATGGTTATAACTATACCAATGCTTATCTGACAGAAAAGAAACACACATTAACTTATATCGCCAGCGGCTTGCAGCAACGTATCGATGATTATCGCTATCACACCTACCAACTCTATGATTTAGCGAATAATCCAGCGCTAGCTAATGAAGCTATTCTATCAGCGCAAGAAGTCCGTCTACGCCCCGATATTTACTATATCGAGAAGCCACGCAGAAAAACGGATACGGTCATTTTTGGTAACCACGACCCCGCAACACTGGCAACGGCGCTAGCGATGTCAGACTATCTTGATAGCCATTGGGGATCACAAAATGACACTTATTCAATGTATTATCTCAACGGTCAAGACAATAGCCTGACATTGGTCACCACTCAAGCACTCAAAGAAGTCACTTCACGGTTTAAAGAAAGTTACCTGACGGTAGCAGCAGAATCCCGACGGGCAGAAATGTTACAACAGGCTAATACCTTAGATGAGCGCGAGAGTTTCTCGCCACTACGCAAATTACGTTTCCAGAACGCCTACTATTTCACGCTACGGACCACCTTTAATCACCCTGGCCATTTAGCAACGGTTATCGCGTTCGATCTGCCCATTAATGACTTAATTCCGCCCAATATGGCGCGTTCTAACTTCTTACTGCAAAAAGATAAAACCCCCATCAATGAAGGCATGACCACTGAAGAGGTTGTCGCCGCGAGTGTGGCACTCAATGGCTATTGGGTAGAATTTTCCGCGCCGTTAGCAAATGCCACACTGAAAATAGTTTATCGTGTCCCCATTAACCAATTAGCCATGGACTTGCTGAAAAACAACTTCTGGTTAATTCTCAGCAATATATTGCTACTCGTCTTAGCCGTGCTGGGCATCTATTTTGTTCGCCGTCAATACGTTCGCCCTAGTGCTGACATCGTTGATAAATTAGAAACACAGAAATCACTGAGCCAAGAAATTATTGCCAGTCTCCCTCAAGGTTTATTGGTCTATAACTTCAACAACAATACAGTCATCGCCAGTAATCAAATTGCGGATAATTTGATGCCGCACCTTAATTTGCAAAAAATTGCGCATATGGCTGAACAACACCATGGTGTGATTCAAGGCACGGTCAATAACGAAGTGTATGAAATCCGTATGTTCCGCAGCCAAATTTCACCGGAAACCTACCTCTTCCTGCTCCATGATCAGGATAAAGAGGTCTTAGTGAATAAAAAACTGCAACAGGCAAGGCGTGAATATGACAAGAGTCTGCAAGCCAGAAAACTGATGCTGCATAATTTAGGCATTGAGTTGAATCAGCCGGTTAATACACTGAATCAAATTGCTCATACGCTACGCAGCACGACTGACTCACAGCAGCAGCAGACACTGACATCCCAATTGATTACGCAATCTGATGCCATCATCGAATTGATTGATAACATCACCCTGCTCACACGCTTGGAAACGCAAGATTGGCAGCCAGAGCAACGTACGTTCTCTCTCTCTGCATTAATCGATGCCCTGCTGTTAGAAACATTACCCGCAATAAATCAGAAAGGACTAACGCTCTTTAATCACTACAGTGCCGATATTGATCAGAATTACACGGGTGATGAGAATGTATTGCGTAAAATAATTTCGCTGTTACTCCATTATTCCATTATTACGACTGATTACGGTAAAATTACACTCAATGTTAGCCATGAACCAGAGCACCCAGAACAACTGATTATTCAGATAACAGATACAGGTGTCGGTATATCGGATGAAGAGATCAGTAATCTAAATTATCCTTTCCTCAGCCAAACACTGGTCGACAGATACAATCACGGCTCAGGGTTGACGTTCTTTTTATGTAACCAATTATGTAGGAAGTTAAACGGCCAATTAGAGATTCGCAGTAAAATCGATATAGGTACACGTTATACCATCCGCGTAACTATGGCTGTCGATAATTTGCAAGAAGAAGAGCAAGAGAAATTATTAGATGGCGTCACCGCGTTATTAGATATCACCTCAGAGGAAGTCCGTTCGATCATCACCACATTATTGAGTTCGTTTGGTGCTAGCTGTATTATTGCTGATGATCGCCTACCGGGTAGAGATTACGATGTTACCTTAACGGATAATTCACAACATTATGAAAACTATACTTTATTATTGACATCAGACGAAATTGGCTTACAACAGTTGCAGGATAATTATATCCGGGTAAATTATAATTTAGGTAGCGCAGTCATTGATGCAATATTATTATTAATCGAACAACGGATTTTATCAGATGAATCTCTGGAAGAGCCTGATACTATTGCTGAAGATGATATAAGTGTCTATGAGCAACAACTAAAATCCAGCGACTATTATTCCTTATTCGTTGAGACAGTACCGGTAGATCTGAAGAAACTGTATACTGAAGTTCAGCAACGTGATTTCATATCGCTTTCGCAGACTGCACATCGATTGAAAGGCGTATTTGCTATGTTGAACCTGGTACTCGGCAAGCAGCTATGTGAAACATTAGAACAGCATATCGCAGATGGCGATCGGTTGAAGATCGAAAATAGCATCAGTCAAATTGATTCTTTCGTCACCAGACTGTTGCAGCAAGGTAACCCATAAACATGAACAACCTTAATGTAATTATTGCTGATGACCATCCAATTGTTTTGTTTGGCATCCGAAAGTCACTGGAACAAATTGAATGGGTCAACGTTGTTGGGGAATTTGAAGACTCAACATCACTGATTAACAATTTGTCTAAGCTTGATGCCAACGTGTTAATTACCGACCTTTCCATGCCTGGAGACAAGTATGGCGATGGCATCACACTGATAAAATATATAAAACGTCATTATCCTGATTTAGCCATAATTGTTCTCACAATGAATAATAACCCCGCTATTCTCAGTTCCGTGTTGGACTTAGATATTGATGGGATTGTATTAAAGCAAGGTGCTCCAGCTGATTTACCTAAAGCTTTGGCAGCATTACAGAAAGGGAAGAAATTCACCCCTGAAAGTGTCGCCAAATTGCTCGAGAAGATTAGTGCTAATGGCTACGGTGATAAGCGTTTGTCACCTAAAGAAAGTGAAGTATTGCGGTTATTTGCTGAAGGTTTCTTAGTGACCGAGATAGCGAGAAAACTTAATCGTAGTATAAAAACTATTAGTAGTCAGAAGAAATCAGCGATGCTGAAACTAGGCGTCGATAATGATATTGCCCTGCTGAACTATCTTTCATCTGTCACGATCAGTCAGGTTAATAAAGAAGAATAGTGTTTCCTAAACCCAGTGTTGTTCGCAGTACTGGGTTCATTTATTTCCCCTCACCTATTCATTCAGGTTATTAATTAATCTTTTTCATTCCTAATATTATCCCCATGCTAACACCGCTGTAGCGCCAAGGACGAAGGGTTCAGCGTGAGCGCTGTCACTCTACATTGATAACCCAAAGTCATTGCCGATACAGCAAGGCAGCAAGCAAGTGAATCCCGATAAGCTTACTCATGTAAGTGATTCGGGTGAGCGAGTGCCGCTAACACCGCTGTAGTGCCAAGGACGAAGGGTTTAGCGTGAGCGCTGTCACTCTACATTGATAACCCAAAGTCATTGCCGATACAGCAAGGCAGCAAGCAAGTGAATCCCGATGAGCTTACTCATGTAAGTGATTCGGGTGAGCGAGTGCCGCTAACACCGCTGTAGCGCCAAGGACGAAGGGTTTAGCGTGAGCGCCGAACCTTATCACCGTAATACCGCATCATCTGCCGCAATGTATCTAGGGTAACAGGCTTAGATAAGCAGTTATCCATACCGGCTTCAAGGCAACGCTGCTTACTTTCCGCTAATGCATTTGCGGTGACGCCAATCACTGGCAAATGTTGATTCAACTGTCTTATACGCTGAGTAAGACGATAACCATCCATATTCGGCATATTGACGTCTGTCAGCACGATATCGATGTGATTACCACTTAGCACTGCTAACGCATCCAGCCCATCGTTCGCGGTCATGACCTGATAACCTAATGCGGTGAGCTGATCAGCCAGTAACCGACGATTGATTGGGTGATCATCCACCACCAGAATATGCATATCCGCATTATCATCCTGATTGGCTTTCGGTACGGGTAACTGTAATGTTGTATTTTCGACTACTTGGAGCCCTTCCAACAAAATGCGATCCAGTAGTGGAATAATTTCGAGCAGCGTAGACGAGCTCAACAACCAATAACCTGGGCGTGTCTCTTGCGGTAAGCCGATATGTTCAATGGATAGTTGAATCCATGTCGATGAGGGTGCGCTAATTTGTGGTAAGTAATCACAAACCAACACTTGGTTGCCCAAAGACTCATCAAAGCTGTAACGCCGTGCTGTCGCACCAAAATGGCCCAGTAGATCAGATAAATATTGCTCCAAGCGCGCATTACGAATATCCAACCATACTGTTTTTCCTTGCCAACGATCACTCTGCGGCAACACGGTACTATTGGCTTGAGACCGATTCTCGGCTAAATAAAGGGGAAGTCGGAAGGCAAAAATACTGCCCATCCCCAGTTCAGAAACTACTTCAACATCCCCGTCCATCAAGTTGATCAGTTTCTCACAAATAGCTAAGCCTAAACCGGTCCCTTGGAAGTGACGCTGTACACCTGTACCGCTCTGGAAGAAGGGATCAAAAAGCTGATTTACCTCGCGCGAATTAATCCCTACCCCTGTATCTCGAACCCTAAACTCCAAATAATCACCGCGAACCCGCACTTGTAGGATGATGCAGCCGGTATCGGTAAATTTAATAGCGTTATTCAGTAAGTTAGAAATAACTTGCTGCAGGCGAACCGGATCACCCATCATCATTCGTGGCACATTAGGCTCAATAAAGCAGTACAACCCTAGTTGTTTTTTCACCACCAAGGGTAGGTAATTTGCAGAGATGTGCGTTATCACTTCGACGGTAGAAAATTCACTTGGCTCAATTTTCAGTTGTTCAGATTCAATTTTAGAGAAGTCGAGTATGTCACTGATGATTTTCAGTAATAAGCCAGAGGAGTTATTCATCGCTGTCACCAACCGCTCAACTCCATGAGGGAGTTCTTTGGTTTGCAACAAATCAAGGTTACCAATGATCCCGTAGAGCGGGGTACGCAACTCATGGCTAACTGTGGCCAAAAACATCGATTTTGATTGACTGGCCTGTTCTGCTGCTGCGGCCATCTCTTGCAATGACTCTTCCATTTTGACGCGTGAACTGACATCCACCAGTACACAAATGGCCACATCCTCATTGCGGTAGCGAGAGTGAACAAAGCTAATTTGCAGATTATTATTATTACTGGTCATCACATCGACAAAATTCGCCTGCTGCTCACAGATTATTCGCGTAATACGTTCTCGGTCCTCATTTGTTAGCAAATTAATATAGTTATGCGCTAACTCATTACTCAGAATATTGGTTCCATCACTGATACGCAGGATAGAAATCCCCACAGGGGCTGAGGCCACAATTTTACGGTTGAACTGCTCATGCTCTTCCAGCCTCAAGGCGTTATCTTCCGCGGGGTGGAACATTTTCCGCTCAAACAACCAAGCTAAAGTGAAAATCACCACCGCAGAAAGAATATTTAGCAGTATTGCATTGAAAATCAATAATTTAATTGTTTCGATGATCGTTTTGACGGGTAAAGAATAAGTGATGCTTAGCGTTGAAGGCAGCAAATTCTTTTTCAGAATTAGATCATTATAATCATCAACATAGCCAAAATAAGAGGCGCTATCGGGGTAGTTATCCAATATTGAAGCATGACGCTCACCTGTGGCCAACTGCAAAACAGGCACATTATCCTGATCCAGCAAGGTCACACCGATCGGTAGCGGCCCAGAAGAAATAAAATCTTCTAGGCGAATCGTTTGTTCAGTACCAATAAACGCTTCTAATTTGTTGCCCACATAAAGCGGGCTAAAAACATACAGTGTACCAATCTCAGGGCGAACCCCAGGAACCACCCAATAAAACGCGTCATCTTTATCCTGATTGTCCGCATCCTTATAGCTTAAGATATGTTCATTCAATGACTTAAGTAGATTTTCTTGGTCCATTGGCGTGCTACGAATATCGAAATCCACCATGCACAATGTGTCGCTGCCAATAAAGAAAATGCGGTTGAGATCATATGCAGCAGCAAAGTTTTCTTTCCAAAACAGGATAAGATTGCTGAGTGAGTTTAGTGACGAGTAGCGAGATGAACTGAGTGCCGCACAATCTGCATCTTGATTGAGGGGGTAAAATTTGGGGGCTGTTTTATTTTTGATGAACGCACCCGACGCAATATCACTGCTCGCGGTGTCATGCTTTAACCTGTTCTCTGCCATATACTTAATATCACGGATAATGTCTGAAGAGTGTCTGAAGAAGCTCTGTGCCAACTCAAAGTTAGTATTATACTCCTGACGAATATCAGATTTTTTCTCATTCAAAATGTTCAGGAGATAAAATGTCGTCAGTAATGCTCCCAGCGACCATAGCATGATAGCCAATACCCGAAAGAGGTAGCGGGAGATTTTTAGTGTCGTGCGAAATGAAGAAAGATATTTCAAACTGATACCTGGTCGAGCATCGCCGGAGAGGCTGCGTGGTTGACAGAATACACTACCCATAACACATAAAAAAGCCAGCACGACGGCTGGCTTTTGTTTTCGTTCTTTTAGCTTAGTGACTGTGCGTTATGCATTGTCATCTTCAGCGTCGGCATCAGAATCGTCTTCTGGCGCGTTAGGTGTGGTGTTTTCATCACCGCCCTCTTCACCTTCCAAAGATTCACCTTCTAGGATGTCATCATCCTCTTCAGGTTCTGCGACACGTTGCAGACCGACCACATGCTCATCTTCCGCAGTACGGATAAGCGTCACACCTTGGGTATTACGACCCACAATGCTCACTTCCGACACGCGAGTACGAACCAAGGTGCCAGCATCAGTAATCATCATGATTTGATCGGTTGGTGCGACCTGAACAGCACCGACAACCTTACCATTACGCTCACTGACTTTAATGGAGATAACCCCCTGAGTCGCACGGGACTTCGTTGGATATTCTTCCACCGCAGTACGTTTACCGTAACCGTTTTCAGTCACGGTTAAGATTTCGCCATCACCACGAGGGATAATCAGAGAGATAACTCGATCATCGCCATTAAGGTTGATACCACGGACACCCGTCGCGGTACGGCCCATCGAACGAACCTGCGTTTCTGGGAAGCGAACCACTTTGCCCAATGCAGAGAACAGCATCACTTCGTTGCTGCCATCCGTCAGATCCACGCCAATCAGCTCATCGCCTTCGTTCAGATTAACGGCAATAATACCGGCACTGCGTGGGCGGCTGAACTCGGTCAATGCGGTTTTCTTCACAGTACCACTGGCGGTAGCCATAAAGATGTGGCGACCTTCTTCGTATTCCCGTACTGGCAGAATAGCGGTGATACGCTCATTCGGCTCAAGCGGCAACAAGTTGACGATCGGGCGACCACGTGCGCCACGGCTGGCTTCCGGCAACTGATAGACCTTCATCCAATAGAGGCGGCCACGGCTGGAGAAGCACAAAATGGTATCGTGGGTGTTGGCAACCAGCAGACGATCAATGAAGTCTTCTTCTTTGATACGCGCGGCCGATTTGCCTTTACCACCACGGCGCTGAGCTTCGTAATCCGTCAGCGGTTGATATTTGACGTAACCCTGATGGGATAACGTCACAACCACATCTTCCTGATTAATCAGATCTTCGATGTTGATATCAGAGGTATTAGCGGTGATTTCAGTACGACGTGCATCGTTATACTGCTCTTTAATCGCCACTAGCTCTTCGCGGATCACTTCCATCAAGCGCTCTGGGTTTTCCAGAATAAAGATCAGTTCACCAATTAAGGTCAGCAGCTCTTTATACTCATCCAGCAGTTTTTCATGCTCTAGGCCAGTCAGTTTCTGCAAACGCAGATCCAAAATCGCCTGAGCCTGTTGCTCGGTGAGGTAATACTTGCCATCGCGAATACCGAATTCTGCTTCAAGCCATTCTGGGCGAGCAGCATCATTACCGGCGCGTTCCAACATGGCCGCAACGTTACCTAACTCCCACGGGCTAGCAATCAAGCCCGCTTTGGCTTCCGCTGGCGTCGCTGCACGGCGAATCAATTCGATAATCGGATCGATGTTAGCCAATGCAATGGCTAGCGCTTCAAGGATATGCGCGCGATCACGTGCTTTACGCAGTTCAAAAATAGTCCTGCGTGTCACCACTTCACGGCGATGGCGCACAAAGGCGACCAGAATGTCCTTCAGATTAAGCAATTTAGGCTGCCCTTGAGACAGAGCCACCATATTGATACCGAAAGTCACCTGCAATTGCGTTAGTGAATAGAGGTTGTTGAGCACCACTTCACCGACCGCATCGCGTTTGATTTCAATCACGATACGCATGCCGTCTTTATCCGACTCATCACGTAACGCGCTGATGCCTTCAACACGCTTTTCTTTTACCAGCTCGGCGATTTTTTCAATCAACCGCGCCTTATTCACCTGATACGGGATCTCGTGAACAATGATAGTTTCACGGCCCGTTTTTGCGTCAGCTTCAACTTCAGCACGGGCACGGATATATACCTTGCCACGGCCAGTACGATAGGCTTCTTCGATACCACGACGACCATTGATTATCGCAGCAGTGGGGAAGTCTGGCCCAGGGATATACTCCATCAGCCCTTCGATGCTGATGTTTTCATCTTCGATGTAAGCCAAACAGCCATCAATAACCTCAGAAAGGTTATGTGGCGGAATATTGGTTGCCATCCCGACGGCGATACCTGACGAACCATTCACCAATAGGTTAGGGATGCGCGTAGGCATAACGGCAGGGATCTGCTCAGTGCCATCGTAGTTTGGCACGTAGTCGACGGTTTCTTTTTCTAAATCCGCTAACAATTCGTGAGCAATTTTAGACATACGGATTTCGGTATAACGCATCGCTGCGGCGGAGTCGCCATCAACGGAACCGAAGTTACCCTGCCCATCCACCAGCATATATCGCAGTGAGAACGGCTGGGCCATACGCACGATTGTGTCGTAGACCGCGCTGTCACCATGCGGGTGATATTTACCGATAACGTCCCCAACTACACGGGCCGATTTTTTGTATGGTTTATTCCAGTCATTGCCCAGTACATTCATCGCGAACAGTACGCGACGGTGAACCGGCTTCAGTCCATCCCGGACATCTGGTAAAGCACGTCCGACAATAACGGACATCGCATAATCCAGATAGGAGCTTTTCAGCTCTTCCTCGATGTTGACCGGTGTTATTTCTCTGGCAAGGTCGCTCATTGAGCCGCTATCCCTCTACTAATTACCGGATTTAAAGGTACGAAACTATATCACAAAACCCAAATTTTGGCGAAACTACATTACGCTAGCGACAATCTCCCTGATGCTCGGGACAAACTGCAGGACACCTCAGTCATAGACACAAAACTGCCCCTATTGATAGGGAACATGTATAATCCGCGCAAAGAAACAGAACAGTGAGAATTCTTCATGCGCGCAGAGACCCCGACTCCTCATCATAATGTCGACGAGCAAGAGATCGCTAAATTTGAAGCCGTTGCTTCCCGCTGGTGGGATTTGGAAGGTGAGTTTAAGCCTCTCCATCGTATTAATCCCCTGCGTCTGGACTATATTTTGCAGCGCTCCGGCGGCATCTTCGGTAAGAACGTATTAGACGTCGGTTGCGGTGGCGGTATTCTGGCAGAAAGCATGGCACATGAAGGCGCAAACGTCACAGGGTTGGATATGGGCTATGAACCCTTGCAAGTGGCTCGTCTGCATGCGCTGGAAACCGGTGCCAAACTGGATTATGTGCAAGAAACGGTGGAGCATCATGCAGAAAAATACCCGCAACATTACGATGTCGTGACCTGTATGGAGATGCTTGAGCACGTACCCGATCCGGCTTCCGTTATCCGTGCCTGCGCGCAATTGGTCAAGCCGGGTGGGCATGTGTTCTTTTCAACCATTAATCGTAATACCAAATCTTGGTTGATGGCTGTCGTCGGCGCGGAATACGTTCTGAAAATGGTACCGAAAGGCACTCATGATTCGAAAAAGTTTATTCGCCCTTCAGAACTCATCGGCTGGGTGGATAAAACCTCATTGCTGGAACGCCACATTATCGGGTTGCACTACAATCCGCTGACAGACCACTTTAAGCTGGGCCGTAACGTCGATGTCAACTACATGGTACATACTCAGCGAGACAGCCAGTAATTGACCTTCATCATTGGCGCTCTTGCGCCAAATCGTAGCGCCAATGATGTTTGTCCCATGGTTCAAATACGGGCTCATGAGTGACGCTAAGATGTACCCATTTATGACTTTATACACCGTCAAGCAGAAAATCGAGCAGAAACGGTTTTTTTAAGCAATAAAAGCGATAAGTAATACTGTTTTTTTCTAATGTTTAATAAACCGTCAAACGATCAAATTTTTAAGATTTTCAGTAAAATCTTATCCCCTAGATCACAGGGAGGTAAGCGCCAGTCATGGCGCAGCCTGAGAGCATTTCGTAACAATTCACCCCCAAGTTATCCACACAATTATCCGATCTTGTTCACTTGCTAAAAGATACAATACTCACTATCTTGTTATCTAACCAACACCCACCCCCTATATATTGTGTTTACATACTGAACAATGACACTACTCGCTGTCTGATAATTCAGCGTGCTATTGGCATGGTTAACAGGACATGAACACATGGAAGGTAAAAGATCACATGAACCAAAGTCTACTTGTTACTAAACGTGATGGCAGCAAAGAGCGCATCAATTTGGATAAAATCCACCGCGTCATCGACTGGGCTGCGGAAGGTTT
This sequence comes from Yersinia massiliensis, assembly GCF_003048255.1. Classification (NCBI taxonomy): domain Bacteria; kingdom Pseudomonadati; phylum Pseudomonadota; class Gammaproteobacteria; order Enterobacterales; family Yersiniaceae; genus Yersinia; species Yersinia massiliensis. Next base: position 3,259,393 of record NZ_CP028487.1, read on the forward strand.
GCATAACGTCTCAGTATCTCAAGTAGAATTGCGTTCGCACATTCAGTTTTATGATGGTATTAAAACGGCCGATATCCATGAAACCATCATCAAAGCCGCAGCAGATCTGATCTCCCGTGACGCGCCAGATTATCAATATTTAGCCGCGCGTCTGGCGATTTTCCATCTGCGTAAAAAAGCCTACGGCCAGTTTGAACCACCAAAACTCTTCGCCCATGTGACGAAGATGGTGGAAATGGGTAAATACGACAAACATCTGCTGGAAGATTACACCGCAGACGATTTCGAACAGATGGACACTTTCATCGACCATTGGCGCGACATGAACTTCTCTTACGCTGCGGTTAAGCAGTTAGAAGGCAAGTATCTGGTACAAAACCGTGTCAGCGGCGAGATCTATGAAAGTGCCCAATTCCTGTACATGCTGGTTTCTGCTTGCCTGTTCTCGGGCTACCCACGCGAAACACGGATGGATTACATCAAGCGTTTCTATGATGCCATTTCGACGTTTAAAATTTCGCTGCCAACGCCGATTATGTCTGGCGTTCGTACCCCTACCCGCCAGTTCAGTTCTTGCGTATTGATTGAGTGCGGTGACAGTCTGGATTCTATCAATGCGACGTCCAGCGCCATCGTGAAATATGTGTCGCAACGTGCTGGTATCGGTATCAATGCGGGCCGTATCCGTGCACTGGGTAGCCCAATTCGTGGTGGTGAAGCCTTCCATACTGGCTGTATCCCGTTCTACAAACACTTCCAGACGGCGGTAAAATCCTGTTCTCAGGGCGGCGTGCGTGGTGGTGCAGCGACATTATTCTACCCAATGTGGCATCTAGAAGTTGAAAGCCTGCTGGTGCTGAAAAACAACCGTGGGGTTGAAGGCAACCGCGTTCGTCATATGGATTACGGCGTACAAATCAACAAACTGATGTATCAGCGTTTGGTGAAAGGCGAAGATATCACCCTGTTCAGCCCGTCCGATGTTCCAGGGCTATATGACGCGTTCTTTGCCGATCAGGACGAGTTCGAGCGCCTTTATGTCAAATATGAGCAAGACAGCAGTATCCGTAAGCAACGTGTAAAAGCAGTTGAGCTTTTCTCTCTGATGATGCAAGAGCGCGCCTCTACTGGCCGCATCTATATTCAGAACGTGGATCACTGCAATACGCATAGCCCATTTGATCCGAAGATTGCGCCGGTACGCCAGTCAAACCTGTGTCTGGAAATAGCGTTGCCGACTAAGCCGTTGAATGACATCAACGACGAGAACGGTGAAATCGCACTCTGCACATTGTCAGCATTCAACTTAGGCGCCATCGATAGCCTAGATGATTTAGAAGACTTGGCAGTTCTGGCCGTTCGCGCGCTGGATGCATTGCTCGATTATCAAGATTACCCTATCGCAGCGGCAAAACGTGGTGCCATGGGCCGCCGTACCTTGGGTATCGGTGTGATTAACTTTGCTTACTATCTGGCGAAGAACGGCGTGCGTTATTCTGATGGCAGCGCAAATAACCTGACTCACCGCACTTTTGAAGCGATTCAATATTACTTGTTGAAAGCCTCAAACGCGCTGGCCCGTGAGCAAGGGGCTTGCCAGTGGTTTAACGAAACCACTTATTCACAGGGTATTTTGCCGATCGATACCTACAAAAAAGATTTGGATACCATCAGCGACGAACCTTTGCATTACGACTGGGAAACGCTGCGTAAAGACATTCAGACCCATGGCCTGCGTAACTCAACGTTGTCTGCGTTGATGCCATCTGAGACTTCATCGCAAATCTCCAATGCCACCAACGGCATTGAGCCGCCGCGCGGTTATGTCAGCATCAAAGCGTCCAAAGATGGTATTCTGCGTCAGGTTGTCCCTGAGTATGAGCGCCTGAAAGAGGCTTACGAATTGCTGTGGGATATGCCGAATAACGACGGTTACCTGCAACTGGTCGGCTTGATGCAGAAATTCGTTGATCAGGCGATTTCAGCGAATACCAATTACGATCCAACCCGCTTCCCATCCGGTAAAGTACCGATGAAGCAGTTGTTGAAAGACTTGCTGACTACCTATAAGTTTGGCGTCAAAACCCTTTACTATCAAAACACCCGCGACGGTGCTGATGATGTGCAGGAAGATATTCAAAGCCAGCCGGGTGACGACGACTGCGAAGGCGGTGCATGTAAGATCTGATTTAGCATTCTGGCCATCCACCGGCGTGAGGCGTGTCAATACGCCCCCGCCGGTGGATGATTCATTTTGATTTTTATCCCTTCTTACTGGGTATGGTAGATCATCTCCGGCAATATCCAGTAAGCAGGCATAAGGGCCTTTCTTCATTTGCCCTTTTCTCCCCCTGAGGAAATCATGGCCTATACCACTTTTTCACAGAATAAAAACAATCAGTTACTCGAACCCATGTTCTTTGGTCAAAGCGTCAACGTGGCGCGTTTCGATCAGCAAAAACACGCTATATTCGAAAAACTGATTGAGAAACAGCTCTCTTTCTTCTGGCGTCCAGAAGAGATTGACGTCTCACGTGATCGCATCGATTACAACGCACTGCCTGAGCACGAGAAACACATTTTTATCAGCAATCTGAAATATCAAACCTTGCTGGACTCCATTCAGGGCCGCAGCCCGAACGTGGCTTTATTGCCGCTGATTTCAATTCCGGAGTTAGAAACTTGGGTCGAAACTTGGTCGTTCTCTGAAACCATTCACTCTCGTTCTTACACGCACATCATTCGTAATATCGTTAACGATCCATCCATCGTTTTCGATGATATCGTGACCAACGAAGAGATCCTCAAGCGCGCAAAAGATATCTCCGCGTATTATGACGATCTGATTGAAATGACAAGTTACTACCATCTGCTGGGTGAAGGCTCCCATCAGGTCAACGGTAAAACAGTCGTGGTCAATCTGCGCGAATTGAAAAAACAGCTTTATCTGTGTTTGATGAGCGTCAATGCGCTTGAAGCAATTCGTTTCTACGTCAGTTTTGCCTGCTCATTTGCCTTTGCTGAGCGCGAACTGATGGAAGGCAACGCCAAAATCATCAAAATGATCGCCCGCGATGAAGCTCTTCATCTGACCGGCACCCAGCATATTCTTAATTTGATGCGCTCCGGTGAAGACGATCCAGAGATGGCTGAAATTGCTGAAGAGTGCCAGCAACAGTGCTACGACTTATTCGTCTTGGCGGCACAACAAGAAAAAGAGTGGGCTGAATATCTGTTCCGTGACGGTTCCATGATTGGTTTGAATAAAGAAATCCTGTGCCAATACGTTGAATATATTACTAATATTCGCATGCAGGCCGTGGGCCTTGGTGTACCGTTTAACACCCGCACTAACCCCATTCCATGGATCAACTCTTGGCTCGTATCTGATAACGTGCAAGTGGCTCCGCAAGAAGTTGAAGTCAGTTCCTATTTGGTGGGTCAGATTGATTCTGAAATCAACGCCGATGATCTGAGTGATTTTGAGCTGTAAGCCATGACATTGATGTCCAGTAAATATAGGGATGGGCTGAGTCAAAATAGTCAGCAGCCTGATGGTCGTCTCTTGCAAAACCGCATGACTGTGACGCTAAGCCATACCGGCGCTCAACTTAGTTGTCCTGCGGATAGCTGCAATTTGCTGGAAACCCTCGAGCGCCATCAGGTGCAGATTGAGTACCAATGCCGCTCGGGCTATTGTGGCTCTTGCCGCTTGCGCTTACTCAAAGGGGAAGTGTGCTATTCACAGCAACCCTTGGCGTTTATTCAGCCAAACGAAATCCTGCCCTGCTGCTGCCAGCCGCTGGGTGATATTGAAATCGAGCTTTAACTCACGGTTCTTCATAGGGATAACAGATGAACACAAAAACAATCTTAGCCGCCTGCTTGTTTATGGCAACCTCCGCTAGCGCACTGGCAGAGACACCAAAGCCGCTTAATCAGCAGCAACCACTAGAGAAAATCGCGCCTTACCCAGCACCTGATAAAGGCATGACTCGGCAGGTCATCTTCCTTGAGCCGCAGCAAGATGAAACACGTTTCAAAGTGGAATTGCTGATCGGGAAAACGTTAGAAGTTGACTGTAATCGCCATATGCTTGGCGGTAATCTGGAAACCAGAACCTTATCAGGTTGGGGCTTCGACTATCTGGTGATGGATAAGATATCTGAGCCTGCTTCAACCATGATGGCGTGCCCAGATAATAGCCGTCACCCGCAATTTATCGCCGCTAACCTCGGCGATGCCGCCATGCAGCGCTATAATAGCCGCCTACCGATTGTGGTGTATGTGCCACAAGGCGTGGACGTGAAATACCGTATTTGGGAAGCGGGCGAAGAAGTCAGAAACGCAGTGGTGAAATAGTCGCTCATAACGCAAGATTAAAATAGGCGGATAATGGGGCAGTCTAGTGGGCGTATAAACCTATACAACGTCTAAATTGGACATAAAAGGCACCGATTAATTTTGGTGCCTTTTTTATTAAGGCCGAGTTGCTTTCACTACAAAATCTCAATCACTTCCAGCCAGCCGTGTTGCCCACAAACAGGGCGACCTTTTAGCCAACGGCGCAACATATCCAACGCCAGCATGGCACTGCTCTCCTGACGAACCCGTAACCCGTGGCGACTCGCCTGATAACGAATCGTCTGGGCAAATGTTCCCTCAGGTGTGTGCAAGGCGACACTCAAACAATCATTTTGCATCGCACTCACTGCGAGCACCAATTGCGCCCCACACAACATCGATAATGATTGCGCGCGGCTGGCCACCTCAGTCAATGGCTCCTGACAGTGCGCAGGTAGCAGTTCGCCGCCCACCAGCGGCACAGCCGCGCTCTGTAACTGCCAATGCATCAACCCGCCAGTAAATTGCTCGCTCACGGCCAGCAGCAAGCCACGTTGCGTTAATTGCTCCGCTAACCATGCCGGTAAACCCTGAGTGCCTTCAAATATCGCGCTGTCACCCACAATCTCCCTAACCTGTTGCCACACCTGTTCCATCTCGGACTTCGCCGACGCAGGGCCAGTCAGCTTCAGTTCAATAATAGGAGCAGATGAACGATAACCGATTACCGCGCCTTCAGGCAGCGGTAGCGGCTCAAGCTCGAGCGCTAAGTCACTTTCTGACCGACCAAAAGTCGTCATACGTAAGCATAAAGGAGGCTCAGCCACATCAAAGTGTTGATGCAAACGCGGCATGATCTGTTGCTCTACCATCACTTTGAATTCTGACGGCACGCCTGGGGTGAAAAACATCAGGCATTTATTTAGCTTTAATGCGAATCCACAAGCCGTACCGACGGGGTTATCCAGCATTTCTGCATTGGCTGGAATATGAGCCTGCTTGCGGTTAGTCGATGACATCACCCGGCCACGTTCCTGAAAGAAGGCCTCCATGCGTGCAATCCACTCTGGATGCTCAATCAGCTCGGTGCCCGCAGCACGCGCCGCGGCTAAAGCGCTCAGGTCATCACTGGTTGGCCCAAGCCCACCGTTCACAATCAATACATCGGCAACTTGGCTCCGTTCTGTTAGCACCTCGATCAGTGCTGAGAGTGAATCACCCACGGTTTCCCGACTGCTGATTGGCAATCCCTGATTAAATAAGTAATCCGCCAACCACGCCGCGTTAGTATCAATAATCTGCCCATGCAGCACTTCATCTCCGGTACTCAACATCTCAACTCTAATCATTTTTTTCTCCGTTGATCCCCATAAGAACCACTTTATGAATCCCAACCTCTAAACACAATCATTTCCCGTCAGGCGGAATAAATAACCACATCAAAGATGCTATTTTACCCTGCCAAAAATTCGTAACGATATCTTTACATAAGTCGTAACGGTGATTTGACACAAACAGGCCAATCCACTACCCTGCTGCACTCAATAATTCCAATAAAATGTTATGTAGTAGAGGAAAGCGTGAAGAATCGCACTCTGGGCAGTATATTTATCGTTGCAGGCACGACGATTGGTGCAGGAATGTTAGCGATGCCGTTGGCGGCCGCAGGTGTGGGTTTTGGTGTCACCCTTGCGATGCTAATTTCTCTTTGGATATTAATGTGTTACACCGCTTTATTGTTGGTTGAAGTTTATCAACATGAGGCGGCAGATACGGGGCTTGGCACCCTAGCGAAGCGCTATCTTGGCAATCGGGGGCAGTGGCTCACCGGTTTCAGCATGATGTTTTTGATGTATGCACTCACTGCCGCCTATATCAGCGGTGCAGGTGAGTTATTGGCAACCAGTATCAGTCAATGGACGCAACAGTCATTCCCCACCTCGCTCGGGGTATTGCTGTTCACGGTAGTGGCCGGCGGCGTCGTTTGCATCGGCACCCATTCAGTCGACCTTTTCAATCGCATCTTATTTAGCGCCAAAATTATCTTCTTGATTGCGATGTTGGCTCTGATGATGCCACACATTGAAAAGACCAATTTATTAACGCTGCCGCTGGAGCAAGGGCTGGCGCTGTCTGCCATACCCGTTATTTTTACCTCATTTGGCTTCCATGGCAGTGTGCCGAGCATCGTCAATTATATGGGCGGCAATATCCGTAAGCTACGTTGGGTGTTTATCATCGGCAGTGCAATCCCACTGATTGCTTATATCTTCTGGCAGTTGACCACGCTAGGAGCGATATCGTCTCATACCTTTGTCGGGATCCTAGCCCAACAAGCGGGGCTAAACGGTTTATTGCAAGCTGTGCGCGATGTTGTCGCCTCGCCCCACGTTGAGTTAGCCGTTCACCTCTTTGCTGACTTAGCGCTCGCGACCTCGTTTCTGGGGGTGGCATTGGGGCTGTTTGATTATCTGGCCGATTTGTTTAAGCGCCGTAACTCAGTCCGTGGCCGCCTACAAACGGGTGTGATTACATTTACACCTCCCCTGCTATTTGCGCTGTTCTACCCTCGCGGTTTTATTATGGCGCTGGGGTTTGCCGCCGTTGCGTTGTCGGTTTTAGCCTTAATTCTGCCGGCAATGCTGGCGTGGAAAGCCCGTAAAATCCATCAAGGTCATTATCGTGTCTGGGGTGGGAAACCTGCACTGGCGGCGGTATTTGCTTGCGGTGTGGTGGTGATTGGCATTCAGGTCGGTATTGTCACCGGCGCATTACCGGCAGTCGGATAGTTAAATAGTTAAATCGGTTTTCATCAATAATAAGGGCGCCTCTAGAGCGCCCTTATTCATTCATCAGAAACTATCTGGCATGTTCATCTAACGTTATTAGCGCCGCTAACTCCCCACGCAGCCAAGGCAATCATTAGAAGTTTAAGCCCGCGCCGATGTAAACCCCATCTGCGACACGGTTATCGCGTTTGCCGTCTTTGCCTTCCATATTGATATAGCGGTAGCCGACATCAACAGTCAGTGGACGGAAAACATTCCAGCGCACGCCGCCGTTAGCTTCGCTATAGGATTTCATGCCACTGGTTAGCTCTTCTGGTGAGAAATAGCCTTCACCATACAGGGTGAAAGATTTGTTGATTGGGTACGTTAATCCACCACCAATGGCGACAGCGCCGCCGCTACTACCATCTTCTGGTGACATATAAATGCCTTTACCGCCTACGGTCGCCATCATCGGGCCAATAGGGAGATTAAAACCTAACCCCATCCCATAGATATCACCGTCATGGTCACTGCGCGCCCAGTTGCCACTGATCGCCAAACCGCCAGTATTTGTCCCTAGACCAAAACCTAAGTTGGTGTAATGACGCCCTGTTTCAGCGTTAAAACTCACAGCACTGGCAGAACCGGCCACAAACAACAGACCCGCAGCACAGGCGATTAAATGCTTATTCATATTATTCTCTCATTATTCATGATGTCACCCGTGAGCTAATCCCAGCTAACAGGTTTCCCTGCGTCGAGTTTAACCGAAAAAAAACACCTTAAACACACGGAAAAAGCGAATAAATAGCGCAGTATTTCAAATGATTGTAAATATCCATTTGATAGAAGCCCTTTATGTTAACAATGGTAATGATAAGGCGTACCTATTTGCTGAATGGCCGCAATAAAGCTACAACTAGTGTGGAGATCAATGAATGACCCCCGGTTGTTGTTTAAATTATTATCTTGTCAATCAGGCTTTTGACGAAATCTAATGCTTTTGAGCACCCGAGAAATCAGTCAATTCAATAGCAATAATGGAGAGAATGATGAGCAAAAAGAAAGGATTAACCACTGCAGCGGGCGCGCCCGTTGTTGATAATAATAATGTCGTGACGGCTGGTCGCCGTGGCCCCATGCTTCTGCAAGATGTTTGGTTCCTGGAGAAGCTGGCCCACTTTGACCGTGAAGTGATCCCTGAGCGCCGTATGCATGCGAAAGGTTCGGGTGCTCACGGAACGTTTACCGTCACTCATGACATCACAAAATACACTCGAGCAAAAATTTTCGCTGAAATTGGCAAGCAAACCGAGATGTTTGTTCGCTTCTCGACAGTCGCCGGTGAACGTGGCGCTGCTGATGCAGAACGTGATATCCGCGGCTTTGCCATGAAATATTATACCGAGGAAGGCAACTGGGATTTAGTCGGTAATGATACGCCAGTGTTCTATTTACGTGACCCGCTAAAATTCCCTGACCTGAACCACGTCGTTAAACGCGATCCACGTACTAACTTGCGTAACCCTATCTATAAATGGGATTTCTTCTCCCAACTGCCAGAATCACTACACCAGCTCACCATCGATTTCAGTGACCGTGGCCTACCGAAGTCCTATCGTCATATGCATGGTTTCGGCAGCCATACCTTCAGCTTTATCAATGCCAACAATGAGCGTTTCTGGGTTAAGTTCCATTTCCGCTGCCAGCAAGGCATTGAAAATCTTATGGATGACGAGGCTGAAAAACTGGTTGGTATGGATCGTGAAAGTTCCCAGCGTGATTTGTACGAAGCCATTGAGCATGGCGACTTCCCACGTTGGAACCTACAAATTCAGGTGATGCCTGAGCATGAAGCCTCCCAGACGCCGTATAACCCATTTGATTTGACTAAAGTGTGGCCACACGGTGACTATCCACTGATTGATGTGGGTTTCTTCGAGCTAAACCGCAATCCAGAAAACTATTTTGCTGAAGTTGAACAAGCCTCTTTCAACCCTGCCAACGTAGTGCCAGGTGTCAGTTTCTCTCCTGACCGTATGTTGCAAGGCCGTCTGTTCTCCTACGGTGATGCTGCACGCTATCGTTTGGGCGTGAACCATCATCAAATTCCGGTGAACAGTGCGAAATGTCCGTTCCACAATTACCATCGTGATGGCGCAATGCGGGTTGACGGTAACAGTGGTAATGGTGCGACTTACGAGCCAAACAGTTTTGGCCTGTTCCAAGAGCAGCCTGATTTTAGCGAGCCACCATTGACGTTAGAAGGTGCGGCGGATCACTGGAATCACCGTGAAGATACCGATTATTTCTCCCAACCAAGGGCGCTGTTTAATTTGCTGAGTGCAGAAGAGCATCAGCGGATGTTTGCCCGTATTGCCGGTGAGTTATCACAGGTGCCGGAAGAGATTCAACGCCGTCAGGTTGCGTTGTTTAGTCAGGTTCATCCGGATTATGGTGATGGGGTGAAGAAGGCCTTGGGGTTAAATTAAGGTTTGATTTTTTGTTTGTTTGTGGCCCCTCTTAGGAGGGGCTTTTTTAGTTTAGTGATCGGTTCGGTTGTTATTGCTTCAGTGTTCTCCTTAGCTCTGATGCCTCAACCGCCAAATGGGCCATGAGCGTGGCCCCTTTGGATACCCGCGCTTGCGCACGCATCGCTTGCCTGCTTTGCAGGTTCCCTCACTCATCGTTTCGGCTGACGGACGGCTTTATTCGCATCCCTGCTCATCACGCCTAAAACGGGCGTCCTGCCCGTTTTCCTTGCCTTCTCTCTTCATTCGGCAGCTCAAATGTGCTTTAAACTTCAAAGTCAAAATCATGGCCTATGGCCTATGGCCTTTGACATTGAGCGCAATCAGGAATATTGCCGACGAGGATAGAGGGTAGAGTGAGCGGGCAGGACGCCCGCGAAAAGCGCGTTTGGGCAAGGATGCCCATCGCGCTGGCTCGTTAGCCGAAAGACGTAGGAGGTTTACCCGCAGGGCAATATTTCGCGCAAAGGCGCGGGTGTTGGGCCGCCGCCCTGCGGCCCGACTCGGTTGAGGCGACGAGGTTAAAGTGACCGCAGAACGCCTATCAACCGAAACAAGATCCGGTCCTCAACCGAAACCAGACCCGATCCGATCCCCCCTCACCATCTCCCCCACCAACCGCCTCGACACCTTAATCCCTCCGACCTTCAGCGTCTGGGGCAAACGATAAAATGCGACTGGTCGTTGGAACACGGCTAGCTGAGGCGCTAACCAATCCGCTAATGCGGTTTCATCCACGGTAACGTCAGCGTCGATAACGGCCACGGGCCGGTGACCAAACTCACTGTCAGCAATAGGCACAACAAACGCTTGCTGCACACCGGGATATTGCAACAGAATCCGTTCGATATCCTCCGGCTGAATGCCCTCACCACCACTGAAAAAGATATTATCTAGCCGGCCTAGAATGCGTAACTCCCCCGCTTGCCATACCCCTCGGTCGCGGGTGTGGAACCAACCTTCATCATCCACCAGTGGGCGTATCTGCCCTTGTTGCCAGTAACCCGCAGCAAGACAGTCGGCTTTCATCCACACTTCATCATCGACTAGCTTAATCTCGCGGTGCGCCAAGGGAACCCCGACACCCGGTAAGCCATCAGCCCGTTTCGCGCACACGGTTGATGCAGCTTCAGTTAATCCGTAACCACACCAGCAGCGAATACCGCGAGCTTCAGCTTGTTTCGTCAATTCTGTTGGGATCATCGCGCCGCCCAACAACACCTCTTTTAACGTTAATGCGGTGTCTTCGCTGGCCAATAATCGCCATAACTGCGTGGGGACGAGTGAAGCGTGGCTGCACCCCGCCAATGCTTCAATCAGCGGAACCCCTTCTTGCACAACCAAGGTGGCACCAGCACTTAACCAGCGCCAGACAATCCCCTGCCCCGAAACATGAAACAGCGGCAACGATAACAGCCAGCTATCTGTCGCCGTGAAATTCATTAGCTGCAATACACCGTCCGCACTGGCTAAGTGGGCTGCCACGGTATGTACAGCCGCTTTAGGCAAGCCCGATGAGCCGGAGGTTAAGGTCATAGTCGCCAACCGCTGGCTATCCCACGCGACCGAATGCGCCACCGAATTTTCTGTACTGAATGTCTTTTCAGTACTGAACGTCAACGGGATAAACGTGAGAGGGTCAGGCAATGGCGCAGCCAGATTCAACATAAAATCGATATCTAACTGCGGCAAAAGCGGCAACAAAAGCGAGTCAGGCAATTGGGGATTCAGCGGGAGAACACGGGCGGCACACTGCAAAGCCGCCAGATACGCCAGCAATAGCGAATAACTGTTTTTCCCCCGCAGCACGACACCGCTGCCTGAGGTGACACCTTGTTGCTGAAAAGCTGATGCCAAATGATCGATATCAGCTGCGAGCTGTTGCCAGCTAATCAGTTGAGAACCCACTTTCAGCGCTATCGCTTGAGGCCGCCACTCGGCCCAATGTTTCCAAGGGGATGATTGTGCCCAAAGTGGCGATTGATGTCCTAGCGGTGCCATAGCACGTCCAGTTGATCCACGGTCACCAGCGGCAAAGTGCTTTCCGGCCAAGGGCGCAATAACTGTGCCTGCATCAGATCCAGTGTGTCCAACCCTGGCACCGTTGCGGGCGTTAGCCAATGCGCTATTCGCGCGAGTTGCGTCAGGCCCAGACTCGATTCAATGCTGGAACTGATCACCGCCACTAACCCTGCCTGATGCGCTTGCTGCACCAATTGCTGGCAACAGGCTAAACTGCCCACCAGCGTCGGTTTAATCACAATTGCAGCGACGCCCGGTTCTGCTTCAACCTGAAAATCAGCTTCACGGACACTTTCATCCCAAGCAATAGCGATACCGGTGTCGCGCGCAAACTCGCGCGATTCAGCACGAGTCTTGCAAGGCTCTTCCAAAAACGCAATCCGTGAACGCAGTTCAGGATTCACATATTTGGCAAATCCGTCCGCTTTGGCGCGTGTCCAACTGCGATTGGCATCCAGCCGCAGTTTTAAATCAGGCAAGGCTTCCAGCAGCACATTGACTATCATGCCGTCACGCACCGCTTCATATAACCCGACTTTCACCTTGGCGACTTTCTCACCGGGTAATGCCTGTAACACCGCGAACAACTCGTCAGGATCGCCAGTACACAGCGGAGCTTTACGGTAATCTGCCGCCAACGGTAGGCGTTGATCCAGCTCCGCCAGCGCGCAGCTCAGGCCGAAAGCCACCGAAGGCAGCGGGCCGAGATCTGGCTCATCACCAGTCACCCAGCTTTGTAGCCATTGCGCTGCCGCCGATTGTGCGTCATCCAACGACTCCTGACTGAACTCTGGCAAGGGGGCAATTTCCCCCCAACCAGTCTGTTCGCCCTGCTGCAGTTTCACCAACATTCCGTCGCGACTTTTCAGCCGTTGATGGCGCAATATGACACCCGCGTCCATCGGCAGACTGTAGCGATAAAGCGTGGCCGCGCGCATTACGGATTACGCTTGAATTTGCTGAAGTCCGGCTGGCGTTTCTCATTGAATGCGTTGCGCCCTTCTTGGCCTTCTTCGGTCATATAGAACAGCATCGTGGCGTTGCCAGCCAGTTCTTGCAGGCCCGCTTGACCATCGCAATCGGCATTCAATGCGGCTTTCAGGCAACGCAGTGCCATCGGGCTGTTTTCCAGCATCTCACGGCACCAGCGCACAGTTTCTTTTTCCAAATCGGCGACTGGCACCACAGTATTAACCAGCCCCATATCCAAGGCTTGTTTCGCATCGTATTGGCGGCATAAGAACCAGATTTCGCGGGCTTTTTTCTGGCCCACAATGCGCGCCATATAGGCCGCACCCCAACCCCCATCGAATGAACCCACTTTCGGCCCTGTTTGGCCAAAAATTGCGTTATCAGCAGCGATGGTTAAGTCGCACATCATGTGCAGCACGTGACCACCACCAATGGAATAACCTGCCACCATGGCGACTATCGGTTTCGGGCAAGTCCGAATCTGGCGCTGGAAATCCAGCACGTTTAAGTGATGGGTGCCACTGGCATCTTGATAGCCGCCGTAGTCGCCACGCACTTTTTGATCCCCACCTGAGCAGAAGGCTTTTTCGCCTTCACCGGTCAAAATGATCACGCCAATATTGTCGTCATAACGGGCATCGGCCAGCGCCTGAATCATCTCTTTAACCGTTAACGGGCGGAACGCATTACGCACTTGTGGGCGGTTAATGGTGATCTTGGCAATGCCATCGCTGGATTTGTGATAGCGAATATCTTCAAACCCTGTTGAGCAATCTTGCCATTCAATGGCGGCGTAAAGCTGTTCTTCGCTCGGATAAAGCATAGTAAGCATTCCTTCCTTTAACGGGAGAGTGATGAAAATGAAGACTGTGATAAAAATGAAAGCACCTGCGCGGCAAATGCGCCCGGATTCGCTCGGTGAGCGTTATGTCCAGCGCGGGCCAGCGTGCGCAGTGGCAACTGATACTGGGCGGCTAGCTGCTGAAATTTAGTGTCGCGATCACCGCACAGATAAGTATAAGGGACATTCAACTGCTGCAATGCGGGCAAAAACCAAGGTTGATGCCCTAGGGAAGTGGCCTCAAGCATATCCGCCACTGCGGGGCCGTCATTATTGACCCGCAGTGAAATAAATTGCTCACGTTGCTGGGCATCTAAATCCGCGAACACATCTTGTTGATACCAATCGCTGAGCACTTGCGACAAAGGTTCCAGACGAAAACGCTGCGCCCATTGGTGGTCATTCTGCAAGCGCTGTTGGCGCAACTCATCGTTTTCTAAACCGAGGTTGCCCCCTTCAACCAGCAAGCCCAACAAGCCCTGATGCTGACCATAACATGCGTGGTACATCGCAATTCGGCCCCCTAAAGAGTAGCCTGCCAGCCAATACTTGCGAATGCCGTTAGCCTGCAATGTTTGCGTTAACTGCTCGCTGACATCAGCAAAATCGCGAGTTTTCAACGTGGCGGATTGACCGTGGCCGGGTAAATCAATCAACAGCGACGGATAATCGCCGCATAATTCGGCCACGGGAAGCCAATCCTGACCACTCCCCAGTAGGCCATGTAGCCAAACTAGCCATGGCTTATCCGCTTGTAGATCAGACGATCGTTGCACAGAGGATTCAGGATGTGCGGTGAGTTTACAGCATGCCAACGTCATCATTGAGCCACCTGTTGCACCAATTGCTGTAGCGTTTCTGCCCCTTGGCTTGACGGTACCTGTATCTCGACAAGCGTCACGCCACCTTGTAACCAGCACTGTTCGACTCGCTGCTGCAATGCTATCCAGCTCTCAGGACTGGCATAATGGAGGCCAAACATGGCCGCCGCGTGCTCAAAGTTGACGTCTTGCGGCATGCAATAAAAGCGCTGACGATCTTCAGCCGGTGTTGGCAACAGTGAGAAAATCTGCCCGCCATTATTGTTCACCACCAACAGCACCATCGGCGCCGAACTTTGGCGTAATAACGCTAATGCATTAAGGTCATACAGGGCCGATAAATCACCGACGATAGCCAGTGTAGGTTTCGCGGTCGCGCGCTGGACACCTGCCGCGGTGGATAACAGACCATCAATGCCACTGGCACCACGATTGCTGTAAACCGGATAACCCGCTGGCAATTGCCCCAAAGCATCAATCAGGCGAACAATCAAACTGTTACCCACAAATAGCTGGCCGTTATCGGGTAACAACTCAGCCAATAAATGTGCCACTGCGGCTTCACTAAATTGCTCATTCAGCGTTTCAGCCACGTGGAACTGTGCCGCCTGTGAACATTCAATCAGTTCAGGCGCCCATGGTGTGCGGCGTAGCGCAGGGTGCTGTTCCAGCCATGCATGCACAGACGATAGGATCCTACGCCCTCGATGATTCGCCGGATCAAGGCGACCTGGGAGGTTATCCACCACCCAATATTCCTGTGGCTGGCATTGCGCTTGCCACTGTAAAAGCTGTTTACCGGTCAGGCTGCTACCCAATTGCACTACCAGCTGCGCCTCATTCAGCACCCGCTGCGCCTCGGGATGCCCAAGCCATAAATCTGCACAGGGCAGTGGTTGGCCGGTTTGCGATAACACATCGCCAATCAATGGCCAGCCGAGTTGTTCCGCCCATTGTGCTAGTTGCGCGCCCTCGTCTGCCGTCATACGCCCTGCGATGACCACGCCGCGCTTTTGCCGCCAGAACAACCAATCAGCCTGCGGCTGCTGTGGTTGATAGCTCGATTGGCGTAACCAAGGGTGGCAGTCCTGCCACCAGTCACCCAAGGCCGCAGACCAGTCGGTATAGCATTGGTCATCACCGCCATAAAGGGGTTCGGCAAACGGGCAATTAATGTGCAAACCGCCATGGTGCAATTGCGCCATCGCGCTATCGACGGTTGAAACAAGCCAACTGGCGGGAATATCCGGTGTCGGTCGAGGTAAATTAAGGCTGACCGTAGGATGAGCAGCAAACAGCCCTTGCTGACGAATAGCTTGGTTAGCGCCGCAATCAATCAATTCTGGTGGGCGATCAGCGGTCAGAAAAATCAGCCGCTCACCGGTTAAACCGGCTTCAATGAGTGCAGGATAGAGGTTGGCAGCCGCAGTGCCGGAAGTCACAATCACGGCCACCGGTTCGGCGGACGCTTTCGCCAAGCCCAGCGCCAAATGGCCCAAACCACGCTCATCAAAATGGGTATGGCAAACCAGCGATGAATGCGCCGCCGCCGCCAACGTTAGCGGTGTCGAGCGGGAACCCGGTGCAATACAGATATGACGGACACCGTGGCGCGTTAACGCTTCCAGTAGTAATGCCGCCCAACGACGGTTAAAAACACTTGTCGACATGGTTTGCCCAAAAGTCAGTTAACAGACACGACAACCCAACAGTTAGCATGAGGAACGCCATTTATCCTCGATAAAGTTCGGAGTGGCTGCTTAATGGTTAAAATTTTACTGTTCTGGTAGGGGAAATGGCCCCTAAATGACAGTTTACACTTGGTCTACGGGTGCCACAATCCGACCACATTAGGTGTGCGGTTAATAGCAATATTTAGGATTTATTATCCTGTAGATGACTATCCAACAAAGTCCTTAATCCTGCCGACTTATGGTTGATTTCTTGCCATTCCAGCTCAGGATCAGACCCAGCGACAATACCGGCTCCGGCATACAAATTGATCCGTTGGTCCTCAACCCATGCCGAGCGCAATGTGACGCTAAATTCTGACTGTTGCAATGAAAGGTAACCGGCAGACCCCGCATACCAACCACGAGAAAAAGGTTCGTTTTGAGCGATAAATTGGCGTGCAACATTGCGTGGCAAACCGGCCACGGCAGCAGTAGGTTGTAACCGTTGCAGGCAGTCAGTATCACTGGCGCGATTGAGTTGCGCGTGAATACGGCGGCGTAAATGCTGCACTTTTCGCAAGCGAATAATCTCTGGCGGCATGACATCAACCGCCGTTACCCCGCCTTGCAAACGCTGGCAAATATCATCCACCACCAGCAAATTCTCGCGTTGATTTTTTTCATCCTGCATTAACCAGTCACTGAGCACTCTAGCCTGTTGATGGTCATCATCATTAGACGCGGTACCCGCCAACGCCTCCGTTTCCAAATGCCATTTTTGGCGCAGATACAGCCGTTCAGGGCTGGAACCTAAAAATGCCTTTGATGCATCAAAACGCAGCATATAGTGGAAACAATGATGGTTGACTTGACGGCTGGCGGCCATAAAAGCGCTACAGGACAGAGGTTTATCGAGCATTAAGCGAGTTGCGCGGGCCAGCACCACTTTTTCCATCGTTTGCTGTTCAATGCCGCCCAGCGCTTGCTCAATCAGATCACGCCACTGCGGGTATTCCGGCATATGGCTGGCCTGTTGGACATGAACATCCAACGCGGGGAGCGGTTTGGCGGTGACCAGTTGATCGATAAAAGCGATGGCCAGCAAGGCATCTTGTTGCAGGGAGAAATCGCTCACCAAATTAAGGGTGACATGGGTATGGTTGCCACGACGTAAGATTTCAATTCGCGGGAGAAATAAGAAACTGGTCTGTGTTGATTGAGTTGATTGATCGAAATGAGTCGCGCAAGTTTTGCTGTCAGCAGCGGCATCGACAACACTCACCGGCTCATAGGCATTCAGCCCCCAAATTCGCAATCCCGTGGTTTCACTATTTAGCTTGGTCAATTGGTGCTGCTGGATAAATTCATCCGCAGATTGCATATCGTTAAATTGACGCGTTTGACCGCAAACGGCAGCTTCTTCATGGCCGTCACGATGATGCCAATAAAACTGCGGAAAATGGCATTGCGCAGCCAGCCACTCCAGCAGTTGATTCCCCACCTGACCCGATGTAGGCAAGATAATTTGCCGAATACCGGCCTGGTCAGGGAAACCGGCACGCAACTTCTGCTGTAATTCGCCCAACAAACCAGAAAGTTGTTTCACGGCCACCTCGGCAAATCAACAGAAAGAGTGGGATTATACGGGCCATAAATAATAATAAAAGTCGGATTCAAAAGTTATTGTTAGTTATCACACTAATATTTGATATTGATGTTTTTGTATACTCAACAAGGGGTATTAGCGACAACCAATATTGCATGATCTTTGTGCAGTGTGCACAGAGCCAGCCTCTGCACTGATGAAAGGGTGCTACCTTGTACATTTCGCAGTCAGCCGTATCACGAAGACAATGTTCATCTTCGTGATACGTTTGGCATGAATCATTAATTGATCATCATGCTGGCACAACATTCCATTGCTGAGTCTCAGTCAGCGTTGCCAATAATGAATAAACATTTCCTACGTATTTTAACTCACAGGCATTAGTCACTGTTTGGGCTAAGACTTGCCCCATTTGAATCCCCTGACCAGCCGCAATAAAAAAGAGGGGTTCAGGCGTATAAATCTGCGTAGTATTGGTTAAGACTTGCTGCACAAAAGTTCCTTGCCCAGACATACCAATCCCCGTGGAATAGATGTTGTTTGGCATATGACTACCTTCCAAAATCGTCAACTTTCCCGCTTGCCCACCGCTTGACAGATGACTAAACGCAGGAGTGTTATTTTCGGTATCAAATGTCACCTGATTATTACCTGCAGGATCAGCATTCAAAACCGCACCAGCTTCAAAAACAACACCATCCGTTAACGCTCCCGTTCTACCCCAAATAAATGAATAATCAATTGACCATTTGAAAGTGAAAAAACTATTTGGAGCGACTTTAAATGGAGATGCCTGCCAAGCTAAAGAGAATACCTCCGAGGGTTGATTAGGCATTTTCTGATATAAATAAACAATCCACGCTGAAGGTGATTGATTGATAAACTTAACTTGATAAGGCGTACCACTATACGAAGATAGATCGAGTATACTGCTCATAATATATACCTCATTATTTTTAAGTTAATGACTTTCAACTACATTAAAATAAAAAGAAATAAAATCATCAAGTTATCTATTTTGATAAATATGACTTTCTGATTAAAATAATGTCGTCACGATACAAAACCCCCTTTAAAATAAGGCTTAAGATAAATAACCTAGGTTTGTCAGGATATTTAAAGTCAGGGTTTTTATTATCACCACCAAATAGAATAGAGCATAAAAAATCAATTATTGTTACGCATACTCTTATCACTGGATAATATGATTAAATGCGTGACACACATCACAGTATTAAATTTAAAATTTCACCATTCATTTAATAATGCTTAAATAAATTAAAATACATTAATTAAATTAGAATATTAAACCAACCCAATTCAAATAACGAAAAAGTAGGTTTCCCTTGCCCTTAGGTTTCACATTGTAAAAAACAAAAATGTCATAATAAAAAACGGCCCACTAAGGGCCGATATCAATGATTTAAAATAATGAAATAATAAGTTATTACCATTATCACTTAATAATATTCATTAACGCCGAGCCAGCAATAGTCCAACCACCAACCCCACCGTTGCACCGATCCCCACGCTGCACCACGGTTTTTCGTGGACATAATCATCAGTACAACACGCCAGTGCTTTCGCCCGCTTGATGTAGCATTCATTGCGGCCACTCAAACGGTTCTGTACCTCCTTTAATGCCTTCTCCGCTCTGGCTTTAATCTCCTGATAGGTGTCATCCGCGGCATCACCCGAGGCACGTAACACTTCTTCTAACGTATCAGTCAGCATAGTCAGATCGTCATCCAGCGAGGTTTGCTGTTCTTTATCTCGATTCATATGCATTCTCCATGAGTGAAAAAAGTCGTCCCATAAGGATAGCTGAAAATAAGGGAGGGTAAGGAGGATTGGCGCGGTTTCAGGATTAATCTGTGTGGCTCATGATCTAGGTTATTAATAACCACTGGAAAATGCAGTCTTCTCGCCAACCTCGATACAACATACGGATTCTCGGTCACCTCAGACGAGGTGACTCGCTCATTAACACCTGCTGAACAAACACCTGCTGAACACTAAAAACGAATACAGCATGCCCCCTGCTCTGCGCCCGTCAATTGCTCTCGTAGTGCGCCAAATAACTCACGTCCACATCCCACATGGAACGCCGATATGTCCGGCGCAGACGGATGACGTGATGCCAGTTCAGATTCATCGACCAACAGAGACAACTCCCCCGTCACACCATCGACTCGCACCCGATCGCCATTACGAATTTTTGCTAGCAAACCGCCGCAATAGGCTTCTGGCGTAACATGAATGGCTGACGGCACTTTGCCTGATGCGCCAGATAAACGGCCATCGGTGACTAATGCGACTTTAAAATCACGATCCAATAATACCCCCAAAGGTGGCATCAACTTATGCAGTTCCGGCATACCAATAGCCCGTGGTCCCTGATAGCGCACCACTACCACACAGTCACGATTTAACTCGCCAGCTTCAAAAGCGGACACCACATCATGCTGGTTTTCAAAGACCACGGCTGGCCCTTCAATGATCTGATGGTCACGAGGGACTGCTGACGTTTTCATCACCGCCCGCCCTAAATTACCGCTTAACACTTTCGTCCCCCCGTGCGCGGAAAAAGGCTGAGTAATGCTGGCAATGACTGAATCATCCAGCGACTGTTGCGGCCCACGACGCCATTGCAGTTGCCCCTCGTCCAAATACGGCTCTTGCGTGTAGCGATGTAAACCGAATCCAGCCACAGTATGCACATCTTCATGCACTAAACCGCCCTGTAGCAGCTCCTTTATCAGCAAGGCAACGCCCCCTGCTGCCTGAAAATAGTTGATATCAGCGGGGCCATTAGGGTAAATGCGGCACAATTGTGGTACCACTTCTGATAACTCAGAAAAATCATCCCAATCGATAATGATGCCTGCCGCGCGAGCCATCGCCACCAAATGCATGGTGTGGTTTGTTGAACCACCTGTCGCCAGCAGCGCCACAATACCATTGACCACCACCTTCTCATCCACTAACTGGCCCACTGGCAGATAATTACCACTGTTCTCGGTTAGGCGAGTAATCTGGCGGGCAGCGGCAGCGGTTAATGCCTCTCGCAGTGGCGTATTTGGCTGAATAAAAGAAGCACCGGGCAAATGAAGCCCCATCACTTCCATCACCATCTGATTTGAGTTGGCGGTACCGTAAAAAGTACAGGTGCCCGCACTGTGATATGACGCGGCTTCGGCCTCCAACAAGGCGTGCCGGTCCACCTTACCCTCTGCAAATAACTGACGAACGCGCACTTTTTCTTTATTGGATAACCCCGTGGTCATTGGGCCTGCGGGGACAAAAACGGCAGGTAAGTGACCAAATGACAAAGCAGCCATCAGTAGCCCTGGCACGATTTTATCGCATACACCGAGATACAGTGCGCCATCAAACATATTGTGTGACAACCCGATGGCTGCTGACATGGCGATAACATCGCGACTCATCAGCGATAACTCCATACCATCCTGCCCTTGGGTCACACCGTCAC
The DNA here is from genome assembly GCF_003048255.1 of Yersinia massiliensis. Classification (NCBI taxonomy): domain Bacteria; kingdom Pseudomonadati; phylum Pseudomonadota; class Gammaproteobacteria; order Enterobacterales; family Yersiniaceae; genus Yersinia; species Yersinia massiliensis. The sequence continues at coordinate 3,280,467 of NZ_CP028487.1, forward strand.
ACATCGCGGGCACGCCCCCCGCCACTTGCCCGACAGCACCAACATCATGCAGCGCGTCTTTTAGCTGCTGCGGATAATATTCGTAAGGCTGATGAGCAGATAACATGTCGTTATAAGAAGTTATGATGGCGATATCGCTACGCACCATATTCTTCAACGAGGCTTTATCTTCCGGCTGACAAGCCGCAAAACCATGAGCCAGATTGCCGCAGGCCAATTGTGAGCGGCGCACAGTATTTTCTTTTGCTGCGCTGATCCGTTGCAGGTAGGCCGTGCGAGTTGTGGCTGATCGCGCCGTGATACGCTGCGTAACGTGGATGAGAGTCGGGTTCATCGCCATTCCTTATTCGCTCAGCGGCGACAAAAGTTCAATACTGCCCACAGGCAAACCAATAAAATCCGCCAATACTTTCAGCAGTAAATTGTGATCATCCAAATGTGGTGCGCCGGAGACATTAACGCTGCCAATAATACCCGCATGTTTAACCTGTAATGGGAAACCGCCGCCTAGCGCAGCGTAGTCCCGTAAACTGACACCATAACGTGCTTCAAGAGAAGTCTGGCGTTGCTGTAACATCAATCCGGCCGCATAAGAGCTGGTATTGAGCAGTTCAACCACATTACGTTTACGGCGCAACCAATCATGATTTTCAGCACTGGTACCTGGCATGGCATAGCTGAACAGCGATTGACGATTGACGGTGATATCGATAGCTAATGCCACCCCTTGTGTTTCCGCTTGCCGTTTTATTTTTTCGCCTAACTGCCAAGCGATTTCGTGATCGAAATGCATCAGCTGTAACAATTGCTGATGCTGTTGGCAGTCGATGAGTTGCTGCTGCAAATTCATATTATTCTCCGGTATTCACCCATCGGGGCTATGGTCAGATTCAGCCGATAGCCCCGACTGGATTTAAGCGCGTTTCGCTTTTGGCAAAACTTTGTCAGCCAAGCCCTTGCCCTGTTTGGTCACTTCGACATCACACTCTTTCGGCAATGTCAGCGTAATCAATCCGGCAATAATCAATGAGCCAGCTAGCATGCAAACTGCTGCACTTTGGCCGTAGAAGAAAATCATCACCCCGACCAGATACGGGCCGCAGAATCCGCCCAAATTACCTAAACCATTGATGACACCGCGCGCGCCACCCGCCACTTCAGGTATGGCGATGCGACCAGGAATTGACCAGAATGGGCTGGTTGCTGCTTTAAGGAAGAACCCACACACCACCAATGCCAGATAAGCGATCAACACGTTGTGGCGGAAAATCACCGATGTGACGAGGCCAGCGGCAAAACAGAACAGTGAAATCATGATCAACAGGCGGCGTTTGCCGGTTCTATCCGACAAAGTAGAAATGGTATAAATCCCCGCCATGGTGGCTATAAACGGCAGTATCGCCAGAATGCCGACCGAGGCCATATTCCCGCCAGTGAGATTTTTCAAAATGGTCGGTAACCACAGGGTATAGCCGTAATCCCCTGTTTGATAAAAGAAGTTCAGCGCCACTAATTTCATCAACCCTTTATTGAGGAATACGGCTTTCAATGGCGCATTGGTCACTGGCGCATTGAGCATCCGCTCAGCACGTTCCCGCGACAATTCCGTCACCAAATAATCACGCTCTTTCGCCGATAGCCATTTGGCTTCTTCAGGGCGGTCACTGATAACAAACCACCACATCACCAGCACCAGCGCGGACAATCCCCCTTCAAGGAAGAAAAGCCAACGCCAATCAAGCGCATTGATAATAAAGCCGGACAACGGTGCCGTTAACATGCCACCAATGGGCGCAAACATCATGACGAAGGCATTAGCGCGGCCAATTTCACGCTCTGGGAACCAGTTACTGACCATGGTCAAAACCACTGGTAACATCCCGCCCTCAGAGACCCCCAACACAAAACGCAGGAATAACAGCTGATAATGGTTCGTCACAAAGCCGGTAAGAATGGAGACGATGGCCCAAACCGTGAGGGAATAAGCGATGAATTTCCGGCCGCTACCGTGCACGGCAATTCGGCCACCAGGGACTTGTAAAAATAAATAACCAATAAAGAAAATACCGCCGGCTAAACCGGCCATTTGGCTGGTAATAGCCAGATCGCTCTCCATACCGCCAGGGAGTGCAAAACTAATATTGACCCGGTCCATAAAAGAAATAATACAAGCAATCATTATTGGCACGATAACTCGGAACCAACGGGCATTAGGGATCTTACTGTCCATATCAACACGCCTCATGATAATAGCGAAGTATTCCCTTGCATTAATCCTAAAAATACAAGGGAAGCCGACAGCAAATAAGGGATATTTGCCACATTTAATTAAATTCAATAAACACTTTTATTATTAATATGCCCGATAGATTTCAAATATGAGTCAGGTCGCGAGTCAATACAATCTGCCTCTCTTCAATTTGAAAAATTGACGAAATTAATAATGAATTGCGGTTGGTGCTTTATTCCCCGAAAAATGCGCGAGAATATTTGAAAAAACAATATCACTCATTTGAATGCGTGTTTCTTTTGTCGCACTGGCAATATGCGGCAGTAATACAACATTATCCATTTCAATCAATGCCTGTGGCACATTCGGTTCATCGGCAAAAACATCCAGACCCGCACCGCCAATCTCTTGCTGTTGTAATGCCTGAATTAATTCGTCCTGATTAATCATACTGCCACGGGCAATATTGATCAGAATGGCATGGTTTGGCATGGCGGCAAAAATGGTTTTATCCACCAAACCCGCACTGTCTTTCCCACCTGAAATAGCCACCACCAGAATATCGCTTTGTTGCGCAAGGCTGATTAAATCAGGCACATACTGATAAGGCAGACTGTCAATGTGCGCGGTATCGGTATAAGCAATCTGCATATCGAAGCCCGTAGCGCGGCGAGCAATCGCTTGACCAATACGACCCATACCAAATACGCCTAAACGTTTACCCGTCACTTTGGACGCTAAAGGCAAGCTGCTGTGCGGCCATTGCCCTGCCCGAAGGAACTTATCGGCCTGACATAAGCGGCGGGAGGTGGCAATAATCAGCCCCAGTGCGGTGTCTGCCACATCGTCGGTCAGTACGCCCGGAGTGGTCGTGACAATGATTTTACGCTCACGGGTATAATCCAAATCGACCGCATCCGTCCCGACACCAAAGATGGAGATAATCTCGACTTCAGGTAATAACGCCAATACTTCGTTAGTTACCCCAATATCACCGCGGGTCACAATACCTTTAATGTTCTTGCCCTGCTCCGCGAGGAATACACCCTGATCCGCGACGTCGAAGAGTTTGTAAACCGTAAAGTTTTGCTCCAGCTTCTCAGTCAAATAGTCCATCACCGGCGCAATAATTAATACGGCTTGTTGGGATACATTGGTTGAGCTGTTTTTCATTACGAGTACCTGACCATGTCAATAAATCAAAGAAACTAGAATGGCGGCAGGTCATCAGCAGACGATTGAGCCATTCAGCGAATGTCGTTATAAGACCTGTTTTCAATGTTTTATTTTGTGATGCAGGTCACTGTAAGTCATGTTAAAAAAACATGTTACCGGTAACGTGAGCGAGCTATCATTGTCGAAGCTGAATTGTTTCAGCTAAACAGATGAGCGTTAAAAACTTATGTCGTATCTTCACTGAAATGTTATCTGCTGCTGTGATTTGTTATCGCATGAAGCGAGTGATAGCAAAGGAAACCGCAAAGCGCGACTGACTGCCATTGAGTCGCTCAAGGGCAGAATATGACGGGTAACAAAGCGTGCTGACAGCGTAAAAGGGTTAAATCGTACCGCCCAGAGAAATGCGATAGTGGAGATCAACCTGTTCAATTGTCGGGATTTTTTTGATTTTTTTAATCAAAATCTCCGCCGCGACTTTGCCCATTTCAAAACGTGGTGTGGTCACACTGGCCAGCACTGGCGTGGTGGCCTGACCGATATCTAACCCATGAAAGCCTGAAATAGCCATTTCAGCTGGAATGACCATGCCCAATTTCAAGCATTCTTGTAACACCCCCACCGCCATATCATCATTGGTACAAAAAATAGCATCAACTTGCGGATACATTTGTCGTGCCAATGCCAGCATCCCAGCGCCGATAGAAACGGATGAGACTTTGTTCGGGGTAATATGCAATGGGGTAAAACCTGCATCACTCATGGCTTGGCTATAGCCTTGATAACGCTTGCGATCACGGATATCAGACATCGAACCGAAGTAGACAATATTTTGCTTTCCACTGGCGAGCAGCGTTGCGGTCATATCATAGGCGGCTTGATAATTATTAAAGCCGACGGTAATACGGTTAAATTGAGGCTCCAGATCCATCACCTGTGCCACGGGAATCTCTGAAGCATTCAAATACTTATCCGCACGTAGGGTATGCTCGGAGTCTGTTAGAATTAACCCCGAAATTTGGCAGGAGAGTAGATTAATGATTTGCTCTTCTTCCCGCTCTTTACTGTAGTTATAGTTGACCACCAAGGTTTGGTAGCCGCTGGCGGCAGTCACCGACTCAATACCGGCCAATAGATCGGAAAAAATCTGGTTATTAAAGGAAGGGACTAAGATACCAATACGTGGGATTTTTTGATTAAGCCCCGTTTCCCCTTCAGGATCAGCGCTGTAGTTAACTTCAGCCATCACCTGAGCAATGCGTTCACCGGTTTCTGGTGCCACTTTTTCCGGCGTGCGCAGATAGCGGCTAACGGTCATTTTGGTCACGCCGGCCAGTAGCGCAATATCTTGTAACGTAACACGCTGGTTTTTCATGGCAAATACCTAGGACAAGAGTGCGGGATAGGTTAGGTGATTATGCACTGTTAGCTTGGGTAATGAAAAGCATGTTACCGGTTAAATATGCCATAACAATGCGAATGGCTACGATTAAGTTATTTTATTATCAATAAGTTAATCTTTAGTCATAGGGTAAAAAGAGCAAAGTCCCTGCTTGCAGTGGCCTTTTTCTGTTCTCAAGGCGATGTGGCTCACGTAAGCGGTAACAGCTTGTCGTAACATGATTTAAAGTGATCTGCGTCACAGTTCGATAAGACAGAAAACGGTTTCATAGTCACAAGTTTTTTGACGGCCAGATGAATGGAAATGCCGTTAGTGATAATTAAATCTCTACCTGCTTTAAGACAAGGTTAAGGAATAATAATAGTTTTATTGTTCTAGCTTACTTTTTATTGTTCTAGTTTGCTATTACCGAAAATGAATTATTGCCGTGTTCGTTCAGCAGTAATCAACCATGACATTTATTTTATATGCCGCCAGATAAGCGACATTAGGAATCGACGATGAAGAATCTATTTTCATTAGAAAAACGCAAAGTATTAATTACCGGTTCCGCACAGGGCATCGGTTTTTTATTAGCCAAAGGTTTGGCTGAATTTGGTGCTGAAATCATTATTAATGATATTACTGCCGAACGAGCAGAGAAAGCCGTCACTGAATTACGGGCAAGTGGTTTTATTGCGCATGCTGCTGCTTTTAATGTGACTGACCATGATGCAGTTAAAGCCGCCATCGAACAAATCGAAAATAGCATTGGCGCTATTGATATCTTAATTAATAATGCCGGTATTCAACGCCGCCATGCTTTTACCGAATTCCCAGAAAAAGATTGGGACGATGTGATTGCCGTTAACCAGAAATCTGTCTTCTTGGTATCACAGGCTGTCTCTCGTTATATGGTCAAACGTCAACGCGGTAAAATCATCAATATTTGCTCCATGCAAAGTGAACTTGGTCGCGACACCATTACGCCATATGCCGCCTCTAAAGGTGCGGTCAAAATGTTGACCCGTGGCATGTGTGTCGAACTGGCCCGCTACAACATTCAAGTCAATGGCATCGCCCCTGGTTATTTCAAAACCGATATGACCAAAGCCTTGGTTGATGATAAAGCCTTTACCGATTGGTTGTGCAAACGGACACCGGCGGCCCGTTGGGGTGACCCAGAAGAGTTGATTGGTGCGGCGGTTTATCTGTCGTCGAAAGCGTCTGACTTCGTTAACGGGCATCTGTTGTTCGTTGATGGTGGCATGCTGGTCGCCGTTTGATGTGCGAACTGACATTGGTCAATGGCTGATACCGAGGAAAGCTATGTCTGGTAAATGCATTATTGTCATGGGTGTCTCTGGCACCGGTAAATCCTGTGTCGGGCAGGCACTCGCACAAGCGCTTAATGCTAAGTTTATTGATGGCGATGACTTACACCCTCGCGCCAATATCCAAAAAATGGCATCAGGCCAGCCACTCAATGATCAAGACCGTGCTCCATGGCTCGAGCGATTAAGTGACGTGGCATACAGCTTACAGCAAAAGAATGAAGTGGGTTTTTTAGTCTGTTCGGCACTGAAAAAGCAGTATCGCGACCGGTTACGTGCAGGGAACCATGGGATTCGTTTTTTATGGCTGACGGGTGATTACGATTTAGTGCTGCACAGAATGCAGCAACGCGCAGGGCATTTCATGCCTGAGAGCCTGCTAAAGAGCCAGTTTGCGACGTTAGAAGTGCCAGATGCCAGCGAACCGGATGTTGTCCAAATTGATATTTCGCCGGATGTGGCCGGTGTGGTGGAACACTGCATTGCTGCACTGGCATCTGAGAATAGCGTGAGCCATTGCGCCTAGCGCACAGGCCACACACAAAGACAGGAAGAGTTATGATACTTGATGAATTGAAAATTGCGGTGAATAACCCGTTGTACCCCGAGGTGATCCGCCGGACCTTAGCGGCGATCAGCCAACTGGATTTAGCTCATCTTCCGGCGGGTGAGCAAGAGATTGAAGGACGTGAAATTTACCTCAATCATATTATTGCGACGACTAAACCGCTGTATGAGCAGGCACCTGAATTACATCGTTATTACATTGATATTCATATTTTGCTGGAAGGCAGTGAAGTCATTGGTGCGTCACCTTCGACTCAGGGGCAACGTCCCACCATGGATTTTGATAGTGAGCGAGATTACGGCTTATTTGAAGGGATCAGCACAGAAACCTTGTTAACACTGGCCCCCGGTGATATCGCCCTGCTCTTCCCCGGTGAGTTGCATCGGCCAATGGGGACACTGGCAGAGGTTGGGCCGATTCGCAAAATTGTGGTGAAGGTAGCAGCGCATCTTATTTAATCGAATAACTCATTCGGTCATTAGCGTTTCATCGTTCACCTTGCGCACGTAAGGTGAACACTAAACGATGGTTAACCACCGTTAAACGCGTTCTTATAACAGACGAAACTTGATTCAGTCCCCCTAATCAGCATCTATGCTCACCGCGGACCCTAACGGGTTCTTCCCTTGCCGATCGCGCTTCGCCGCCAACCACAAGCCACTATTCTTCATCGCATAGCCAAACACCACGCCAACCAACAGCGAAACTGTCACAAGCTTCCAATTGCCATTACCGGCAAAGGTCGCGCATGCGCCGATAAAGGTACCGGGAACAAAAGATAGCCACTGCTGACAGGCCTGAATACACATCAAAAACGCAACGATACCTGTCAGTACATACCCGAGGATCGCCCACTCTGGCTGCAAGGCGCTGCCCTGAATGATCATCATCGCCCAGAACACTCCGCTTAAGCAGGTCAATAGCGTGATGAGCAATCCCTTTAAGCCACCTTGTGGGCAGGCGAAATAAGCCGTACAGCCTAGAAAACCGGCCCAACTGATCAGCCCAAGGCTGACCGCAACCCAGCCCCAAATGCCTGAGAGAATGCCTGTGGTAATCGCAATCATCAGAATAATGTTCATCAGTATTGACCTGCGCGAGAGTGTTTTTAAACAAAGTATGTATTGAATGAAAGTCGCGCAGTTTACCTGAATCAAGATGATTTTTGTGGATTCAAATCACAATAACGCCAATGAATTATCATTGATTGCATTTTTATTGTGATTTTTATCACAAATAAAGAACTAGAGGTAATTTTGAATATGCACCGCATTGCGGCGAGCATCGCTTGGTGTGTTACCCATTTCGCGTAACTCACGATAAAAACCGGCCCTATCTGTAGCTGTACTTGTCTCTACATTGCTCGCAAAGACAGTGAGAAGTAATGCATCAGTCAATCCTTTAACATAATTATCTAAATCTAAAGAAGCGTGCTCCTCCATTTTATATTGGTAATACTGAATAACGCTATCGGAGATAACCGCATTAATATTAGGTTGGTCATGATGAGTGCCAATACAAGATATCATTGCCTTGGTTAACGGATTATTAGCGACCCAATCACTATTATTGATATCCATTACGCTGACGCCTTTTACCTCCGCTACGATGAGCTGATCTAGAATTGACCCCGCTGTCACGTAGTGACAATTTCCTTTATCTATTTTGTCCTGTAAGAGTTTCGATGCTTTTCTGGCAATAATATTAACTTCATCAATTTGATTAAAAACGGGATTTTTTGTATAACTATTATTTCCATTTACAACAAAATACGCTGTTTCTATCATCACAGCATTGAAGCTTTCATTCACCTTTGCTTGTTCCAGCGCATAGCTGATGGTTGTTTTATCTCTAAAGAAATTACCGTGCTTAACTATTTCATCTGCATCTGGCATCGAGATAACATCATCCACTGATGAATATTTCACATAAGAATTAGTTGATTGATGGAAATGAGGAAAACAAAGCATAAGCATCCTTGAATCAGTACAGTGAAAAAATCAATGATGAGGATATTAAAACAGAGCTGAGTTTGGTCTCAGCTAATTACCCCACTTCACTCTTATATAATCTTAGTTATTTGGGGAATCGTCCTATCTAAAATCAGACCTCATAGGTTTATTAGGCCAGATATACCGTACATCATCTGAAGTTGATAATAATGATTATGGCTTGGACGTACGCTAAAAAAACATTTACTTCCTAGCTACCAAGCCTAATTCTACTGTCCGGTGTAAGCTGCGATTTCTTTTGCTAACTCCAGCGTGTTTGCTGGCATTTGCCATTTTCTATTATGCTGAAACTGGCTACTGTTACCCTCTACCCCAGCAAGTAAAGCATTCGCTGAAAACCTTGAGCAATTACTACTTATTATATTAAATTTAAAGTCATCCTTATTTTTTAGAATATAATCATCAACTTTTTCAACATTCAGGTTATGCAAATAAACCAAATTATTTTCTTGCAATCCATCCTCACACTTTGTCATTTCATCCGCGACAAACTGTGTGACCAGATCCTGACTTACCTTGCCGTTAAATTTATGATAATTATTACTAATTTTATCATGATGCATTGAGATATAGCTGAACTTATTGTTTCCATGATGGATAGCAATAGCGTTATGTTCAGCTTTACCAAAGCTTAGCAGAACAACACTGTTATCTTTCTTTGCTAAGATATTCATAATGTTTTTAGCATAATGAGTGTAGGAGTTTTCAACGTCGTTAGTGTAATGCTTCGGGTTCTTTACAGCCGAGAGCCAACATCTAATGCCACGGAAATTTTTATGGCTTTTAGGTTCATAATGAAAAGAACTATTATTGATGTCATTCCTTCCATTTTCACCCCCAAATGCTGATAAGTCATTGCTGTTTTCTTTAGCAACTCCATCCAATTTCATCAACATTGAGTGATATTGTCTCGCTGCTCTAAAATCGTAATTTTGTGAAGAGTTTGTCATAGTAGCTATTTCTTTAGCAATAGCCTTTTTAGCATCCCTCACCTCAACATTACCATTCAATGCTTGGTTATATATCTTATTAATACTACGGACTTTAAAAAAGCCACTTAATGAAGTTAACAACGCGATCTCCTATAAATAGTTCGCCATAAATTCATTAATGGCTTAGTAAGCATGACTTATTATCTTTTATCTATATTATTCTCGCTTGTAAAAATCGCGCTTAGTCGAGATTGTTATATTTAAGGGTGTCACTAAAATTTGCTTATTGCGAGCCTAGATATTATAGCTCTCTGAAAAATCTGATTATTGTATAAAACAAAACCCCCTGGCAGCATAACTGGCAGGGGGTTAGAAAGACCGAGCTAACGGTGCATTACATCAGGGGTTGCGCCAACTGAACCAGCGAAATCAGTGGCTGCGGATAGACACCCAAGAACAGCACTAAAATGGCTGAAATCAGTACCACCACACCACCGGCAGTCAATGCCCAGTTATTCGGTGTATCACGCACTAATTTTTCTGGCGCGCTGAGGAACAAGCTAACAGTGACGCGTAGATAGTAGTACAGGCCGATAGCACTGCCCAAAACTACTGCCCCAGTCAACCACCACAAGTTAGCGCTGACACCCATTGCGACCACGAAGAATTTACCGATGAAGCCCAGTGTCATTGGGATACCAGCCAATGACAGCATCATCACTGTCATCACCGCAGACAGAATTGGCTTATGCCAGAACAACCCACGGTAGGAGAACAGGGATTCCGCATCCGGCCCTTTGTACGGGCTGGACATCAAGCTGACAACACCGAAGGCACCCAAGCTGCTGAACAGGTAACCGGCCAGATAGACACCGGCAGTTTCCAGTGCCAACTGATGAGTTTGCACCGCAACCAACGCAATCAGCAGATAGCCAAGGTGCGCGATAGAAGAGTAACCCAGCAGACGCTTGATGTTCGTCTGGCTGATAGCCATCAAGTTACCGAACAGAATCGATGCCACGGCAATCAAGGAAAGCACAAAGCGAATCGCTTCACTGTCGGCAGCAGGCGCATACAAGAACAGACGCATCACCACGGCAAAGATAGCAATTTTACTAGCAGTGGCGAGGAAGGTGGATACAGGGGCAGGTGCGCCCTGATACACATCCGGTGTCCACAGTTGGAACGGCACCAGTGACAGCTTAAAGCCCAGACCAATAATCATCATCCCCAGACCGGCCAGAATCAGCGGCTGGTGGATCATAGAATCACTCAGGCTTTTGCCCAAACCGGCGAAAGACAAACTACCGGATTCCGCATACAGCAGCGCCATACCGAACAGCAGGAAGGACGAGGCTGCCGCAGACAACAGCATGTATTTGATACTGGCTTCCAGTGAACGCTTCTGGCGGTAGGCATAACCAATCAGGCCGAACAGCGGCAGAGAAATCAGTTCGATACCCAAGAACAGCGATGCCAAATGATTCGCACTGGCCAACAGAATACCGCCCATGGCCGCAATCAGCACCAACAGGTAGAACTCTTCACGGTTATCGGGATAACCCGCCAACCATGGATAGGCAAAGGTCGCCGTGGCCAGACTGGCAGCAATCACCAGACCGGTATAGAACATTGAATAGCCGTCAACCCGCATCAGCGGAGTGACATCCATTGGCCCTACCTGCCCCACGAAATAGAGGGAAAGCAGCGCCAAGTTTAGCCCGATAACCGTCAGGGTGGCGTTGACAAAGTGATCGCGTCGCCACGCAATAGACAGCATCACAACCACCACCGTCAATCCGACGATCAACAGCGGTAGCATTGCGATCAGTTGTTGAGGAGTTATTGTCATGGCGAATTACGGCCTTGTTGTTGGAATAGATGAAGCATTAAACCACTGCTGTACATTACTCATCGCAGCATGAGAAGTGTCGAGAATAGGCTGCGGGTAAACCCCGAGCAACACTAACAACACCACTAACAGCAGGATGATAGACAGTTCCCTTGCACTCATGCCCGGTAAGACTTCTTCTGATTTTGGCGCGCCGTAATAAGCACGCTGCATCATGATAAGTGAGTAAACCGAAGCAAAAACCAGCCCAAATGTAGAGATCACCGTAATCACTGGCACGACTTGGAAGCTGCCGAACAGGATCATAAATTCGCCGACGAAGTTACCCGTCCCCGGCATCCCCAATGTGGCGACCGCGAAGAACAGTGACAGTGCAGGCAAGTATTTAATCCGCCCCCACAAGCCCCCCATCTGGCGCATATCACGTGTATGCAAACGCTCGTATAACTGACCACAGATGATGAACATACCGGCGGCAGACAAGCCGTGAGCAATCATTTGGATGACCGCACCTTGGTAAGCCAATTGGCTACCGGTATAGATGGCAATCAATACGAAGCCCATGTGGGAAACGCTGGTATAAGCAATCAGGCGTTTAATATCGGTCTGGCAGAACGCCATCCATGCGCCGTAGAAGATACCGATAACCCCTAACCACATCGCAATCGGAGCGAACTCATGTGACGCATTCGGGAACAGTGGCAGACTGAAACGCAGTAACCCGTAGGCTGCTGTTTTCAGCAAAATCCCGGCTAAGTCAACAGAACCCGCTGTTGGTGCTTGGCTGTGTGCATCGGGCAACCAGCCGTGCAATGGCACCACTGGCATTTTCACCGCAAAGGCGATGAAGAAGCCCAGCATCAGCAGATATTCCACGTGGTAGGACATTGGCGTTTTCAACAGATCTTCATAGTTGAACGTCCACACGCCCGTGGCGTTGTAATGCACAAACACCAGTCCCAAAATGGCAATCAGCATGATCAGGCCGCTGGCCTGGGTATAGATGAAGAACTTAGTTGCCGCGGCGATTCGGGTTTTACCGTCTGATGCTTTGTGGCCCCACAAGGCAATCAGGAAGTACATCGGCACCAACATCATTTCCCAGAAGAAGAAGAACAGGAACATGTCGATGGCGAGGAACACGCCGATTACACCACCCAGAATCCACAATAGATTCAGGTAGAAGAAGCCCTGATTGCGCTGAATTTCACGCCACGAACACAGGATAGCAAGTACACCGAGCAAGCCGGTCAGCACCACCATCAGCAAAGATAAACCATCTAAGGCCAGATGGAACTCAATGCCAAACCGTGGGATCCACGGCAAGGTGAATTCTGATTGCCATTGCGGGATACCCGCTGGATTAATCAGTGAATATTGACCCTGCCCCCACAGTAGCAAGGAGAGCACCAGTGTCAGCCCCATCGCGAATAACGCTATCCAACGCGGTACTCTCGTACCGAAGCGCTCGAACTGCCAAGACAGCAGGCCGCCGATAAAGGGGATAAGAATTAGCCAAGGTAATAGCATGGCGTTTTGTGTCCCTAATTAAACGAAAAGCAACAGAGCCAGTACGACGACTGCACCCAAACCCATAGACGCGACATACCAACGCACCTGTCCATTTTCACTAACGGTCAGACCGCGATTACTCCAACGTGACAGTATCGCTGGGGTATTCATTAGTGAGTTCAGCGGATCACGCTGTATCAATCTTGCGATCCACAGATAAGGGCGGACAAAGACGTTATGGTACAGCCAGTCGAAGCCCCACGCATGGAACCACCAGACCGTAAAGAAGCGGCCCGGCGCACTTTGCGCGATGCTGTTGACCAGTTGACGTTTGCCCAGATACAGGAACGCCGCCAACGCAATACCCACGACCACCAACACGCCAGAGAAGATTTCCAGTGGCATTTTGCCCTCTTCACCGAAGTGAAGTTCCGGCAACACACCGGCAAGTGGTGGGGTTATCAGGGCGCCGACAAACGTCGACAACACCAGCAACACCAGCAGCGGCAGGCTGTGAGTGATCCCTTTAACAGGATGCGCTTTGGTTTTTGGCTCGCCGTGGAACACAATGAAGATCATCCGGAAGGTATAGAGCGCGGTGAGGAATGCCCCAACTAACCCTGCGACCATCAGATTGATATGGCCACTGGCCAATGCGCCCCACAGAATTTCGTCTTTACTGTAGAAGCCTGCGGTGACAACTGGCAATGCTGCCAGCGCCGCGCCGCCCACCAAGAAGCAGATATAGACTAATGGAATGGTTTTACGCAAACCGCCCATTTTGAAAATATTTTGTTCGTGGTGACAGGCTAAAATCACTGAACCGGAAGCGAGGAACAGTAACGCTTTAAAGAAGGCATGTGTCATCAAGTGGAAGATTGCGGCATCCCACGCCTGCACGCCCAGCGCGAGGAACATGTAGCCAATCTGGCTCATGGTGGAATAAGCCAGCACTCGCTTGATGTCGGTTTGCACCAGTGCAGCAAAGCCCGCTAGCACTAGGGTTACGGCCCCGATAATCCCCACTAAATGCAGAACCTCTGGCGCCATCAGGAACAGGCCATGAGTACGAGCAATCAGATACACACCCGCAGTCACCATCGTAGCCGCATGGATCAGCGCGGAAACCGGCGTCGGGCCAGCCATCGCATCAGCAAGCCAAGTTTGTAATGGCAGCTGAGCTGATTTACCCACCGCACCACCGAGAAGCATCAGCGTCGCCCAAGTAATGGCTGTTGAGCCCATTTCCAGTTTTTGCGGTGCCAAGACCATCAGTTCGCGGATATTCAGCGTGCCCAATTCTTGGTAAAGGATGAACAGCGCGATAGCCAAGAACACGTCACCCACACGGGTCACAATAAAGGCTTTCATCGCCGCTGCGCCGTTAGCTGGGTTGGTGTAGTAGAAACCAATCAGCAAGTAACTGCACAGACCCACGCCTTCCCAACCGAGATACATCAGCATCAGGTTATCGGCTAGCACCAAAACGACCATGCTGGCGATAAACAGGTTGGTATAAGCGAAGAAGCGGGAATAGCCCTCTTCCCCACGCATATACCAAGAGGCATACATGTGAATGAGGAAGCCCACGCCAGTGACTACTGACAGCATGGTGAGCGATAAGCCATCCAGTGTCAGGGTCAACGGAATACTAAAGTTGCCGACTGACATCCAGTTCCATAGTGTTTGGTTAAACACTTGTACACCGGTTGCTTTTTGACTGAGGAAATCCACTGCAACATACAGTGTGACCAACGCAGTCAGACCAATCGACCCGACCCCGACAGTGGCAGAGGTATTTTCAGACCAACGCCCACGGGAGAATGCCAACAGCAAGAAGCCCAGCAGTGGCAGCAGAATTGTTAAATATAATAGGTTCATCCGCGCATCTCACTGACTGTATCGATATTCAGAGTATGACGGCGACGATACAGCTGTAGCAGCAATGCCAAGCCAATACTGGCTTCTGCTGCCGCGAGCGTGATCGCCAGGATATACATCACCTGACCGTCAGCCTGACCCCAATAACTGCCCGCCACTACGAAGGCGAGCGCCGCTGCGTTGATCATGACCTCAAGGCTTATCAGCATAAACAGCAGATTACGGCGAATGATCAGCCCCGTCAGCCCTAGCACAAACAGAATGGCCGCGAGAATCAGACCATGTTGTAGAGGGATCATGCTTGTTCCTCCGTTTTTCTTTTCGCTGAATCGCTCGCGCCCAGCACTTCACCTGGCTTATGTTCGCGCCCGATATGGAAGGCGACGATCAGACCCGCTAACAGCAGCATTGACGCCAATTCAACCGCCAATACATAAGGACCGAACAGGCTAATACCCACCGCTTTGGCATCCACCATTTCACCGCTAATGCCAGAATCGCTGACCGAGCTAATGGCATAGATCAGGACTGATAACAGCGCCAGCGCCAGTAAACCTGGGCCAATCCACAGGGTGGGTTTCAGCCAATCGCGCTCTTGTTGTTCAACGTTGCCCAAGTTCAGCATCATCACCACGAACACGAACAGCACCATAATGGCCCCCGCGTAAACGATGATTTCCAGCGCACCAGCAAAGTAAGCACCCAACGAGAAGAACACCACTGCGATAGCCAATAACGAAATAATCAGGTACAGCAAGGCATGTACCGGGTTGGTGTGAGTGATTACGCGAATAGTCGCCACCACTGCCACCAATGCTGCAATATAAAATGCAAATTCCATGGAAGCTGGCTCCTAAGGCATCAGACCTTTAACGTCGATCGGTTTGGCTTCATTCTCAGCTTCGCCTTTTGGCTTACCGTCAACGGCCATACCGGACATCCGGTAGAAGTTATATTCCGGATATTTACCCGGACCCGAGATCAACAAATCCTCTTTCTCATACACCAGATCTTGACGCTTAAACTCACCCATTTCGAAATCCGGCGTCAGCTGGATAGCGGTAGTCGGGCAAGCTTCTTCACACAGACCACAGAAAATGCAGCGGGAGAAGTTGATGCGGAAGAACTCCGGATACCAGCGGCCATCTTTATGCTCTGCTTTTTGCAAAGAGATGCAGCCTACTGGACATGCGACCGAGCACAAGTTACAAGCAACACAACGCTCTTCACCGTCCGGATCACGCGTCAACACGATACGGCCACGGTAGCGCGGCGGCAGATAAACCGGCTCTTCCGGATACATTTGGGTTTCGCGCTTGTGGAAGGCATGAAGGCCAATCATCCACAGGCTGCGCACTTGGGTGCCGAAACCAACCACTAACTCTTTCAACGTCATGGTTCATTCACCCCTTATTGAGCGTTGTACAAAATGACCGCGGCAGTCGCCAGCAGATTCAGTAGGGTCAACGGCAGGCAAACTTTCCAGCCGAATGACATCACTTGGTCATAACGTGGGCGCGGCAAGGAGGCACGGATCAGAATGAACATCACCATGAAGAAAGCCGTTTTCAGCGCAAACCAGATAAATGGCGGCAGGAACGGACCTTGCCACCCCCCGAAGAACAAGGTGACTATCAATGCAGAGACGGTCACGATGCCGATGTATTCACCGACAAAGAACAAACCGAATTTCATGCCGGAATATTCAATGTGGTAACCATCGGCCAGTTCTTGCTCAGCTTCTGGCTGGTCAAAGGGATGACGGTGACAAACAGCAACACCCGCAATGGCGAAGGTTAAGAAGCCAAAGAACTGCGGGATGACATTCCAGACGTGTTCCTGAGCGTTAACAATATCTTGCATGTTAAACGAGCCAGCCTGTGCCACTACGCCCATCAAAGATAAGCCGAGGAACACTTCATAGCTCAGGGTTTGCGCAGATGCACGCATCGCCCCTAACAGAGAGTATTTGTTATTACTGGACCAACCGGCGAACAGCACGGCGTAAACCGCCAGCCCCGCCATCATCAAGAAGAACAAAATGCCGATGTTGAGGTCCGCAACCATCCAAGTCGGGCTGACTGGGACAATGGCGAAAGAGAGCAGCAGCGAAGTAAACGCAATGACCGGCGCTAAGGTAAAGATGGCGCGGTCAGAAAACTTCGGTACCCAGTCTTCTTTGAAAAACATTTTGATCATGTCAGCGACCAGCTGCAATGACCCACCCCAACCGACACGGTTAGGTCCGTAACGGTTCTGGAACAGGCCCAGCAGGCGGCGCTCACCGAAGCTCATAAATGCGCCACAGGTCACGACCACCAACAGAATCACCACCGCTTTCAGGACAGAGATTAAAATCTCAATCAATTCAGGGGTAAACCAGCTCATAGTCCTGCCTCCCGCAGATTCTCAACGCGCGCACCCACCAGAATCGGTGGAATCCCCGGTAAGCCAAGCGGCAAGCCGACCTGACCCTGAGCCAAGGTGTCACTCAAACGCACGGGCAGACGCAATGTCTGACCGGCACAGTTGAACTCCACCAGCGTACCGAGGTTAACCCCTAACTGCGCCGCATCGGCTGGGTTGACCATCACATAAGGTTCTGGCATCCGCTGTTGAATCACGTCTGAACGTTGGGACATTTCTTCGCTACCAAACAGATGGTAGTAAGGGGCAATCTGCCAGCTATCAGCGTTCGCGCTAAAGGCAGTTGGCACGGAATCAAAGTAACCGAGCGTTCCCTCCCCTGCTTCAATCAGACGCACACCCGGATCGCCGAAGCGTAACTTGCCACCCACTTCCGCTTGGAATTTGTTCCACGCTTGCGGTGAGTTCCAGCCCGGTGCCCACGCAAATGGGATCTGCTGGCGATCGGCTAGTGGGCTGTTGTTCCCTTCCATCGAGAAGGCAAACGGCGTGTCGATATCTTGCGGTTGACGCGGTTCATGCACACTGATGTTCGCGCGCATGGCAGTACGGCCACTGTAGCGAATAGGTGAACGCGCCAGCTTCTGACCACGAATACGGAAAGTCGCATCCGGTGCCGCATCAACAATGCCTTCCAACTGTGGCAATGCGGTGACACAGGCTTGAATCACGTGATCCAGTTGGGTCCAGTCCACATGGCGGCTGGTATAGGTTGAATGCAGGGAGTGCAACCAACGCCAGCTTTCCAGCATGATGCTGTGGGTTTCCGGTTTTTTCGGATCGTCGTAGTAGGTTGGATCATAAACTTGGAAGAAGCGCTGAGCACGGCCTTCCTGATTCACCAGCGTACCATCGCTTTCAGCGAAGCTCGCCGCAGACAGGATCAAGCTTGCTTTATCCATAATCGCGGTGCGTTGATGATCCACGACAATCAGGTTAGCGACTTTCGTCAGCGCGGTATCAATCTGGTCTTTCGCGCCATGGCGATACAGGTCATTTTCCATCACGATGGCGGTATCGGCTTCACCGCTGGACAACTGTGCCAACGCTTGATCCAGTGAACCACCACCAATCATGGTCAGACCCATGCTGTTGGCGGCACTGGCCACAAAGGTGATGCCGACATCAGAACCACGGCCTTTCAGCGCTTTCGCAACGTTAGCGGCGGCTTCAATCAGGGCATCGCTGCCGGCACTGCTACCGGTAATGATCAGCGGTTTTTTCGCACCGGCCAAGGCTTGTACGATGATATCCACTTTGCCTTTCAGCTCTTTCGCCAAATCATCAACCGCTGGCGCAGACTCATCTAGCGCGTGGGCGATAGCGAAACCTAAACGAGCTTGATCGTCAACAGGCGCGCGATAGTTCCAAGCGGCGATATCATCCATACGGGTGTTATCCACGTTGGTGATAAACAGCGGATGCTTCGCATGCTGGCCAATGTTCATGATGGCGGCAATCTGCCAGTCAGCCACTTTTTGTGCTGCGGCCATTTCGCGCGCTTTGCCTTTCACCGCCTGACGAACAGACAGTGCAATACGTGCGCCAGTTTGGGTTAAATCTTCCCCCAGAATCAGCACCGCATCATAACTTTCAATTTCGCGTAGCGCAGGCGTGTAAATGCCGCCTTCACGTAGCACTTTAAGCATCAGTTGCAGGCGTTGTTGCTCGCTAGCAGCGATGCCGGTATAGAAGTTATCAGCACCCACCAACTCACGCAGCGCAAAGTTACTTTCTAAACTGGCGCGTGGTGAACCGATACCGATAGTCTTCTTCGCTTGACGCAGAATGTCCGCCGCACCTTGCATCGCTTGTTCAGCATTAAGCTGAATCCAGTCATTACCACGCAATTGTTGTGGCTGACGTGGGCGATCTTTGCGGTTGACGTAACCATAACCAAAACGACCACGGTCACACATGAAGTAGTGGTTCACACTGCCGTTATAGCGGTTTTCAATACGGCGCAATTCACCATAGCGTTCGCCTGGGCTGGTGTTACAACCCACGCTGCACTGCTGGCAGATACTTGGCGCGAATTGCATATCCCATTTACGGTTGTAACGCTCGGAGTGCGTTTTATCTGTGAATACGCCGGTTGGACACACTTCAACGAGGTTGCCGGAGAACTCGCTTTCCAGCGTGCCGCTCTCAGTACGACCAAAGTAGACGTTATCGTGCGCACCGTAGACACCTAAGTCGGTGCCATCAGCATAATCTTTGTAGTAACGCACGCAACGATAACAGGCGATACAGCGGTTCATTTCATGAGAGATGAACGGGCCGAGATCCTGATTTTGGTGTGTACGTTTACTGAAGCGGTAACGGCGGAAACTGTGTCCGGTCATCACTGTCATATCTTGCAGGTGACAGTTCCCCCCTTCCTCACAGACCGGGCAATCGTGCGGGTGGTTGGTCATCAACCATTCAACCACACTTTCACGGAACGCTTTGGCTTCACCGTCATCAATGGAAATAAAGGTTCCATCAGTGGCCGGGGTCATACAGGACATGACCAAACGCCCACGAGTATCATCAGCGTTTTGGTATTGCTTTACCGCACATTGGCGGCAAGCGCCGACGCTTCCCAGCGCCGGATGCCAGCAAAAGTAAGGAATATCGAGTCCCAGGGAGAGACAAGCTTCTAACAGGTTGTCGGCCCCGTTTACGTCGTATTCTTTGCCGTCTACATGAATCGTAGCCATATCAGCATGCTTCCAAGTGGCTTGCGTTAGAACCGATTCAAAGTCTGTCTCGATGACCCTGAAACGGTACGTTCACAAGCGTTAATCAAAAATTCTGGCCCCTGCTGAAACCAGCAAGGGCGTCAATGCTGCTACCAGCGCGCTTTTAAGAGGTTTGGCTGAATACCGGCTATGGTTCGGGTGTTACCATAGTCCTTCGTTGCGATCCCGGCTTCGAATTCTTCCCGGAAATATTTGATCGCACTTTGTAGTGGTTCAACCGCGCCCGGCGCGTGAGCACAGAAGGTTTTGCCCGGCCCTAAGAAGCGGCACAGCTGTTCCAACGTCTCAATGTCACCCGGCTGACCTTCGCCACGCTCCAATGCACGCAGGATCTTCACGCTCCATGGCAAACCATCGCGGCAAGGCGTACACCAGCCACAAGATTCACGGGCAAAGAACTCTTCTAGATTGCGGACCAGTGGCACCATGCCAATTTCGTGGTCTACCGCCATCGCTAACGCAGTCCCTAAACGGCTGCCTGCTTTGGCAATGTTCTCGAAGTCCATCGGCAAATCCAAATGATCAGCGGTCAGGAAGTCAGTCCCTGCACCACCGGGTTGCCAAGCTTTGAACTTCAAACCATCGCGCATGCCACCGGCGTAATCTTCCAGAATTTCACGGGCAGTGATACCAAATGGCAATTCCCACAGGCCAGGGTTTTTCACCCGCCCAGAGAAGCCCATCAGTTTGGTGCCTGCGTCGTTACTCTTACCAGCAGTGATCCCCTGATACCAATCCACGCCATGCTCAAGGATGGCTGGCACGTTACACAGCGTCTCAACGTTATTTACGCACGTTGGTTTACCCCAAACACCCGAAGAGGCAGGGAAAGGTGGCTTAGAACGCGGGTTGGCGCGGCGACCTTCCAGTGAGTTAATCAGTGCGGTTTCTTCACCGCAGATATAACGACCTGCACCGGTATGGACGATCAGTTCAAAATCAAAACCGCTGCCCATGATATTTTTGCCCAGCAAACCGGCTTCGGTTGCCTCGGCAATTGCACGGCGCAAGTTAGCGGCGGCTTCGATATATTCGCCACGCAAGAAGATGTAGCCACGGTAGGCTTTCAGCGCAAAAGCACTGATCAGCATCCCTTCCACCAACAGATGGGGTAATTGCTCCATCAGCAGGCGGTCTTTATAGGTGCCCGGCTCCATCTCATCGGCGTTACACAGCAGATAGCGGATGTTCATGCTTTCGTCTTTAGGCATCAGGCTCCACTTCAAACCGGTGGAGAAACCTGCGCCGCCACGGCCTTTCAAACCCGCGTCTTTGACTAAGTTCACAACATCAGGCGGTGCCATGCCTTTTAACGCTTTTTCAGCGCCCAAATAACCGGTTTTACTGCGATATTCATCCAGCCACACCGGCTGTTTGTCATCACGCAAGCGCCAAGTTAGCGGGTGCATTTCCGGTGTCCGAGTCACCTCTTTAATAAAACCTGAGTTAGCTGTCATGGATATTGCTCCAGTAACTTTTCGATATCTTCAGGTTTCAGGTGGCTATGGGTATCGTCGTCAATCATCATGGTTGGACCACGATCACAGTTACCCAAGCAGCATGTTGGCAGCAGCGTAAAGCGGCCATCAAAGGTGGTTTGGCCGGGCTGAATACTGAGTTTTTTCGAAATTGCCGCCTGAATGCCTTGGTAACCGGTGATGTGGCAGACCACGCTGTCACAGTAACGGATCACATGACGCCCAACCGGTTGACGGAAGATTTGGCTGTAGAATGTCGCCACCCCTTCCACATCACTGGCAGGGATACCCAACACTTCAGCGATAGCGTGAATCGCCCCATCCGGCACCCAACCGCGTTGCTTTTGCACAATTTTCAGTGCTTCAATCGACGCAGCGCGGGCATCTTCGTAATGGTGTTTTTCATGCTCGATGGCATCACGTTCTTCAGCGCTCAATTCGAAAACGTCAGTTGTGGTCGCCGGTTCAGCCGCATTGACTGCCAGGTCCACCACATTTTGGCTTTCTTTATGATCCTGAGTCTCTTTTTGATCACTCATAATTAGCGGTCCACATCAGACATAACAAAATCGATACTGCCCAGATAGACAATCAAGTCAGACACCAGGCTGCCACGGATAACCGCGGGGATCTGCTGCAAATGCGCATAGCTTGGTGTACGAATCCGGGTGCGATAGCTCATGGTGCTGGCGTCACTGGTCAAATAGTAACTGTTGATCCCTTTCGTCGCTTCAACCATCTGGAATGATTCATTAGCTGGCATCACCGGACCCCATGACACTTGCAGGAAGTGGGTGATCAGCGTTTCGATATGTTGAAGCGTACGTTCTTTTGGTGGCGGTGTTGTCAGTGGGTGGTCTGCCTTGAATGGCCCTTCTGGCATGTTTTTGTAACATTGCTCCAGAATGCGCAGGCTTTGACGCAACTCTTCCACTTTCAACATCACGCGATCATAGCAGTCGCCGTTATTGCCGATTGGCACTTCAAAATCAAAGTTTTCATAACCGGAATACGGACGCCATTTACGCACGTCAAACTCAACACCGGTCGCACGTAAGCCTGCACCGGTCACGCCCCACTCCAACGCTTCTTTGGAATTATAGGCGGCAACGCCCACAGAACGTCCTTTAAGGATGCTGTTCTGCAACGCCGCTTTGACGTAGGAATCGAGCCGTTTTGGCATCCAGTCGAGGAAGTCACGCAGCAAACGATCCCAACCACGTGGTAAGTCATGTGCCACACCACCGATACGGAACCAAGCCGGATGCATACGGAAACCGGTGATGGCTTCAACCAGATCGTACACTTTCTGACGGTCAGTAAAGGCGAAGAACACCGGCGTCATTGCGCCGACGTCTTGGATAAAAGTACTGATGTACAGTAGATGGCTGTTGATGCGGAATAATTCGGACAACATGACGCGAATAGTATCGACTCGCGCAGGCACTTTAATACCGGCCAATTTTTCAACGGCAAGTACATAAGGCATTTCGTTGACGCAACCGCCGAGGTATTCGATACGGTCGGTGTACGGAATGTAGCTGTGCCAAGATTGGCGCTCGCCCATTTTTTCCGCACCACGATGGTGATAACCCACATCCGGTACACAATCGACAATTTCTTCGCCATCAAGCTGCAAGACGATACGGAACGCACCATGTGAAGAGGGGTGGTTCGGACCGAGGTTAAGGAACATAAAGTCCTCATTTTCAGTCCCGCGTCTCATGCCCCAATCTTCAGGTTTGAAGGTCAGTGATTCCATTTCCAGATCTTCTTTCTGCTTGGTCAGCACAAAGGGATCGAACTCCGTCGCTCTCGCTGGGTAATCTTTACGCAGCGGGTGGCCTTCCCAGCTCTGCGGCATCATGATGCGCGTTAGATGAGGATGGCCCTCGAACTTGATACCGAACATCTCCCAAGTTTCCCGCTCATACCAGTTAGCATTGGGAAAAATCTTGGTGGCTGTGGGCACATGTAAGTCTTTTTCAGACAGCGCCACTTTCAGCATGATGTCGCGGTTGCGTTCGATGGAAATCAGATGGTAGAAAACAGAAAAATCCGCCTCAGGAAGACCTTGGCGGTGAGTACGGAGGCGTTCATCCATCCCATGCAAATCAAATAGCATGACATAGGGCTTCGGCTGTTTTCTTAAGAAGGACATTATTTCCAGCAATTGTTCACGCTTCACCCATACCACGGGCATACCGGTACGGGTTGCTTGAACAACAAAGGCCTCAGGCCCAAAACGGTTCGACAACTCACCGATCACCGGATCATCAAGATGATCACGAGTCTGCCAGGCTGGCAAGGTGTTGTCGGACGTCGTTAAATCGGTCATTATTTATTCACCACACTGTTTTTGCACCACACTGAATGTGTCATCTTGTGGTCATTTGCCGCACACATGTTCTGGATAAAAACGTTCCCATCCAAGAACAAATCACTTACGCACCAAAATCTAACACCGAAGGTCAGCGTTAGATTTCGTCAGGTGTACGCAAGTTAGTTACTGCAATACGTTCAGCATGCTTACGTTCTCTTTCTGGCTGCATATTGGCGCGATAGACACCTTGATCACCGACAACCCAAGAAAGAGGACGACGCTCTTTACCAATAGATTCCTGTAACAACAACAGTGCTTGCATATACGCTTCTGGGCGCGGTGGGCAGCCAGGAATATACACATCAACTGGCAGGAATTTATCCACGCCTTGCACTACGGAATAGATATCGTACATGCCACCTGAGTTAGCACAGGCACCCATGGAGATAACCCATTTAGGTTCGAGCATTTGTTCGTACAGACGCTGAATGACGGGGGCCATTTTGGTGAAGCATGTCCCAGCGACGACCATAAAATCAGCCTGACGCGGGGAAGCACGCAACACTTCTGCACCGAAACGAGCAACGTCATGCACGGCGGTGAACGAGGTCACCATTTCGACATAACAACAAGAAAGGCCGAAGTTATACGGCCAAAGAGAGTTCTTACGCCCCCAGTTCACCATGTCATGCATGGCGTTCTCAAGTTTACCCATGTAAACACTGCGGTGGACATGTTGCTCGAGAGGATCGCCGCTGACGGTTTCCTGAGTTTGCAGGGGGTAACGGTCGTTCTCACCGTTAGGGTCTATGCGGGTGAGCGTATAGTCCATGTTAATGCCTCACTGTATTTATTGGCGACTATCTTGCGGATGACTGCTGGCGTATTTGACTATGCTCGGTTTGCTGACACGACGATTCGAGCGTGCAGGCGTCCAATCCAGCGCACCGATGCGCACCAGATAAACCAAACCAGCCAAAAGGACCAAAATGAAAATGGTTGCTTCGATAAAGCCTATCCAGCCACTCTCACGAATTGAGATTGACCACGCGTATAGATACAGGGCTTCAACATCGAAAATAACGAAAAACATGGCGACCAGATAAAACTTAGCGGATAAACGCATACGCGCCGATCCTACCGAGTCTATACCTGACTCATAAGGGACGTTTTTTGCGCGGGCCCGAGCTCTCCCACCCAGGAAGAACGCGCCTAGTAGCATCAGACCGCACAGTCCGATAGCGCCGATCAAGAATACAGCGAACGCCCAATGATGAGCGATAATTTCAGTGGTTGTTGACATACGCATTGCTTACTCATCAAAAGTGGTGTCGAACATCCTGCTCTTGTCTTGGCAGTTAGCGCACCACATCGATTCAAAGGGAAGGATAAAAACCACACAAAACACACTGTCTTTACAGCTGTTTAGCCAGTGTTTTACTGTGGGCTTTTTACTCCTTTCAGTAACCTTTTGTCAACTTTGACAAAAGTAACAACAGATTAATTTACAAATGCACGATCTTACTTAACATTTGGTGCTGACGCTTAAGCTAAATCGAGTCAGTCATTTGTTAAATCAGAACATACACATATAAACCAACTCGCATAGTTCACATTAACTATACCATTGTCTCAGGAATATCCGGTTCTTCCACTCACTAGCTAGGGGTATTTTTTTGATCCAGAACACGTTTTGAGTGTTATTTAATAAATATCCGACAAGAAAAGTTGCACTTTATTATTAAATATTAATGAAACAGCGTTTTAATAAAAATAATAGCATATTAAATGAGAATGAATATTAATCGTATTTAATTCTATTTAATGTTTTATCTTTGCTGCTTTTAAATAATGTCCAATCTAATAAAACGACCTTTTGAGCATGAAATTAACGTGAAGATGTAATAAAAATATTTTCATCAATAGTTAGAAATAAAAAAGCCCCCAAAAATTAGGGGCTTATGATATTTCGTTTACGTAAGATGATTAATCTATGTCGCTCGCTAAATAATCTGAATCTAAAACTAGGTTCGCACCCGATTGTAAATCAAGTTGATGGCCTGACTGCATGGCATCGAAAATGGCTAATGCCAATTCATTGTCACACAGACTGCTTTTACAGAGTGTGTACTGTGTTTCAGGCAGGCGAGGTAGCCCTTCCGTTTCACCGAGTACACGTAAATCAGGACTCATCATCTCAATCGGTCTAGCTGTCACACCTAGCCCTGCCCTAACTGCCGCTCGAATGGCAGAAAGCGAAGAGGCAACATAGGCGATACGCCATGCGATACCGGCTCTAGTGAGATTTTCTATTGCCATATCACGGAAAGGACTTGGTTCGTCCATCACCACGAGAGGTACTGATTCGCCGGGTAAGAATTGATAGTCGGCAGAGCAATACCAAAGCGTCGGGGATGTTCTCAAAATAACATGAGGATGATTATCAACCTTGGCCGTCGTAATAGCCAAATTAGCTTCACCACTACTCAGCATATCAGCGATGAGTGGGCTACGTTTCACCCGCACATCGATTGCCAGCCGAGGGTATAGTGTCGCCACCCTGTTCAACAAGAAAGGTAACAATGTATCGGCGGTATCATCAGATGCCCCAATAACGAGTGACCCTTCTACATTGCTGTACATTAGAGAAGTACAAGCCTCATCATTAAAACGTAATATTTTTCTGGCATAGCCAAGTAACTGGAGACCATGTTCAGTCAGTAATTTGTTACGCCCATGACGGGCAAATAACTCCTTACCAACTAACTGTTCTAACCGTTGCATTTGTTGGCTAACAGCTGACTGAGTTCGACAAACCGCTGCAGCAGCAGAGGCGAAAGTATTCAAGTCAGCAACAGCTACAAAGGTTCTAAGCAGATCGAGGTCGAGATTAATTATCGGACGATTTGCATTTGTCATAGTGTATTCTTCACTTTTTTGAATTCTAATTACAAACTACCCTGGTGTTTAAGTATTAGCGCTATCAATAAGGGACAACGCTAAGTATGACAGTACCCCACTCATTAGAGTAGGGCAAAAAATTTACTTATATTTCGTTACCGCTATCTCTTTTTATAAAAAACTTTTGACTGAATGACGCTGCTGTTTGTGAATAGCGTCATTAAAAACAGTTAAATCTTCGATTTATGAAGATTTTTTTGCTTTAGTAACGCCACATTTTAGGCCTGATTATACGCCACGCGATCTCATTTAAATTAAGGAATCAGGAACGACGACTTGAGAAAACATCAATTTATTTGGATGAAGACTAGTAATCTAGTTCAGTAAATTCAAGCACTAACACTTTATATACATTAATAACCCAAAAAATATCATTAATAATATTTAATAGTTTTCCTATTTACAATTTCACCCTAAACCGCCCCCTCACTGTTTGTATGATGATATAAACTGTTGAATTAATATTTTCATATTTAAACCCAAGCCTCACAGAGAGGGTTTAGCATCATTACAGCAATGCTTTTCCTCAAATAAAAATGTCTTAACCTTGTGATCGCTCTTTTTTTGTTAATGATTGTGTTTGTCCGGGTCTTGTAGGGCAAAACTTCAGATAAACTCATCAAACTACATTCAGGTAAAGACTTGTCGTGAAAACTCTGCCCCCAATGTTTCATTGCTTCCAACGCGCCACCATTTGAAATAAAACCCAGCATTCGTACTAAAGATGTGCGTAGATCTTCAAAAAGCAGCGCCGTCGGAGTACATTGATGACCTTGCAGTGTTCCACGCTGAGGACACGCTTTTACCAGTAAAAGGCTCAATTTTTTATGTCCCCTATTGAGAAATCCAACAAACTGGACAACGTTTGTTACGACATTCGCGGCCCAGTGCTCAAAGAAGCTAAGCGTCTTGAAGAGGAAGGTAATAAGGTTCTGAAACTGAATATCGGCAACCCAGCCCCGTTTGGTTTCGATGCACCGGATGAAATTCTGGTGGATGTGATCCGTAATTTGCCAACAGCACAAGGCTATTGCGATTCCAAAGGCCTCTTTTCGGCGCGCAAAGCCATTATGCAGCACTATCAGGCACGGGATATGCGTGACCTGACTGTCGAGGATATCTACATTGGGAACGGTGTCTCTGAGTTGATAGTGCAATCCATGCAGGCATTGCTGAATATTGGCGATGAAATGCTGGTGCCAGCACCAGATTACCCGTTATGGACAGCAGCGGTTTCGCTTTCAAGCGGTAAAGCTGTGCATTATA
Organism: Yersinia massiliensis; assembly: GCF_003048255.1. Lineage (NCBI taxonomy): Bacteria > Pseudomonadati > Pseudomonadota > Gammaproteobacteria > Enterobacterales > Yersiniaceae > Yersinia > Yersinia massiliensis. The sequence goes on from NZ_CP028487.1 coordinate 3,308,544, forward strand.
TGTGTGATGAAGAGTCAGGTTGGTTCCCTGATTTGGATGATATTCGCAGTAAAATTACCCCGCGTACTCGTGGAATTGTAATCATCAACCCGAACAACCCAACCGGTGCGGTATATAGCAAAGAGTTGTTGTTAGAGATTGTTGAGATCGCGCGTCAGAATGACCTGATTATCTTTGCCGATGAGATTTACGATAAGATTTTATATGACGAAGCTCAGCATCATTCTATCGCCGCATTAGCACCAGATTTACTGACCGTCACTTTTAATGGTCTGTCCAAGACTTACCGTGTCGCCGGTTTCCGTCAGGGCTGGATGGTCCTTAATGGGCCGAAAAAACACGCCAAAGGTTATATCGAAGGTTTGGAAATGTTGGCATCGATGCGTTTGTGCGCCAACGTGCCTATGCAGCATGCTATTCAAACGGCATTGGGCGGCTACCAGAGCATCAGTGAGTTTATCCAACCGGGCGGGCGTTTGTACGAGCAACGCGATCGCGCTTGGGAGTTAATTAACCAAATTCCCGGTGTTTCCTGCGTGAAACCTCAGGGTGCTTTGTATATGTTCCCGCGCATTGATCAGAAGCGCTTTAATCTGCACGACGATCAGAAAATGGTGTTGGACTTGTTGTTACAGGAAAAAGTGTTGTTGGTCCAAGGCAGCGCCTTTAACTGGCCGTACCCAGATCATGTGCGGATTGTGACGTTACCTCGCGTGGATGAGTTGGAGATGGCAGTGAGGAAGCTGGGGCGATTTTTGGAGACGTATCGGCAGTAAGGGTTGCATCTACTTGATTAGTGGTTTGGTGAACTGTTTGGTTTAGTGATAGGTTCGGTTGACATGAGTTAGGCGTTCACTTTGGCTCTGATGACTCAACCGCCAATGGGGTCACAAGCGCGTGACCCCCTTGGAGCCCCCGCGCTAGCGCACGCATCGCTTGTCCACTGCGTGGATTCCCTCACTCATCGTTTCGGCTGACGGACGGCTTTATTCGCATCCCTGCTCATGGCGCCTAAAGCGGGCGTCCTGCCCGTTTTCCTTGCCTTCTCTCTTCATTCGGCAGCTCAAATGTGCTTTTAAACTTCAAGGTCAACACCATGACTTTTAGGTCTTGGGTCTTGGGTCTTGGGTCTTGGGTCTTGGGTCTTTTGACCTTGAGCGCAATCAGAAAAATTGCCGACAAAGATTGCAGGCCGAATGAGCCGCATGGACGCGGCGAAAGGGGCTGTCGAGCTGGGAGCGAGTCAGCGCCGGTTCGATAAGCCGGCATGCTGTAGGAGGGAATGGCGAAGCCACAATATTTCGCGCAAGCCGCTGGTGCAGGAGGGCCGGCCTGCCCTCCTGCTCGGTTGAGGCTGCGAGGTTCAGGTAAACACCGAACGACTATCAACCGAAACTAGATCCAGTCCTCAACCGAAACCAGATCCGATCAACTGAAACCCAATCTGATAAACTACCCCCTATTGCCTGCCCCGAAAGAACAAAAGAGAGAAAATCATGAGTCATTTCTTCGCCCACCTATCCCGCCTGAAACTCATCAACCGCTGGCCGCTAATGCGCAATGTCCGCACTGAAAATGTTTCTGAGCACAGCTTGCAGGTGGCATTTGTCGCGCATGCACTAGCTATCATTAAAAACCGTAAATTTAATGGCAATCTCAACGCCGATCGCATCGCATTGTTGGCGATGTATCACGATGCTAGCGAAGTGATTACCGGTGACCTACCGACTCCAATCAAGTATTACAATCCGCAGATTGCCCATGAATATAAAAAAATAGAAAAAGTGGCACAGCAGAAGCTGATCGAAATGCTGCCAAAAGAGTTACAGCATGATTTTCGGTGCCTGTTGGATGAGCATTATTATAGCGAGGAAGAAAAAGCGTTGGTTAAACAAGCCGATGCACTGTGTGCTTACCTCAAATGTCTAGAAGAGCTATCCGCAGGGAATAACGAGTTCATTCAAGCTAAAGTGCGATTAGAGAAAACCCTCGCCCTGCGCCAAAGCCCTGAGATGGATTACTTTATGGAAGTCTTCGTGCCAAGTTTTAGCCTGTCACTCGATGAGATCAGCCTCGATTCTCTAGACTGATGATTCTCTAAATTGATCAGTCATCCATCATTTGGGGTGTTAGGGTTGGATCGCAAAACACGTCTGAGCTGGCCCTATTCATCCGCGATAAAGGGGCCAGCTCAGCTAAGGCCCCTGTGACGCCAAGGGCTGAGGATAATCAAAACGGGAACAACACTGGCACGACCATCACACTCACGACCATCACCAGCAACGTAAACGGCACCCCGATGCGGATAAAATCACCAAATTTGTAGCCACCAGGGCCTAAAACTAAGGTATTAACCGGTGATGAAACGGGCGTCATAAACGCGGCCGATGCCGCAATACCAATGATCATCGCGAACGGATACGGGGAAAGTGCCATTTCGCGGGCAGCGGCAATCGCAATAGGGGCCATCAGTACAGCTGTTGCCGTATTAGAGATGAACAGGCCAATCGTGGCACAGAGCACAAATAAGCACAGCAACATCACGCGCGGCCCCATTCCACCGGCCACATCCATTAAGCCCCGTACAATCAAATCTACCCCGCCGGTTTTTTGTAATGCCTGTGCAAAAGGCATCATCCCGATAATCAAAATCAAACTCGGCCAATGAATTGAGCGATAAGCACTCTCCATATCAATGCACCGGAATTGCCCCATTAACAAACAGGCCACCAGCGCGGCAATCACATTCGGCACCTCATCCGTCAGCATCATAGCGACCATCAGTGCCAGACAGAATAGTGCATGAGGCGCTTGAGAAATGGCCGGTGCCACTTCATCCACTTCGGCGGGGAGATTAAGAACGATAAAATCACGGGTCTTTTGCTGCAATTGACGGATCAATTTCCAGTCACCAATCACCAGCAAGATATCGCCAAACTGTAACTTTTCATCAACGAGCTTACCTTCCAGCACCTTACCGTTACGCCGCATACCCACGACATTCAGCCCATAACGCGTTCGGAAGGTCACCTCACGAATACTTTTGCCTAATAAAGCAGAGTCAGGAATAAGCGAAACTTCCGCCATCCCAACGTTGCGGGCCTGTTCTGAGAAATATTCACCGCGTAGCACCAACGGCTCTAACATTTGCTCGGTACAAAACTCGCGTAAATCGATATCACAGTCGGACATGTCAATCAGCAGCACATCGTTTTCATGCAGCTCCGAAGAACTGGTGGCGCTGACCATCACTCGCCGAAATCGCTTCCAACGCTCGATCCCCACCACATTCGCACCATAGCGGGCGCGCAGGTGCAGCTCATCAAGTGAACGGCCAATAAGCGGAGAATTATTACGGATAGCCAGACGGCGAGCGCGTCCGGTCAGTTTATAATCACGGATCAGATCACGGAAGGTGCGACGTTTCCATTGTTCCTTTTCTGAGTGTTCTTGCTTGCCCCCCAACCAGCGGCGGACAACTAACATATAACCCACGCCCATCAGTAAAATGATAATACCGATGGGGGTAACACCGAAGAAGCCAAACCCTTTGATGCCTTCACGCAATAATTCACTGTTGACGACCATGTTAGGTGGCGTCGCTACCAACGTCATCATGCCACTTATCAGACCCGCAAAACTCAGGGGCATCATTAATCGACCGGGGGAGATTTTCATCCGGTTGGCCACACTCAGGACCACCGGAATAAATATTGCCACGACACCGGTGGAACTCATAAACGCACCAAGGCCCGCGACGGTCACCATCAATAGCGCCAGCATTTTTATTTCACTGTGACCGGCCACTTTCACTAGCCAGTCGCCGACCTGATAAGCAACGCCAGTCCTCACTAAGCCTTCACCGATGACGAACAACGCCGCGATCAATATCACGTTGGGGTCGCTGAATCCGCTAGTTGCTTCGCCGAGGGTCAAAGTGCCACTCATCACAAAGGCGATGATCACCAACAAAGCCACAACATCCATTCGCAATTTATTGGTGGTAAACAACACAATAGCGATCAGAAGTAGTGTCAACACCCACAGTAATTCGCTGTTCAAAATAGCCTCGTTGGCAAAAAGTGAAAGGAAATATCCGGTTTTAGCAGTAAAGCATTAAACTCATCGGCGACCGCTGTCCGAGATCAATAATGACTGTAAATTTATGCGGTTACCATCCTATGACTGCATTAATTGTCTATTTTTTGAAAAAAAGTTCGCTGATGATGTGATGAAGTACTCGCCAATAAAAAAAGCTTCACTGAATTATTTGGATATTCAACGACATTTAAGCGGCTGACTATACTGATAATATTGAATTATGAGCGGCCAACAGGAACAGTAAATGGGCAATATCACAGACTATCCGATTATTCTTTTTCTGCTTTCATTCGCTGTATTGTCAGGTTCTGCCCATGTTGGTCAGGCTTTTTTTCGACGAGGCAGGGATTTGGAGGATAATGTCCGTGAAAATTTTAATGTCATTCAAGGGGCGACCTTAACATTACTGGGTTTGATTATTGGCTTCAGTTTTTCAATGGCTATCAATCGTTACGACTTGCGTAAAAACTATGAAGAGGCGGAGGCCAATGCTATTGGGACTGAATATCTACGTGCTGATTTTCTACCGACCAGTTCAGCAAACGCGACCAAAGCACTGCTAGTCAATTACCTTGATCAACGGATCCTGTTTTATACCACCAGAGATGCCATCCAATTGACGGCCGTGAATAACCAGACTAACCAGATTGAAAATGCCCTGTGGGCAGAATTGCTGCTGCCGGTAAACCAACGCCCAGACCCCATCCGGGCATTAGTGGTTTCGGGGATGAATGATGTTTTGAATTCAGCAGGTTATACCCAGGCGGCATGGTGGAACAGGATCCCGTTGGCTGCTTGGGCATTGATGTCAATTATTGCGGTGTGTAGCTGTGCGCTAGTGGGTTATGGTTCCAAGCAGGGTAAAAATGGCAAGATAATGAACTTGATATTACCGTTAGTGATTTCATTCTCTTTTATGCTCGTCGCCGATATTGATAGCCCACGAGGTGGGATTATTCGGGTCAAACCACAAAACCTTCACAGTCTGGAAGAGAGCCTGCCCCCTCTCCTCACGCAATCAATTTCTCATTAACAGGCAAAAGTTGTAGGGCGGGGAAATGTATCGAATGGATCGCACCGATCGGTGCAGTCAACCTGCCAATCACGGTGCAAGAAAGTCGGTTTGTCAGCCGTCTGAGAGCGCCATCAGGCGCTCTCGATAACCAGCTCAACCAATATGATTAGCCAATAAAGCGAACTACCGCACCATTCGCTGTCTTTTCAACAGTAATGTGCTCAAGTGAACTGAGAACCAAATCAACTTGATCAAGTTTTGGTGTATCTGCTGGCGCATTCACGGCAATCACTTTACAGCCTGCTGCCAACCCAGACAGAATCCCAGCTGGAGCATCTTCCACCACGATGCAATCCTCTGGTGCCAACCCTAAACGCTCAGCTCCTAGCAAATAAGCATCAGGCTTAGGTTTCCCATGCTTGACCAGTTCAGCCGTGACAAAAACTTTAGGCTCTGGCAAATGACCCGCAGCACGGCGCGCTGAGGCAACAGGCACAGAACCCGAAGTCACAATCGCCCAAGGAATAGACAAATTGTTCAGCCGTTCCAACAGCGCAACCGCCCCCGGCAAATCTCTTATACCGTCGGTGTCATTCGCTTCAACGTGTTCTAATGCGAGAAATTCTGCTTCAATTTCTGACTCGCTAGCGCCCGGCATGAAATGGCGAAGAGAGGTAATGGCTTGTTTTCCATGGATGAAATCCAGTACTTCCGATGGATTGATACCGCGTTTGTTTGCCCAACCAATCCAAGCTCGCTCAACAACAGGTAATGAATCGACCAGCGTCCCATCCAAATCAAAAAGAAAACCTTTACACTCCACAAGCACATCCTCGTCAGTCAATCATTTATTGAGTAAATCAACACATTGAAAAGCAATTCGCAATGAATTAAGAGCACTGAAATAAGTCGCCATTAAGCAAACCATGACTCAACCCATCGCGAATAACCTTATCGTTTCAGCTTGCCAAATCAGGCATTGATAATTTGCGAAATCTCAACCGCACTCAGATGGTATTGGCGCGGGCACGATTGCCAAATAACCAACATGCGTTGGTATTTATCCCACATTGGCGTTTGGGAATTAAAGCCATGTGTACCAGAGTCAAAATGGGTATAGCGCCCTTCGGTATTCACCATAAAACGCACATAACTCAGATAGCGAGATTCTGTCGCGGCATCAAAACCGAGGAATGCAATCCGGCGCTCATCTAAATCTTGTTTGTCTTTCAGGTTCCCCCAAGAGACTTGCAGCGCGTGATGCATCTCCATGATATTAATGATGGTACGGCAAGTTTCTTCGCTCATCTCACCAAAATCGCGGTCCAGTTCACGCATCTGCAAACCAAAGCCGCGCTCGACGATAGTCTGTTGGCGGCGATAGCGCTCAGCGTTTTCTGGGTCCAGCATGGTCATCATCTTGTACTGATTCGAGAGAATCAAACGTTGGGCGTTAGTCATATCCATCATTAAACTCCTAAGACATAAATAATGCGGAAATCATCGCACACAGGCTTAGCCCATACTTTGATTTGACAGGGGATTTAGCGCAGCTATTCCTTTATGGCTAAAGATCATCAAGAAACGTTTTATCCAACTGTTTGAATGCACGTTTCAGCAAATCCGCCAACGATTGATAAGTCGGGGTTTGTTCAACAGGGGCAACAGCCTGCCCTGCTTCAGCTAACTTGTTACGCACTTCATGGAACCATTGCAATAAAGTCGGCGGCAACGGCGTAATCGCACGTTTACCTAACCACCATAATCCCTGCAGGGGTAAACCACAGGCGAACAGTGCTGTGGCAATGGCGGGGCCCAATTGCCCACCGAGCGCTATCTGCCATGTCAACGTAAAGATGGCCAGCGGCGGCATAAAGCGAATGCCGAAACGTGTCGCGGTTGCCACGCGATTTTCTGGGAATACTGGGGCCAGGCGTTTGTCAGCAGGCCAAGTCTTCATATAGTGCTGACCGCGCTGGAGTACCTGAAACCAACCGTGGGTATCAGAAGGTTTTGTTGTCATGGCTCACCTCAACTTCACAAGCAAAAATTAAAATTTTCTTTGTAACGAACAAACTAAAAATTAGTCTGTTAAATATATTTTGTTTTTAAGCGACGCTATCGGTATCCTAGCTCGGCCTTTTGGCCGGTAGAATATGACCATAAATATGTCAATTTTTAGCGGTAAATAAATCAATTTTGTTAAATCGCTCCCGTTTTTGACCACCAGGATTTAACGTTTGCGCTTAACGTTTAAAACGCGATTTATTCGTCATCATGCTTTTTTGCTATCGCATGATGTTAATCATTAATGTCGACACCAATTTGCGCTACGCTTTTGGACAGATTGACGTTTTATTAACCACGTGTTTTTCACTGTTTGATGCCAAATCATTTTTCGCAAAAAACAACTGCCGGACACGATTCTAAATAGGTACTTCCATGTCGAGTAAGCTAGTACTGGTTCTTAACTGCGGTAGCTCTTCCTTAAAATTTGCTATCATCGACGCGACCAACGGTGAAGAACACCTCTCTGGTTTAGCCGAATGCTTCCATCTGCCTGAAGCCCGCATCAAATGGAAAATTGATGGTGGCAAACAGGAAGCAGCATTGGGTGCTGGTGCAGCACACAGCGAAGCACTGAATTTCATTGTTAATACTATTCTGGCACAAAAACCAGAGCTTTCTGCTCAACTGACTGCAATCGGTCACCGTATTGTACATGGCGGCGAGAAATTCACTGCATCAGCTATCGTTACCGACGAAGTTATTCAGGGTATCAAAGATTCCATCCCGTTTGCACCACTGCATAACCCTGCTCACCTGATCGGTATCGCTGAAGCATTGAAATCCTTCCCGAATCTGGCGGATAAAAATGTGGCCGTTTTCGACACTGCTTTCCATCAGACAATGCCGGAAGAATCTTATCTCTACGCCCTGCCGTACAGCTTATATAAAGATCACGGTATCCGTCGTTATGGCGCACACGGCACCAGCCACTTCTATGTGAGCCAAGAAGCCGCTAAAACCCTGAACAAACCAATGGATGAACTGAACGTTATCACCTGCCATTTGGGCAACGGTGGTTCAGTCACTGCGGTACGTAACGGCAAATGTGTTGATACCTCTATGGGTCTGACGCCGCTGGAAGGTCTGGTAATGGGTACCCGTAGTGGTGATATCGACCCAGCTATCATCTTCCATCTGCATGATTCAATGGGGATGAGCGTTGATCAAATCAACAAGCTGCTGACCAAAGAATCAGGTCTGCTGGGCTTGACTGAAGTCACCAGTGACTGCCGTTATGTCGAAGATAACTACGAAACCAAAGCCGATGCACGCCGTGCCATGGATGTCTTCTGCCACCGTTTGGCAAAATACATCGGTGCTTATACTGCATTGATGGATGGCCGTCTGGATGCCGTTATCTTCACCGGTGGTATCGGTGAGAACGCTGCAATGGTACGTGAACTGACGTTGGACAAACTGGGCCTGTTGGGCTTTGAAATTGACCACGAACGTAACTTGGCAGCGCGCTTTGGTAAATCAGGCACCATCACTAAAGATGGCAGCCGTCTGGCGTTAGTGATCCCAACGAACGAAGAGTTGGTTATCGCACAAGACGCAGCGCGTCTAACTGCGTAAACAGTATTTATTTACCTAAAGTAAATTTATATCCAAAGTAAATTTATATCTAAAGTAATTGGCGTTACAGGTAGGCAACTGGCGGATAAACCCCGATGAGCTTATCGTTAAATGTCGTTGTTCTACCGTTAAGGTCGTGCGACGACAGGTGAGCGATTCGGGTGAACGAACGCTGTTAATGACCCAGTAACGTCAAGGGCGAAGAATATACCTTAAAGAGGTTTAGCCGTGTCCCGTACAATAATGTTGATCCCTACCGGCACCAGCGTTGGTTTAACTAGCGTCAGCTTGGGTGTCATCCGCTCCATGGAACAAAAAGGTGTACGCCTAAGCGTATTTAAGCCAATCGCACAGCCACGTGCTGGCGGCGATGCACCTGACCAAACCACCACCATTATCCGCGCAAACTCCAGCATCACAGCTGCTGAGCCACTGAACATGGGTTACGTGGAAACCTTGCTGAGTTCTAACCAGCAAGACGTGTTGATGGAAGAAATCGTTGCTCGCTATCACGAAAACACCAAAGACGCTGAAGTGGTGCTGGTTGAAGGTTTAGTCCCAACGCGCAAACATCAGTTTGCCAATGCGCTGAACTATGAAATCGCTAAAACCCTGAACGCAGAAATCGTGTTTGTGATTGCATTGGGTAATGATTCACCTGACCAACTGAAAGAGCGTATCGAACTGGCTCGCTCTAGCTTCGGTGGCAGCAAAAACAAAAACATCACCGGCGTTATCATTAACAAGCTGAACGCGCCAGTTGATGATCAAGGCCGTACCCGCCCTGACCTGTCTGAAATCTTTGATGATTCCACCAAGGCCAGCGTGGCGAATATCGATCCGAAACAGCTGTTTGCCAATAGTCCGCTGCCTGTTCTAGGTTGTGTGCCATGGAGCTTCGAGCTGATTGCAACTCGTGCTATCGATATGGCGAAGCACTTGAATGCTCGCATTATTAACGAAGGTGATATCAACACTCGCCGCGTGAAATCTGTGACATTCTGCGCCCGCAGTATCCCACATATGCTGGAACACTTCCGTCCAGGCTCTCTGTTGGTGACTTCAGCAGACCGCCCTGACGTATTGGTTTCTGCCTGTTTGGCCGCCATGAATGGCGTTGAGATTGGTGCCATCCTGCTGACTGGCGGTTATGACATTGATGACCGTATCAACAGCCTGTGTGCTCGTGCCTTCCAAACTGGCCTGCCCGTCTTTATGGTTGATACCAACACTTGGCAGACTTCCCTGAGCTTGCAAAGCTTCAATCTGGAAGTCCCAGCCGATGACCATGAGCGTGTTGAGAAGCTGCAAAACTACGTTGCTAGCCATATCAGCAGCGAGTGGATTGACTCTCTGAGTGCCACATCTGAGCGTTCACGTCGCCTGTCTCCACCAGCATTCCGTTATGAGCTGACCGAGTTAGCACGTAAAGCCGGTAAGCGCATTGTCCTGCCAGAAGGTGACGAGCCACGTACTGTTAAAGCAGCGTCTATCTGCGCTGAACGCGGTATTGCGACTTGTGTGCTGTTGGGTAACCCAGAAGAGATCCAACGTGTGGCTGCTGCTCAAGGTGTTGAGTTAGGCGCAGGCGTTGAAATCATCGATCCGGTTGCTGTGCGTGAACAATATGTTCCACGTTTGGTTGAGCTGCGTAAGAGCAAAGGCATGACCGAAGTGGTGGCGCGCGAACAGCTGGAAGATAACGTGGTTCTCGGTACTTTGATGCTGGAGAAAGGCGAAGTTGACGGCCTGGTTTCCGGTGCCGTTCATACCACCGCAAACACGATCCGCCCACCGTTACAGTTGATCAAAACCGCACCGGGCAGTTCATTGGTGTCGTCTGTGTTCTTCATGCTGCTGCCTGACCAAGTGCTGGTTTACGGTGACTGCGCGATCAACCCAGACCCAACGGCCGAGCAACTGTCTGAGATTGCGATTCAGTCCGCTGATTCTGCAGCAGCATTCGGTATTGAGCCGCGTGTAGCAATGATCTCTTACTCGACCGGTAATTCCGGCGCGGGTAGCGATGTTGAGAAAGTGCGTGAAGCGACTCGTCTGGCACAGGAAAAACGCCCAGATCTTATCATCGATGGTCCGTTGCAGTATGACGCGGCAATCATGGCAGATGTGGCTCAATCCAAAGCGCCAAACTCACCAGTGGCAGGTAAAGCGACTGTGTTCATCTTCCCTGACTTGAACACCGGTAACACCACCTATAAAGCGGTACAACGTTCTGCTGACCTGATTTCTATCGGGCCAATGCTGCAAGGCATGCGTAAGCCAGTTAACGACTTGTCCCGTGGCGCATTGGTTGACGATATCGTCTATACCGTGGCACTGACAGCGATTCAATCAGCTCAGGCTGACGCTTCTTAATCGACAGATTGAGAGGTTAAAACATCAACGCCAGCTCAGTGCTGGCGTTTTTATTTGTGCTAAGACTTGATCCATCGAGCGCACTAACAAAAAAACCGCCATAGAGGCGGTTTCTTTGCGCTGGTCCGGTAAGCGGCCATTCCAGCAGGGTTGTTAGCGGCTAAAAACAGCGACTAACGTAACGCAAGTGCAACCCAGCCCACGCAGTTTGGGGGAGTTACTCCCCACTGTCAAGTATCTGCTAGAGGTACTTTAGTATACAATCGCGGCGGGCCTTTTCGCCGTCTTAAGCAAGCGGGCATCGGTTTGAGGAAAGGATATCCAATGACCGTAAAAGCAAGTGCAACCCAGCGCTTGTATTCACGGTAGTATCACCGATGGTACTGGTGTGAAGCGGTCTGAGCATGGACCGCGCGATGAAACGATACTTTTGTATTGTGCTCGTTGTATTTGGTGCGTTGTTAACATCCGCTAGTGGGGGTTGGAGTATTTTCAACAACTCTATTACGGTCATAATCAACACATCAGGCAAGTAAGCCCGGTAACCGCCCTTCGGGGCGGTTTTCCTTCGCTATCAAGTACTTTGCCGCAATTCGAATTTATAGCTAAAACTCAGGCTTACCGGTTCATCCGCGTCGCTATCGTCATCATTATCCAGCAAATCAATCAGCATTTTGCCCGCTTCTTTGCCCATCTTTTTATAATCAATACGCATCGAAGTCAGTGTCGGGTGAGTTTGATCACAACTGTCTGAACCGTCCAAACAGGCTACCGCAATACCCGTGGGGATCTTTAAGAGCCGCCGTTGGCACTCAAACAGCACACCCAGCGCGACATCTTCATGGCTACAGATCACTGCATCCAATTCAGGTTGGCGCAGTAGCATCTCCGTCAGCGCATAACGGCCAAACTGTAAGCTGGCGGCCTCAGGTGTGGTGACGGTTTGATCCGCATTCTTATAATGTTCCAGCATCGCCTTATGCCAACCATTGAGCTGCTGACGTTGCAGGCGGTTATCCATATGCGCGCCGATAAAACCGATATGCTGATAACCTTGCGCCAACAAGTGGCGACTTAACTCATAGGCAGACTCAAGAAAAGCGGCCTCCAACGTAATCTTGGCCCCCTTGAAATAAGAACCCACGACGTTGACCGTTGGGATATTCGCCCGTTCGAGGAGTTGATAGGTTTTATCTGCCAGCTGAGAGCCAAATATCACCACTGCCGCGGGGTTACTTTGCAGCAACGTCATCAATATTTCGGTTTCTTTGTTCTGATTATATTCATGGCATCCCAACAGAAGCTGAAACTCATTTTTATTTAGAATCTGTTGTAACGACTGCATAAAGCGAGAGCTGGCTTTATCGGTTAACGAAGGGATTAAAACGGCAACGGTATCACTGTGCCCTGACGCCAAAGCACCGGCAGCACGGTTAGGGATATAACCCAGCGCCTCAACCGCCTGCTCAATTTTCTCACGTAATTTGTCTGAAACCTGCTCCGGCGTGCGTAGCGCTCTGGAAACAGTCATCGACCCTACTCCGGCGTAATTCGCGACTTCCTGTAGTGTGACCCGCCCAGTATTACGGCGCTTACGCGGTTTTTCCATGCTCATTTCCTGCCTGATTAAAATGTCTCGCCGGATTAAATTTTCTGCGGGAATCAAGTATGTCCCTTTCGAACGGGCTTCGACAATACATTACATTGTATAGGGCATATTGGGCGATCGCCAAAGCAGATAGCGTGACAAATGATAGCGCTATCACAAATTTTGATAGCGCTATCAGGTAGCGCTATCAATTGAGACATTCGTCACATTCACAGCAGTGATTAATATCTACTCTCACGTTAACAGTCATCGGGAGTCATCAATATCATGTTAAAAACACTGTTAACGCCAGACGTCATTCAAGTGGTCAGCCAAGCAAAAGATTGGCGTGATGCCATTGCGATCTCATGTCAGCCACTCATTGATAATGGCTCAATTGAAGCTCGGTATGTCGAGGCGATTTATCGCTCCCATGAAGCCATCGGTCCTTATTATGTGGTCGGCCCAGGTATTGCCATGCCACATGCCCGACCTGAAGAAGGGGCGAATAAGCTCTCTCTGGCATTAACCGTCATTACTGAGGGTGTCACGTTTAATGCTGAAGGTAACGATCCAGTAAAACTACTCATAGTGTTAGCAGCGACAGACAGTACTAGCCACATCGAGGCTATTTCTCAACTCGCTGAGTTGTTCGATAACGATAACGATGTACAAGCCTTACTCAATGCCAAAACGCAGCAGGATATTTTGTCCGTCATTGCACGTTACTAATCATGACATTAGGTTTGGAATTTATTTTTAAGGGGAAAGAAAATGAAAATCACAGTGGTTTGCGGTAACGGTTTAGGCACCAGCTTGATGATGGAAATGAGCATCAAAAGCATCCTGAAAGATCTCGGCGTCAGCGCGGAAGTGGATCATGTCGATCTGGGTTCAGCCAAAGGGACACCAAGTGATATTTACGTCGGCACCAAAGACATCGCCGAGCAATTGGTTGCTCAGTCAGTGGGCGGCAAAATTGTTGCACTTGAAAACATGATCGATAAAAAAGCCATGAAAGAACGTTTGTCTGTGGCATTAACCGAATTAGGCGCGCTGTAACGGGAGGGTGGCATGGATTTCTTTCGCTTTTTAATGAGTGATGTTCTTTCCGAACCCGCAGTACTGGTCGGTCTGATCGCTTTAATCGGCCTAATCGCCCAGAAAAAACCAGTGACCGAGTGTATTAAAGGCACCGTTAAAACCATCATGGGTTTTGTCATTTTGGGTGCTGGTGCAGGTCTGGTGGTTTCTTCTCTGGGTGATTTTGCCAATATCTTCCAGCATGCTTTCGGGATTCAAGGTGTAGTGCCGAATAACGAAGCGATTGTCTCTGTGGCGCAGAAGAGTTTCGGTAAAGAAATGGCGATGATTATGTTCTTCGCTATGGTGATCAACATTCTGATTGCCCGCTTTACGCCATGGAAATTTATCTTCCTGACTGGTCACCACACGCTGTTTATGTCGATGATGGTTGCTGTGATTCTGGCTACCGCTGGCATCAGTGGTGTGACACTGATTGTGATTGGTTCGCTGGTGGTTGGGGTTGCGATGGTGTTCTTCCCTGCCATTGCCCACCCATACATGAAAAAGGTCACCGGTTCTGATGATGTGGCGATTGGCCATTTCTCTACCCTGTCCTATGTGTTAGCCGGCTTTATCGGCAGCAAGTTTGGTAATAAAGAACATTCAACCGAAGACATGAATGTGCCGAAAAGCCTGTTGTTCTTGCGTGATACACCGGTCGCTATCTCCTTTACCATGTGTATCATTTTCATCGTGACCTGCCTGTTTGCAGGGCCGGAAGTGGTGAAAAGCCTGAGCGGCGGCAAAAACTGGTTTATGTTCTCACTGATGCAATCCATTACCTTTGCTGCGGGTGTATACATCATCCTGCAAGGTGTGCGAATGGTGATTGCTGAGATTGTTCCCGCGTTTAAAGGGATTTCCGACAAGTTAGTCCCTAACGCGAAACCGGCGCTAGATTGCCCAGTTGTCTTCCCATACGCACCCAATGCCGTATTGGTTGGTTTCTTGAGCAGCTTTGCCGCAGGTCTGATCGGGATGTTCGCGCTGTATTTGATGAATATGACCGTGATTATCCCAGGCGTTGTCCCTCACTTCTTCGTCGGCGCAGCCGCAGGGGTGTTTGGTAATGCCACCGGTGGACGCCGTGGTGCGATTCTCGGTGCATTCGCTCAAGGCTTGCTGATCACCTTCCTGCCAGTATTCCTGCTGCCAGTGCTGGGCGATATCGGTTTTGCCAATACCACATTCAGCGACGCTGACTTTGGTGCTCTGGGTATCTTGCTGGGTATTATTGTTAGGTAATCAGTGAGATAGATGCTAGAAAGCGGATAAATACGAGAAAGCGGATAAATACGAGAAAGCGGCCCCCCACGTTTAGGTTGTTATCCTAGATTGGGGGGCCGCTTTATTTATGGATATCAGTGTTTGTTGATAGGGCTACAGCGACAAGTATTCAATTTTTGCGGTTAAACGACACACTTTTTATCTGCGCATACACCCACTGACCCGGTTTCAACCCCAACTCATCACGCGCCCAAGGGGTAATTCTCGCCCATAGCCATTGATCGCCAATCGCAAGTTTGACATCAACCTGCCCATCAACCTCGAGGCATTCGGCAATTTTTACGGGCAAAATATTACGGATACTGCTGTTTTGAGCCGGCTGTAAAACCAACGAAACATCCGCAGCGTTGATGCGAATACGCATTGAGTCACCCTCTCGCGCATCCAGCTTGCCTACCCACAAACGTTGATCAGCTAATGCCAATGCGGTCATGGCATAGCGATCATGATGACCAATCACGCTGACCCGTAAGATGCTACTCGGCTCCTCACGCTGCAACCAAGGTCGTAGCGCACTACTGGCCCATACCTCTTCCAAGCCGCCAACAGCACGCACTTTGCCTGCATCCATCACCACCACTTGATCAGCCAACTGAAGGATCTCATCCATACTATGGCTGACATATAAAATCGGGGTGTTCACGTCTTGTGCCAACCGTTCCAGATAGGGTAACAATTCGCGCTTGCGTGGCAAATCCAGCGAGGCAAGCGGCTCATCCATCAATAACAATTCGGGTGCCGTTAACAGTGCTCGACCAATGGCAACCCGCTGTTTTTCGCCGCCAGACAGCGTGAGCGGAAAGCGCCCTAACAGCGGTTCGATACCCAGTAAACCGACGATGGTATCAAACTGTCCACGCATGGAAGCCGCCATGCCATATTGTAAGTTGCCGCGCACCCGATAATGAGGAAACAGTCGCGCATCTTGAAAAACATACCCGACGCGGCGCTTTTCCGGTGGCAGGTAGATTTGCTTATCAACATCCACCAGCACCCGATCATTGAGTATGACTTTGCCTTGCTGCGGACGCGTTAGACCGCCAATCACATTAATCAGCGATGTCTTACCCGCACCGGATAAGCCAAAAATTGCGGTGATACCTTGCGCCGGTAGATCAGTGGTCACCTGTAAATGTAAATCACCTAGCTGCTGAGTAAAATCAAGCTTTAGCATGGGACCCCCATGCGCTTTTTACCCCAACGGGCTAACCACTCGGAGAGCAATAGAGAAACCAACGACAGAATAATGGCAATCACGCACAATCGTGCCGCGGCTGCTTCAGCACCGGGCGTTTCAATCAGCGTATACATCGCCAGCGGAATGGTGCGGGTTTCACCGGGAATATTGGAAACGAAGGTAATCGTCGCGCCAAATTCACCCAAGGAGCGGGCAAACGAGAGCACGGTACCGGCAATCACACCCGGTAAAGAGAGCGGTAAAGTAATGGTGAAAAATACTCGCCACGGATTCGCACCCAACGTACGGGCAGCCAACTCCAAGCGAGTATCGACGGCTTCTAACGCCAAACGAATAGCCCGAACCATCAGCGGGAAAGCAACCACTGCCGAAGCTAAAGCCGCACCGCGCCAGCTAAAACTGAAATTGATACCAAACCAGCTATACAGCCATTCGCCAATAAAACCGCGCCGCCCCATGCTGATCAGCAGTAAATAACCAATCACCACCGGTGGTAACACCAGTGGCAAGTGAATAACACTGTCTAACAATGATTTACCGGGGAAGCGGCAGCGCACCAAAACCCATGCCATTAAAATACCTAACGGCAAACTGCACGCCACCGCCACACCAGAAACCTTCAGGCTAAGAATAATGGCCTGCCACTCATACTCACTCAATATCATTAGCGTGGGGTAAATCCATAATTTTTGAAAATAGCCGCCGCAGCAGGGCTTTTCAGATAATCGTAAAAAGCACTGACGGTCGGATTTTCATGGCCCTTAACAATCGCCATTGGGTATTCAACCGGCTTATGGCTATCTTCCGGGAACACCCCCACAACTTTAACTTTTTTACTGGCTATGGCATCAGAACCATAAACAATACCCAGCGGAGCTTCTGCTCGCTCGACCAGCGCCATTGCGCTACGCACGTTATTCGCACGCGCCATCTCTGGGGCTAAAATTGACCAGGCACCTAAATTCTCCAGCGACTCTTTAGCATAAATTCCCGCAGGAACATGGTCAGGATCCCCGACCGCCAAGCGGCCACCGTCTAACAATTTTTTCCAGTCGGTTTTTTTATCGATATCGACTTTATCAATTTTACTGTCTTGCGGCGCGATCAATACTAATTCGTTGCCTAACAAGGTGTAACGAGTATTGGCAGCAATTTGCTGTTTATCAATAGCATAATCCATCCATTGCTGATCCGCTGAGATAAACAGATCGGCTGGCGCGCCCTGCTCAATCTGACGAGCCAATGTGGACGATGAGGCAAAAGACGCGACCACATCAACTTGCTTCTCTTTTTTATACTGTGCGCTGATGTCTTGCAGTGCATTGGTCAACGAGGCCGCCGCAAAGACAGTGATATTCTCTGCTGCAAACGCCGTACTGGAAAATGCAGCAAGTAGTGCCGCACTCGCCATCCATTTATTCACTTTACCATATTGATTTTTCATGTTGTTCTCCGCATTAATGAGATCGCTATATAAATGGAAATATAACGTAACATCACACAGCGGTCATGCAATTTATCGGCAAGTTGTGAGTTAACTTAAGTTGTGGCAAGAAGATAAAGAAGAAATGGGAGGAAAAGTGCAGGAGAAGCGAAAATAGCCAGCGCTTTTATACGCTGGCCATTTAGAAATCAGATTAAGAGCGTTCTTTGGTGTGGCCTGTTTTAGAGATGATGTTAAACACCTCACCCAGCCCATAGATCATGCCCAAAATCACTGCCATTACCACGGGCACCATGACCACGGCAAAGACCAGACTTTTCAATAGTTCTAACATGCCAGCCTCTCATTGCTGCTGATTAAGCGATAACTTACGTTAACACAATAATTGCCATCTATCATTTACTGTAAATTATATCAGCAATGAATGAATCTAGTTATTTTAACTAACAGCAAAAAAATGTAACCTGCCAAACGTGCGATCTGTCTGCAAACAGGCAGTTAGAGCACAATTAGCCTTTCGCGCTGGAGCCAAAAATCATGCAGGCAGAAATTCTCCTCACTTTAAAACTTCAGCAACGACTTTTTGCTGACCCCCGCCGTATTGCATTGCTAAAGCAGATACAGCACACCGGTTCTATCAGCCAGGGAGCAAAGCTCGCCGGAATTAGCTATAAGAGCGCTTGGGATGCCATCAATGAAATGAACACATTGGCTGAGGAAACATTGGTGGAACGTGCAACAGGCGGGAAAGGTGGAGGCGGTGCACACCTGACGCGTTACGGCGAACGCTTAATCCAACTCTATGATTTGCTGGCAAAGATTCAACAAAAAGCCTTTGATACGTTGAAAGATGATTCATTGCCCCTCGATAGCCTGCTAGCGGCTATTTCTCGCTTCTCGCTGCAAACCAGCGCCCGCAATCAATTTTTCGGCACCATTATTGAGCGCGATCACCAGCAGGTTCAACAACACGTCAATATTCTGCTTTCTGACGGTAAAACGCGTTTATCCGCAGCGCTAACCCAACAGAGTGCCGACCGCTTGCAACTTTCAGCAGGCAAGGAAGTATTGGCGCTAATTAAAGCGCCTTGGGTAAAACTGATTACTGATCAAGCACTGGCGGGGGCAGCAGATAATGCCCTATCGGGGACCGTGACCAGTATTGAACCAGGTAGTGATCACAGCGAAGTCATTGTGATGCTCGCCGGAGGCACCACACTGTGTTCGACACAAAATAATAATGAGCTGCACCAACTGAATTTACGGGTAGGGAGTGCTGTTACTGCCCAGTTCAATGCTGATCGCGTCATTATTGCGACACTTTGCTAAATCACTCAGCCCAGTGATTAACGACGGGGAAAGGGTTTACGTATTGACATCACACCCTTTTCCGCTTATCCCTAGCACACTAATTATGTTGCATAATGCGGGAAGAGTGATGGCTGAGTTGCATATATCGCAAGGTTGTTTTCGCCTGAGTGACACACGGACACTCAATGTACCTTCACTATCCATTTCAAGTCGTGATGACAAGTCGCCGGATGAAGAACCACAATCAGGGGAAAGCTGGGCTTTCGTCGGTGCGAATGGCAGCGGAAAGTCAGCGCTGGCTAAAGCATTATCTGGCGAACTGACCTTGCTGACTGGCACACGCCAGAGTGATTTTCTCCGTACCGTACGCTTGTCGTTTGAGCAACTGCAACAATTAGTCAGTGAAGAGTGGCAGCGCAATAATACCGATCTACTCAGCGCGGATGAAGATGATACGGGACGCACCACTGCTGAAATCATTCAAGAAGAAGTTCGCCATCCACAACGTTGCCAAGACTTAGCGACTCAGTTTGGTATCAGCCACTTACTCTCGCGCCGGTTTAAGTACCTTTCCACCGGAGAAACCCGCAAAACGCTGTTATGCCAAGCATTGATGTCGCAACCGGACCTGCTGATTCTGGATGAGCCTTTTGATGGGCTGGATGTTGCCGCCCGTACCCAACTCGCCACTATGCTATCGACGCTTTCGACGCAAGGCGTCACGCTGATTCTGGTGCTGAATCGCTTTGACGATATTCCTGATTTTGTGCAATTTGTCGGCGTGCTGGCAGACTGCCATTTGACGCATACTGGCCCAAGGGAACACATCCTATCTGAAGCCCTGATAGCCCAACTGGCGCACAGTGAAAATCTGGATGGGTTATCACTACCCGAAACTGAGCACCCACAGCAGCAGGTTCAATTACCAAAAGATAGCCCACTGATTATCTTGCGTAATGGCGTGGTGGAATACAATGACCGCCCTATCTTGCACAATCTGAGTTGGCAAGTGAATCCTGGTGAGCACTGGCAAATTATCGGCCAAAATGGTGCGGGTAAATCGACCTTACTCAGCCTGATTACTGGCGATCATCCCCAAGGCTACAGCAATGATTTGACGTTATTTGGCCGTCGCCGTGGCAGTGGTGAAACGATTTGGGATATCAAACGCCATATCGGCTATGTCAGTAGTAGTCTGCATCTGGACTATCGCGTCAGCGCCAGCCTGCGTAGCGTCATTTTATCCGGTTTTTTTGATTCGATTGGTATTTATCAGGCTGTATCGGATCGTCAGCAACAGTTGGCTGATGAATGGCTGGCGCTATTAGGTTTTTCGACTGCTACCGCTAATCAACCCTTCCACAGTTTATCTTGGGGGCAACAACGGCTAGCATTGATTGCGCGAGCGTTGGTTAAACACCCCGCACTCTTGATTTTAGATGAACCTTTGCAGGGCTTAGATCCGCTTAACCGATTGTTAGTCAGACGTTTTATTGATGTAATGATCAGTGAGGGAGAGACGCAGCTTTTGTTTGTTTCCCACCATGCGGAAGATGCACCACAGTGCATTACCCATCGTTTAACGTTTATCCCTGAGCGAGAAATTTATCGCTATCATCAGGAGGTATTACCTCGTTAGTTTACTATGAGGCTGCTAACTTACCCACAATGCAGCAACGCGGGTCAATTGTACTGCTGGGCAATATTGTCAGGGGTCGGTTATGGTACTATTTTCACCGTCAGCCATTATCCGTATCGGCGCTTGAGACTGACTTATTTTTGGGTTGAACAGGATTCAACTCTTCATCAGGATTTATACCCAGTAAATTTCAAGCAGCCAACATCTGCATATTGAATGATGGGAATACAATAAAGGGATTATCTATGTGGGGTATTCTTGCGGCTTCGCTGCTTTTTCTATCGGTTAACCGAGTACTTGCCCTGTTTCTCTTGGCCACCTCATTGGTGATTGCCTTTTATCATGGTGTCATGACACTCCCGTCAGCGGCCTTCTTACTACTTACGCTTATCATTGCGTTATTACTGAACAAATACCGCGCACAAAAGTGGCTGGCTGCGGGGCTAGAGCTATTACTGGTCGTGGCTTCAATCGCCCTGTTCCTTCATTTGGTGCCAGGTTTTAACAACCTGAAAGTATTGGATAAAGTGACTGTGGGGCCACTCAGCCCGCTATTTAGCATGTACTACAATCTGGATAAGGCGCTAATTCCCTTTATCTTGCTCGCTTGTCTCCCCACCTTGTTTGTCGCCCACCGTCATCCATCAATCAGCCGAATGGGCTGGGCTGGATTAATTGTTAGCGTACCGGCATTACTGCTGCTGGCGGTCGCATTGGGTGGCTTAAAAATTGAATTGCACACCCCTACATGGATTGGTTCTTTCGTTATCGCCAATATCTTTTTTGTTAGCTTGGCGGAAGAAGCATTATTCCGTGGCTATTTGCAGCAACGTTTAAGCCAGTGGGTAGGCAGCTACCCAGCCCTTTTCATCACCGCACTACTTTTTGGCGCTGCACATTTTGCTGGCGGTACCTTACTGATGATATTCGCCGCGCTAGCAGGGGTCATTTACGGTTTGGCATGGCTATGGAGTGGCCGTTTATGGGTAGCCGTCGCCTTCCATTTCGCACTGAACTTAATGCATTTGCTGTTCTTCACTTATCCGCTTTATTTACCGAGCTAGCCTTAGCTGAATGCGTGTCAACCACGAGCCAATGCAGGTATTGACCGCTGCATTGGTTCGTACATTTCAAGCAGGACATTCCTGCTGGATTGATGGATGAGAACGCTACCACTTCAGTTATCAATGCTATGACCGGGATTTTTGAGATTTTTTATCTATCCTTGTTCATTCCACTGTCTTTACGCTTAGACAGAGAATAAACTGGGATAAAATTGAGTGTAAACGATTCCATTATTGAGCGTAGATCACCTTTTTGTTGATAACGGCATGCTATCTTTCTTAGACCAAAGTGATTCGAGGAGTCTTACATGTACGTTCTGGTAACAGGTGGTAGCGGTTACATTGGCAGCCACACTTGTGTGCAATTAATTGAAGCAGGCTACAAGCCCGTTATCCTCGATAATCTTTGCAACAGCAAAGCAAGCGTATTAGATCGGATAAATAGCCTGACGGGCTACACACCTGAACTTTATCAAGGCGATATCCGCGATCGTGCGTTGCTCGATACCATCTTTGCGAAACATTCTATTCATGCCGTCATCCATTTTGCGGGCTTAAAAGCCGTGGGCGAATCGGTCACTAAGCCGTTGGAATATTACAACAACAATGTCTACGGCACCTTAGTGCTCTTGGAAGCCATGCGTGCCGCGCAGGTGAAGAATTTTATCTTTAGCTCATCTGCCACCGTTTATGGCGATCAACCCCAAATTCCTTACGTCGAAAGCTTCCCAACGGGTTCCCCTTCTAGCCCCTATGGCCGTAGCAAATTGATGGTTGAGCAAATATTGCAAGATGTGCAATTAGCAGACCCCGAATGGAATATGACGATTCTGCGTTATTTCAATCCGGTCGGTGCGCATCCGTCTGGCCAGATGGGGGAAGACCCACAAGGTATCCCGAATAACCTGATGCCTTTCATCGCCCAAGTTGCCGTCGGTCGTCGTGAATCACTGGCGATATTCGGTAATGACTACCCCACCCCTGATGGTACTGGCGTGCGTGATTACATTCATGTCGTCGATTTGGCTGATGGCCATGTCGCGGCGATGAAGCAACTGCACAATCAGCCGGGTGTGCATATTTTCAATTTAGGTGCAGGTATTGGTAGCAGTGTTTTACAAGTGGTCGAGGCGTTTACCAAAGCTTGTGGCAAACCACTGGCTTACCATTTTGCTCCACGTCGCGATGGCGATTTACCGGCTTATTGGGCCGATTCAAGCAAAGCGGCTGAGCAGTTGGGTTGGCGTACTCACCGAACGCTCGATGAAATGGCGGCCGATACCTGGCGCTGGCAATCAAACAATCCTCAGGGTTATCCCGACTAAGGCACTGTATGACTGATTTTAACCCTGTGGATCATCCACACCGTAGATATAACCCACTGAACGATCAGTGGGTGTTGGTCTCACCTCATCGGGCCAAGCGCCCATGGCAAGGACAGCAAGAAGCACCGGCGACGGACAGTTTACCGGCCCATGATCCCGACTGTTTCTTATGCCCAGGTAATACGCGAGTGACAGGTGATGTTAATCCTAACTACCCGTCTACTTATGTCTTTACCAATGACTTTGCCGCGCTGATGCCAGATACCCCTGATGCGCCACAAA
This sequence comes from Yersinia massiliensis, assembly GCF_003048255.1. NCBI lineage: Bacteria > Pseudomonadati > Pseudomonadota > Gammaproteobacteria > Enterobacterales > Yersiniaceae > Yersinia > Yersinia massiliensis. The sequence goes on from NZ_CP028487.1 coordinate 3,331,905, forward strand.
GCGAAGATCCTTTGATGCGCAGTCAAAGTGCTCGTGGGACGAGCCGAGTGATTTGCTTCTCGCCCGATCACAGCAAAACATTGCCACAACTGACATTGTCCGCATTGGAAGACGTGATTCAGACATGGCAAGAACAGAGTGCTGAGCTGGGCAAAATTTATCCGTGGGTTCAGGTTTTTGAAAATAAAGGCGCAGCGATGGGCTGTTCGAACCCCCATCCCCATGGCCAAATTTGGGCCAACAGTTTCTTGCCTAATGAGACTGCGCGGGAAGACCGTCTACAGCGAGATTATTTTCAACAGCATCAATCGCCCATGTTACTCGATTATGTCGAACGTGAGCGCCGTGATGGCAGCAGAACAGTAGTAGAAACCGAGCACTGGTTAGCCGTTGTCCCCTACTGGGCAGCGTGGCCATTCGAAACGTTATTATTACCCAAGGCGCATGTATTGCGCTTAGAAGACATGTCAGCCGCACAACGCGTTGATCTGGCTATCGCGCTGAAAAAACTCACCAGCCGCTATGACAATTTATTCTCGTGCTCCTTCCCCTATTCGATGGGGTGGCACGGTGCGCCTTATGACCTATCTGGCACAGATAACGGCGAACATGGCATGAATAGCGGCCATGACCAAGCGCATTGGCAGCTACATGCGCACTTTTATCCTCCATTATTACGCTCTGCGTCAGTGCGCAAATTTATGGTGGGTTATGAAATGCTGGCTGAAACCCAGCGCGACCTTACAGCAGAACAGGCGGCTGAACTCCTGCGGGCGGTCAGTGATGTTCATTATCGAGAAGCCGGAGTCAAATAATGAGTTTAAAACCGCATACCCAGGCCATTTTCCGCCAAGAATTCAACCATGACGCTGACATCACAATCAAAGCGCCGGGCCGCGTCAATCTCATTGGTGAACATACCGATTATAACGATGGCTTTGTGCTGCCCTGTGCCATTGATTATGAAACAGTGATCAGTTGTAGCAAGCGTGATGATCGTCAGATTCGTGTGGTTGCGGCTGATTATGAAAACCAGCAAGACATATTCTCACTTGATGAACCTATTGTTCCGCACCCTGAATACCGTTGGGCTGATTACGTGCGTGGTGTGGTGAAACATTTGCAACTTCGCAACGCTGATTTTGGCGGCGCAGATATGGTCATTAGCGGCAATGTTCCGCAGGGTGCGGGCCTCAGCTCATCAGCATCGTTGGAGGTCGCGGTAGGTCAAGCGCTGCAATCACTCTACCAATTACCCCTCAGCGGTGTTGAACTGGCCTTGAATGGGCAAGAAGCCGAGAACCAATTTGTCGGCTGTAACTGCGGCATTATGGACCAGTTGATTTCAGCGCTTGGAAAACAAGACCATGCGTTACTCATTGATTGTCGCACGCTTGAAACGCGCGCAGTGTCGATGCCCGCCAATGTTGCGGTCGTGATTATTAACTCCAATGTGAAACGGGGCTTGGTCGATAGTGAGTACAACACTCGCCGCCAGCAATGCGAAACCGCAGCCCGCTTCTTTGGTGTCAAAGCATTACGTGACGTCGATCCTAACCTGTTTTTCTCTATTCAAGATGAATTGGATCCGGTTGTGGCTAAACGCGCTCGTCATGTCATTACTGAAAATGAACGTACGCTGGCCGCCGCTGATGCACTGGCCGCCGGTGACTTGAAATTGATGGGGCAACTGATGCAGGAGTCTCATATTTCAATGCGAGATGATTTCGAGATCACAGTTCCACCGATAGATAGCTTGGTGGATATTGTGAAATCCGTGATTGGGGAGCAAGGTGGTGTGCGTATGACTGGCGGTGGTTTTGGTGGCTGTATTGTTGCCCTAATGCCCACGTCGCTGGTTGAGCAAGTTCGAGCGACCGTTGCACGGGAATACCCTGCATTTAGCGGTGGCAGAACAGAAACCTTCTACGTCTGTCAGGCTTCACAAGGAGCGGGTTTATGCTGAAAAACGACGCTGCATCGCCAAGCAGTGTTGACCAGTTAGCACCGGATGGTCACCCCTTTGAATTGACCGAATTGCACAATAAATCAGGCATGAGCGTGACGCTAATGGACTGGGGTGCAACTTGGCTGTCTGCGATATTGCCACTGAAAGAGGGTGAAAAACGCGAACTCCTGCTAGGTTGCCAAACGCCGGCGGACTATTTACATCAAGCAGCCTACCTTGGCGCGACCGTGGGCCGCTACGCCAATCGAATCGCTAACGCGCAAATCACGGTAGGCGGTGAGACCCTCGAACTGATACCCAATCAAGGCCCAAACCAGCTGCATGGCGGCCCAGAAGGGTTCCATGCCCGTCGCTGGCAAAAAGTTAAGCAGGATGAAAAGCAGGTGACCTATCAGCTTCATTCACCTGATGGGGATCAGGGCTTCCCCGGCAATCTGACTGCTGAAGTCCAGTACCTGCTAACCGAAGATAATCGATTAGAGATTCACTATCAGGCGCAGGTGGATAAAACTTGCCCGGTAAATCTCACCAATCATGCTTATTTTAACCTTGATGGTGAAGGGCACGATGTTAGAGCTCACCGTTTACAGCTGTTCGCTGACCGATATTTACCTGTCGATAGCGAAGGTATCCCCACCGGTGGGCTGGCCAATGTTGAAAAAACTGGTATGGACTTTCGCCAAGCGAAAACACTGGCACGCGATTTCTTGCAAGACCGTTGCCAGCAGCGCGTGAAAGGCTATGATCACGCTTATTTATTGCACCGAACTTGTGGTGCGACGGAAAGCCCTGCAGCGCATCTGTGGTCATCCGATAATCGCGTACAAATAAGTGTCTACACCACTGCCCCAGCGTTACAGCTTTACAGTGGCAATTTCCTAGGCGGCACGCCGTCGCGAAATGGCGGAACTTACGCTAGCTATACCGGTGTCGCGCTGGAAAGTGAATTTCTACCCGATAGCCCTAACCACCCTGAATGGCCACAACCCGATTGTTGGTTAAAGCCGGGGAAAATCTACCGCGCCACGACCGTTTATCATTTTATCGCCCTGTAACTTTTTTTATAAGCGGCCGCCGACTACGCTTAATAGCATCTGTCAGGCGGCCGTCCTCAGCTGTTGCCTGCCCTTTCAGACGCCAATCTTGTCTCCATGAACAGTGAATAAAGGGAACTCTTATGCGTCTAACGACCTTATGGTTACTCTCAGCAAGCTTATTGCTGGGTGCTAATGCCATCGCGGCTGACACGGCTAAAACCCCCTCACCCGCCCAAGCAGCACAACAACAAAAAATGACCGATTGTAATAAGCAGGCTGCCGCAAAATCGCTGAAAGGAGATGAGCGCAAGGCGTTTATGAGCCAGTGCTTGAAAGCACAACCTGCACCGGATGAAAAAGCGTTAACGCCGCAGCAGCAAAAAATGAAAAATTGTAACGCCGAAGCGGCCACCAAGGCGCTAAAAGGCGATGAGCGTAAAACCTTTATGAGTACATGCCTGAAAAAAGCCGCCTAACGTCCTCGAATCGCGCTCATGCCTATGATTCCAAGGACGGAATCGATTCAACTAAAGCCTTACGTTACCTTAAAAAATTGGCTATGGTTAAACACAAACGATTGCTGTTAGCAGCAATCCCGCAATATAATGATAATAGTTATCATTGAATCATTTGAGGAGTTCGAACTATGGCAGTAACAAAGCTGGTTCTGGTACGTCACGGCGAAAGTCAATGGAACAACGAAAACCGCTTCACCGGTTGGTATGACGTTGATTTATCTGAAAAAGGCCGTACTGAAGCAAAAGCAGCAGGCAAGCTGTTAAAAGACGAAGGCTTCGCTTTTGATTTCGCTTACACCTCTGTGCTCAAACGCGCTATCCACACCCTGTGGAGCATTCTGGATGAGTTAGATCAAGCTTGGCTGCCAACAGAGAAAACGTGGAAACTGAATGAGCGTCACTACGGCGCACTGCAAGGTTTGGATAAATCAGAAACTGCAGCCAAATATGGTGATGACCAAGTTAAATTGTGGCGTCGTGGCTTTGCCATCACCCCGCCAGCACTGGATAAAAGTGATGAGCGTTTCCCAGGTCATGACCCACGTTATGCAAAATTGACCGATGCCGAGTTGCCAACGACTGAAAGCCTCGCACTGACCATCGATCGTGTTATCCCTTACTGGGAAGACGTTATCAAGCCACGTATCGCGAGCGGCGAGCGCGTTATCATTGCAGCTCACGGTAACTCTCTGCGTGCCTTGGTAAAATATCTGGATAACCTGAACGAAGACGAAATTCTTGAACTGAACATCCCAACTGGCGTGCCATTGGTGTATGAGTTTGATGAAAACTTCAAACCAATCAAGCACTACTATCTGGGCAACGCCGAAGAAATCGCTGCGAAAGCCGCGGCGGTCGCTAATCAGGGTAAAGCAAAATAATCATTCCTGATTAACACCATAAAAAAACCCCGTACATTTTGGATGACGGGGTTTTTTATTGGCTGGCTTAGTTATTTATCGGCTTAGCTCATTTACCAGTTTAGCTCGCGATTAACTACGGCGAGCTTTCACCGCATTGGATAGCTGACGCAGTAAGACTTCCGTATCTTCCCAACCGATACAGGCATCGGTCACACTTTTACCGTAAGTCAGGGGTTCGCCGCTTTCTAGATTTTGGTTACCTTCCACCAGATGACTTTCAATCATCACGCCCATAATGGCTTTTTCGCCTTCAGCAATTTGGCGACAAACATCCGTCCCCACATCCATTTGCTTTTTGAATTGCTTGCTGCTGTTAGCATGGCTGAAATCAATCATGATCTGCGGCTCAAGACCCGCTTTGCTCAGCCCTTCTTTCACGGCAGTAACATGCGCGCTGCTGTAATTAGGTTCTTTACCGCCACGCAGAATGATATGGCAATCGTCGTTGCCCGCAGTATTCACAATCGCGGAGTGACCCCACTTGGTCACTGACAGGAAGCAATGTGGTGCGCTGGCAGCATTAATGGCGTCGATAGCCACTTTAATCGTGCCATCAGTACCGTTTTTAAATCCAACGGGGCAAGATAGACCTGAAGCTAACTCACGGTGAACCTGCGATTCGGTAGTACGAGCACCAATAGCCCCCCAACTCATCAGGTCAGCCAAATATTGTGGGGTGATCATATCCAAAAATTCACCCGCCGCCGGTAAGCCACTCTCGTTGATATCGAGCAGCAATTTACGTGCGATACGTAAACCGTCATTGATGTCGTAACTACCATCCATGTGCGGATCGTTAATCAAACCTTTCCAGCCAACCGTGGTACGTGGTTTTTCAAAATAAACCCGCATCACCACTTCTAGCTCACCTTGCAGCTCTTCGCGCAGTGACAATAAACGGGTCGCGTACTCTTTAGCCGCCTGAGTATCATGAATTGAGCATGGGCCAATCACCACCAATAGACGGTCATCATTCGCTTGCAAAATATTGTGGATCGCTGTGCGGGTCTTGGATACCGTTTCTGCCGCATTTTTGCTGGCGGGAAACTTCTCTAACAGGGCAACAGGGGGCAGGAGTTCCTTAATTTCATTAATTCGTAGGTCATCATTCAGGTAATTCATAGTTCTTCCATTAAGTCTGGTATCAGTCATCGCACAACATTTATCTAAACCAATCTAACGGCTGAATTGAACGCTGTAAATCTACTTTTACAGAATAGGCATTCCGCACAGATAAACAGCAATGTGGACACCATCGATTTTAGGAGACAAAAGATCGAAGTTGGAATCAGCCAAGGAGAGAAAACGTGGAAAATGTAGTTATTGTATTCGCTATAATACATATCAATTTATTGAATAAAACCCAATCAGCGTTAACATAATTAAAAGCAGTAAAAATGATCGAACAGGCGAAACTGCGGGTTCATAGATTGATTTCTGAGACAGAGGATAAACATGGCTGCCCCTTCATTTCACCTCCCACAAGATAGCAATAGCAAACGCCTGCTGATCGCTTTTGTGGTCACGACCCTGTTTATGGTGATTGAAGCCATTGGTGGTTGGCTATCGGGCTCACTAGCCTTATTGGCTGATGCTGGGCACATGCTGACGGATTCAGCTGCATTATTTATTGCGTTGATTGCCGTGCATTTTTCGCAACGAAAGCCTGACTCTCGCCATACTTTTGGTTATTTACGGCTCACGACATTAGCCGCTTTTGTGAATGCCGCAGCGTTAGTGCTGATCGTCATATTGATTGTCTGGGAAGCCGTTCAACGTTTCGTCTCTCCCCATGAAGTCATGGGTATCCCGATGTTAATCATCGCCATTGCCGGGTTAGTCGCGAATGTATTTTGCTTTTGGATACTTCACCGTGGCGAAGAAGAAAAGAATATCAATGTGCGTGCGGCGGCTTTGCACGTACTAGGCGATTTATTGGGTTCTGTCGGGGCGATCATTGCCGCTATCGTCATTCTCACGACCGGTTGGACGCCAATCGACCCTATCTTATCCGTGTTAGTTTCGGTGTTGGTGCTGCGCAGCGCTTGGCGGCTACTAAAAGAGAGTTTCCACGAGTTGTTGGAAGGGGCACCGCAAGAGATTGATATCGACAAACTGAGAAAAAGTTTGTGTGCTGATATTTATGAAGTGAGGAATGTTCATCACGTACATTTATGGCAAGTCGGCAATCAACGCGTGATGACGCTCCATGTTCAGGTCATTCCCCCAAGGGATAATGATGAATTGCTGCAACGTATTCAGCATCATTTATTGCACCATTACGATATTGGCCATGCCACCATTCAAATGGAGTATCAAGCCTGTGAAACGCCAGATTGCGTGATTAATCAGGCTGCACCAGCAGGTGACCACCACCACCATCATCATCACTAGCCATCATCATGACGTACCAGAAACAATCAGGCCGCAATAAAGGATCATGCGGCCTGATATTCGCTTATCGTAACAGCGATTAAATCTGAATATTACTCGCTTTGAGCTGACAGCGGGCGTGAATGATTCCGCGCTGCGCTTCTTATCCACAGCCAAGATCCGTTCAGGGCGATCAGCGTCAGTAATACATATTCCAACGCCATCGCATAAACGCCTTGATAAGCGAAGATAGCAACACTGATGACATCGATCACCACCCAAATCAGCCAGTTTTCAACGTATTTACGCGTCATCAGAATCATTGCCACAATGGACAAGACCATCATTGTGGAATCCCAGAACGGGAAAGCGTCAGGTTGCAGTTCAGGCATTTGCACATTCGCCCCCAAACCCTGCATCACGTTGACAGCGACTCGAGTTAACCAAGCAAATACGGTGTCAATATGCAGAGTCATTAAGGTGATACCGACGACACAAACCGCTGCCCACCCCAAAGCTTTGGGTAAAGATAACCAGCGAATCTTTAATTCAGCTTGGTTGTCAGGCGTTTGTTTGCTCCAGGCATACCAGCCGTAAATATTTGCGACAAAAAAGAACAGTTGTAGCAGCAAGCTGGCATAAAGCTGGATCTGGAAGAAAATAACAGCAAACAAAGTGACGTTAATCAAACCAAACAGATAGTTAATGATTTTCTCTTTGCTGGCGAACCAAATACACAGCAACCCAAATAGAGTCCCTATTGCCTCTATCCAAGAAAGATCATAACCACCCGCCCCCAGCGGGATATGCACCAAGATATTGCTAGTACTCAAAAAATCCATCTGACAATCCTTTTCACTGCTATCTTTCAAGTTGCCGCTATAGAAGCCGCCCCGGTAATGTCGTCATTCAAATCACTAACTTAGCCTAGATGCCTCGTCGATATCGTGCCAATGACCACTCAGGCATTGCCCTTAACCTGTAACTTCAACTGGTCGGCAAAATCTAGCATGCGATTTAACGGTATCAGCGCCTGCTGACGCAATTCTTCATCAACATGTATCTCATGCATCATTCCACCCTGCTCTAGCCCTTCAGCGATAGCTCTGAGGCCATTCATCGCCATCCACGGACAATGAGCACATGTTCGACATGCGGCACCTTCACCTGCTGTCGGTGCTTCAAATAACTCTTTATCAGGGCATGCCTGCTGCATTTTGTAAAAAATGCCCCGATCAGTCGCCACAATTAACTTCTTCTGCGGTAGTGTTTTGGCCGCCTGAATGAGCTGGCTCGTTGAGCCAACAGCATCCGCCATATCGACGATTGCCTGTGGAGACTCTGGGTGGACCAACACAGCGGCGTCGGGATGTAATGCTTTCATGCGGGTCAGTGCTTGGGTTTTAAACTCGTCATGGACGATACAAGCCCCCTGCCAGCACAAGATATCAGCGCCACTCTTCTTCTGGACGTAATTGCCCAGATGGCGGTCTGGTGCCCAGATGATTTTTTCACCTAAGCTATCGAGATGTTCGATAAGTTCGACCGCAATGCTGGATGTCACCACCCAATCAGCTCTGGCTTTGACTGCTGCCGAGGTGTTCGCGTAAACCACCACGGTGCGATCTGGGTGGCTATCACAGAAGGCAGCAAATTCATCAATCGGGCAACCTAAATCCAGTGAACACTCCGCATTTAGCGTAGGCATCAGCACTTGTTTCTCTGGATTGAGAATTTTAGCTGTCTCGCCCATAAAGCGCACGCCAGCAACCAGTAAGGTGGACGCAGGATGCTTATTACCAAATCTCGCCATTTCAAGGGAGTCAGCAACGCAGCCACCGGTCTCTTCTGCTAGCGCCTGAATTTCGGGATCAGTATAATAGTGAGCGACTAACACAGCGTCGCGTTGCTTCAGCAGTGTTTTGATTTTCTCACGGTAGAAGGTTTTTTCATCCTCATCCAAAGGAACTGGCCGTGGAGGGAATGGATATATAGCCGCATTCACATCAAATGTTTCACTCATCGCTCACATCTCTGTTGCCAATTATTTCGACGTGACCAGCCATTTTTGGCGGCCAGTAAAATTGGTTTGTTTTTTATCCTAAACAAAATAACCAATATCTAGCTAAAAGTCGCTCAAAATCGTCTGATAATGGCAAAAATGTTTAATAGAGTTAAAATTTAGGATTAAAAATGGGGTGAGTTCGAAATGTCAGATGATGATAGAAGCGGGTTTTGTTGTGAGGATGAGAGAAATTACTTGAACTGCGACCTATTGATTAAGAGTCAATTGTTCTACTTGAGTGCTTGCTGAGGGGAAGTGCTGGGGGCTTGATATAATGGTGGGTCGTGCGGGATTACTCATCCTTCGGATTCGCCCTTCGGGTCAACGCTAGCGCGTTGCTGTCTCGCTTCGCTCGGCTCGAACCTTTAACCAATCGATTAAAAGTCAACTACATCGCCAACTGAGCTAACGACCCATTATGTAGGTTTACTCGACGTTTTTAATGCTTATCGTGCGGGATTATTGTATTGCGACATAATGGTGGGTCGTGCGGGATTCGAACCTGCGACCAATTGATTAAAAGTCAACTGCTCTACCAACTGAGCTAACGACCCATTATGTAAGTTACTCGACGTTTTTGGTGCTTATCGTGCGGGATTACTGTATTGCGACATAATGGTGGGTCGTGCGGGATTCGAACCTGCGACCAATTGATTAAAAGTCAACTGCTCTACCAACTGAGCTAACGACCCATTATGCATTTACTGACTAACGATAATTCGGTGTTCATCGTGCGGAAGTACTGTACTGCGACATAATGGTGGGTCGTGCGGGATTCGAACCTGCGACCAATTGATTAAAAGTCAACTGCTCTACCAACTGAGCTAACGACCCATTATGTATTTTTACTTGATGACAACGCGGAGTCTGTCGTGCGGAACTGCTCGTCTTGCAAAGGTAATGGTGGGTCGTGCGGGATTCGAACCTGCGACCAATTGATTAAAAGTCAACTGCTCTACCAACTGAGCTAACGACCCATTACCGGTACTACTGACGATAATTTCCTGCTGCCTTAACGTTTTACAAGTTGTCTTGGCAACGGCGGCATATATTACTAATTTCTCTTCACAGTGCAACTTAAATTTCTGTTCGCGCGTTTAACTGCTTGTTCTTCGTTCGCCAAAGCCCAGAAATTAGTCAACATGACCAATTCCTGGACTCGAAAAAGGCTAAAGAGCAGATAAACGTTTCTGTGCCTGTTTAGCGGCATCAGTATTAGGGTATTGCTTGATCACTTGCTGATAAACCGCCTTCGCTTTATCGCTTTGGCCTTTATCCTGCATGATCACCCCAACTTTAAACATTGCATCGGAACTTTTTGGAGATTTTGGATAATTCTTTACTACAACAGCGTAATAATATGCTGCATCGTCTTTCTTACCTTTGTTGTAATACAACTGCCCCAACCAATAATTGGCGTTAGGTTGATAAGTGGACTTTGGATACTGTTTCACGAAACCTTGGAAAGCAGTGATCGCTTGATCGTATTGCTTTTTCTCAAGAGCTAAGGAAACAGCTGCATTATAATCGCTGTTTTCATCACCAGTACTTGCTGCAGGCGCTGTGGCGGCTGCTGTACCTGCAACGGCAGCATCGGAACTTCCAGCCGTGGCATTCGCTGATGCAGCAGCATCAGCCGCAGGCGCTGCTGTTGAAGCCCCTTGACCACCACTCAGACTATCCATCTGTTGGTAGATCTGTTTTTGCCGCTCAACAATCTGATTGAGCTGGTACTGATTTTCTTGGATCTGACCGCGTAAACTATCAACATCGCGTTGCGAGTCAGACAGTTGTTGCTGAAGTTGAGTTAATAGCTGGCTGTGAGCGTTGGAAATACGCTCAAGTTGAGTGACTCGATCTTCTACCGAGCCGGAGCCGACATTACTGATTGGCGCTTGGGCAGTAGCGGCCCATGGGACCGCTACGCCAACCAGTAACGACAGACTCACTAAGTGACGTCTGAAGTTACTGTTCATGCGATTCTCTTAGTAAACCAGAACTGCACGACGGTTTTTAGCGAACGCTGCTTCATCATGACCCAGCACTGCTGGTTTCTCTTTACCGTAAGAAACGATAGAGATCTGGTCAGCAGAAACGCCTTTACCTTGCAGATACATCTTCACTGCATTAGCACGACGCTCGCCCAACGCGATGTTGTATTCTGGCGTACCGCGTTCATCCGCGTGGCCTTCAACAACAACTTTGTAAGATGGGTTGCTACGCAGGAATGCAGCGTGTGCATCCAGCATTTGAGCGAAGTCAGAACCGATATCGTATTTATCGAAACCGAAGTAAACGATATTGTTCTTTTGCAGTTCTTGCATCTGAAGACGTGCTTGCTCTTCGGAAGACAGGTTGCTGCCGTTTTCTGTACCAGTGCCAGCGCCCATGCCAGATTGGTCATTATTTGCGCTTTTGTTAGAACTACAAGCAGCGATTGCCAGAACTGGCAAAGCCAACATTAGCCCTTTTAGCACTTTGTTCAGTTGCATCTCTTTGATCCTTTTATAGTTTGCCATACATACGTATTTACACATGCATCACAGATACGGCGACCAGGCAGGAAATTTGACCTGTCCATCAGTAGCCGGAAGACGCGCTTTGAAACGCCCATCAGTCGAAACCAACTGCAACACAGCTCCTAGCCCTTGTGTCGAGCTATAGATAATCATGGTGCCATTTGGTGCGATACTCGGCGTTTCATCCAGGAACGTGTCCGTTAATACTTGAACGGCTCCCGTTTCTAGATCCTGTTTAGCGATGTGTTGTGCCCCACCATTGGAACTAACCAATGCGAGGAACTTACCATCAGGACTTACATCTGCGTTCTGGTTCTGAGAACCTTCCCACGTAATTCGCTGTGGCGCACCGCCATTAATATTCACTTTGTACACTTGTGGACGACCGCCCTGATCCGAGGTATAGGCTAGGTTTTGGCTGTCCGGGAACCAGCTTGGTTCAGTGTTATTGTTACGGCCATCAGTAACTTGGCTAATTTGACCAGAACCTAAGTCCATAACATACAAGTTCAGGCTACCACTTTTAGATAAAGCGAAGGCCAATTTTGTCCCATCTGGCGAGAAAGCTGGTGCGCCATTATGACGTGGGAATGAAGCCACTTGTCTGATTGCACCATTTGCCAACGTCTGGATAACCAGCGCTGATTTACCACTCTCGAAAGTGACATAAGCAATCTTGCTACCATCTGGAGACCAGGCTGGTGACATCAAAGGTTCTGGAGAACGGTGAACCACAAATTGGTTGTAGCCATCGTAATCAGAAACCCGCAATTCGTGAGGGAATTTGCCGCCATTCGTTTGCACAACATAAGCAATACGGGTACGGAAAGCACCTTTAATTCCAGTTAGCTTTTCGAAAACTTCATCGCTGGCGGTATGCGCGGCATAACGTAACCATTGTTTGGTGACCTTATACTGATTTTGCGCCAAAACACTACCTGCAGCACCCGAAGTATCAACTAATTGGTAAGAAACAACATAGCTGCCGTCGGCACTTGGTTGTACCTGACCAACAACAACGGCATCAATACCCAGTGCAGTCCAAGCCGCTGGCGTGACTTCCGCCGCGGTAGAAGGCTGTTGTGGCATTCGAGCTGCGTCGATAGGGTTAAACTTGCCACTGTTACGTAAATCTGCGCCAACAATCGCGCCAATCTCTTCAGGTGGCGTACCTGGTCCCATCCATTTAAATGGAACGACACCAATTGGACGAGCAGAGTCTACCCCTTGGGTAATCTCAATTCGAACTTCTGCATGTAATACAGAAGCCCATAAAACTAAAAAGCCTAGCGCTACTCGAAATGCCTGCTTCATCTTATCTCCCTTATCCGAGCGGGATGCCCGCGATAATTAGCAGAATTTTAACAAACCAACGCAAACAAAACTACATAATCCATTCGTTGATTGACAGAGTTATTCTCTGTTAATCAAACCTTACTGAGGTTTAAATACAAGCGGAGCATTCTTAAACACTTCATAAACATCAGAACTTGGCGGTTTAGGAATCTTAGCTTGTTTCGCGGCAGCGATGGCAGCTTGGCACAGTGCTGGATCACCACCTTCCGCTTTAACATCAATCAATAGACCATCTGGTGCTAATTTAATTCGCAGATCACAGGTACGGCCTTTGTAAAGATCTGCATCATAAAATTTACTTTGTATCGCCGCAGTGATTTGGCCTAGGTAGCCACTGACATCAGCGCCAGACGCCCCACTCTTCTTGCCACCACCTTGACCTGCGGCAGCAGCACCTGCACCAGAGCCACTTTTCGGTGCATTCTTGGAGTTAGCCAAGCCACCAAACAAATCATCTACGTCTGTGGCAGCAGCAGCTTCAGCGGCGGCTTTCTTCTTGGCATCTGCAGCGGCAGCCTTTTTAGCATCAGCGGCAGCTTTTTTCTCGGCATCAGCTGCGGCTTTCTTTTCTGCCGCTTGTGTTGCGGCCTTTTCAGCGGCCTCTGCGGCTTTCTTCGCATCAGCATCAGCTTGTTTTTTCGCAGCGGCGGCAACTGCAGCTTCTTTCTTAGCTTCAGCTTCGGCTTTCTTCTGTGCTTCTGCCTGCGCTTTCACGAGCTTATCGGCTTCTGCTTTAGCTTGAGCCGCTGCAGCTTCAGCTTGCTTCTGCTCTTCTTTCGCTTTGGCAGCGGCGGCGGCGGCAACTTTCTGTTGCTCAGCGGCCTGTTTTTGCTGCTCTGCGGCTTGTTTCTTCTGTTCTTCAGCCGCCTGCTTCGCATCTTCTTGCGCTTGCAGACGCTCTTTTTCCAATTCTTTCAGGCGTTGTTGTTCTGTCGCCTGTTTCTGTTGTAATTCTTCCGCTTGCTGCTCGGCCTTCTTCTGGCGTTGTTGTTCTGCACGTTTAGCATCCGTCTGCTGTTGCTGCTGACGGTTATACTGTTCTGTCACAGCGCCAGGATCGACCATAACGGCGTCAATAACTTCGCCGCCGGCACCGCCGCCGCCCATTTCAGTCGTCTGTGTCAGAGAGCCCCAAATCAACAGGGCAATCAATACGATATGCAGAACCACCGACACTATAATCGCGCGATTCAGCTTATCATTTTGCTCGGTTGCCTTACCCACGCTCGATTTCCACACTCGATGTCCGCGCTCTATTTCTAAAAAACGGAACTGCTAAACACAGGGTCGCTACTGGCTGGATTGATACATCATCCAGCCAATATCAACGCAAATTTATATCGGTTGAGTCATTAAGCCCACCGACGTCACACCCGCCTGATGCAGCATATTCAAGGCCTTGATGATTTCATCATAAGGAACCTCTTTCGCGCCGCCAATCAGGAATACGGTTTTCGGATTCGCTTTTAATCTTGCCTGCGCTTCTGCCACCACTTGTTCCGACGGCAACTGCTCCATCCGTTGGTGATCAATAACCAGCGAATACTGACCTACACCTGACACTTCGACAATCACCGGCGGGTTATCATCGCTTGAAACGGTTTTCGAATCCGTTGCATCAGGGAGATCCACTTCAACGCTTTGGGTGATAATCGGCGCTGTTGCCATGAAAATCAGCAGCAGCACCAGCAAGACGTCAAGTAAGGGAACAATGTTAATTTCAGACTTAAGCTCGCGACGTTTACGACCACGTACTCGCGCCATACAACCCCCTACTTATTTGCTCTCAGCGCTGGCAAAAGCCTGACGATGCAGAATAGCAATGAACTCTTCCATGAAGTTGTCATAGTTTTGTTCAAGTTTATTCACACGCTGATTCAGACGGTTATAAGCCATAACAGCAGGGATGGCAGCAAACAGGCCAATCGCCGTAGCAATCAGTGCCTCAGCAATACCTGGTGCGACCATTTGCAACGTCGCCTGCTTCACCGCGCCCAGAGAAATAAAGGCATGCATAATCCCCCATACTGTACCAAACAGACCGATATACGGGCTGATAGAACCGACAGTACCAAGGAATGGAATATGTGTTTCCAGCGCTTCTAATTCACGGTTCATTGAGATGCGCATAGCACGGGAAGCGCCATCAATAACAGCCTCAGGTGCATGACTATTTGCGCGGTGCAAACGGGCAAATTCTTTGAATCCAGAATGGAAGATCTGCTCAGAGCCACCCAGCGTATCGCGACGAGCCTGGCTTTCTTGATACAGGCGAGACAGCTCAATGCCAGACCAAAATTTATCTTCGAAGGCTTCTGCATCGCGGGTAGCAGCATTCAGAATACGCGTTCGCTGAATGATGATCGCCCATGAAGCAATAGAAAAGCCCATCAGAACCAGCATGATAAGCTTAACGAATAAGCTTGCCTGCAGGAATAAATCCAGAATGTTCATGTCAGCCACTACTTAAACTCCGCGACAATAGACTTAGGAAGCGCTTTTGGCTTCATTTGGTGTGGATCGATACATGCGATCAATACTTCTGCACTACTCAGAAGATTGCCATGTGAGTCGAGAATTCGTTGAGCAAACGTGAGAGAAGCCCCACGCATTGCGGTAATTTCACTCTGAACTTCCAGCATATCATCAAGACGTGCAGGTGCCAGGTATTCTACCGTCATGCGGCGGACAGCGAAAGCGACATGCTCACGGAGCAATTGCTGCTGGTGAAAATTGTGTTGGCGCAACATTTCTGTGCGCGCTCTTTCGTAAAAGGCAACGTAGCGTGCATGGTAAACCACACCACCAGCATCGGTGTCTTCAAAATAGACACGTACCGGCCATCGAAACAACGTATTACTCACTCTACTTCCCAGTAATGCAATTAACCGAGACACTATACTGAAGAGCGTTACGCTTTGGAATCACTTGAGAGAATAGAAATAAAATAATTATGGGCCAGAAGGCCCATAAGGAGAGATTTTGTACAAATTAGGCGATATACATTCAGATTAAGCGAAAAAGTAGAATAATCCCGCGCCCAAGATCACAATTGCTGGAAGTGGTGAGAAAAAAGCACGCAGCCACACCCGATTAGGGCGAAAACCTACACCATGAATCACACCAGTACACACTGCCCACACAATAAACACCTCTTGCCACACTTCAAGTGAGCTGGTCGCCGCCGCAAAACGCGAAGGATCCCAAAATACACAGAAAGCGACAGCAAATGCGAGCAGGAGTGAAAGGGCCCTGAACGGACCCTTATCCATTAACGCGTATAACTTATCGGACAACATCATCATTGCCATTATTGGCAGCTTTTTCTGCTGCGTTGGCTTCACTCTGCTCCAATGCCAGAGCAGTAATGATACCAAAGGAGCAGGCCAGAAGTGTCCCTAGAATCCAGGCAAAATACCACATGCTTTATGCTCCCTAGTACAGTGAATGCTTGTTGTTTTCGATAAAGTCTTTATCAATGCGCCCGAACATTTTGTAGTAACACCAACTGGTGTACAACAGGATGATAGGGACAAAGATGATCGCAACAATGGTCATCACTTTTAGCGTCAACAGGCTAGATGTTGCATCCCACATTGTCAGGCTGACATTTGGCACTGTGCTTGACGGCATAACGAATGGGAACATAGTGACCCCAGCAGTCAAAATCACACAAGCAATGGTCAGCGATGAGAACAGGAAGGCCCAAGCCCCTTTTTCAAAGCGCGACAGCAAGATGGTAAACAGTGGCAGAATCACGCCAAGAGCAGGCAGCGCCCACAGGATTGGGTACTTGTTGAAGTTAATCAACCATGCACCTGCCTGATGTGCGACTTCTTTGCGCATCGGGTTAGATTGAGCGGCAGTATCTAGCGCAGAAGTCACCACAAAACCATCGATGCCTTTCACTAACCAAATACCGGCCAGCAAGAAGGCAACACCCATCACCAACGCAGAGATTTGCGCGGCTGCACGGGAACGCAGATGCAGTTCGCCACGGGTACGCATTTGCAGGTAAGTTGCCCCTTGCGTAACCAACATGGTTAAGCTGACAACCCCAGCCAGTAAACCAAACGGGTTCAGCAACTGGAAGAAGTTACCTGTGTAGAACAGACGCATGTAGCTATCCATGTGGAACGGCACGCCTTGCAGCAAGTTACCGAACGCCACACCGAATACGACAGCAGGTACAAAGCTACCGACAAAAATGCCCCAGTCCCACATATTGCGCCAGCGGTTATCTTCCACCTTGGAACGGTAATCAAAGCCTACCGGACGGAAGAACAACGCAGCCAACACCAAAATCATCGCGATATAGAAGCCGGAGAATGCGGCTGCGTACACCATCGGCCAGGCCGCAAACAGCGCCCCACCGGCGGTGATCAACCAAACCTGATTACCATCCCAGTGAGGGGCAATCGAGTTAATCAAAATACGACGTTCTGTATCATTCTTAGCGATGATACGCAGCAGGACACCAACACCCATATCGAAACCATCGGTGACTGCAAAACCAATCAGCAGCACACCGATCAGCAGCCACCAGATAAATCGTAATACTTCATAATCAAACATAAGTGGACTCCTGTTTACCGTGCTTCCTGCACTGGTGCAGTCGGCTGTTCAAAATGATAGCGGCCAGTTTTCAGGCTGCTTGGCCCAAGGCGCGCAAATTTGAACATCAGGTACATTTCTGCAACCAGGAACAGCGTGTACAGACCGCAAATCAACGCCATTGAGAATAGAATATCCCCAGCAGTAACAGACGAATTTGCGATTGCTGTCGGCAGCACTTCACCGATGGCCCATGGTTGACGGCCATATTCGGCGACAAACCAACCTGCTTCTACTGCAATCCACGGTAATGGAATACCGAACAATGCGGTACGCAGTAGCCATTTTTTCTCACCAATCTTGCCGCGGATAACGCTCCAGAACGACAAACCAATGATCAGCAACATGAGGAAGCCACAAGCCACCATGATGCGGAATGCAAAGTATAGAGGGAGAACACGTGGAATGGAGTCTTGCGCAGCGAGCTGAATTTGTTCTTCAGTCGCATCAGTGACGTTTTGGGTATAACGCTTCAATAGCAAACCGTAGCCCAAATCTTGTTTTGCCTTACTGAATGCTTCACGTACAGCAGGGTCAGTATTGCCACTGCGTAATTTCTCTAACAGGCTATAGGCTTGAATACCATTGCGAATACGCACTTCGTGTTGAGACATCAAATCGCGCAGACCAATCACCGGCGTGTCCAGTGAACGAGTCGCAATGATACCTAATGCAAATGGAATCTGAACAGCAAAGCGGTTCTCCATCGTTTCCTGATTAGGGATAGCAAACAGCGTAAAGGCAGCTGGTGGCGGTTGAGTTTCCCATTCAGCTTCGATCGCAGCCAATTTGGTTTTCTGCACGTCACCCATTTCATAACCAGATTCATCACCCAGTACGATAACGGATAGCGTTGCAGCTAAACCAAAGCTCGCCGCAATCGCAAAGGAGCGCTTGGCGAATGGAATATCACGGCCTTTCAGCAGATAGTAGGAGCTGATACCTAGAACGAACATCGCGCCGGTAACATAACCTGCTGCCACAGTGTGAACGAATTTCACCTGAGCAACTGGGTTCAACACCAGTTCTGAGAAGCTCAGCATTTCCATACGCATGGTTTCAAAGTTGAAATCAGATGCAATCGGGTTTTGCATCCAACCGTTAGCAACCAAGATCCACAACGCAGAGAAGTTAGAGCCTAATGCAACCAGCCAGGTTACAGCCAAATGCTGATGTTTACTCAGACGATCCCATCCGAAGAAGAACAGACCGACAAAAGTAGATTCCAGGAAGAACGCCATTAAACCTTCGATTGCCAGAGGGGCACCGAAAATATCGCCGACGTAATGTGAGAAATATGACCAGTTTGTCCCGAATTGGAACTCCATAGTCAAACCAGTGGCAACCCCCAGAGCAAAGTTAATCGCAAATAACTTGCCCCAGAATTTGGTCATATCTTTATAGATTTGTTTACCAGACAGCACATAAACCGATTCCATAATTGCCAACAAAAACGCCATCCCCAGCGTTAATGGGACAAATAAGAAATGGTACATTGCCGTTAAGGCAAACTGTAACCGTGACAGTTCGACAATATCAAACATCTTGACTCCTTGCTCCTCGCAGGAAGACTCCGACTTGCGGTCACTCGGCTTCTGTTTAAATCCGAAGCCTCATCATTACCCGCAGTGAATGCCCAAAAAAACACAACAAAAATAACAATATCAACTACCCAGTATTACACCGGGGTAATACTACGCTTCTAATCCCACACAATAAATAGGATTTTACGTGACCCAGCGTTGAGTTCTGGATACAGGTCAAGAAATAGGCCATTTACCTACTGTGCTTTAATTTGATCCAGCACAATTTAAGCGTATCTGAACATTATTGCTATATTCAAAAGTTGATTTAGAACAATTAATTCTTTTTCATGTTAATTAAACGTTCTATTGTTTTTATATAACCCACAACTGTTAATAAAATGTAATTTTATAGTTTAACTAATGCTTTATTACTTCGTTATTATGCGATCCAGATTAACTTTTAAAATTAATTGATTCAGAGTGAGTTCAATCACAATTTCGAGTTTTATATAAGTATGTTAGTTCATTTTCAGAGAAGCGTTCGCAAGTGTTGCCATTTTGTTGCATGATAACGTGCTGTTAATCGATAAAATATTGAATCCTCTATAATGAAAAGAATAGCCCTCGCCACACTCCTGTGTACCAGTACCACATCTATTGCCGCCCAACAGGTTGATATCACTATCTTGGGGACCTCTGATTTACATGGCACTTTTGTGCCCTGGGATTATGCCAGCGACACTGAGAATATGGCCGGCAGCCTGAGCCAAATCGCCACTAAAGTGCATAAAATACGCGCTGAACAGCCCAATATTATTTTGGTTGATGCAGGCGATACCCTCCAAGGAAATTTCGTTGAAACCTTTAAAAATGAACCCATCAGCCCGATGATTCTTGGTTTTAATGCACTGCAATATGATGCTTGGGTGATGGGGAACCATGAATTCGATTTTGGGCTGAAAGCGCTAGGAACTTCACTAAAGCAATTTAATGGCGCTGCATTGGCGGGTAACATTTTCTGGGACTCAGGCAAGCCTTACCTACCCTCCTACAAAATCATTGAGCGCCAAGGCGTTAAAATCGGCATTATCGGAATGGATACCCCGATGACTGCAGAGTTCGCACAGGGTACTGACCGAATTAACGGTATCCATTTCACTGACCCGGTGCAGGAAGTTAAAAAAGTCATTCAACAAATTCAACCGAATGTTGATGCTATTGTTTTGGTCGCTCATATGGGGATCGACAATGAAAACCAGCGGCCAGGGACGGGGGTGGGCGATATTGCCCAAGCCAATCCAGAATTGGCGGCGATCGTTGCAGGCCATATGCATGTAAAAATTGATAAAGCGGTCGTCAACGGAGTCATCATCACTGAACCAGATAAATATGGCCGCGCCCTTTCCCGTATTGACTTGAAATTCGAACAGCGCGATGGGAAATATCAACTCATCGATAAAGACAGCTATACCTACCCTATCAAGGGCGTTGAGTCTGATAAAAACCTAGAAGCCATTTATCAGCCTTACCATGATATTTTGCGTGCGAATGCAAATCGGGTGATTGCCAAGTTGAGTGGTACCAATCTCGCACCTGCAGACGAAATTAAGGGCATTCCTCAAGTTCACGTGCAAGACACAGGGATCAGCGCACTGTATCAGCAAGCGGCGCGTTATTACGCCCCCCAGGCCCAGATCATCGCCCTACAGATTGATAATGATCGCCCCAAATTAGATGTGGGTGACATCACTGCGAAAGATATTGCCTTTAACTATCAATACGCCGGTGGCGAAATAACGGTTTACAGCCTAACAGGCAAAGAATTAAAGCAGTATATGGAATGGTCCGCTGATTACTTTAATCAAGTGAAACCGGGCGATGTGACTTACAGTTTTAACCCACAACGTCGCGCCTCAAAATATTCGACCAATGACTTCTTTGATGGCGTGACCTATACCATTGATTTACGCCAACCTACAGGTTCGCGCATTACCGATTTACGCCTCAATGACGGTACACCTGTCACGGATACCACCCCGATACATCTGGGCATGAACAGTTATCGTATGGGTCATCTGACACAAAAGGGCGGGGTTCTCGAAGGACGGACATTCCCAATACTGTCTGATAGTAAAGCCGAGTATGGCGAGGAAGCAGGCACTATTCGTAATCTCACCATTCGCTATTTGACCGAAGTTAAAGCGGGAAAATATGAAGGAAAGCCTCAACAACGCTGGCACTTGGTTGGACTGGATGGCAATGAAAGAGAAAGAGAAATCGTCAAAAACCTGATTAATACTGACGTAATAACTGTCCCTGCAACTGCGGATGGTCGTTTCACCAACATTGCGTCAATCAACGTGAAAGGTAAGGTATTTAGGGATAAGAGCAGTTATGACGCTGCCTTGGCAACTTTAAAACAGCAAGTGGCTAATGCCAACGATGAGCAGGCTAAACTGCAAGCGCAAACGGATATCGCACTCATCACTGCATTGAATAAGTACTGATTAAGCATTAAAAAAGGCCACCGAAAGGTGGCCTTTTGCAACTGTGGTGTTGCCCGTGTTCCATTGCTTACTGTGGCAATATCGCTTTAACGGCATTACCAATTTCAGCTAAGCTACGCACAGTTTTGACGCCTGCGGCTTCCAACGCTGCGAACTTGTCATCCGCTGTTCCTTTACCGCCAGCAATGATGGCACCAGCGTGGCCCATACGTTTGCCTTTTGGTGCAGTCACGCCTGCAATGTAACCGACAACAGGTTTGGTCACGTGATCTTTGATGTAAGCGGCCGCTTCTTCTTCTGCGTTACCACCAATTTCACCAATCATCACGATAACTTCCGTTTGCGGGTCTTCTTGGAACAACTTCAAGATATCAATAAAGTTAGATCCTGGAATTGGGTCTCCGCCAATACCGACACACGTCGACTGACCAAAACCGATGTCAGTCGTCTGTTTTACCGCTTCATAAGTCAACGTCCCTGAGCGAGAGACGATACCCACTTTGCCTGGCAAATGAATGTGACCTGGCATAATACCAATCTTACATTCGCCTGGAGTGATAACGCCTGGGCAGTTCGGGCCAATCATGCGCGCATCAGACTGTTCCAATCTGACTTTGACCACCAGCATATCCAGTGTCGGGATACCTTCAGTGATACAGATAATCAGCTTGATGCCGGCATCGATGGCTTCCAGAATCGAGTCTTTACAGAATGGTGCCGGTACGTAGATTACTGATGCAGTTGCACCTGTCGTCTCTACCGCTTCACGCACGGTATTAAATACTGGCAGACCCAAATGTTGAGTACCACCTTTACCCGGCGTCACACCGCCAACCATTTTGGTGCCATAAGCGATAGCTTGTTCGGAGTGGAAAGTCCCTTGGCTACCAGTAAAACCTTGGCAAATAACTTTGGTGTTTTTATCGATTAAAATAGACATTATTTAGCCCCCACTGCCGCTACAACTTGCTGAGCCGCATCTGTCAGGCTGGTCGCAGCAATGATATTCAAACCACTGTCTGCCAATTTTTTGGCACCCAGTTCAGCGTTATTCCCTTCCAGACGTACCACAACTGGCACATTGACACCCACTTCTTCAACCGCGCCAATAATACCGTCAGCAATCAGGTCACAACGTACAATACCGCCGAAAATGTTCACGAAAACGGCCTTCACTTTGTCATCAGACAAAATGATTTTGAACGCTTCAGTCACGCGCTCTTTGGTTGCGCCGCCACCTACATCAAGGAAGTTCGCAGGTTCGCCACCGTGCAGTTTTACGATGTCCATTGTACCCATCGCCAGACCAGCACCGTTGACCATGCAGCCAATGTTGCCATCCAAAGCCACGTAGTTCAGCTCCCACTGTGCAGCATGTGCTTCGCGAGCATCTTCTTGGCTCGGATCACGCATTTCGCGCAATTCTGGTTGACGGAACAACGCATTACCGTCTGCACCCAGTTTGCCGTCTAAGCAGACCAGATCGCCTTGTTTCGTGATAACCAGCGGGTTGATCTCAACCATCGCCAAGTCACGCTCCAAGAACAATGTTGCCAAACCCATAAAGATTTTGGTGAACTGAGTGACTTGCTTACCCGTCAGACCCAATTTAAAGGCCAATTCACGCCCTTGATAAGGTTGTGGCCCCGTCAATGGATCCAGTGCAATTTTGTGGATCAGTTCAGGGGTTTCTTCAGCCACCTTCTCAATCTCAACGCCGCCTTCGGTGGATGCCATAAACACCACGCGGCGGGAACTGCGATCGATAACCGCGCCCAAATACAGCTCTTTGTCGATATCTGTTGCAGCTTCAACCAGAATCTGGTGAACCGGTTGACCATGGGCATCTGTCTGGTACGTGACCAGTTTTTTACCTAACCACTGCTCAGCGAAAGCACGAATATCTTCTTTGCTGTTAACCAGTTTCACGCCGCCCGCTTTACCGCGACCGCCTGCATGAACCTGACATTTAACCACCCACGGGCCAGTGCCGATTTTTGATGCGGCTTCTTCTGCTTCACGCGGTGTGGTACAAGCGTAGCCAGTTGGCGCTGGCATGCCATACCGAGCAAACAGTTGTTTTGCCTGATATTCGTGTAAATTCATGATGTTCTATCCATATAAGGTCTGAGATGGGCCGAAGCACACGAGGTTGCCTGATTGCGCGGAGGCAGGTAATCAACACCTTGCAATCAGGCTAGCCTTGTCATTTATCTTTGTTATACGTCGAGCAGCAAGCGAGCTGGATCTTCCAGCATCTCTTTCACCGTCACCAGATAGCCCACAGATTCGCGGCCATCGATTAAACGGTGATCGTAGGACAGTGCCAGATACATCATTGGCAGAATCACTACCTGACCATTTACCGCCATTGGACGATCTTTGATGGCATGCATGCCAAGGATCGCGCTTTGTGGTGGGTTAATGATCGGAGTCGACATCAGTGAGCCGAATACGCCGCCGTTAGTAATGGTGAAATTACCGCCGGTCAGTTCTTCAACTTTCAGTTTGCCGTCACGGCCTTTTACAGCCAGTTCTTTGATTTTCTTCTCGATATCCGCCATACCCATGGTATCTACATCACGTAATACAGGGGTGACCAGACCGCGTGGTGTAGAAACAGCAATGCTAATATCGAAATAGTTGTGGTAAACCACGTCTTCGCCATCAAGAGACGCATTCACTTCAGGATAACGTTTAAGCGCTTCCACCACGGCTTTGATATAGAAGGACATAAAGCCTAAACGGACACCGTGACGTTTCTCAAAAGCATCACCGTACTGCTTACGCAGGTCCATGATCGGCTTCATATTGATTTCGTTAAACGTCGTCAGCATCGCGGTGCTGTTCTTCGCTTCCAGCAGACGTTCAGCAACACGTTTACGTAGGCGTGTCATTGGTACACGTTTTTCACTACGGCCCGCCAGCGCTGCTGGTGCAGCAGTTTCAGCTTTCGCTTCAACGGCGGCAGGAGCAGATTTGTGAGTCGCTAAATGGCTATCAACATCTTCGCGTGTGATTCGACCACCAACACCACTACCTTTAATCGCGGAGGCATCAAGATCATGCTCAGCAATCAGGCGACGAATGGCTGGGCTGAGGCTATCGTTGCTCTCTTCTTCCAGGCTGGCAGTCTGGCGCTGAGCCGGAGTAGACTCTGTGCTTTGACTTTTTTCTTCTGTCGGCTTGCCAGAGCTATCACTTGGACGAATACGGCCCAGTACTTGACGTGAGGTCACTGTTGCACCCTCATCTTCCAAAATGGCGTCCAAAATACCGTCCTGACTGGCCGGAACTTCCAGAATCACT
Organism: Yersinia massiliensis; assembly: GCF_003048255.1. Classification (NCBI taxonomy): domain Bacteria; kingdom Pseudomonadati; phylum Pseudomonadota; class Gammaproteobacteria; order Enterobacterales; family Yersiniaceae; genus Yersinia; species Yersinia massiliensis. The sequence goes on from NZ_CP028487.1 coordinate 3,356,621, forward strand.
TTGTCCGTTTCAATCTCAACCAGCACTTCATCACGCTTAACGCTATCTCCTGGCTTTTTGTGCCAAGTGGCGACAGAGCCATCGGCGACAGACTCAGGGAGGTCAGGAACATTAATATCTACGCTACTCATTCTCTATCCTTTATGTGTTAACCGGCTCGCTATTCAACGGTCAGCGCGTCATTAACCAGAGCTTGTTGCTGTTTCTGGTGTACGGAAATGTATCCAACTGCCGGTGAAGCGGATGCTGGGCGGCCTGCATAACGCAAGGAAGCACCAAATGGAATCACTTCGCGGAAGTTGTGTTGGCTGCAGTACCATGCGCCTTGGTTAAGCGGCTCTTCTTGGCACCAGACGAAATCATGCACATGAGCGAATTGCTCCAACACAGCCTGAACGGCGTGGTGTGGGAACGGATAAAGCTGCTCAATACGCACGATAGCAACATCGGTTTGACCATTCTTGCGGCGCTGTTCCAACAGGTCATAATAGACTTTGCCAGAACACATCACGACACGCTTAATGCCTTTCGGATCCATCTCGTCGATTTCACCGATAGCAGGCAAGAAAGTCCCATTCGCCAATTCATCCAGCGAAGATATTGCCAACGGATGACGTAACAGTGATTTAGGTGACATCACGACCAACGGCCGACGCATTCCACGCAACGCCTGACGACGAATCATGTGGTAAACCTGCGCCGGTGTTGATGGGATACACACTTGCATATTTTGTTCAGCACAAAGTTGCAGGTAGCGTTCCAAGCGTGCAGATGAGTGCTCTGGACCTTGGCCTTCGTAGCCATGTGGTAACAGCATCACCAACCCACACATCCGGCCCCATTTCTGCTCGCCAGAACTAATAAACTGATCGATAACGACCTGAGCACCGTTGGCAAAGTCACCGAACTGCGCTTCCCAAATGGTCAAGGTACGCGGTTCTGCCGTAGCGTAACCATATTCAAATGCCAAGACAGCTTCTTCCGACAGCACTGAGTCCCAAACTTGGAAGTCGCCCTGTCCGCTGTGTACATTCGACAAAGGTACGTAAACTGAGCCATTTTTTTGATTATGGATGACAGCATGACGATGGAAGAAAGTCCCACGTCCTGCATCTTCACCCGACAGGCGAATTGGAATACCTTCATCAACCAGTGTCGCGTAAGCCAATGTTTCAGCGCCGCCCCAGTCGAATGGCTTCTCACCACTGGCCATCAAAGCACGATCGCTATAAATCTTGGCGACACGAGATTGCATTTCAATGGCTTCTGGTGCATGGCTGATACGACGCGCCAACTCTTGCAGGCGTTTCATTTCAACTTTGCTTGGATATTCTTCATCCCATTCATGGTTCAGATACGGTGACCACGTGAAGGATTGCAGATTCATCGGACGCCACTCTTCTACTACGCAGTCGCCATGATCCAAAGCGTCACGATAAAGATTGACCATTTCAGTGGCATCTTCCAAGGTCGCAATGTTTTGCTCGGTCAGCTTATCCGCATAGATTTTGCGTGGTGTCGGGTGTTTTTTGATCTTCTGATACATCACTGGCTGCGTTGCACTTGGCTCATCGGCTTCGTTATGCCCATGGCGGCGATAGCAAACCAGATCGATCATCACGTCACGTTTAAAGGTGTTACGGAAATCCAGTGCTAGGCGAGTCACAAACGCCACCGCTTCAGGATCATCAGCATTCACGTGGAAGATCGGTGCCTGTACCATTTTGGCAATGTCAGTACAGTACTGGGTAGAACGGGCATCCAGTGGGTTTGAGGTGGTAAACCCAATCTGGTTATTGATAACAATGCGCACCGTCCCGCCAACTTCATAGCCGCGGGCTTGTGACATGTTCAATGTTTCTTGCACCACACCTTGGCCAGCAATGGCCGCATCACCGTGGATGGTGATTGGCAGTACCATGTTGCTACGGGCTTCATCCAGACGATCACGACGTGCGCGGACAGAACCGATAACGACGGGGCTAACAATTTCCAGATGTGATGGGTTAAAGGCCAGTGCTAAGTGAACCAGACCGCCTTCTGTTTCTACATCAGAGGAAAAGCCCTGATGATATTTAACGTCACCCGTCCCCAGATGTTCTTTATGCTTACCGGAAAACTCATCAAACAAATCTTCCGGTTTCTTACCGAGTACGTTAATCAGTACGTTCAGACGGCCACGGTGAGCCATCCCTAGCACGACTTCACGAGTGCCATTTTTACCCGCATGGCGGATCATCTCTTTGAGCATGGTGACCAGTGAATCGCCACCCTCCAGCGAGAATCGCTTCGCACCTGGGAATTTAGCCCCTAAATAACGTTCCAGACCTTCAGCAGCAGTCAGTTCGCTTAGGAAGCGACGCTTCTCTTCTTCGCTGAATGTTGGTTTCCCGACGACTGATTCAATACGCTGTTGTAGCCAGCGTTTCTCTTCAGTGTTGGTAATGTGCATGTATTCAGCGCCAATTGAACCGCAGTAGGTCTGTTTGAGAGCCGCATACAGGTCAGACAGCTTCATGGTTTCTTTGCCGATAGCAAAAGAGCCCACATTGAAGGTGTTCTGGAAATCGGCGTCAGTCAGGTTGTGATAGGAAGGCTCGAGGTCTGGTACAGACTCTTGCTTCCATAAACCGAGTGGGTCAAGGTTAGCATGTTGATGGCCGCGGAAGCGGAAGGCATTGATTAACTGCAACACCTTAACTTGTTTGGCATCATTTTCAGGATCGCTGATGGATGAGTTATAACGCGAGGGGTCCTTCGCCAAGCGACGGAAATACTCACGCGTTTGAGAGTGGAACTGATCAGGTTTTACACCCGTTGTAGGTAGTTGTTGAAAAATTGAACGCCAACTATCATCAACGGAACCAGGATCAGTTAAAAAGTCTTCATAGAGCTGCTCTATGTAGGACTGGTTCGCGCCCGCCAGATAGGAGGAATCCAGCCAGGCCTTCATTGCGCCGTTCTGCATCATGATCCCTTAAGCTTTGAAGCTTCAGTTTTCGCCGTGGTTAACATATACACCGTAATATCAACGGTTTGCCGTAAAAACGGTTCACTCGACATGCTCAATGCACGTTCTGTTATGGACCTTAACGGTCCCGTTCAAGGAACCTCTAAAAACGGACAGCTTGCCGGTTTTTAGAGATTCCCTACCTTGAAGCTACCTGGGGAATCATTCCCCAGGTTAATAAACTCACATCATGCACTACGTTGCAACTATCATTAGCGATGCTTTAACGATTACGCGCCACGCTGTAACAACATAGACTTAATGTGACCAATCGCTTGGGTTGGGTTAAGACCTTTAGGACAAACACTGACACAATTCATGATGCTATGGCAGCGGAAAACACTGAAAGCGTCGTCCAGATCATCCAATCGTGCTGATGTTTCGGTATCACGGCTATCTATCAAGAAGCGATAGGCAGCCAGCAGCCCTGCCGGACCGACAAACTTATCGGGATTCCACCAGAATGACGGGCAAGAGGTTGAACAACAAGCACATAAGATGCACTCGTACAGACCATCCAGCTTTTCGCGTTGTTCAGGCGATTGTAAATGCTCACGCGCTGGCGGATTTTTGCCATCATTTAAGAGATAAGGCTTAATTTTCTCGTACTGAGTATAAAACTGCCCCATGTCGACGACTAAATCCCGCACCACCGGTAGCCCCGGTAATGGGCGAATCACAATCTTCTTATTACCTTTTTGCAACGCTGAGATTGGCGTGATACATGCCAAGCCGTTTTTGCCATTCATATTCAGACCATCGGAACCGCAAACACCCTCACGACAGGAGCGACGAAACGATAGCGTTGGATCTGTTTCCTTCAACTGGATAAGTGCATCCAGCAACATCATATCCCGGCCTTCTTCCGCTTCCAGCGTGTAATCTTGCATGTGCGGCGCGTTATCGACGTCCGGGTTATAGCGATAAATTGAGAACTCAAGTTTCATGATCTATTCCTCCGCAACGGGTTAGGGTTTAACCCTATCAACACAACACATGCCTTAATAAGAACGCACTTTCGGCGGGAAGGCGGGGCGTAGCTTAGGTTGCATGTTTACCTCACGGCGGGTCATGCTTTCAGTGTCTGGCAAATACAGCGAGTGGCACAGCCAGTTCGCATCATCACGTTCTGGGAAGTCGAAGCGACTATGCGCGCCACGGCTTTCGGTACGGAAGTTTGCTGACACAGCGGTGGAAAACGCGGTTTCCATCAGGTTATCCAATTCCAAACATTCAATACGTTGGGTATTGAACTCACTGGAAGTGTCATCCAGACGGGCATTTTGCAGACGTTCACGGATAACTTTCAGTTCTTCCAAGCCGTTTGCCATGGCATCACCTTCACGGAAGACCGAGAAGTTATTCTGCATGCAGGCTTGTAGTGCTTTACGGATCTCAACTGGGTCTTCACCTGAACGGGTGTTATTCCAACGATTCATGCGATCGAGTGAAGCTTCAATATCTGAATCGCTAGCATCGCGGCTGGCACCCTGCTCCATCAATGACTCTTGCAGATGCATGCCAGCAGCGCGACCAAATACCACCAGGTCCAGTAATGAGTTGCCCCCCAAACGGTTTGCACCATGGACGGAAACACAGGCAATTTCACCGACAGCGAACAGACCAGGGATTACAACATCTTCACCCTTTTCATTTACGGTGATCGCCTGACCCGTCACTTTGGTTGGGATCCCGCCCATCATGTAATGGCACGTTGGGATCACTGGAATAGGTTCTTTGACTGGGTCGACGTGGGCAAAGGTACGTGATAACTCCAGAATACCCGGCAGACGGGACTCCAGCACATCTTTACCTAAGTGATCCAACTTCAGTTTGGCATGTGGACCCCAAGGACCATCACAACCACGGCCTTCACGGATTTCGATCATAATGGAACGTGCCACTACGTCACGACCCGCCAAATCTTTGGCGTTCGGGGCATAACGTTCCATAAAGCGCTCGCCGTGCTTATTCAGCAAATAACCGCCTTCGCCACGGCAGCCTTCTGTGACCAGTACCCCTGCACCGGCGATACCGGTCGGGTGGAACTGCCACATTTCCATATCCTGCACGGGTACACCCGCACGCAGTGCCATACCAACACCGTCACCGGTATTAATGTGCGCATTGGTGGTGGATTGATAAATGCGCCCCGCTCCGCCTGTTGCCAATATCGTTGCACTAGCTTTGAAATAAACCACTTCACCGGTTTCAATGCAGATAGCGGTACAGCCAACGAAAGCCCCGTCCTGATTCTTCACTAAATCCAAGGCATACCATTCAGAAAAAATGGTGGTGTGGTTTTTCAGGTTTTGCTGATAAAGGGTGTGCAGCAGTGCATGCCCTGTACGGTCAGCCGCCGCCGCAGTACGTGCGGCTTGCCCACCGCCAAAGTTCAGCGACTGTCCACCGAATGGACGCTGATAAATGCTGCCATCGTCTAAACGGGAGAAAGGTAACCCCATGTGTTCCAGTTCCAGAACCGCTTCTGGGCCGGTTTTACACATATACTCGATAGCGTCTTGGTCACCGATATAATCAGAACCTTTGACGGTGTCATACATGTGCCATTCCCAGTTGTCTTCGTGGGTATTACCCAAGGCAACGGTAATACCGCCCTGTGCAGACACGGTATGAGAACGAGTCGGGAAAACTTTAGATATCAGGGCGCAAGACAGCCCCATTTGGGAAATTTGCAGCGCGGCGCGCATACCTGCACCACCTGCACCAATAACAACAGCATCAAACTCTCTGACCGGCAGTTTCATTTAAGCACCCCACACCACAATTGTTCCATATAAGAGGTAGACCAGCAGCGTAACCACGACGGCAAGTTGCAGCACCAATCGGATCGCTAGTGGTTTTACATAGTCCGTTAACACCTGCCACAGACCAATCCAAGCGTGAGCCAGAATCGACAGTAATGTCAGCAGGGTAAATACTTTTGTGATGTGCGAAGCGAAGAAGCCACGCCAGATTTCATAGGTGATATCTGGGACGATAATCACGAAGCCCAGAATATAAAGAATATATAGAGTGATGACGATTGCAGAAGCACGCAGTAACAGCCAGTCGTGTACTCCATTACGCCCTAACGCAGAAGCATTGCTTACCATACGAGGACTCCAGCTAAAACTGACAGCACCAAGGTTAACACCATTGTTACTTGGGCGGAGCGGGTCCCCGCAGCCAAGCTCTCTTCGATATAGCCAAAATCCATCAGCAAGTGGCGGATGCCACCGCAAACGTGATAGGCCAGCGCAGTGAGTATTCCCCAGAAGATGAATTTAACAATAAAGCTATTCATGATCGCCGCAGCTTGCATGAATCCATCTTGCGAGGAAACAGACAAACCTAACAGCCAGAGGAGGATACCAACGGCAACGAAAGTCATTACGCCAGAGACGCGGTGTAAAATGGACGCTATCGCAGTAACAGGAAATCGGATCGTTTGCAGATCCAAATTGACAGGTCTTTGTTTTTTCACGTTTTTGCCCACACAGCTCTTATTTTAATTTCCATCCTCCGGGCCTGGGCGGGGATCAGACAGCGTCAAGAGTTTAAACCCTTCACATCACACATTTGGCATAACATCCTGAATGCTTCATGGCGTGTTTTTATAACGCTGGGTGCTCCTACTTCAGGGTAATCCGGAGACCTGGCGGCAGTATAGGGGGTTCACATTCTTATTACAATTCCCACACAATCTGATTGGGAACATTTCCCCTGAACAGTGATTAGGATCACGATTTACATAATTTACATAAAATTAATTATCTGATTTGACAAAGAATAAACATTTAACTTACAACTAGTGTCGAAATAGGTCATATCATTCACTAAAGGTCTACGTATACACTTCCCCATAAGCCTGAGTTATGTAACAGTGTAATGAATGAATATCCCCATACAAATCGTAGGCACTAAATTATAAAAGATAAGAATCTGACAAATCGTTAACAACTTAATTACATACCTGTTAATCCAACTCATCGGATCGCGGGCTGCATTGGTGAGATACTCTGTACCCTACGTCGCATGCTTGATCCAAAAAAATTTGGCGAATGTAGTAAGACCGAAAAATAACGAACCCCTACGAACTTACGCTGATAAGTTAATCGGATAAGTGAAAACGGTGACTTACTCGGCAACGTCAAATCTGAAGAGTAAACGATGAATTAAACAGAGCAGTGCTGCCTGTCAGGTAAATAGGCTATTTTAGTTGTTAGAGGTTTTAAAATAAGCGCTAAGGAGACTGTAAATGGCTAATAAAAAGGCGACGCTGAATCTAGAAGGCGAAGCTGCGATCGAACTGGGCGTGCTATCCCCAACCCTCGGCACTGACGTTATTGACGTCCGCACCTTAGGTTCGAAAGGTTATTTTACCTTTGACCCCGGTTTTACCTCTACCGCATCCTGCGAATCAAAAATCACTTACATTGATGGTGATGAAGGCATTCTGCTGCACCGTGGCTTCCCGATTGCCCAGTTGGCAAAAGAATCTACCTATTTGGAAGTTTGCTACATTCTGCTGTATGGCGAAACACCGACGGCTGAAGAGTACGAAACGTTCAGAACCACGGTCACCCGCCATACCATGATTCACGAGCAGATTACCCGTCTGTTCCACGGTTTCCGCCGCGATTCACACCCAATGGCAGTATTATGTGGTGTTACAGGCGCACTGGCTGCCTTCTACCATGATGCGCTTGATGTGAATAACGAACGCCACCGCGAAATCACCGCCTTCCGTCTGCTGTCCAAAATGCCGACCGTTGCCGCGATGTGCTACAAATACTCGCTGGGTCAGCCTTTTGTTTATCCGCGTAATGACCTGTCGTATGCCGGTAATTTCCTGCACATGATGTTCTCCACGCCGTGTGAAAAATACGAAGTCAATCCAGTGCTAGAGCGCGCGATGGATCGCATTTTCATTCTGCATGCTGACCATGAGCAAAACGCGTCGACTTCAACAGTGCGTACCGCAGGTTCTTCAGGTGCGAACCCGTTTGCGTGTATCGCCGCGGGTATCGCCTCTTTGTGGGGGCCAGCTCACGGTGGTGCAAACGAAGCTTGCTTGAAGATGCTGGAAGAGATCAAAAGCGTAGAACACATTCCTGAATTCATCCGCCGCGCGAAAGACAAAAATGACTCTTTCCGTCTGATGGGCTTTGGTCATCGTGTGTACAAAAACCACGACCCACGCGCGACCGTTATGCGTGAAACCTGTCATGAAGTGCTGAAAGAGCTAAACCTGAACGACAACCTGCTGGAAGTCGCGATGGAGCTGGAGCGTATCGCACTGAACGACCCGTACTTCATTGAGAAGAAACTGTACCCGAACGTAGACTTCTATTCAGGTATCATCCTGAAAGCGATGGGGATCCCTTCTTCCATGTTTACGGTGATGTTCGCGATTGCCCGTACCATCGGCTGGATTGCTCACTGGAATGAAATGCACGATGACGGCATTAAAATCGCTCGTCCGCGTCAACTTTATACCGGTTACGCTGAGCGTGATTTTAAAAGCCAATTAGAGAAGTAAGCCGATTGATGCTTGCTAGAAGAAACGCCACCGTTAGGTGGCGTTTTTATTGATCTCGACTAGTGAATGGCCCCGCCGGAGATATGCAAATCATGCTCAATTTGCAACGCGACTGATATCGCTAACTCCAAGGCTATCAATACCGATTGCGTCGACATACTTGGCGCACCAGGATGAGCCACCGCCTGCTCTGGCAAATAAGGGATATGAATAAATCCCCCTTTTACATCGCTATTCATCTGATTCAATCGATGCAATAGGCCATACATCACGTGGTTACAGACATAAGTCCCTGCTGTTTGAGAAACCGAAGCCGGTATCCCCGCATCACGTATCCCTTGCACCATGGCTTTTATCGGCAAACGGGTAAAATAGGCCGCTGGGCCATCTTCAACGATGGGCTGATCGACCGGTTGATGACCCAAATTGTCCGGAATTCGTGCATCATCAATGTTAATCGCAACACGTTCGATAGTAATATCGGCCCGTCCCCCAGCCTGACCAATGGCTAACACGAGTGTGGGTTGAACATCGTCCATCGCGGCATTTAGTGCGGTGAGTGCTTCGCCAAAAGCACAAGGTAGTTGGCGGGCCACCACTCTGACCCCACCCAACATTAAATCATTCAGCTGCTTAACCACTTCCCACGAAGGATTCACTCGCTCTCCGCCAAAGGGCTCAAACCCAGTAATAAGTACGCTTTTCATTGGCTCTCCTAGAGGAACATCAGGAAATAGAGCAAAAATACGTTCACTATTAATAGCGTAACGCCGGTCGGTATCTGTGCTTTGATCACCGCGTTTTTATCTGGTAATTCCAACAAGGCAGCAGGAACAATATTAAAGTTGGCCGCCATTGGCGTCATCAATGTACCGCAGTAACCGGAGAACATCCCGATCGCGGCCATTACCGCCGGATTGCCGCCATGTTGTAACACCAAGATAGGAATACCGATACCCGCCGTCACAATAGGGAATGCGGCAAACGCATTGCCCATAATCATGGTGAGCACTGCCATGCCAATAGCATAGACGGCGACGGCGACAAAGCGATGATCAACAGCCAGATACTCTTGAGTCAGGTGTGCAATGGCGGTGCCGACACCGGCCGTGGTAAACAGCAAGCCCAGTGTTGCCAGAATCTGCGGCAAGATAAACGCCCAGCCAATCGAGTCCAGCAAGCGCCGAGCCTCCTGTACCGGTTGCGCAGCCGTCTCATGAGTCATGACCACCGCAATGATTAAGCCCAACACACAGCCCACCGTCATTGAGAACAAAGTAACTAAGGTCGCGTGATTACCCGCACCAAACAGCCATAAATCCAAGGCAGGAATGTTATTAAACAGCAAGACGCCAATGACCGTGACCACTGGGATCGTCAACGCAGGAATAAACAGCCGGTTACCGAGTCGTTTAGCGCTCACTTCACGCTCTTGCGGTGTCCGCTGATGGTAGCTACCGAGTTTTACGCCACCAAAGCCCGCAATCAGCGCCATCACGATCACCACGAGGCCGACAGTAATATGCAAGATGCGCTTCTCATCTGGCCCTTCGCCGCCCAATGCATTCGCTAAACGGTAAGTCCAGTCGCCCACCAAGAAAACCAGCCCGTACAGCCCCCAGAACAAACCTGTCGTGAAGCGGCGGGGGTTGGCTTTATCCCGAAATGACATCACCGCGACCATCAGTAAAACGACACCAGCTAGCCAGTATAAATATTGTTGTTGGAAGATCATTTGGCATCTCCCTTAGTGGCCAAGGCAGCGTCATTCAGTGCAGTGAGTTCAGCAGCGAGATGTTTATCCAAACGTTGCAGGCGATAAGCGTGAATCAAGAAAGCACAAATGGCTGTCGGTATCCCCCATAGTGCGATATGTAGCGGCTCGGTCTGAATGCCACCTGACTCCAGCATAAAGTTATGCATGAAGATAATGGCACCGAAAGCGACAAAGATATCTTCACCGAAGAACAGGCCAACGTTATCTGTTGCCGCAGACATCGCCCGCAGGCGATAGCGCACTTTTTCGGGCAACTCACCGTAACGGGTTTTCGCTGCCCCTTCTGCCATAGGAGCCAGCAATGGCCGTACCATTTGCGCGTGACCACCAAGGCTGGTTAAACCCAGCGCTGCCGTACCTTCGCGCACAAACAGATACACAATCAATAAGCGGCCAGAGGTGGCACTTTTAATGTGCGAAATCCACGCCTGAGCACGCTCTTTCAAGCCGTGCCGCTCCAGCAAACCGATCACAGCCAGAGGTAAGAGCAAAATCAGCGGTAGGTTACGGGTATTAAGAAAACCCTCACCCAGTTTTTCTAGGATAGTGGCGATGGGCATAAACGCTGCCAGACCCGTGATGATACCGGCAGAAATCACCACTAACACCGCGTTGATGCGCAGTAAAAAGCCAATAACAATTGCCGCGATACCGATCAGCGGCCACATATTTACCGTTTGTTCCAAGGTGACTCTCCTGTCATAAATAATTTTAATGTCATAAATGCAAAGGGGTAATACTCTGCCGCTCGGGCTCAGCGGTTATGATTGTGATTGCCCAACGATGATTGTAATTGCCAACAATGGCGTTTCTTTCACTTAACGACTACGCGACGACTTGCGCTTTACTGCGCAGAAACCAAAATATTTTCCTGCTGAAAACTGCTGCGTAAACGACGGGCAAAAGCCAAAGCATGAGCGCCATCGCCATGTACACAAACGGTATCAGCCTGTACAGCAACCCAAGTGCCATCACGGGCTTGAACCTGATGACGTTGCACCATGGCTAAGGTTTGTGACAACGCCATTTCGTCACTTTCAATCAACGCATCTGGCTGACTACGCGGGACTAAAGTGCCATCGGGTAGATAGCGTCGATCGGCGAACACTTCCTGCCGAGTCACTAACCCTGTCCGTTGACCTGCGCGGATTAATTCGCTGCCCGCCAGCCCAACGAGGCGTAATGATGAATCGACAGCTTTAACCGCCTGAGCAATGGCATCGGCCAGTAAGGGGTCAACCGCAGCTTGGTTGTACAACATGCCATGGGGTTTTACATGCTGCATCACGCCCCCTTCAGCCTTCACGATAGCCGCAAGGGCACCCAACTGATAAATCACTTGGGCATAAACCGTTTCGGGGGGAAGTTGCATGGCAGTGCGACCAAAATTCTCTCGGTCGGGAAAACTTGGGTGTGCACCAATAGCAACACCGTATTCGATGGCCCAACGCACTGATTGACGCATAGTTTGCGCGTCACCCGCATGGAAACCACAAGCGATATTGGCTGAACTCACCAACTGCAACAAGGCCTGATCATTGGTGCAGCCTTCCCCTAAATCCGCGTTTAAATCAATGTTCATTTGGCCTCCGTGGCATCGAAACCTTTCTGCAAACTCCACTCAACTTGTTGCAAGAAATGCTGTTGTTCTGATTTGGCACGCAGTGCATCTTCAGCGGTACAAGGGATAAAATGCACCGGTTCACCGAGTCGAATTTGGGCTAAATGGTAGAGATCGGCTTCGATCACACAGGCAATACGTGGGTAACCGCCCGTCGTTTGTGCATCTGCCATCAGTACAATCGGTTGGCCGTTATGCGGCACTTGTACCACGCCGGGCAATAAACCGTGAGATAGCATTTCACGCGAGGTCGTGCGAGATAACTCGCGGCCGGTCAGTCGATAACCCATCCGGTTACTTTGCGGGCTAAGTTGCCATGCTTCACGCCAGAAAGCCCCTTGCGACACATCGTCAAATTCATGATATTCCGGCCCGGGTACGGCTCGAACACGATTCCCAAATAGCAGTTGTTTGATGCCGACGGATTCACGTGGTAAACGAGTGGCTTTCCCTAATGGCAGCTTATCGCCTTCTTTGATCAGTCGTCCTTGATAACCGCCAAAACCCGCTTTAAGGTCTGTACTGCGCGACCCCAACATTTCGGGCACATCAATACCACCGGAAATAGCCAGATAACTGCGCATCCCACGGTGTGGCACACTGAGTTTTAACTGTTGCCCTGACTTCACCGGATAACGCCAGCCTGTCCATAACAACTGATCATCGAGCCTCGCATCACAACCGGCCCCCGTCAGAGCGATCCAACCTGATTGGGTAAACTCCGCCGTCAATTGGCCGAGTGTCACCTCCAGCCCTGCGGCATCTGCATCGTTCCCCACCAGCATGTTTGCCATCTGCATCGCAGGTAAATCCAGCGCTCCACCCTGACTGATCCCTAACCGACGAAAACCACCACGGCCACTGTCTTGTACCGTGGTGTAAATGCCTGCACGAATAATCTTCAGCATACGCCCTCCTTTAAAGGCAGAAAGCGCACATTATCCCCAGGTCGTAGCAGGGTTGGCGGCATCTCTAGCGGGTTAAATAACGCCAGTGAGGTACGGCCGATTAACTGCCAACCACCGGGCGTGGCCAACGGATAGATACCGGTCTGGCTACCACCAATACCTACCGAACCAGGGGCAACCACCAAACGTGGTTCGGCACGCCGCGGGGTCGTCAACTGTTCTGGCATACCGCCCAAATAGGAAAAGCCCGGCTGAAATCCTAGGAAATAGACGATGTAACTCGCCCCTGCGTGGCACTCAACCACCTGACGCTCGCTCATGCCGGTATGGCGCGCCACATCAGCCAGATCAGGACCCGCTTCGCCGCCATAAATCACTGGAATAGTGATATCACGAGACTCAGGGATTAATGATTCGCTCTCTTCCCACCAACGCTGGAGTTTTTCGATGGCATCCAGTGCGGTACTTTGCGGATCAGCCAGCAACAAGGTCAGATTGTTCATGCCGGGGATCGCCTCAAGGATATCGGGGTGATGAATAAGGCGATCAGCCAGCCCCCAAATCCGCTGCTGGCTCGTTAACGTTATCGGTGGTTCCAGTTCCAGAACCACCGCACTTTCTCCAAGTAAATAGCATCGTGCTCGTTGCACTCACGTCTCCCTGATCAATTTGTATTTTTGGTTTTCATTTTTATTTGGATAACTAACAGTTATAAGTACATATTTATGCGGTAGCACATAGCCGCTGTCAATAGAGGTGAATTTAGCGCTAGTGAGGAGTAGCCTTAGTTTATGAAGGGCTAATGGCACATAAGAATGAGGGTAGATGGAATGATAACAGCCATGCACCAATGAAAATCATCAGTGCATACTGCATAAATGCGGCAAATAATGGGTTACGCGGGGTTAGGAATATCGATAAAAATAACGTCGAGTTGATGCTCAGACGCTAACCATTCGCCCAACGCTTTGATACCGTAACGCTCAGTCGCATGATGCCCCGCAGCATAAAAATTCACCCCCATCTCACGGGCAATATGGATGGTTTGCTCAGAAACCTCGCCAGTGATAAAGGCATCCACGCCAAACTCAGCGGCTTGCTGAATAAAGCCCTGCCCACCACCACTACACCACGCAATACGTCGTATATCAGCCGGTGCATGATCGCCACAATGTAATACGTCACGGCCCAGCAATTTTTCCAGCCGCTCGCGCAGAATCACTGCATTTAGCGGGGTATCAAACTCGCCATAGGGCAAAAGGGGTTCAATTTCCCCTAATACCCGAATGCCCAGTAACTTTGCCAGTTGCGCGTTATTGCCCAATTCTGGGTGTGCATCCAGTGGCAAATGATAGCCATACAGATTAATGTCGTTAGTCAGTAACGTTTTTAGGCGGTTGCGTTTCATGCCGCGTACCACCACGGGTTCATTCTTCCAGAAGTATCCGTGATGGACCAAAATAGCATCGGCTTTCTGTTCCACGGCTGCGTCCAACAGTGCTTGGCTAGCCGTCACACCGGTCACAATACGTCGTACTTCTTGACGCCCCTCAACCTGTAACCCATTAGGGGCATAATCCTGAAAGGCTGCCGTATTAAGCTTGTCATTCAGTTGAGTTTCTAGTTCAGTATTACGCATGACGCCGATCCTTACATCTGGGTTATCGTATTGATATTTTAAAATAAAAAAATCGCATTATAGGGAGAAGGAAACCCCCCCTGCCATGATCAGTGAAAGAGCATGGCTAGAACTGCTGGCGATCCCCTTGCTCCATCAGAATAAAATTTACCCCCATATCATTACCAGCCTGCAACTCAGTGGCGATGGTTTGACGGACATCTTGCCCTTGCTGTAATGAGGGTTTTATATGGCTAATCACTACCGGCAATCCTTTTAATGGCTGCCCTTCACCACTGTATTTTTCTAAATTTTTCAATTCTTTCAGTAACCACTTTGGCGTCATATGGCCGTACAACTTGCTATCACTGGCAGCGTTAGGATAAGAGACTTCGATAATCATCCCTTTGAGTTGCTGCTGTTTGACCTTCTCTGCCAGCTTACGCCAGACAGTATCCAGATTTTTTGACTTCTCAATCTCATCTGGACCGGTATCACCAAAATAAGCGAACGCATTGTTATTGCTACTCACCAGTAGCATTGATGAGGGAGACTTATCATGGCTGAGTGGATACATTTCGCCTGTTAGTCGGGTCAGCCCCAAGCTCAGCGACTGAGCAGGTCGCACGAGTTGCATTCGGTATGTCCCTAAACGAGTCCCACTGCCACTGTCAGTGAAATTAGGCCAGACGCGCCAGTTAAAATAGTAGTTTCTCAGCACATCAATGGTATCAGCCGAGGCATAAATCGTTTTCTTACTGTCATCCGGTGAACCAATAATCAATCCAGAGACATGGTCAAGGTGGGCATGACTAATAAAGTAACTATTAATGCGTTGGCGGAAAATATAGCCCTGCCGCGTTAATGGCGCGGCCATTTCGTCGGTAATATCAGGGAAGCTGCCTTTCTCTAACGCTTTGGCGATACCCGGCAACACTGACCCGGCATCCAAGGCCAAATACAAGGGTTGGCTATCATCACGAATCAGATAAGAGGTCAAATTGCCATCAGTGACGCCCCCTTCTACGCCAAGTGCCACTACCTCAAAGCCTGCCGTCGCCAGCGAACTGAATAAACCAAAGGAGGCAACCAACCCCACGTTCAGAGCTTTTTTCGTCACATTATTGGCGCGTAACAGGGAATTACCCGAATAATTCATTAAAAACATGAAGGCTCCTTGTGGTTAGGGATCCTTGCTGCCATCCCGCTTAGCGGCGTCAAATGCCGCGAGTGTAGCCAATCTGGCCTGCTTATGATCCACCAGCGGTGGGGGATAATTGAGCTGTTGCTGCTGTTGTTGTGCCCAACGCCAAGGTTGGTGAATATCACTGTCTGGCACCGAGGCCAGTTCTGGCAACCAACGGCGAATAAACGTGCCGTCTTTATCAAAGCGCTCTCCTTGCGTGGTGGGATTAAAAATCCGAAAGTACGGCGCTGCATCCGTGCCGGTTGAGGCTGCCCATTGCCAGCCACCATTATTGGCCGCTAAATCGCCGTCCAACAATTGGGACATAAAATAGCGTTCGCCGAGTCGCCAATCGATAAGCAGATCTTTAACCAAGAAACTGGCACTGATCATGCGCAGACGGTTGTGCATCCAGCCAGTTTCATTCAGTTGCCGCATCGCGGCATCAACAATAGGATAACCCGTCTGCCCCTGTTGCCAGGCGATTAATTGCTGTTCTGAGTCATTCCATCTTACTGCATCAGTCCAGCCAATAAAGGGGTGGTGTTGGCATAAACGAGGATAGGCCACCAATAAATGGCGATAAAACTCACGCCAGATCAACTCATTAAGCCAAGTAAACGCGCCACTGTCGCTGTTTTCCAATAGGTCAGGGCATTCCGCTCTTAGACGGTTAAAACATTGGCGGGGCGAGAGTATTCCCAGTGCCAGATAAGGTGACAAGACACTGGTCCCCTCCACGGCGGGCAAATCTCGCTGCCGCAGATAATCCTGAACCTGCTCACGACAAAATCGACGTAGGCGCTGCAATGCAGCTTCTTCACCCGCTGGAAATAGTTGGTTATCAACCGGTTGCTGCGGGTAATCAAAGGGGGCGAGAGGTTGTGCCGTGAGGGTAGCTGCATTTTGACGCGCTTTAGGGGCGGGGACACAGCGGCAGTCACTCATCATCAAACGCTGAATAAAAGCGCGACGAAATGGGGTAAATATTTTGTACATCTCATTGTTGCCAGTCTGTACGCTCCCCGGCGGCAGTAGCACGCTGTCATGGAAACGGTGGCAAGCAATCGACAAACGATGAAGCTGTGTCATGAGCGCGTCATCTCGCCGCTGCTCGTTTAACTCATACTGTTGATTAAAAAATAGCGCATCGACCTGTTGCTGCTGGCAAAAATCGGCTAGCCAGTTTATCGAATCCTGAAAATCATCACATTGATGATAATGCAGCGCTATACCTCGTTCGGCGAGCGCGGTCTGTAAAAGTTGCAGATTTTGCCACAGGAATGTCGCTTGCCTTGGCGCCATATCATGAGCAGCCCATTGCGCAGGGGTCGCAATAAATACCGCCATTACGGTGGCTTGCGGATCCTGACAGGCAGCATGCAGGGCTAAATTATCCGTCACGCGTAAATCATGGCGAAACCAGACCAAATGCGTTGCCATACCTTATCCTTGAGGTGAATAAAACGTGAAGTAGTGCTGCCCCGATAAATACTCATTCGGGAACTCAGCCAGATAAGCCATTATCTGCGCGATTGGGGCACTCAAAGGTAATTCACCTAGCCGATATTGGTCGATAAGCTGCGCCAGCGCCTGACGTTGAGTTGAGCTGAGATAGGGCCGGAAATAGCCCTGTACATGCATTAACACATTAGTATGGTTCGCGGCGGTGGGTTGATGTGACAGCAAATGCAGTAGACGTTGGCGGTACTCGGTAGTGAACTCAATGAGCGACGGCCATTTATCCATTGCAGCAATAAAAGGGCCTATTTCTCGGTATTCTGGCTGCGAATGAGCCAGCAGCACCAATTTGTAGGCACTATGAAATGCCATCAGTCCCCCCCGAGTGATACCTGCCGCACACAAGGCATCTAATTCATCGCGCGCATGGCAATATTCACGGCTGTGTGCCACCTGATTGCTTTGTTGCATCCTCGCCTCCCTCTGCCTGATGTTTTTAACTTAACCCTAATCATCATAACAGCTATAACCGCTGTCGCCGAAGTACGAGGATATTGGGTGATTTCTTGACTTATCAGTGCAATAACGCGAGCAATAAAAAGCCCGCGAGCGTTAACTCACGGGCTAGCTGTTTGATTGTGCATTGACCACCGCAAAATGCGGGGTTTTAGCTATCAATAAAAATCTTGAGCGGCCATTTCAGACTGTGCCAACCAAACCGGTTTATCACTGGTTTTCGCCCAAACACGGTGCAGATAGCTATAAAAACGGGCACGGTCTTTACGGAAAATCATCACTGGCAATGCCAGTAACCCAGCCAAAATCACTGCGCAACGGCGCAGGAGAACTTGATGTAATGGGTATGCGTTGTACAGGGACATAACAATCCTCCTCTAAAAACGCCTTCGTGTAGTGGGTGGCCCGAGTGTTCGGTGAGCCAATTTACCCTGTGGCGCTGAAAGTAAAATAAGATAATTGGAAACTGGACAAAATTTTACCGCATTGGTTGAAAGTTTACCACTCATCCGACCACTTAATTTGCATAAAATCTGATAAAAAAAGCCACTTCTGTAATTTTGTTACAGCGAGGTTAATTTAAAAACAATCGTTCGTTACATCAGCGTTATCGGTTCTCTAGCAATCGACAAATTGAATGTCATCCGCCAATCAATACTCCATTAGCGGAGCAACATTGCTCTCCCATTTTGTCATCAGAATAATTTACACCCGATTTGTGATGCTTTTTTGACCGTTTTTATACTTTTTTTACACGCTTCCCCACTCTTTTATCAAGAACTTTTCACCCAACTTCCTAAGCTGCTGTTATCAGACAACTAGCCATCACATTGATGGGCTATCAAAAATATGGACTGCGGAGGTGTATGGTGAATTTTGGCATCATGGGTGGTGCGCTGCTGGTTCTACTGCTGCTCGGGTATTTGGTTTATGCCCTGTTTAATGCGGAGGACTTTTAAATGGCAGCGTCAGGATTTCTGCTTATCGCCAGTTTCATGCTGGTGCTCTTGGTGCTGTCCCGCCCATTGGGCAGTTTTTTAGCGCGAATCATTGAAGGCGAACCTTTTGCGCCGTTACAAAAAATTGAGGCTGGTTTATGGCGTTGTAGTGGCGTCAAAAATGAGGAAATGAATGGTTGGCAATATGCGCTAGCGATCCTCTGTTTTAACCTGTTGGGTATTGTCTTGCTTTTCGTGTTGTTGATGGCGCAAGGTACGTTGCCGCTAAACCCTGAAAATATGCCGGGTATGTCTTGGCATCTGGCCCTGAACACGGCGGTGAGTTTTGTCACTAATACCAACTGGCAAGCCTATAGCGGTGAAAATACACTCAGCTATTTAAGCCAAATGGCAGGGTTGACCGTACAAAACTTCCTCTCTGCGGCCACCGGTATCGCTGTCGCTTTCGCCCTCATCCGTGCCTTTGCTCGTCATTCGGCGACCACACTGGGTAATGCGTGGGTCGATTTAGTGCGTATCACCTTATATGTCTTATTGCCTATAGCGCTCATTATCGCACTGATCATGGTTAGTCAGGGCGTCTTGCAAAACCTGGAAGGCTACCAACACATCATCACATTAGAGGGGGTTAGCCAAACCTTACCGATGGGGCCAGTGGCATCGCAAGAAGCCATCAAGATGCTGGGCACTAACGGGGGCGGCTTCTTTGGCGCCAACTCGGCACATCCGTTTGAAAACCCAACCGCATTGACTAACTATGTGCAAATGCTCGCCATCTTCCTGATCCCCTGCGCCCTGTGTTTTGCTTTCGGGCAGGTGGTGGGCGATAGCCGCCAAGGCCATGCGCTTATCTGGGCCATGTCGCTTATCTTCATCGTCGCGGTCGTGGTGGTGATGTACGCAGAATCAGCCGGTAACCCGCATTTAATGCAGTTCGGTGCTAATAGCAATATCAATATGGAAGGTAAAGAATCCCGATTCGGCATCCTCTCCAGCAGTATGTATGCCGTGGTGACGACCGCCGCCTCTTGTGGTGCAGTCAATGCGATGCATGACTCCTTTACTGCGCTGGGTGGCATGGTGCCGATGTGGCTGATGCAAATTGGGGAAGTGGTATTCGGCGGTGTCGGTTCGGGTTTGTACGGCATGCTGCTGTTTGTGCTGCTGACGGTCTTTATTGCCGGATTGATGATTGGCCGTACGCCTGAGTATCTCGGCAAAAAAATTGACGTCTTCGACATGAAGATGACTGCGCTGGCCATTCTGGTCACCCCAACAGTCGTGTTGCTTGGCACCGCGCTGGCACTCTGCACCGATGCGGGCCGTGCTGGCATTCTCAACCCCGGCGCACACGGATTTAGCGAAGTGCTCTATGCCCTATCCTCTGCGGCAAACAACAACGGTAGCGCCTTTGCTGGCCTAAGTGTCAACACACCGTTTTATAACCTGCTGCTCGCCGTCGCGATGTTCTTGGGCCGATTCGGCGTCATTCTGCCGGTGTTAGCGATTGCCAGCTCATTGGTCACGAAGAAACGGCAACCCGCGGGTAATGGCACCCTGCCCACCTTTGGGCCGCTGTTTATCGGTTTGTTAGTTGGAACCGTGTTATTGGTCGGCGCATTGACCTTTATCCCAGCACTGGCCCTCGGCCCTGTCGCTGAGCACCTGCAAATCTGGTTACCTCGTTGATGACTCTACCCGCTGTCATTGACGTTGTAGGCCGCACGCTAGCCCTGTGGTTCTAGGTACTAACGGTATCGCTAAGAGAGAAGAATGATGACTCACAAACAACGCGCGATTTTTGAACCGGCACTGGTTCGCACAGCGCTGATTGATGCCATAAAGAAACTGGACCCGCGCGTCCAGTGGCGTAATCCAGTGATGTTCGTGGTGTATTTGGGCAGTTGGCTGACGACACTTATCTGGCTGGCCATCTTAAGTGGGCAAACTACCGGTAGCGCCAGTTTTACCGGCAGCGTCGCTTTGTGGCTATGGTTTACCGTGCTGTTTGCCAATATGGCGGAAGCCTTAGCGGAAGGGCGCAGTAAAGCACAAGCTGAAAGTCTACGCGGGGTGAAAAAAACCAGCTGGGCTAAAAAGTTGTCCGCCGCCCGTATGGACGCGCCACAGGAAAGCGTCTCAGCCGACAGCTTGCGTAAAGGTGATTTAGTGCTGATCGAGGCCGGTGATACCGTGCCATGCGACGGTGAAGTGCTGGAAGGTGGTGCTTCAGTCGATGAAAGCGCTATTACCGGTGAATCCGCACCGGTTATCCGCGAATCTGGTGGCGATTTCTCTTCGGTGACAGGGGGGACTCGCGTGCTATCGGATTGGCTGGTGGTGCAGTGCAGCGTCAACCCAGGTGAAACCTTCCTCGATCGAATGATTGCCATGGTTGAAGGCGCAAAACGGCGTAAAACGCCTAACGAAGTGGCACTGACCATCTTGCTGGTGGCACTGACGATTGTCTTTTTACTGGCGACGGCGACCCTGTATCCGTTCTCCGTATTCAGCGTTGAAGCCAATCATGCCGGTGATCCGGTAACTATTACGGTTTTGGTGGCGCTACTGGTTTGCCTGATCCCGACCACGATTGGTGGCTTGTTGTCCGCCATTGGGGTGGCGGGTATGAGCCGCATGCTGGGGGCCAATGTGATCGCCACCAGCGGTCGCGCTGTAGAAGCCGCCGGTGATGTGGATGTGTTGCTGCTGGATAAAACCGGCACCATCACACTGGGTAACCGTCAAGCCTCTGAGTTTTTACCGGCACCGGGTGTGACCGAACAACAACTGGCAGATGCAGCGCAACTCTCTTCACTGGCCGATGAAACGCCCGAAGGCCGCAGCATTGTCGTATTGGCGAAACAACGCTTTAACTTGCGTGAACGTGATTTGCACAACTTAAACGCCACCTTTGTGCCCTTCTCGGCGCAAACACGGATGAGCGGCGTCAATGTGCAGGACAGGATGATCCGCAAAGGCGCGGTCGATGCCATTCGTCGCCATGTAGAATCCAATGATGGCCACTTCCCACGCGCTGTCGATGATGCGGTAGAAAGTGTTGCTCGCACAGGCGGCACACCATTAGTCGTGGCTGATGGGGCACGGGTGCTTGGCGTCGTGGCGCTGAAAGATATCGTCAAAGGCGGCATCAAAGAACGTTTTGCTGAACTGCGCAAAATGGGCATCAAAACCGTGATGATCACCGGTGATAACCGCCTAACCGCGGCGGCCATTGCAGCCGAGGCGGGTGTGGATGATTTTCTGGCAGAAGCAACACCGGAAGCCAAACTGGCATTGATTCGTCAATATCAGGCAGAAGGTCGCTTGGTGGCAATGACGGGTGACGGCACCAACGACGCTCCTGCGCTGGCACAGGCTGATGTGGCTGTGGCGATGAACTCAGGGACTCAGGCTGCCAAAGAAGCAGGCAACATGGTGGATTTGGATTCAAACCCCACCAAGTTGATTGAGGTGGTGCATATCGGGAAACAGATGCTGATGACTCGTGGTTCCCTGACCACGTTTAGTATCGCCAACGACGTCGCTAAATATTTCGCTATCATCCCCGCCGCCTTTGCGGCGACCTATCCGCAACTTAATGCGCTGAACGTGATGCAACTACATTCACCCGCATCAGCCATTTTGTCAGCGGTAATTTTTAACGCATTGGTGATTGTGTTCCTGATCCCATTGGCGCTTAAAGGCGTCAGCTATAAGGCGATGAGCGCCGCCGCTTTGTTGCGCCGTAATCTGTGGATCTATGGATTAGGTGGACTGTTAGTGCCTTTCGTCGGTATCAAACTGATCGACTTGGTGCTCACGGCGTTAAGTGTCGGCTAATTGTGCCTCTTTTATTGTGGTCATAACCCGTTAAGTGGTTACAGCAAGTTAAGTGGCCGCAGCAAGCTCACGCTGTGGCCTGTTTTAAGTTCTATATTGAGGGAATAAAAGATGTCATCAACCATCAATGTGTCATCTACCGCACGCCAATCTTACTTACGGCCTGCCCTAGTACTCCTTATTTTGCTGACGCTAATCACCGGCATCGCTTACCCATTGCTCACCACCGGGCTGGCAAATATCTTGTTTTCCCACCAAGCTAAGGGATCGCTCGTCATGTTGGATGGCGAAGTGGTCGGTTCGAGTTTGATCGGCCAAAACTTTACCCAACTCGGCTATTTTGTTGGCCGTCCGTCTGCGACGGCGGATATGCCTTATAATGCACTGGCTTCAGGTGGCAGCAATCTGGCGATTAGCAACCCCGCACTGGATCAGGCGATTCGTGAGCGAATTCAGCAACAGCGTAAAGCTAACCCGACGCAAACGGGTCCAGTGCCGGTTGATCTGGTCACCGCTTCTGGCAGTGGCCTAGACCCCAGCATTTCTCTGGAAGCGGCGTATTATCAAGCGCCTCGTATTGCTAATATCCGCCAGATGCCGTTATCTGAGGTCAAGCAATTGATTGATAGCAGCGTAGAGAAAGCCACACCGAATTTCTTCGGTGAATCAGTTGTTAATGTGCTCAAACTGAATATGACATTGGATACCCAAAG
Organism: Yersinia massiliensis; assembly: GCF_003048255.1. Lineage (NCBI taxonomy): Bacteria > Pseudomonadati > Pseudomonadota > Gammaproteobacteria > Enterobacterales > Yersiniaceae > Yersinia > Yersinia massiliensis. The sequence continues at coordinate 3,379,778 of NZ_CP028487.1, forward strand.
TCACGTGTCAGTACAGACCAACCCGACCAAACCTTAAGGACCTAAGATGGTGGATGCAGAACCAACCCGCCCAAATCCCGACAGCTTACTGGCAGTCGCCAATGAAAAGTCCCGTGGCCGGCTGAAAGTTTTTTTTGGCGCTTGCGCTGGGGTGGGGAAAACCTACGCCATGTTGCAAGAAGCCCAGCGGTTACGTGCTCAGGGCTTGGATGTACTGGTTGGTGTGGTCGAAACTCATGGACGTAGCGAAACTGCCGCCTTGTTGACAGGGTTAGCCCAGCTACCACCAAAACGCATCCACCACCGTAACCGTCAGGTCCGTGAGTTCGATCTTGATGCCGCTCTGGCACGCCATCCGGCACTAATCCTGATGGATGAGTTAGCACACAGTAACGCCCCCGGTTCCCGCCATCCCAAACGCTGGCAAGATGTCGAAGAACTGCTTGATGCTGGCATTGATGTGCTAACGACCGTGAATGTGCAGCACTTAGAAAGTCTCAATGATGTGGTGGGCGGCGTAACGGGGATTCGAGTGCGGGAAACCGTCCCCGACCATATGTTTGATGAAGCCACAGAGGTGGTATTGGTTGACCTGCCCCCTGATGATCTGCGCCAGCGCTTAAATGAAGGGAAAGTGTACATTTCGGGTCAGGCGGAACGCGCCATTGAGCATTTCTTCCGCAAAGGTAACTTAATTGCCCTACGCGAACTGGCTTTGCGCCGGACCGCCGATCGGGTTGATGACCAGATGCGCGCTTTCCGTGACACTCAGGGGCGCGAGCGCGTCTGGCATACTCGCGATGCCATCTTGCTGTGTATCGGTCACAACAGCGGTAACGAAAAACTGGTGCGCACGGCTGCTCGACTGGCCGCCCGATTAGGGTGTGTCTGGCATGCCGTGTATGTGGAAACCCCGCGCTTGCACGGTTTGCCAGAAGCGCGTCGTCGGGCAATATTGCGTACGCTGAAACTGGCGCAAGAGTTAGGCGCAGAAACCGCCACGCTGTCTGAACCTCAAGAAGAAAAAGCGGTATTACGCTACGCCCGTGAGCATAATTTAGGCAAAATCATTATCGGCCGTCGGGTCGAAAAACAGTGGAAGCTGCGTGGCAGTTTTGCCGATCGCCTCGGCAAATTAGGGCCCGATCTGGATTTAGTGATTATCGCGTTGGAAGATGACCGTGCCGCCAATGTAACGAAAGAAAGCGATTCACGTAGCTTCACGGAAAAGTGGCGGATGCAGTTGCGTGGTTGTGTCGCAGCCATCGGCTTATGTGCACTGATTACCGTTCTATCGCAGTGGTTGATACCCGGTTTCGATCAAGCCAACCTAGTGATGGTTTACCTGCTCGGCGTGGTCATTATTGCCCTATTCTATGGCCGCTGGCCTTCGGTATTCGCGGCGGTGATCAATGTCGCCAGTTTCGATCTGTTTTTTGTGCAGCCGCACTGGTCTTTAGCAGTCACTGATGTGCAATATCTGGTGACCTTCGGAGTGATGCTGATTGTGGGGATCGTGGTCGGTAATCTCACTGCGGGCGTGCGCTATCAAGCCAGAATTGCCCGTTATCGTGAGCAACGCGCCCGACATTTATATGAGATGTCGCGAGGATTGAACCGCGCCCTCACCCCTGCGGATATTGCCAAAACCAGTCGTCATTTTCTCTCGAGCAGTTTTCAGGCTAAAACGGATTTGTTGTTACCGCAAGAAGATGGCCGTTTGCAGCAAATCGCCACCGATGAGGGCAACACCCTTTCTGTTGACGAGGCCATTGCCCGTTGGAGTTTTGATAAAGGCGCACCCGCTGGCGCAGGGACGGATACCTTACCGGGCGTGCCTTACCAATTACTGCCACTGACAGCCGCGAAACAAACCTTTGGTGTACTGGCGATAGAACCGGCTAATTTGCGCCAATTGATGGTGCCGGAACAGCAGCGTTTACTGCAAACCTTTACCAGTCTGATCGCCAATGCGCTGGAAAGGCTGCATCTGGCCCGCAGTGCTGAATTGGCTAAATTGGATGCCGAACGGGAGCAACTGCGTAATTCACTGCTTGCCGCGCTGTCACATGATTTGCGCACCCCACTGACGGTGCTATTTGGGCAGGCAGAAATACTGACGCTGGATCTGGCGGCTGAAGGATCACGTCATGCCCCTCAGGCTAACCAAATTCGTCAGCAGGTACTGAGCACCACTCGGTTGGTCAACAATTTACTGGATATGGCGCGTATTCAATCCGGCGGTTTTAGTCTGCGTAAAGAGTGGCAATCATTAGAAGAAATTGTTGGCAGCGCATTGCATCTACTGGAAGCGACGCTGAGTCATAACCAAATTCGTGTCGAGTTACCGGATGAAATGGTGCTGATCAATTGTGACGGTAGCTTGCTAGAGCGGGTATTCATCAATTTACTCGAGAATGCTCATAAATATGCAGGCTATGATGCCTTGTTGGGTATTCGAGCGGTCGTCCAAGGCGAATGGCTCAATATCGAAGTCTGGGATAATGGCTCTGGCGTCGCGGTGGGGCAAGAGCAGCTAATTTTTGATAAATTCTCTCGCGGTAACAAAGAGTCAGCGATCCCCGGTGTGGGTTTAGGACTGGCCATTTGCCGTGCCATCATTGATGTACACGGCGGGCGTATTTGGGTTGAGAAAAACGCAGAGGGGGGGGCCAGCTTCCACTTTACCTTGCCGTTGGAAGCCGCGCCGGATATTGATGCTGATAATGTTGATATCGAGTACATTGATACAACAAAGAATGAGAAATAAGACAGCCTAATGATCGTAGGCGAAAGGAGTAGCTATCACCCCGACGAATATCCTTATCGTTGAAGACGAAAAAGAGATCCGCCGCTTTGTGCGTATAGCGCTGGAGGGCGAGGGCTGGCGAGTATTTGAGAGCGATACTCTTCAACGAGGCTTGATTGAAGCGGGTACGCGTAAACCGGATCTGATCATTTTAGATTTGGGCCTACCCGATGGTGATGGCCTAACTTACATTCAGGATCTTCGTCAGTGGAGCGCGATTCCGATTATCGTGCTATCGGCTCGTAGCAATGAAGAAGACAAGGTTCTGGCACTGGATGCGGGGGCGGATGACTATTTAAGTAAACCCTTTGGCATTAGCGAATTATTGGCCCGTGTGCGAGTGGCATTACGCCGTCACAGTAGTGGCAGCCAAGAAAGCCCATTGGTCAATTTTGCCGATATCAGCGTGGATTTGATTAACCGCCAAGTCACCCGTTCTGGTGAAAGTTTGCACCTCACTCCCATTGAGTTTCGCTTACTCTCCGCATTGATAGCCAATGCGGGTAAGGTGATAACACAACGCCAGTTACTCACCCAAGTCTGGGGACCCAATTATGTTGAACACAGCCATTATTTGCGCATTTACATGGGCCATTTACGCCAGAAATTAGAAACAGATCCCACTCGCCCCAAACATCTATTGACTGAAACAGGTGTTGGCTATCGATTCATTTTTTAGGTAGGCAAAGGGGATCTCAGCGCGTAACATCGTATTTTTATTGTAGAAATGGATTTATCGTGATGAGTACATGGCTAATTTACGCCCTGCTGTCTGCCCTCACCGCCTCTCTGGTGGCCATTTTCGGTAAGATTGGTCTGCAACATTTGGATGCCAATACGGCCACTGCTGTACGTGCTGTGGTCATGGCACTGTTTCTCGTCGGTGTGGTGGTGGTTCAGGGGAAATTTAATCTGGTTGGCGCGGTGCTGGCAGATAAGAAAGCCCTCTTGTTTGTGGTGCTGAGTGGCGTTGCTGGGGCATTATCTTGGCTGTTCTATTTTATGGCCATCAAGAACGGCAATGTTTCGCAGGTCGCCCCCATTGATAAGCTTAGCGTCGTTTTCGCCGTGATATTGGCCTTTATCCTTTTCGGCGAGAAGATTTCGCTGGTGGCGGGATTGGGCGTCGCCTTAATTACCGCCGGTGCGTTGATGGTGGCATTAGGCTGATTTTCGTGAATTGAGCACAACAAAAAAGGCAGCACATAGGCTGCCTTTCAATCACATAGCTATTGCTGATTATTTAGCGCCAGCCAGCACATCACTGACAATATCGACCGCTTCCCGCTCTATCTTTTCGCGATGCTCTGCGCCAAGGAAACTTTCACAGTAAATTTTATACGCTTCTTCCGTGCCTGATGGACGAGCAGCGAACCAACCGTTATCCGTCATCACCTTCAACCCACCAATTGATGCACCATTACCCGGTGCGGTGGTTAAACGTGCAGTGATTGGGTCACCCGCCAGCATACTCGCACTCACCATTTCAGGTGACAACTTAGACAGGGCATTCTTCTGTGCTTGCGTTGCCGGAGCCTGAATACGGTTATAACTTGGCGCACCAAAACGTTGTGCTAAATCATCGTAATGATGTTGTGGGTTCTTGCCAGTCACAGCGGTGATTTCTGCCGCCAACAGACACATGATGATGCCGTCTTTGTCGGTCGACCAAGGAGTGCCGTTAAAGCGCAAGAAAGAGGCCCCTGCACTCTCTTCACCACCAAAACCAAAGCTCCCATCGTGCAACCCATCGACAAACCATTTGAAACCAACGGGCACTTCGACCAGCTTACGGCCCAGATCTGCCACCACTCGGTCAATCATCGCACTGGACACCAGCGTTTTACCCACCGCCACATCAGCGCCCCATTGAGGACGATTTTGGAACAGGTAATTAATTGATACCGCGAGATAATGATTTGGATTCATCAAGCCGGCTGGGGTCACAATGCCATGACGGTCGTAATCAGGATCATTGGCAAAGGCTAAATCAAATTTATCACGCAGTGCCAACAGACCGGCCATCGCTGATTCTGACGAGCAATCCATGCGGATCACACCATCGTGATCAAGATGCATAAAACGGAAGGTTTGATCGATAGAATCATTAACTAGCGTCAAGTCCAACTTATAGTGCTCACCGATGCGTTGCCAGTAAGCAATACCTGAGCCCCCCAAGGGATCAACACCTAACTTCAAACCTGCACGTTGAATCGCGGGGATATCGACCACATCGACCAACCCTTCAACATACGGCTGAATCAAATCTTGCTCACGCAGATGGTTACCGCGCCACGCTTTATCCAGCGTTTGACGCTTAACACCGTCTAGCTTCAAAGCAAGCAGCTGATTAGCGCGTTTTTCGATGACGGAGGTCAGATTGGTATCGGCTGGGCCGCCATTCGGTGGATTATATTTGATACCACCATCTTCGGGCGGATTGTGGGACGGTGTGATAACAATGCCGTCCGCCAAGGTATTACCCTTAACGTTATGGCACAAAATGGCATGCGAAATAGCGGGCGTAGGAGTGAAACCGTTGTCTTGCTGCACCACAACATCGACACCATTTGCCGTCAGCACTTCCAATACCGAAATAAACGCCGGTTCAGATAATGCGTGGGTATCTTTACCCACATAACACGGACCCGTAATGCCGTGTTGGTGACGAACTTCGGCTATTGCCTGTGCGATAGCCAGAATGTGTGCTTCATTAAAACTGTGGCGTACTGCACTGCCACGATGCCCAGAAGTGCCAAACTTGACGGCATGGGCTGGGTTTTCTGCATCCGGCTGCAACACATAGTATTGCGAGGTCAACTGAGCAACATTAATCAAATCGCTTTGCTGAGCCGCTTGCCCAGCACGAGGGTGGTTAGCCACAATCACTACTCCCTATATACCCGTTATCTTTCGAAGTGCAGAATATGTTAGCCGCAATCATTCACAGCCCGTCTGTATTTTGAAATCTATCAAGTATAGTTTCAACGAAATTAGATAGTTCCACACACTTTATCAGCCAAATCTTGTGGGAACTGCATAGCCAACATGATGTGTTGCACCATGCTGCGTTTACGCTCGGTATTGGTATTGGTGATTACCCAGTATGGTGTACCAGGAACATGTTTGGGTTTGGTATGCGTCCCATTTTGCAATAATGTTTGCTGATCACCGGCAAAATAAACCCGAGTACGGCCATGTAATGATTCTGTCGCCTCAGAAAATGCCTGAGCATCTAGGGTATAGAGTGTTGATAGCACTAGCATAAAGCGGTTAACCGCTCGGCTTTGCTCGGCATACTCATCGGACAGCAGTAATTCGCGCACAGCACGAACCCGATCCCGTGGTGCTGGTGCGACCGCCACTTTCACCCCATCATGGCTAGCTGTTGAGCTAACAACCGGCTGGCCCGCAGTAAACTTCAGCATACGTCGCAAAATATCAGACGCGCTCTCACCAATGTGTTGCGTGTGACTGGCAATATAGCGATAAAGCTCTTCGTCGAGTTCAATAGTTTTCATCATTATCCAGTACAGTTTTCAACTTTCTTATGCATATCGGGGGATTATAAAGTTAAAGCACGCTGACGAGTACCTTTATCATGGCTTTAGCGGGATAATAATCCGTACCTCCCACCGTCACTCAAGACTCTACCTGTTCTGCCCAATATCGATCTGATAAAACATCGCTTGATAAATCATGATCTGATAAACAGTGACCTGATAAAACGCCTGCGCAGCATACCTTCGCTTAATCATGATACCCTAACCAGAATATCTCTTAGCATGAACTTCGCCATGAAATTAAACTTCCGCTTACAAAACGCACTTTCTTCCACGCCATCGTTGCCCATTATTTTGATCCATGGATTATTTGGTAACTTAGATAATCTGGGAGTCCTAGCCCGCGATCTACAAAAAGACCATAACGTGATCGCGGTTGATTTGCGCGACCACGGCTTATCGCCCCGTTCTCCACAAGTGAATTACGCGGATATGGCGCAAGACCTGCTGGAATTAATGGATCAGCTCGCGATAGAGAAAGCCGTTATTATCGGCCATTCGATGGGGGGGAAAGTGGCCATGGCATTGACAGCCATTGCCCCAGACCGCATTGAGAAAGTGGTCGCGATTGATGTGGCCCCAGTTAATTATCAAGTACGCCGCCATGACCAAATATTTACAGCGCTCAATGCGGTCAGTGCTGCTGGGGTGACCCAGCGGCAGGAAGCGGCTCAATTGATGCGCGAATCCATCAAAGAAGAAGGTGTGATTCAATTCTTGCTGAAGTCATTCCAAAACGGCGAATGGCGCTTTAATGTGCCAGCACTGTGGGACCAATACGAGAATATTGTCGGCTGGCAGCCCATTCCTCCTTGGCCCCACCCTATCTTGTTTATTCGTGGTGAGTTATCACCCTATATTCAGGACGCACATCGCGATGAAATTGCCCGCCAGTTCCCACAAGCTCGTGCCCATGTCGTCTCTGGCACCGGTCATTGGGTGCATGCTGAAAAACCGGATTCAGTCTTACGGGCTATCCATCGCTTCATAGATGAAGACCTGACAAGTACGAAAACGAGCTGAATAAAAAAAACACAGCTCGCCACTGTTGTTGATTAAAAAGTATACCCTGGGGAAAAGAAATGTATTTCCTGTGGAAAAATTGTGCAAAAAAGAACGAATTAGCCCAATCTAACCGCAGTAAAGCATTGTCGTTGCTCGGTTGGCTGGGGTATTATGGCGCGCTATAAATTTGCTGCGCCGTTTGGTAGCAAATGCAAATTCAGGCTGTTGCTTCATACCCGATTAATGGGCAATTGGCGTTGCCGCCAGTGAGCGAGTCCCGCAAACATCGCAACAACGTCTAATGAGTGGGGCATCAATCTGAAACGTGTAAACCGAATCATCTGGAAAGGCTATATGACGCTTTCTGATGTCAATCCCTTGTAGTACCGCTACCTATGGCAAAAGAACAAACGGACCGCACAACGCTGGATCTGTTCGCAGATGAACGTCGCCCTGGGCGCCCAAAAACCAACCCATTATCTCGTGATGAACAGCTTAGAATTAATAAGCGAAATCAACTACAGCGCGATAAAGTACGTGGCTTACGCCGCGTGGAATTGAAGATTAATGCTGACGCCGTCGATGTGCTCAACAGCCTTGCTGAGCAGCGTAACATCAGCCGCAGTGAACTGATTGAACAAATGTTGCTTGCTCAATTAGCCCACGATCAAGACAGATTTTAATCCTCTCGGTGACCACGATGGCGTGGCGTAATCCTTTACGCCACGCCGCCATTTATTGTTCCCTTACCTATTGAACCCCAATGTATTTAACCCAATCTATGCCCACACAGTTGAAGCCATAGAGGCGTTCGCGGTTCTCCCTCACTCCCGCCCCTAAAGCACCAACGGTATTTGGCTGCTGTTTGACTAGAACGTTTCCCAGTTGGCATTACTGTCCACTTTAGCGGCGACAGGGGCGACTTTTAGCGGATTCGTTCTCACTTTAACCACCGTGTTTGCCCGCTCATCATCTGAGCGCAATTTAAATACCGCGACAGCACGGTTTAATTGCGTCGCCTGTTCTTCCAATGAGGCTGCAGCACGAGACGCTTCTTGCACCAACGCGGCATTTTGCTGGGTCACGCTATCCATTTCAGCGACCGCCTGCCCGACTTGGCTGATACCTTTACTTTGTTCATCAGAAGCCGAAGCAATCTCACCCATTAAATCAGTGACATTCGTGATAGCGCGGACAATTTCATCCATGGTCGTGCCAGCACTCTCCACCAATGCCGAACCGCTTTTGACTCGGTTTACGGACTCGGTGATTAAGCCATCGATCTCTTTCGCCGCTTGCGCACTGCGCTGCGCGAGGTTACGCACTTCACTGGCAACCACCGCAAAACCACGCCCTTGCTCACCCGCTCTGGCGGCTTCAACCGCCGCGTTCAACGCCAAAATATTGGTTTGGAAAGCAATACTGTTAATCACCGTTGTGATATCCGCAATTTTGCGCGAACTGGCCGAGATATCATCCATGGTGTGAATGACATCAGCCACCAGCGCACCGCCTTTTTTCGCCGTGGTGGAGGCATTCGCCGCCAGTTGGCTAGCATGATGTGCATTATCCGCATTGTGTTTCACTGTGGCGGTTAACTGCTCCATACTGGCGGCTGTCTCTTCCAGCGCAGCGGCCTGCTGTTCGGTGCGAGAGGATAAATCAGTATTGCCGGCAGAGATTTCAGCCGCACCATGATAAATCCCATCAGTACTGCTACGAATAGCCTCAACGGTATTGACCAAACTGGTTTGCACATCACGTAATAGTGGGAAAAGCTGTCCAACACAGTTGCGACCAAAATCAGCAATAGGCTGCCCTAACTGACCGGAGGCAATAACCCGAAAATGCTCACGAATATCATCCAGCGGGCGGACTAAATTCACTAATAAATAGCGGTCGGTCGCCAGTAAAATCACTAAACCAGCCACCAAGGCAGAGATAAGCGTGATGCTGCTGATTTTTGTGAGCTGCGAGAATTGCTCTTTTGCGACGCCAATGGCTTGCGAGGCTGCCTGATTAAAATTCTCGGCAACGGTGCCATATTGGCGGCTCAATGCGGGGACTGTTTTTTTCGCTAACTCTTGATAAGCAGCTGTATTGTTATCCATCGCAGCTTGATAAAGCGGTGTCACCCCCTGATCAATCAATCCGCTCCATCCCTCGATCACCCCTGTGACTAACGCAGGATCAATCTGCGCATGATCGATGGCTTTAAATTCTGCGAGTTTCTTCTTCAAATTCTCTAAGGCGACATTCGACGATTTAAGTTCTTTGTCCGCGTCCGCCATGTTGCCACTTTGGCGATAATCGACCGAACGCGCCAAACGCGTCACCATACGGAAATATTGATCTGTCCCCTGATTGACTAAATTCATGTTTTCAACCAAGACACTGTTCGCATTAGACGATTGTGTCAGTTGGTTCAGTGACAGCAGCGTATAGGCAGAGACGCCGCCCCAAAGCAGGCAAAAGGCGCCAAGCACCCAAAGTAACGCTGCTCTGATAGTAATATTTTTTAAAAACTGCATGTTCGTTCCCCTTATAAATCGGATGATGACCGATAGAGACTCTGGTGTAATTTGATGACCGAAAAGCAATAAAGGACGTTCCATACAGCTAACGACAACTCCTTCCCCGGCAAATTTTTAACTGCCGGTTTCCCCTGGCACCGCAATTTGCAACCTTTCGGTTACATAACGGTTATCGGCAAGAGGGTTATAAGATTGAGCAACTCACAAAAATTTAATATCGCATGAACTTGATACTGGTCTGACAGAGTTTTCTGGCATTATGCCGCCCTATGAAATGTGTTATATTATTCGGCATAAACCGCGATAATCTGCATAACTAATTGAATTTATAAGGTATTAAGTTATATGGCAACTGTAGGCATTTTCTTTGGCAGCGATACTGGCAATACCGAAAACATTGCCAAGATGATCCAAAAGCAACTGGGCAAAGAGGTTGCTGAGGTTCATGACATTGCCAAAAGCAGCAAAGAAGACTTAGAAGCCTTCGATATCCTGCTGATCGGTATCCCAACTTGGTATTACGGCGAAGCACAGTGTGACTGGGATGATTTCTTCCCGACACTGGAAGAGATCGATTTCAACGGTAAGCTGGTTGCCTTGTTTGGTTGTGGCGATCAGGAAGACTATGCTGAGTATTTCTGTGATGCGATGGGGACAGTCCGTGACATCATCGAACCACGAGGCGCAGCGATTGTCGGCCACTGGCCAACGGCAGGCTACCACTTTGAAGCCTCTAAAGGCTTGGCTGATGACGATCACTTTATTGGTTTGGCTATCGATGAAGATCGTCAACCGGAGCTGACAAACGAACGTGTTGATGCTTGGGTTAAACAAATCAGTGAAGAGATGAATTTGTCAGAAATCACGGGTTAATTCGCCCTCACGGAAACGCATTGGCATGTGTCACATCGCCTAGCGTTTCCGTTGTCTTTCATCCCTTTCTCACCGCTCTGTTAAGTCACCCACAAATCCGCATCATCATTCATGAGAAATAAAAATTTACCGCTACAAATTTGTAACGTTATCCGTTGCGTATATAGTCTAAAATGATGCTATATCCCCATTCATCAATACACTGCATGATTAATCTTACAAAGTGTGCAATTATATCTTTGTTAACAACCACGGTTTTCATTTGGGGCTAGCAGTTCTATAATGAGACGCAATTGTAATTATTGCGCCACGGATGTCATAGGCTGAACAGCCTTAATTTGAATCGATAGTAACAGGACTGAATCCGCATGACTGACAACAACAAAGCCTTAAAAAACGCTGGCCTTAAAGTAACACTGCCCCGGCTGAAGATTCTGGAAGTGTTGCAAGATCCGGCATGCCATCATGTCAGCGCGGAAGATCTTTATAAAAAGCTGATTGATATCGGTGAGGAAATTGGTCTGGCGACGGTTTACCGCGTATTGAACCAGTTTGATGATGCCGGTATTGTGACCCGCCACAATTTCGAGGGTGGCAAATCAGTCTTTGAATTGACGCAGCAGCACCATCACGATCATCTGATTTGCTTGGATTGTGGCAAAGTGATCGAGTTTAGTAATGAAGCGATTGAAACACTTCAGCGTGAAATTTCTAAACAACACGGTATTAAGCTCACCAATCACAGTCTGTATTTGTACGGCCACTGTGAAACCGGCGATTGCCGTGAAAATGAGTCTGCGCACGATAAAAGATAACATCATGTTATCGCGTTGATCTTAATAAAGATTTTAAGCACTGAATGATATTAAGTTTATTTCACTCAGATAGCGTTAGTGAATGAGTGGGTTAACATAACCCTCAGCAAAATGGCCACCTTTCCCGAACGGTTACCTAGATTAATCTTGGTCGGGATTCAGGTGGTCATTCTTATTTATACCCCTTCCCTCTTTCTCTTTCGTGACCTCTTCGTTGCCGGTTTTGTCTTCTCGCACTGCATTATCATCATGTACTATTTTGCGGGCCAGCTCATTTTTGACAAAAAAAACCCCGGCAAGCCGGGGAAAAAACCATCAACTCAACTTCACTTAAATTTGCTTACCGCAAAATCTGGCAAATAACCATTAACAGTAGACACAGCATTTTGAAACCAATGATCAGGCTTTAACCGGCTCGGCACGACTACTACGCTTGCCATCTGAGCTGGTTGAACGGATCAGCACATCACCGCTGACTTTTGGTTGCACCTTGGCATCATACTGTTGCCAATGTTGGCCACCATCCGTTGAATACTCGATATTCAAACCTGGCAAGGAGATATTTGCCTCCAGTTGACCCGCCACGACTCGCGCACCCGGAACAGGTAAGCGATAAGCGATACCTGCTTTGTCCAGTTTCGCCAATTCACGTTGCCCCATGATATTAGCGAAACGCTGCCAATCGGCGCTCAATGCCTTGGTGTCGACATGATGTGTTTCGCCGCCGATATACTCACGGCCTGCTTGATAATCTTGCTCCCATGGCGCACGGTGCCAAGCACGCTCCGCCAGCGGCAGAACGCGTGGGAAGATCATGTATTCCATTTGCTCATCAGTGCGAACGGTTTCGTTCCATGACTGACCGGAAATGCCGTGTACACCAGGCCAAGGTTTATCACTTTTCGCGCTAAAGTGATTACCATCGCGATCGACAGAGGTTTCGGCATTTTGCGGCATGTTATTTGGCGCAAAACTGAACACTTTAGCTTCATCACTAAAACGGGTCGCCCAGTAGTAACCACGCTCATTGGGGTTAACTTCGTATGGCATATCGAAGTAGACATAATCAGGGTTAGACGCCACCACTTCGTAGCCTTTGTTGGCCCAATCATTGATCGCGTCCGCACCGCCCCAGAACAAGGTGTCCCAGAAGTTGACGCCGACACGCTTGGTCGCAAAGTCTTTCGCGTCTTTGGCATCTTTCAAGCCATCCTGCCACGCTTGCATTCTTTCAATGCCATGGGCGTTCACCAGTTTGCTCACTTCAATGGCGAAGTGGCTGGATAGATGCTCGACGTCCTGGATCTTGCCTTGTTTGACCATGTCCTGACAGACCTGCGATTTGGCCCATGGCTTATCTTCAACACTCTTATCAATAATGCCTTTACCGGGTTCAATAGGACCGTTTTTATCCTGGAAACCCGCACCCAATCGGATATTTTTTGCCTCATCGCCACCGAAGTGCCAAGTCGTTAATGGCATACCCGCTTCTTTATGCATCTGAGCCATTTCACCGATCACTTTATCGACGAAGCGCTTAGATGAATCCAGACAGGGATTTAAGTAGCTTTTGCGCTCATAGAACTGAACCGAGGTCGTGTTGGAGTCATCGGTAGGGTCGAGTAGACGGAACTCGTTCGCCTCTTTCTCTTTCCCTTGTTTCATCAAATTGTTGTAGCGGGCTTCCATGGAAACCACGGCGGCGCGGGCATGGGCGGGCATGTCGATTTCTGGAATAACATCAATTTGGCGCGCTTTCGCGTACTTCAGGATGTCAATGTAATCAGCGCGGGTGAAATGACCGCTCCCCAAATTGTTGCTATCTGGGCCTGAACCCAATTGCGGCAATAAACAGGTGTTTTCAGTTAAATCATGGCAACGCTTGCTGCCCACTTCCGTCAGTTCCGGTAGACCGGGGATCTCGATACGCCAGCCTTCATCATCGCTTAGATGGAAGTGGAACTTATTCAGTTTGTAAGCCGCCATTTGATCCAGCAAACGCAACACCGCATCTTTGGTTTTAAAATTACGGCCAACATCAAGGAACACACCACGGTAGTCAAAACGTGGTGCATCCTTTGCGTCCAACGTGGCAATTTTCTGGCTACCATCGGTCGGCACTAAAGAAAGGATCGATTGCAGGCCATAAAATACGCCTGTGGGATCAAAACCAATGACCTGAGCACCTTTCTCACCAATTTTCAGTTCATAAGCACCAGAAACCGCTAAGTCACCTTTAAACTTCGCCGGTTGAATAGACGTTTTTATCGGGAAACCCGCCGCATTCGGCTTCAAGCCGAGCAACTCGAAACGCTGCTGTACAACTTCGGCAGCCGGTTGAGGTAATGCACTCAGATCCAGTGCAACGCCTTGGCTCAGGTTCACATCTTGCGGATACACTTTTACGTCCATCGGCGTGGGAATGATCTGTCCACGCAAGTTAGCCGCCGTTAATGTTTTCACTGCCTCGTTTTTCACGAAACGTGATTCTGGCGTCATCAGTACGTTGTTGTCGTCTTTGGTTCGTTTCCACTGATCGCCCGTGAACTGAGTCAGATACTCGTTGATATCTTCCGTATCCGTGCTTTTCAAGACTTTGGGTTTCGCATCGCCCGATGTGGCATACCAGCGCGGCATAAAGTCAGTGGCAAACAGTTGCCAGTATTCACCCGTTATCGGGATTTCAACCGCTTGATTGGCAGGAAAACCGGCAAACTTTGCCGTAGGTTCGATTTTATGCAGATCGCCAGTCAGGTGCGTAATGCGGAACTGATCGTTATCTACCGCCAGAATTTGGCGAATGCTGTGGAAATAAATAGCCCAATCTTGGCCTTTGATCTCATCCCCGGTGTTGGTCAGCGTAATCAAGACTTTATTGCACGATGCCCAATCGGCCCCCAGCTTGGCACAATCAACCCCGTTTTCGCCCGCTCGGTTATCCAAAATTTTATAGTTAACTTTTAACGTACTGAGTTGATCAACAAGCTGTTGTGGCGTGGTATCCGCCAGCGCAGAGCCCATCAAGCCAAAGGTCGCGGTTATCGCCGCCAACGTACTTAATTTGAATTTATTCATCACTAACCTCATCCGTAATTAATAATTCAGCCAGAGCCACTACTGGAAGTATTACTGCTGGCTGAATTATTGTTAGCTTAATTATTGGCGCGAATTTCTTGCCATAGTTTTCCACACTGCGCGTCATACGCCTGACCATTACCGGTATGTGCGGCGTCAATGCAACGCTGATAATCCAATACCCGAACAGTCTCTTTATCAGTAAACGCCTGATGCGCTTTTTCTTGCTTCAACACATTCAATACGGCTTTGCAGGGAATCAATCTCTCCGGCGAGCCTTCGCTAGCATTGATACAAGCGCTGTAAGCTTGCTTCAGTTTTGTATCTTCTGGTTGAACTGGGGTTTGGGGTGCACAGGCACTCAATCCCAACACAGCAGCAATAATAAAAAGCGTTTTTTTCATGACACATGCTCCATTATGGCCCCAGCGCGGCCGCTGGGGATGGCAATCAGAAGATGGTAAATGGTGCAATTACGATGAATTTAACGTCTTTTTCATCTTGGAACACGTTGCCGAAACCGCCACCATAGCTTGGGATATTGGTGTGATTGTCGTACATGGTGTAATGCAGTTTGAATAAGGTGCCTTTTGCCCGACCTTCTTGCAGGGTATAGAGAATGTCAAAGTTCCATGCAGACTCTTTCAGGCGTGTGTTTTGGTCAAATTTAGGGTTAGAGCTCGGTTTTGCATCCCAACCATAGGCATAAGATGTCCCGACTGACCAACCAGCTAAATTCCAGTTTTTCAGGTCATACATCACGCCACCAAACAGCGCTTTCTCGCCGTTAGCGTTGAAGTCAGAACGGGAATCCCACCAAACATCCAAACGGCCATTCGAAGTCGCATAACCTGGCGTCATACGTTGCAGGAAGTAGCCTTGATTACCTTCAGCTTTGGCCCAAGTACCTTCTAAGCGCAAATCAAATGGCCCAGTGGTGTAACCCAATGTCAGCGCTTGCAACCACGCTAAACCGTCATAGACGTCGTTAATATTGCTAGCGCCGCCGTCGACTTTATCTTTCGCACCATAGAACTGGTAAGAAGTACGCAGATCGTTACCTGCGACAGGGAAGGCATAAGACGCTTTGGCAAAATACTGATCCATGTAGTCTTTGGCTTGACCAAATGCGGCTTCCATGACCAATTTGTTTTTGAAGTCGTACTTAGCCCCGATGGAGTGCAAGTAACTGATGCCAGTCAAGCCATCTGCCTGACGGAAGTTGTACATATTTTGATACCAAGGCGCTTTATATTCATCAGTCCACATGTAAGACATGGACAGTGCACCCGCTGTATCAAAATCAAATTTCGCGCCACCTTCCGCACCGCGATAAGTCCCCGGCATAAAGCTCCAGTGCGGTGCCAATAATGTCTGGCCGGTCGGTTGGATATAGCCGCCGCGCGCCCAGAAGTCACCCAACTTGAACTTAGCGGCTGCTTTGTAAACGCTCACGCCGCTTTTATCGCCGGTCCATTTTTCATCCCAACGCGTTTTAGCATCACTAAAACCAATTTCGTTAGGTGCGGCTGGGCCGCTGTTGGTCATTTCAACCGCACCAAAAGCGGCTAAGTCGATACCAAACATGTCTGCTGCGTAGCCGGATGAAAAGTCCAGATTGGCGTTAAACGTTGAGTGATGCAGGTTAGCGACATACTTGCCGTACTCCGCACTCCCTGGGGTTAAATCCTTACGGTCACGCTGGCGTTGCCAATAATAAATACCACCGGTCAGTGACGAATCATCAACAAAGCCTTCTGCCTTGGCCTCTGGGGTCACCATAAACCCCGTCCCTAACAATGCACCCGCGACAGCGAGGGCTAACGTTTTGCGTTTAGCAACGTGCGTAACCATAAGAAAAAATTCCTCTTTGACATCACATTTAAAGTGCTTTGCCTATGTCCACCACAGCTCACAGGTTCAGCCTCAAAAAAACCCTAAGTGGGTAAAATTTTGCTGGGGAGAAAAACTCGCCACCAGCGGCTACTGATTTAAAAAAACGTCTCTGTCGATAAACGTTCTGGAGATTGCTGCTGGAACACAGACTATTTTTCGCGACGCGAATTATCAATTAAAAAAGTCGAAAATTATTCAAAATATGACCATGAGCACATAATTGTGAAAAAATATTACAGACATCACAAATTCTTTAAAAACAATGCATAAGGAGAGTTTTCATGAGGAAAATAGTCTCTCATTGACATCTTGAATGGTTTCAGCAAATCCCCATTAACGGGATAAATTTTGAATAAAAATGAGGATATTTCCTCAGTTAATTCGTAAAGCGAATATTTAAGAAAGACTTACAGAATGGGGCCTCATTACAACAAAACTTAGGAATCAGTTGAGATTGACCAACGGAAAAAGCAGAAAATGAGTCATTCGACGGGGGGAAACCGCGTGTTTAATAAACAAAACACGGAACCTGTTAAAACGGAGAAATGGGCATAAGAGGAATAAAAAAGGCGTGGACAATGCCACGCCAATTGAATTGAATCAGAGATAAAGCTTAGCTGGTTGCTTTGGCTGCCCACGTATCGCGCAAGCCAACAGTGCGGTTAAACACCAAGGCATCAGGCTTTGAATAGCGGCTATCAGCACAGAAATAACCTTCACGCTCAAACTGATAGGTTTTCTCTGGCACAGCATTTACCAGACTCGGCTCAACGAAGCCATGACGAATAACTAATGACTCAGGGTTAATCGTCGACAGGAAATCCTCTGCCGCGGCTGGGTTTGGTACACTAAACAAACGGTCGTATAAACGAATTTCCGCCGGTAACGCATGCTTAACGGAAACCCAGTGAATCACACCTTTCACTTTACGGCCATCAGCGGGATCTTTGTTCAGTGTTTCTGCGTCATAGCTGCAATACAGTGTCGTGACATTCCCTTCAGCGTCTTTCTCAACACGCTCAGCTTTGATCACATAAGCATTGCGCAGGCGCACTTCTTTGCCCAATACCAAACGCTTATATTGCTTGTTCGCTTCTTCACGGAAATCTGCGCGATCGATGTAAATCTCACTATCGAACGGAACCTGACGCGTCCCCATGTCCGGATTGTTAGGGTGATTTGGCATCGTCAGCCACTCTTCCCCTGCCGCACGGTTTTCGATAATCACCTTAATCGGATCAAGCACAGCCATAGCACGTGGGGCATTTTCGTTCAGATCATCACGGATACAAGATTCCAATGACATCATCTCAACGTTGTTGTCCTGCTTAGTCACACCAATACGGCGGCAGAACTCACGGATAGAGGCTGCGGTATAGCCACGACGACGTAGGCCTGAAATGGTTGGCATACGAGGGTCATCCCAGCCTTCTACCACCTTCTCAGTCACCAATTGGTTCAGCTTGCGCTTAGACATAATGGCGTATTCGAGATTCAGGCGGGAGAACTCATACTGCCGAGGATGGCATTCAATGGAGATATTATCCAACACCCAATCATACAAGCGACGGTTATCTTGGAACTCCAGCGTACACAGTGAATGGGTGATCCCTTCAATCGCATCAGAAATGCAATGGGTAAAGTCATACATCGGGTAGATGCACCACTTGTTACCAGACTGATGATGTTCAGCAAACTTAATGCGATATAGCACCGGATCACGCATCACGATAAAGGGTGACGCCATGTCAATTTTGGCACGCAGACACGCCGTACCTTCTGCAAAGCCGCCTGCACGCATTTTTTCAAATAGCGCTAAGTTCTCTTCCACGCTGCGATCACGATACGGGCTGTTTTTACCCGGTGCAGTCAGTGTGCCGCGATATTCGCGCATCTGTTCAGCGGTTAACTCATCCACATACGCCAAGCCCTTGTTAATCAGCTCTATCGCGTACTGGTGCAATTGATCAAAGTAATCTGAGGAGTAACGTACATCACCGCTCCAGGTGAAGCCTAGCCACTCTACGTCATGCTTAATAGACTCAACGAACTCGACATCTTCTTTCACCGGATTGGTGTCATCGAAACGTAAGTTGCATTGGCCGTGATAGTCTTGCGCGATACCAAAATTCAGACAAATGGATTTCGCGTGACCAATATGCAGGTAGCCGTTTGGCTCCGGCGGAAAGCGGGTGTGGACCGACGTGTGTTTGCCGCTGGCTAAATCTTCGTCAATAATCTGACGGATAAAATTACTCGGGCGGGCTTCTGCCTCACTCATTGTTCTTTTCCTCAATGCAAACGCAACAAATATAACCGCATATAATCCAACAAGCCCGGCCCGGAAACAACCGTTTGTTCGGCAAACAAAACAAAAAAAACGGGAAGAGATGGCTCTCTTCCCGTTACTTTGACAAAAACTCAGGTCAGGTGCTCAGGACTTCAGCACCTCTAGCGAATTATTTACCACGAATCTCAAACAATTGGCTTTGACCGGCAACCACAGAGTCACCTGCCAGCAGTGAGATACCGGCGTAATCATCAATATTGCTTACCACGACTGGGCTAATCATTGAGCGCGCATTGGCGTTCAAATAATCCAGATCAAGCTCCAACACAGGCTGACCGGCAACCACAGTTGCCCCCTCTTCAACCAAGCGAGTAAAGCCTTGGCCATTGAGTTTTACGGTATCAATCCCGATATGAACCACAATCTCAGCACCCGTTTCTGTTTCTAGGCAGAATGCATGGTCGGTATTGAAGATTTTAACAATGGTACCGTTTGCTGGAGAAACTACCGTTTTATCAGTAGGACGTATGGCAACACCATCACCAACGGCTTTGCTGGCAAAGGCTTCATCAGGGACCTGTTCCAATGCAACAACATCACCACTAATTGGCGAAACCAACACTAGCGAAGCTGTTTTGGCATTGTTAACGACAGCCTGAGGCTGAGCCGCGGCAGCAGCCGTGCTTGCAGCCGGAACCGGACCACCAGCCAACACCACTCGCATCGCCGAAGCAATCAATTCCGCACGCGTCCCAACGATCACTTGCACACTTTGTTTATTCAGGCGAATCACACCCGATGCCCCTAAACGCTTCGCGACACTGTCATTCACCAGTGCAGAATCTTTCACGTTCAAACGCAGACGAGTAATACAAGCATCGATGCCAGTAAGGTTATCTGAGCCACCGATAGCACCAATGTAGCGACGAGCCAGACCGTTAATTTCACTCTCATTAACCGCTGGCGTGTTATTCACGTTCACGTCATAGCCGTCTTCTTCACTGCCTTCAACAGCCAGTTCACGACCTGGAGTCAGTAAATTGAATTTCTTGATAGTGAAACGGAATACCACGTAGTAAATGGCGAAGAACACCAGACCTTGTGGGATCAGCATGTACCATTGTGTTGCCAGCGGGTTACGGGAAGACAGCACCATATCCACCAAACCGGCGCTGAAACCAAAACCTGCGATCCAATGCATACTCGCGGCGATGAACACGGAAATACCGGTTAACACAGCGTGGATGAAGTACAGTACTGGCGCAACGAACATGAAGGAGAACTCAAGTGGTTCGGTGATACCGGTGAAGAAGGCAGCAAATGCCCCCGCCAACATGATACCCGCCACTTTCGCTTTATTTTCTGGACGTGCACAGTGATAAATCGCCAATGCAGCACCCGGCAAACCAAACATCATAATCGGGAAGAAACCAGCCTGATAACGACCAGTGATACCTGCAACAGCTTTACCGGCGTCGATAGACTGTTGGCCACCCAAGAAGTTAGGAATATCGTTAATACCGGCTACGTCAAACCAGAACACGGAGTTCAGTGCATGATGCAGGCCGACTGGGATCAGTAAACGGTTGAAGAAGGCGTAGATACCCGCGCCAATTGACCCCATATCTTTGATGTATTCACCGAAGGTCACCAATGCGTTATAAATTAGCGGCCAGAGGTACATCATGATGAAAGCAACAACGATCATCAGGAAGGACGTCAGGATCGGAACCAGACGACGGCCACTGAAGAAGGAGAGTGCTTTTGGCAATTCCACACCGCTGTAGCGGTTGTACAACTCAGCCGAGATGATACCAACCATGATACCAACGAACTGGTTGTTGATTTTGCCGAAGGCTGCAGGCACCTGATCAAGCGGAATCTTTTGAATCATCGAAACCGCAGCCGGTGAACACAGCGTCGTTAAGACTAAGAAGCCGACAAAGCCGGTCAGTGCAGCAGCACCGTCTTTGTCTTTTGACATACCGTAAGCCACACCAATAGCGAACAGTACAGACATGTTATCGATGATTGCAGCACCGGATTTTATAAATAATGCTGCCAATGCATTATCGCCACCCCAGCTAACGGGGTCGATCCAATAACCTACACCCATCAATATCGCAGCGGCTGGCAATGTGGCCACAGGGACCATCAATGCTCGACCTACTTTTTGCAAGTAACTAAGAATATTCACTTTTCCCCCTATTCGTCCGAGACCGGACCCTTTAAGTAGTTTATTTATTTTACTCACTACCTTTTAGAAATACGCATTGCACATTTTTATTTATTTACGGCACGAATGACTCATGCTGGAGTGTAAAAAATTTATTTCGTAACGCAAATTAAAACCCCCTATTTTGTGATAAATGTCACCAAAAACCAGCGAAAAAGCACCAATGGACTAGCCATCACATAAAACTTATTTTATCATTCGAAAAATGAACAATGCATTGTACCAACGCACGAGTCAGAATCTGAGTTACGCTTAGCTGAATGATTCAAACCGCGTAGAGTATAGCCACTATTCTCAATCCTAAGAGGTGCAAGATGAGACTTATTCCACTGAAAAACACCACAGAAGTGGGTAAATGGGCAGCACGCCATATCGTTAATCGCATTAATGCGTTCAAACCGACTGCGGAGCGTCCATTTGTTTTGGGCCTGCCAACCGGTGGAACACCGATGGAAGCTTATAAACACTTGGTTGCTATGCATAAAGCCGGTGATGTTAGCTTCAAAAACGTTGTCACATTTAACATGGATGAGTATGTTGGGTTGCCGCAAGAACACCCAGAAAGCTACTACACCTTCATGCACACCAACTTCTTCGATCATGTTGATATCCCAGCTGAAAATATTAACCTGCTAAATGGTAACGCACCGGATATCGATGAAGAATGCCGCCGTTACGAAGAGAAAATTAAGTCTTACGGTAAAATCAATCTGTTCATGGGTGGCGTTGGCGTCGATGGCCACATCGCCTTTAATGAACCGGCTTCTTCTTTAGCTTCTCGTACTCGTATCAAAACCTTGACCCAAGAAACCCGCATCGCTAACTCACGTTTCTTTGGTGGTGATGCAAACCTCGTGCCGAAATATGCACTGACCGTCGGTGTTGGGACATTGCTGGATGCGGAAGAAGTCATGATTCTGGTGACTGGCCACGGTAAAGCTCAAGCCTTACAAGCCGCTGTTGAAGGTAGCATCAACCATATGTGGACCATCAGTTGCCTGCAATTGCATGCCAAGGCCATCATGGTGTGTGACGAACCGTCCACGATGGAATTGAAAGTGAAAACGGTAAAATATTTCCGCGAATTAGAAGCTGAAAACGTCAAGAATCTTTAATTTTTATAAGGGGGCTAAGATGTACGCTTTAACTCACGGCCGTATTTATACCAGCCATGAAGTACTGGATAATCATGCTGTTGTCGTGGCTGATGGATTGATCGAACGTATCTGTCCTGTCGATGAACTTCCGGCTGGTATTGAGATACGTGATTTGGGTGGTGCCATTCTGGCCCCCGGTTTTATTGATGTTCAGTTAAATGGTTGCGGCGGCGTGCAATTCAATGATTCTCTTGAGGCTATCTCAGAAGAGACGTTGGTCATTATGCAACGCGCAAATGAAAAATCAGGTTGCACCAGTTTCCTGCCAACACTGATTACCAGCAGTGATGAATTTATGAAGCATGCAGTTGATGTCATGCGTTCATATCTGCAAAAAAACCAGCATCAGGCACTGGGCCTACATCTGGAAGGGCCGTATCTCAACCCTGTGAAGAAAGGCACCCATAATCCGGCGCTCATCCGTAAACCGACCGCCGAAATGATCGATTATCTGTGTGCTAATGCCGATGTGATAACCAAGCTCACTCTGGCACCAGAAATGGTCGATGCAAAATATATTGAGCAACTGACAGAAGCAGGCATTTTAGTGTCTGCCGGTCACTCGAACGCAACCTATAAAGAAGCCCGTAAGGGATTTGCTGCCGGAATTGGCTTTGCGACGCACCTTTATAACGCAATGCCTTATATCTCAGGGCGTGAACCTGGCTTAATCGGGGCAATTTTTGATACGCCAGAACTCTATACCGGCGTGATTGCGGATGGTTTGCATGTTGATTGGGCTAATATCCGGGCAGCAAAACATCTGAAAGGCGACAAACTGGTACTGGTCACCGACGCGACTGCACCCGCAGGCGCTGAAATTGATCAATTTATTTTTGCCGGTAAAACAATATACTATCGTGATGGTTTATGTGTGGATGAGAATGGCACACTAAGCGGTTCAGCACTGACGATGATCGAAGCCGTTCAAAACAGTGTGGAACATGTTGGCATCGCGCTCGATGAAGCATTGCGTATGGCGACACTTTATGCGGCCCGCGCCATTGGCGTGGAGAAGCAGTTAGGGAGCATTGAAGTCGGCAAAGTAGCCAACCTGACTGCCTTTACCCGCGATTATAAAATCACTAAAACCATCGTTAATGGTAACGAGGTTTTAAAATAAGCGAGTAATTGTATTGATGAGCACTGGCGGACAGTCACAAATTGGTAATGTGGATCTTGTGAAACAACTCAATGGTGCCGTCGTTTACCGGCTCATTGACCAACAAGGCCCGATTTCGCGCATTCAAATTGCCGATCTCAGCCAGCTAGCGCCCGCCAGCGTCACCAAAATTACCCGTCAACTGTTGGAGCGCGGGCTGATCAAAGAAGTCGATCAGCAAGCCTCCACCGGTGGTCGCCGAGCCATCTCCATCGTCACAGAAAATCGCCAGTTCCACACGATTGCCGTCCGCTTAGGCCGCCATGACGCCACCATTACCCTGTTTGACATGAGTGGCAAGTCACTGGGTGAAGAACATTATTCGTTACCCGAACGTACGCAAGAAACGTTGGAACACGCGCTGTTTAACATAATCAGCCAGTTTATCGACGCCTATCAGCGAAAATTACGGGAATTAATTGCCATTGCCGTTATCCTCCCAGGGCTGGTTGAGCCGAGTAAAGGTATCGTGCGCTACATGCCGCACATCAGTGTCAACAACTGGCCATTAGTCGAAAATCTGCAAAATCGGTTTAACGTCACCAGCTTTGTGGGCCACGATATTCGTAGCTTGGCGCTGGCTGAGCACTATTTCGGTGCAACCCGTGATTGCGAAGACTCCATATTGGTTCGCCTGCACCGAGGAACCGGTGCCGGTATTATCGTTAACAGCCAGATCTTTTTAGGCAGCAATGGCAATGTGGGTGAAATCGGCCACATCCAAATCGACCCTTTAGGTGAACGTTGTTATTGCGGTAACTTTGGTTGCCTAGAAACCGTTGCGTCCAATGCCGCGATTGAAAATCGTGTGCGGCATCTGCTCGCACAAGGCTACCCTAGCAAGCTAACACTGGATGATTGCCATATTGGTGCCATCTGCAAAGCCGCTAATCGAGGTGATTTGTTGGCAAGTGAAGTGATTGAGCATGTGGGCCGCTATTTGGGCAAGGCAATTTCTATCGCGATTAACTTATTCAATCCGCAAAAAGTGGTAATCGCCGGTGAAATCATTGAAGCCGACAAAATCCTGCTTCCTGCAATCCAAGGCTGTATTAACACGCAAGTCTTAAAAAACTTCCGCCAGAATTTGCCTATCGTCACTTCACAGCTAGATCATCAATCCGCGATCGGGGCTTTTGCCTTGGCTAAACGTGCCATGTTGAATGGAGTCTTGTTGCAGCGTTTATTGGAAAACTAACCTGAGATAGGGGCGTTGCAGGGTCTTTCTCATCATTGACCATGTTATAGTGGCTCATTACCGCGCGAAAAGAGTAATTGAAACAATGACAATTAAAAGCGTTATCTGTGATATCGATGGTGTGTTGCTACATGACAATAAAGCGATACAGGGTGCCAATGACTTTTTGGCCCGAGTGCAAAACGCCGGAATGCCATTGGTTATTTTGACCAATTATCCCTCACAAACTGCACAAGACTTAGCTAACCGTTTCATCACCGCTGGGCTTGATGTGCCAGAGAGTGCGTTTTATACCTCCGCAATGGCGACGGCAGATTTCCTGCGCCGTCAGGATGGTAAAAAAGCCTATGTGATTGGCGAAGGCGCATTAGTTCACGAATTGTATAAAGCAGGCTTCACCATCACGGATATCAATCCTGATTTTGTTATCGTGGGGGAAACACGCTCCTACAACTGGGACATGATGCATAAAGCTGCCTATTTCGTTGCCAATGGCGCGCGTTTTATCGCCACCAACCCAGATAGTCACGGTCACGGCTTTTCACCGGCCTGTGGTGCACTCTGCGCTCCCATTGAGAAAATCTCGGGTCGCAAGCCATTTTATGTTGGCAAACCTAGCCCGTGGATCATCCGCGCTGCACTGAATAAAATGCAGGCACACTCGGAAAGTACCGTGATTGTGGGCGATAACTTACGCACCGATATTTTGGCCGGTTTCCAAGCAGGTCTTGAAACCATTTTGGTCCTGTCGGGTGTTTCAACCTTGCCAGATATCGAAGCCATGCCATTCCGCCCGAGTTACGTTTACCCTTCTGTTGCTGAAATCGATATCATCTAAACCTCAGTTGGCGGTCATGGCCGCCACCCTCTTTTTGCTCCCATCCCTTTTTTAGTGCAATGCACCAAAGTTTCTTGCCATTACGCCCTGTTTTAGCGCATTTTCTTTTTAGGCCCTTCGTACTTAAGGTTTCAGGGTTGCTTGCGGGTGACTGACCTAGCAGGCTCAGTCCTTGAGGATACGTATGTTGCTGTGCCAGTTGACGTTGCTAAAACATGGCACCAGTAAATTGGCGTGTTTTTTGCATCTATTTATTGCATACAGCTTAATAATATTCGGATGACTGCATCGTCATGGGGCATAACTTGCATCAATCACAAGCAAGTTTGCAAAAAAAAGCACCAGCGATGAACGACTCAAATTCAACATCATCACCGCCAAAGCAAAGAAGTTAGGGAGATTACTATGTGTTCTATTTTCGGGGTCCTCGACCTTAAAACCGACCCCATTGAATTGCGCAAAAAAGCGCTGGAAATGTCACGTTTAATGCGCCACCGCGGGCCGGATTGGTCTGGTGTATGGGCAAATGATAAAGCAATTCTCGCCCACGAACGTCTATCTATTGTCGACGTCAATACGGGGGCTCAACCCCTTCTTAATGAGGCGCGTACTCATATTCTGGCGGTTAACGGTGAAATCTATAATCATCAGGCATTACGTCAGCAGTATGGCGACCGCTACGCATTCCAAACGGGTTCAGATTGCGAAGTTATTTTGGCGCTGTATCAAGAGAAAGGTCCAGAATTCCTTGATGACCTACAAGGCATGTTTGCTTTCGTTTTATACGATACAGAGAAAGATGCTTACCTGATTGGTCGTGACCATCTGGGTATTATTCCGCTGTATATGGGCCACGACGAACATGGCAACATGTATATCGCCTCAGAAATGAAAGCGCTGGTGCCTGTTTGCCGTACCATCAAAGAGTTCCCAGCAGGTAGCTACCTGTGGAGCCAAGACGGTGAGATTCGCGAGTATTACCATCGTGACTGGTTTGATTACGATAACGTCAAAAACAATGTCACCGATAAAGTCGAATTGGCTAATGCATTAGAAGATGCCGTTAAAAGCCATCTGATGTCGGATGTGCCTTATGGCGTGTTGTTATCTGGTGGTCTGGACTCTTCGGTTATTTCCGCCATCACCAAAAAATTTGCAGCGCGCCGAGTCGAAGACGACGAACGTAGCGAAGCTTGGTGGCCACAACTGCACTCCTTTGCCGTCGGTTTGATCGGTTCACCTGACTTACGTGCCGCGCAAGAAGTGGCTAACCACTTAGGTACCGTGCACCATGAAATTCATTTCACCGTGCAAGAAGGTCTGGATGCCATCCGCGATGTGATTTATCACATTGAAACCTATGACGTGACCACTATCCGTGCCTCAACGCCGATGTATTTGATGTCGCGTAAAATTAAGGCCATGGGCATCAAAATGGTGCTGTCTGGCGAAGGTTCAGACGAAGTTTTCGGTGGTTACCTTTATTTCCACAAAGCGCCAAACGCCAAAGAATTGCATGAAGAAACAGTCCGTAAACTGTTGGCTCTGCACATGTTTGACTGCGCCCGTGCCAACAAAGCCATGTCAGCTTGGGGTGTTGAAGCCCGCGTGCCATTCTTAGATAAGAACTTCCTTGATGTCGCGATGCGTATCAATCCGCAAGATAAAATGTGCGGCAATGGCAAAATGGAAAAACACGTCCTGCGTGAATGTTTCGAATCTTACTTGCCACACAGTGTTGCATGGCGCCAGAAAGAGCAATTCTCTGATGGTGTGGGTTATAGCTGGATTGACACATTAAAAGAGAAAGCTGCTGAGCAAGTCACTGACCAACAGATGGAAACAGCTCACTTCCGTTTCCCGTACAACACGCCATCCTCAAAAGAAGGCTATTTGTATCGTGAAATCTTCGAAGAACTGTTCCCGCTGCCAAGTGCTGCTGAATGTGTCCCTGGCGGGCCATCCGTCGCATGCTCATCAGCCAAAGCTATTGAGTGGGATGAATCATTCAAAAAAATGGATGACCCATCTGGTCGTGCGGTCGGTGTCCATCAGGACGCCTATAAATAACTGAGTTCGTTTACGGATAATTATCCTTTCTGTATTCATTCTCTGCTAACAAGGTCGCCTAAGGCGGCCTTGTTTATTTATGTGCCTTAGGCAGCCTCAAGTCGAGTACTGTGAATCTCGTCAAAGATTCCTTTTGCTGGCAAATTCAATAATTAATTACCTTTTTCGTTCATTTAATCGCCAGACTGTTCACAAGCCAAACAAACGAACCCTTTCAGCGCTTTTTCGGGAAAAAATTAGTTGACGCAATTCGGCCATATACGCATAATGCGCCCCGCAACGCCGATGAAGGTAATGCGAAATAAAGATGGCTACGTAGCTCAGCTGGTTAGAGCACAGCACTCATAATGCTGGGGTCACAGGTTCGATTCCCGTCGTAGCCACCATCTTTTTGCGGGAGTGGCGAAATTGGTAGACGCACTAGATTTAGGTTCTAGCGCCGCAAGGTGTGCGAGTTCAAGTCTCGCCTCCCGCACCATTATTTGTCATCGGTTTGTTTACAGCGGATGGGATATCGCCAAGCGGTAAGGCACCAGGTTTTGATCCTGGCATTCCCAGGTTCGAATCCTGGTATCCCAGCCATCTTTTTGATGGTGAGTTGTAAGACTAAAGCGTTGTAAGACAGCAAAGTTGCGATGTAAAAAAAGAATTGTATTTCAGTTGGGATATCGCCAAGCGGTAAGGCACCAGGTTTTGATCCTGGCATTCCCAGGTTCGAATCCTGGTATCCCAGCCATACAATTTCTTCTCAAAAAAAGACTTTAGGATGGCTACGTAGCTCAGCTGGTTAGAGCACAGCACTCATAATGCTGGGGTCACAGGTTCGATTCCCGTCGTAGCCACCATTTTTGGGGTATCGCCAAGCGGTAAGGCACTGGATTCTGATTCCAGCATTCCGAGGTTCGAATCCTCGTACCCCAGCCAAATTTAGAAAAGCTCGCTTCGGCGGGCTTTTTGCATTTTCGGGTTTATGCTTTTGATATGCTTTTAAACATCAAGGTCAAAACCAAGCGTCTTGGGTCTTGACCTTGAGCGCAATCAGAAAAATTGCCGACAAAGATTGCAGGCCACATGGATGCGGCGAAAGGGACTGTCGAGATCCGTCCCCCCACCTACAACCCCAACGCATACCTCAAAGCATGCTCTTTAAGCTTACCCGCTCTTTGCGCGGCCATCAGGGCTAAATTTCGCACAAACTTCACGGGCGGCAAGTTATTACTGAAGGCGGTATAAAATACATCCATGCCGCTCTGCATTATCAGATTATCAGTACGACGGCGACGCTGGTAACGGAGCAGCACCTGCTCGCTGTGCCAAAGCTCAGCCTGTTCACGTGCCTCATTCAGCACATTCAGTAATGCATCGACATCCCGATACCCCAGATTAACCCCCTGCCCGGCCAATGGATTGATGGTATGGGCTGCATCGCCCAGCAAAACTAACCCCGGCTGAACATATTGCTGCGCATGGCGGCGGACCAACGGGAAAGACCCTGCTGCAATCGCCTTAACAGCCCCTAATCGAGACGGGAAGGCGGCCGCTATTTCCTGATTCAATTGTGACATCGGCATCGCTTGAAGCTGGCGAATACGCTGTGGGCTGTCATACCACACCAACGATGCCCAATGGTCAAACAACGGTAGAAAAGCACGGGGGCCAGAGGGAAAGAACTGCTGCCAAGTAGTGTCTTGCTGAGCAGTATCCGTTTCTACCGTGATTAACATGCAAGATTGACGATACTGCCAACCATTGGTGCCAATACCGGCTAAACGTCGCACCAAAGAATTCGCACCATCGGCACCTATCACTAAACGGCCCTGTATCTCTTGCTGCGCATCTAAGGTGATTTTCCAGTGCTCATCTACTCTGACCATCGCTTGCAGTCGTGACGGGCACAGCAGCGTCAAATTTGAGCATTCCGTCATCTGTTGCCACAGTGCTAACTGCAAAACTCGGTTTTCAACCATGAAACCCAGTTCAGGCAAAGAAAGAGAAGTGGCATCGAAGACAACTTGTGAGCCGAGCTGCTCCCATGTCTCCAACCGGCGATAAGGCGCATAACGCATTTGTTGAACTCGCGACCAAGCCCCAAGCTGCTTTAGCAATGCGACTGATGTACAACCAATAGCCGAAACCCGTAAATCCGGTACGCTATTAGCGTCAAATGGTATGGGTGCTTCATTTTCCAACAACGCGACTGACCAGCCCGTTTGCGCTAATCCAAGTGCAGCAGCAGCCCCTACCATGCCACCGCCCACGACCACAACATCATAATTTGGTTGCGATTTATTCATTTTGGCTACGCTTTATAAAGTTAAGTTTATGCCCACACTGGCAAGATAATTTATCCGATGCAGTTTACCGGATTTTTCATCACCCATCAGAATAAGTAAGCCGTTATGCGGTGGTCATCGCACTGCCAAGTGACTACAATACCCTTCAATGACTGAGCCTTCGTGCTACCCACTATCCGATTGCG
Source organism: Yersinia massiliensis (assembly GCF_003048255.1). NCBI lineage: Bacteria > Pseudomonadati > Pseudomonadota > Gammaproteobacteria > Enterobacterales > Yersiniaceae > Yersinia > Yersinia massiliensis. Next base: position 3,409,778 of record NZ_CP028487.1, read on the forward strand.
ATACTCGCAACACCCAATTCACTTGCAGTACACTGCATGGAATACTGCGCCGCACAATGTGGCTTTTATGATGACTAATCCAATGACGAAAAAACTGCATATCAAAACATGGGGCTGCCAGATGAATGAGTATGATTCATCTAAAATGGTTGATTTGTTGGCTAGCACCCATGGTTACCAGTTGACTGACATTCCCGAAGAAGCTGACTTACTGCTGTTGAACACCTGTTCCATTCGTGAGAAAGCCCAAGAAAAAGTATTTAGTCTGCTCGGACACTGGAAATTACTTAAAGAGAAAAATCCAGGGCTAATCATTGGCGTTGGCGGTTGTGTGGCCTCACAGGAAGGGGACCATTTACGTCAGCGTGCCCCCTGTGTCGACATTATTTTCGGGCCACAAACCCTGCACCGCTTGCCAGAAATGATCAACCACGTCCAAGGCACAAACAGCTCAGTGGTAGATATCAGTTTCCCTGAAATTGAAAAATTTGACCGCCTCCCCGAACCTCGCGCTGAAGGCCCAACCGCGTTTGTCTCCATCATGGAAGGCTGCAACAAATATTGTACTTTCTGCGTGGTCCCTTATACCCGTGGCGAAGAGGTCAGCCGCCCAAGTGACGATGTTTTATTTGAGATAGCGCAGTTAGCGGATCAAGGTGTGCGGGAAGTGAATCTGCTGGGTCAAAATGTTAATGCCTATCGCGGCTCCACCTATGATGGTGATATCTGTAGCTTTGCCGAATTATTGCGGCTGGTCGCAGCGATTGACGGTATTGACCGCGTGCGCTTTACCACCAGCCATCCCATTGAATTTACCGATGACATCATCGATGTATACCGTGATACGCCTGAGTTAGTCAGCTTCTTGCACCTCCCTGTGCAAAGTGGTTCTGACCGCATTTTAACGATGATGAAACGCGCGCATACGGCGTTGGAATATAAATCTATCATTCGCAAACTGCGTCAGGCACGCCCCAATATCCAAATTAGCTCTGACTTTATTATTGGTTTCCCTGGCGAGACTCAGCAAGACTTTGAGCAGACCATGAAACTGGTCGCAGATATCCGTTTTGATACCAGCTACAGCTTCATTTACTCTTCGCGCCCGGGTACGCCAGCAGCCGATCTTCCAGACGACGTTTCGGATGAAGAAAAAAAACAGCGGCTGCACATCTTGCAGCAACGCATTATTCAACAAGCCATGGAAATCAGTCGTGAGATGGTGGGCAGCGTACAACGTATTCTGGTAGAAGCCCCCTCGCGTAAAAATGCGATGGAGTTGGCTGGGCGAACTGAAAATAATCGCGTGGTCAATTTTGAGGGAACCCCGGACATGATCGGTAAATTCGTTGATGTAGAGATTGTTGACGTTTATGCCAGTTCGCTGCGCGGTATCTTGTTACGTACCGAAGACCAAATGGAGCTGCGGGTACATGAATCACCACAATCGGTGATTGCTCGTACGCGTAAAGAGAACGAAATCGGCGTGGGTCTCTATCAGCCCTGATAGCAATTTGCTCGAGTAAGCTCGCATAAATAGGCACTGTATTATCGGTGCCTATTTTATTTTAGCGGCGCGTTGCGCAGATTTTAATTTTTTAAGTTGCACTGATCGACGACCGCTATTTGAATGGGTGGCGTCAGCAGTAAACTTGCGTCTGTATCATGCACCATGAATAATGACTGAATGACATGTATGATTGACGTTATACCAATGAATGATTTACCCAGAGGAATGCAGTGACTCAGAGAAACAGTTTGCACGTCGTGACACAAGAAATCTTGCTGGAACCCGCCGATAATCAGCGTTTGCTGAGTTTATGCGGCCCTTTTGATGACAACATTAAGCAGTTGGAGCGCCGATTAGGTATTGAAATTAATCGCCGTGATAACCGTTTCAAGTTAGTCGGTAAGAATCTCTGCGTGGTTGCAGCGGCAGATATTCTGCGCCATCTGTATGTTGATACTGCGCCTATTCGGGGTGTGATCCCTGATATTTCTCCAGAAGATATCCATCTCGCGGTCAAAGAGAGCCGTGTTTTGGAGCAAACTGCTGAAAGTGTGCCGGATTACGGTAAAGCCGTAAATATCCGGACTAAGCGCGGGATGGTCAAACCACGAACCCCTAATCAAGCACAGTACATCGCGAACATTCTCGATCACGATATCACTTTCGGGATTGGCCCTGCCGGTACGGGTAAAACTTATCTGGCGGTTGCTGCAGCAGTCGATGCGTTAGAGCGTCAGAATGTCCGGCGTATCTTACTGACTCGCCCCGCTGTTGAAGCTGGTGAAAAACTGGGTTTCTTGCCTGGCGATCTGAGCCAGAAAGTAGACCCTTATCTGCGCCCACTGTATGACGCCTTATTTGAAATGCTAGGTTTCGAGCGGGTTGAAAAACTGATTGAACGCAACGTGATTGAAGTTGCGCCACTGGCCTACATGCGTGGCCGTACGTTGAATGACGCGTTTATCATTTTGGATGAGAGCCAGAACACGACCATCGAACAGATGAAAATGTTCCTAACCCGAATGGGCTTCAACTCAAAAGCGGTGATAACCGGTGATATCACGCAAACAGACTTACCTCGCCACCAGAAATCAGGTTTAAGCCACGCCATAGAAGTGCTTTCTGGGGTTGAAGAGTTAAGTTTTAACTTCTTCCACAGTGAAGATGTGGTGCGTCACCCGGTGGTGGCTCAGGTGGTTATTGCCTATGAAGCATGGGAAGCGGCGGAACAAAAACGCAAAGAAGCCATCGCCGAACAGCGTAAGCGGGAAAGTCACACCCCATCTGAACAGGAGGCACCGTGAGCCAAGTTATACTTGATTTACAAATTGCCTGCGCCGACAGCCAAGGTTTGCCGGCAGAAACTGATTTTCAACATTGGTTAGAAGCCGTGTTACCTCAGTTTCAAGACGTCTCTGAAGTCACTATCCGTATAGTGGATGAAGCAGAAAGTCATGAATTGAATTTGACCTATCGTGGCAAAGACAAATCAACCAATGTGTTGTCTTTTCCTTTTGAGGCTCCGCCTGAAATTGAACTGCCACTTTTGGGTGATTTAATCATTTGTCGTCAGGTGGTTGAGCAAGAAGCTATCGAGCAAGATAAAGCACTCTTTGCTCATTGGGCGCATATGGTTGTTCACGGTAGTCTCCATCTGCTAGGGTATGACCACATCGTTGACGATGAAGCTGAAGAAATGGAGTCGATTGAGACTGAAATTATGCAAAGTTTGGGTTATCCAGATCCCTATATTTCAGAGAAAGACCCCGAATAAATCCACCCTATTAGGTCTAAATCATCTAAAGGGTAAGTGAAAAACTGTCGGCGGTGTGAGTCTACCGCTGCCGATAACAATAAAAACCAACATAGGTAAACTTAACTAAAACGCCATGAGCGACGACCACTCACAAAACAATGATAGCCCCAGTCCCAAGAAAGGGTTCTTTACTCTTATCCTTAACCAATTATTCCACGGCGAACCTAAAAACCGTGGTGATCTGGTAGAGCTTATCCGTGATTCTGAGCAGAATGATCTGATCGATCCTGATACCCGAGACATGCTGGAAGGCGTGATGGATATCGCCGAACAGCGTGTAAGGGACATTATGATCCCCCGCTCTCAGATGGTCACATTAAAGCGTAATCAAACGCTGGATGAGTGTTTGGATGTGATTATCGAATCTGCTCACTCCCGCTTCCCCGTGATCAGCGAAGACAAAGATCACATCGAGGGTATCCTGATGGCCAAGGATTTGCTGCCGTTTATGCGCACAGATTCTGAGCCATTTAGCATTGATAAAGTCTTACGGCCTGCCATTGTGGTGCCCGAAAGTAAGCGTGTCGATCGGATGCTGAAGGAGTTTCGTTCTCAACGCTATCACATGGCCATTGTCATTGATGAGTTTGGTGGCGTTTCAGGGTTGGTAACCATTGAAGATATTCTTGAGCTGATCGTTGGCGAAATAGAAGATGAGTATGACGATGAAGAAGATAGAGATATTCGTCAACTCAGTCGGCACACCTACACGATCCGTGCTTTGACCCAAATTGAAGATTTCAATGAAGTGTTCGACACCCATTTCAGCGACGATGAAGTGGACACCATTGGTGGTTTGGTCATGCAAGCTTTCGGCCATTTACCTTCACGAGGTGAAACCATTGAAATTGAAGGTTACTTATTTAAAGTTGCCATGGCGGATAGCCGACGTATCATTCAGGTGCATGTAAAAATCCCGGATGATGCTCCGCAACCCAAACTGGAAGAATAAATCCTCGATGCCTATCGCTTCATACTTGCAACGCCAGTGGGTTCGCGCCCTACTGGCGCTATTTTTTGGTGCCTGCGGTACGCTGGCCTATTCGCCATTCGATCATTGGCCTGCGGCTATCGTGTCACTTTTTGGCTTACTCAGCCTGACACTGAATCGCAGCACTAAACAAGCCGCATTTATTGGGTTTTGTTGGGGAATGGGGCTATTCGGCACTGGGATTAACTGGGTGTATGTCAGCATTTCCGAATTTGGCGGTATGCCGACAGCAATCAATATTTTCCTCGTTGTACTTCTCGCGGCATATCTCTCGCTCTACACGATGCTGTTTGCCGGTGTATTAGCCCGTGTATGCCCGAAAACAACCTGGTGGCGGCTCGCCATTGCTGCGCCTGTGGTGTGGCAATTGACCGAATTCCTACGTGGCTGGGTGCTCACTGGTTTCCCGTGGCTACAATTTGGCTATAGCCAAATTAATGGCCCATTGCGAGGGATTGCGCCGATTCTCGGCGTCGATGGCATCACTTTTATGTTGATGGCAATCAGTGGACTACTAGTCTATGCGTGCTATCAGCGCCGTATTGTTGCCGCAGTTATTGCGCTAGCACTGCTATTACTACCGTGGCCACTGCGCCAATTGCAATGGTTCACACCAGAGCCTGAACGCGCCGTTAATATTGCCATGGTGCAAGGTAATATTGCTCAGTCAATGAAGTGGGACCCTAAGGTCTTGCTGGCAACACTACAGATTTATATGGATGAAACTCGTCCATTTATGGGTAAAGCACCCATTATTATTTGGCCAGAATCAGCCATTCCCGATATTGAAACCGATCAGGCCCCCTTCCTCACCATGGTTGATAGCCTGATGCGGGCAAATCACAGTAGTCTTATCACCGGTATTGTTGATGCTAAACCTCGGCCTGAAGGCAAAGGCTATCACTTCTTTAACAGCATTATTGTGTTGGGGGGGGAAACACCATACCAATACCCTACCCCCAATCGCTATAGCAAACACCATCTCGTACCCTTTGGTGAGTTTGTGCCATTAGAGTCACTGCTACGTCCGTTGGCCCCCTTCTTTGACTTACCTATGTCATCGTTCAGCCGGGGAAATTATGTTCAGCCACAGCTCAATGTGGCCGGATTTAACCTGACAGCAGCAATTTGCTATGAAATCGTGCTAGGCCAACAGGTTAGGGATAACTTTAATCCTGATACTAATTTCCTGCTGACTATCTCAAACGATGCATGGTTCGGTCACTCAATTGGGCCGTGGCAGCATTTCCAGATGGCACGTATGCGCGCACTTGAGTTAGGTCGACCGCTGCTGCGCAGCACCAACAATGGCATTACCGCTGCGGTTGGGCCAAGTGGCGAAGTGTTAGCACAGATCCCGCAATTCACTCAGCAAGTGCTAGACGTTAAAGTGACACCAACAACGGGCGTCACACCTTATGCACGCTTCGGTTCATGGCCGATGTGGTTAATCACATTGGTTTTAGGTGCAGCCACACTGTACCGTGCGATACGTTGCCGGGCAGATAAAAAATAACCTATATAGGCGCTACTTAGTGGGCGTTGCTGATGGGGCATAAGCGAGTCAATCGTGATGCACTTTCGACCTATCAGCAACCTCAACGATAAAGGGCCAGCAATGAAGTTAAAATTGAGAATGTTATGCCATTGAAACCTGAATTTATCCTGACCAGTGAAGCCCAATTAAGTGAGCATTACGCACTACCCAATAAGAATGTGTTGAAGAAACAGATCGATCATATTGATGATTATGCCAAAAAACTGATCGCTGCTGCTCCGTTTGCCGTATTGGGGACGCAGGGAGTCAACGGAATAGACTGTTCGCCTAAAGGTGGGGAACCTGGGTTTATTCACGTGCAAGACAGCAAAACGCTGATGTTGCCAGACCGTCCGGGGAATAATCGTCTTGATGGCATCCGCAATCTACTGCATAACCCATTAATCGGTATTCTGTTCCTGATCCCCGGTTGGACCGAGGGTTTTCGCGTGAATGGCCGCGCAAAGATTTCAGTTGATCCTGAGCTTTGTCAACGCTTCAGTCAAAACGGCCATCCCGCCTGCAGTGTATTAGTGATTGAAGTGGACGAGGTGTTTATCCATTGCGGTCGTGCGATCACCTTTGCTGACCTATGGAATCCAGAGAAACATGTTGGGAAAGAAGATATCCCAACTGCATTAGCGGTGTTTAAGGCACATCTGGCACTCAATAATCATGAGCTAAGCTGATCGTAGTATCCGTCACTGCTTGGCGACTGGTTCGTTCACCCTCCTCAATTTGTCACCGAAAGCCCTCAATCTGTAGGGCTTTATCCTGCCATTTTATCCCTCTAGTTGCATCGCGTCTGGCACAGACCTTGCATTAAATCTTAATATAAAATGTTAACTGCTTGCGAATACCTACCAGCCTTTTAGCCATTGTTGGGTATGACCGCCACCGTCGCGCAAAGATGGGTTTAACATGCAATATTTCAGTTTTTTGTTCGCACATTTATAGGGCACAACACGCACCGCAGAGGTGCACCGGTGTTTTATTGCCTCTATTTGGTGCGATTTGCGTCTCAAAAAACAAACATTTATTCATCATTTACATAACATTTTGCTATTTTTTAAAGATAATCTGATACAAGTAACAGCGAAAATCGAGCGTTAACCAACAAAACATTGGTGGTTGTACCGCTAAAACAAGACAAACGATTTTTCGTCTAACCATTTAGCTGAACACTGTTTTTTGTATCACCTTTTTGTATGACCTTTTTGTATAAAATTATTCGTATAACATTGTTTTTAAACACAACATTAAGTAATAAAACAACAGCAAAGGAGTTGGACCATGCATATGCGTAAATTGGCGTTAGCGCTACTGTTAGCTGGGATGGCAAGTAGCGTTGCCCAAGCAGAAGAAGCGGCAGCACAACCCGCAGAGAAAGCGGCAGCCTCCGCTGATACCCTGAAGAAGATTAAAGACAGTGGCGTTATTGTGGTCGGCCACCGTGAGTCTTCCGTTCCATTCTCATATTATGATAATCAACAGAAAGTCGTTGGTTATTCACAAGATTATTCTAATCTGATCGTCGATGCCGTTAAGAAAAAACTCAATGCGCCTGATTTACAGGTAAAACTGATTCCGATCACATCACAGAATCGTATTCCATTACTGCAAAATGGGACTTTTGATTTCGAGTGTGGTTCTACCACCAACAATCTGGAACGTCAGAAACAAGCCGCGTTCTCTAATACCATTTTTGTTGTCGGTACCCGTTTGCTGACCAAAAAAGGTTCTGACATTAAAGATTTCAAAGATTTAGCAGATAAAACAGTGGTTGTCACTTCTGGTACAACGTCTGAAGTTCTGCTGAACAAACTGAATGAGAAAGATAAATTGAATATGCGCATCATCAGCGCTAAAGACCACGGAGACTCCTTCCGTACTTTAGAAAGCGGCCGTGCCGTTGCATTTATGATGGATGACGCACTGCTGGCTGGTGAACGTGCCAAAGCGAAGAAACCTGATCAATGGGAGATCGTCGGTACGCCACAATCTCAAGAAGCTTACGGTTGCATGCTGCGTAAAGATGACCCTGCGTTCAAAGCATTATTGGATGAAACCATCGCAACAGCACAAACCTCGGGTGTGGCTGAAAAGTCATTTGACCGCTGGTTCAAAAACCCAATTCCACCTAAAAATCTTAACCTGAATTTCTCACTGTCAGACGAAATGAAGGCGCTGTTCAAAGCACCTAACGATAAAGCATTGAACTAAAAATAATAATCAGGGCGGGCCTTGCCTGCCCTACTGATTGATGATGGACCGATTGGGTAATTGACTGCGGGGTGGCCGTTCCCCACTCCGCCTTTTTTTGTTACCTCTCGGGAAGCCGAAACGCATTGAATCATCAGTCATCAGGATGGCTTATCCATCCTTTTAAGGGAGTTCGTTATGTCAATAGACTGGAACTGGGGCGTTTTTTTGCAAGCTGCCCCCTTCGGCAATACCACTTATCTCGGCTGGATTTGGTCCGGCTTTCAAGTCACTGTCGCGTTGTCACTGTGCGCTTGGGTGATCGCTTTCTTTATCGGCTCTTTGTTTGGTATTTTAAGAACAGTACCCAATCGGATTCTGTCAGGAATCGGCACTTGTTACGTAGAACTGTTTCGTAACGTCCCCCTGATTGTGCAATTCTTTACTTGGTATCTGGTCGTTCCTGAACTTCTGCCAGTCGATATTGGCATGTGGTTTAAAAGCGAATTAGACCCAAACATTCAATTCTTCCTCTCCTCTATGATTTGCCTTGGCTTATTTACTGCTGCTCGGGTGTGTGAACAAGTGCGTGCGGCTATTCAATCCCTGCCCCGTGGTCAAAAAGCGGCGGGTTTGGCGATGGGATTAACCCTGCCTCAAACCTATCGCTATGTTTTGCTGCCCAATGCTTATCGAGTGATTATTCCCCCAATGACCTCTGAAATGGTCAACTTGGTTAAAAACTCGGCGATTGCCTCAACGATCGGTTTGGTGGATATGGCGGCACAAGCGGGTAAATTGCTGGATTATTCAGCTCACGCTTATGAGTCTTTCACCGCCATCACACTTGGTTATGTGCTAATCAACGCCGTGATCATGTTGGTGATGCGATTAGTTGAAAAGAAAGTGCAGTTACCCGGCAATCTGGGGAGTAAATAATGTACGAATTTGATTGGAGTTCTATTGCCCCCAGCATACCTTACCTGCTGCAAGGCTTAGTGGTGACCGCTAAGATAACCATCACTGCTGTGGTATTTGGGATTATCTGGGGTACGGTTCTGGCCGTTATGCGCCTATCACCGATTAAAGCCATCAGTTGGTTTGCCACCATCTATGTCAACGTGTTCCGCTCTATTCCGTTGGTGATGGTGCTGTTGTGGTTTTATCTGGTGGTCCCGAGCTTATTACAAAATGTGCTGGGCTTATCACCAAAAACTGATATTCGGTTAATCTCCGCCATGGTAGCCTTTTCGCTGTTTGAAGCGGCCTACTACTCAGAAATTATCCGTGCGGGGATCCAAAGTATTTCCCGCGGACAATCCTCTGCAGCCTTGGCGTTAGGTATGACGCAGGGCCAATCGATGAGATTGGTTATTTTGCCACAAGCCTTCCGCGCGATGGTGCCGCTACTGTTAACTCAGGGAATAGTGTTATTTCAGGATACATCATTGGTGTATGTCCTTAGCCTGGCCGACTTCTTCCGCACAGCTACCAACATCGGTGAGCGGGACGGTACACGGGTCGAAATGGTACTGTTTGCCGGTTTAGTTTATTTCGTTATCAGTATTTCCGCGTCAATGCTGGTTAACTATTTGAAGAAAAGGACTGTTTGATGATTTCCCTGAAAAATGTTTCTAAGTGGTACGGCCACTTTCAGGTGCTGTCTGACTGCACCACCGAAGTTAAAAAAGGTGAGGTCGTGGTGGTCTGCGGCCCTTCGGGCTCAGGTAAATCAACCTTAATCAAAACCGTTAATGGGCTGGAACCTATTCAAAAAGGCAGCATTACGGTTAATGGTATTGGTGTTAATGATAAAGGGACCAATCTGGCGCAACTGCGTTCCAAAGTCGGCATGGTATTCCAACATTTCGAGCTCTTCCCGCATTTATCCATCATTGAAAACCTGACCTTAGCGCAAGTCAAAGTACTGAAGCGGGATAAAGCTGAAGCACGTGAGAAAGGCCTGAAACTGCTCGAACGCGTCGGTTTGACGACTCACGCCGATAAGTACCCCTCTCAGCTATCGGGTGGTCAGCAGCAACGTGTGGCGATTGCTCGCGCACTTTGTATGGACCCCATAGCCATGCTGTTTGATGAGCCGACCTCAGCACTTGACCCTGAAATGATTAATGAAGTGTTGGACGTGATGGTGAAACTGGCCTTAGAAGGGATGACCATGATGGTAGTGACGCACGAAATGGGCTTTGCTCGTAAAGTGGCTAACCGGGTCATCTTTATGGATGAAGGGAAAATCGTCGAAGACAGCAACAAAGATGATTTCTTTAACAATCCTAAATCCGACCGCGCCAAAGACTTCTTAGCAAAAATCCTGCATTAATCGCTGAACCGTCCTTATGTCGATATCCTGCCCCTCTCACGATAAAGAGAGGGGCAATGGATCCAGTGTGAGTTTTCGCGCATCGAGCTAGGGTTGGAATGGCCGGCGATTGAATTGGTCATGACCACATTTTGGGCAGACGGGTAACACTTCTGGCGTATAGAAAGCCAGATGATAATGGCATTTTTCGCAGACCAGATTCCCCAGTCCAACCACTTCACCACTGTGATAAACCCCATGATGGCTGACATCTTTGAATACTTCGCGCCACTCTAACTGGGTTTTATCCGTGATATCCGCTAATTCCTGCCATAAACTTTCTTTAATCACGCGCATAAAAACGCTGTCAGTGAATTCTTCCTTACTCTCTTCATAGCTACGAGCAAATTCTTCCAGATCACGGCGCACCGCCTGAGTAATCTGCTCAACTTCACTATGAGTTAACTCTTCTACGGCGTTCAGACGTTGCTCGGCACTGTCTACCAATTTATCGATATCACGTTCACCATTTTTCAAGCGTTCCGTCAGTGATGCCACTAACTCACGATAATATTGAGCTACCTTGTTCATAATGTCTCCTCGATCCACGGTTGTGATAAAGAAAAATTGTGATAAAGCAAAATCATAATGAAACAAGCTGCGACCAAGCTTATGCCAACAACTGGCGTTTGCTTGCCTCTTTGGTCTGAATCAATTTGCCTCAATAATAAAGTTAACGTTAATAATTTTAGTCGTAAATGACTCAAATCACTTCATCATCAGGTTGTTTCTGCCCCACTTTAGTGATTTCTGCCATCCACTACGCAGAAAAAACCGACTGTAGGGTGCTGAGTGTTGTTGCCGCTGCCGCTTATCGGCTATGCTATGCGGATCTCTCTTTATGATACGAAACAGATGATGCTACAGGCGTAGCTGTTTTTCACTATAGGACCACCGGCCGCCATGCAAGAGCAATACCGCCCCGAAGATATCGAAACGCAAGTACAGCTTCACTGGCAAGAGAAGCAGACGTTTAAAGTCACTGAAGACGCTAGCAAAGAAAAATATTACTGCCTATCCATGCTGCCGTACCCTTCAGGGCGCCTACATATGGGGCATGTTCGTAACTACACCATTGGTGATGTTATCTCCCGCTACCAACGTATGCTGGGTAAGAACGTGTTACAGCCGATTGGCTGGGATGCATTTGGCCTGCCTGCTGAAGGTGCTGCGGTAAAAAATAACACCGCACCTGCGCCTTGGACTTACGACAATATCGAATACATGAAGAACCAGCTAAAACTGCTGGGCTTCGGCTATGACTGGGATCGCGAAATTGCTACCTGTAAGCCTGACTACTACCGTTGGGAACAGTGGTTCTTCACCAAGTTGTACGAAAAAGGCATGGTCTATAAAAAGACGTCTGCCGTTAACTGGTGCCCACACGATCTGACCGTACTGGCAAATGAACAAGTGATCGATGGCTGTTGCTGGCGCTGCGACACCAAGGTTGAACGCAAAGAGATCCCTCAGTGGTTTATTAAAATTACCGATTACGCTGATCAACTGCTCAATGATCTGGACACGCTGGAAAGCTGGCCTGAGCAGGTGAAAACCATGCAACGTAACTGGATTGGTCGCTCCGAAGGTGTGGATATCGTTTTCGATGTCGTCGATAGCGAAGAGAAACTCTCCGTTTATACCACTCGCCCAGATACCTTTATGGGTGTGACCTACGTCGCCGTTGCAGCCGGTCATCCTTTGTCACTGCAAGCGGCTGCGACCAACCCTGCACTGGCAGATTTTGTTGCTGAATGCCGTAACACCAAGGTTGCCGAAGCTGAAATGGCCACCATGGAGAAAAAAGGCATGGCGACCGGCTTGTACGCCATCCATCCGCTGACCGGCGAGCAATTACCTATCTGGGCTGCTAACTTTGTTTTGATGGACTACGGCACCGGCGCAGTCATGGCCGTTCCTGGCCACGATGCCCGTGACTGGGAGTTCGCCACCAAATACAACCTGCCCATCAAACCGGTCATTTTGGCGGCAGATGGCAGTGAGCCCGATTTGAGTCAAGAGGCCATGACCGAGAAAGGCGCCCTATTCAATTCGGGTGAATTCGATGGTTTGAGTTACGAAGACGCATTCAATGCCATCGCCGATAAACTGGTCGCGTTGGGTGTCGGTCAACGTAAAGTTAACTACCGTTTGCGTGACTGGGGTGTCTCCCGTCAACGTTATTGGGGGGCTCCAATCCCAATGATTACGCTAGAAGACGGTACCGTGGTCCCAACACCTGAAGATCAGTTACCTGTTATCTTGCCAGAAGATGTAGTGATGGACGGTATATCCAGCCCCATCAAAGCCGATCCTGAATGGGCTAAAACCACCGTGAACGGTGTACCGGGCCTGCGTGAAACCGATACTTTCGATACCTTTATGGAATCATCTTGGTATTACGCACGTTACACCTGCCCGCAATTTGATGAAGGCATGCTGGACCCAGCAGCGGCCAACTACTGGCTACCAGTCGATCAGTATGTTGGTGGTATTGAACACGCCATCATGCACTTGATGTACTTCCGCTTCTTCCACAAATTGCTGCGTGATGCCGGTTTGGTGGACTCTGATGAGCCCGCTAAACGCCTGCTGTGTCAGGGCATGGTGTTAGCCGATGCGTTCTACTACACCGGTACGAGCGGTGAGCGTGTCTGGGTTTCACCGGTTGATGCCATCGTTGAGCGTGATGATAAAGGCCGTATTGTTAAAGCGATCGATGGCGAAGGCCATGAGCTGGTATATGCTGGCATGAGCAAGATGTCGAAATCGAAAAATAACGGTATCGACCCTCAAGTCATGGTAGAAAAATACGGTGCAGATACTGTACGCCTGTTTATGATGTTCGCCTCTCCCGCAGAAATGACGTTGGAATGGCAAGAATCTGGCGTTGAAGGCGCTAACCGCTTCCTGAAACGTGTTTGGCGTCTGGCCTTTGATCACACTGCAAAAGGGGCAACTGTACCGTTAGATATTGCCAGCCTGACGGATGAACAAAAATCCCTGCGTCGTGACCTGCACAAGACCATTGCCAAAGTCACTGACGATGTCGGCCGCCGTCAAACCTTCAACACCGCCATCGCTGCAGTGATGGAGTTGATGAACAAGTTAGGCCGCGCACCACAGGAAACTGAGCAAGATCGCGCTCTGTTACAAGAAGCATTACTGGCAGTTGTTCGCATGCTTTATCCATTCACCCCTCATGTCTGTTTCAGTTTGTGGCAAGCACTGGGTGGCGAAGGTGATATTGACACCGCACCGTGGCCAGCCGCTGATGAACAAGCGATGGTCGAAGACTCTAAATTAGTCGTTGTACAGGTTAATGGTAAAGTGCGAGGCAGAATTACTGTGCCTGCCGATGCCACTGAAGATCAAGTTCGCGAACGTGCTGGTCAAGAGCATTTAGTGGCTAAATACCTGGATGGGGTTACTGTGCGTAAAGTAATCTATGTCCCTGGCAAACTGCTTAACCTGGTTGTGGGTTAAGACAAGGAGGAGTTGTGCGACATCGTATTGCGACGCTGTTGCTAGGCTTGGCGGTGCTCGTCACCGCTGGCTGTGGCTTTAATCTGCGAGGCACCACTCAGGTGCCACCTGAATTGCAAAAATTACTGCTCGAAAGTAGTGACCCTTATGGCCCATTAACCCGAGCAGTGCGTCAACAGTTACGTTTAAGCAATGTCACCATTGTTGATGACCCGATGCGCAAAGATCTACCGGCCCTGCGGATTATAGGCTCATCCGAAAATCAGGATACCGTGTCAATCTTCCAAAACGGTGTGACTGCAGAGTATCAACTCGTGCTGCATGTGCAGGCACAGGTATTGATACCTGGCCATGATATTTATCCTCTGCGGGTTAATGTCTTCCGTTCATTCTTCGATAACCCGTTGACTGCGCTTGCAAAAGCCGCGGAAGCCGATGTTATTCGCCAAGAAATGCGTGAACAAGCTGCACAGCAATTAGTCCGTCAGCTTCTGACTGTACATGCTGCTGAAGTTAAAAACGCACAGGAGAATGGAGGTCAGTCGGTGAGTGACAACAGTTCAACCGGTACTGTCCAAACGGCGCCTGTCAAAGAAATCAATATTGGCAAATCCGCAGTCAGTGCCTCTGCCCAATGATCCGAGTTTATCCTGAACAACTTGTCGCGCAGCTCCATGAGGGGCTGCGTACTTGTTATTTATTATGTGGTAATGAACCACTGTTACTACAGGAAAGTCAGGACCATATTCGTCGTGCCGCAATACAACACGATTTCACCGAACATTTCAGTTTTGCGCTAGATGCCCATACCGAGTGGGAGGCTATTTTTAGTCTCTGTCAGGCGCTAAGCTTATTTGCCAGCCGCCAAACATTGCTACTGAACTTCCCTGAGAGTGGGTTAACTGCGGTGATGAACGAACAGTTGGCTAAATTATCAGGGCTATTACACCCCGATATTTTGCTGATACTGCGAGCAAACAAACTCACTAAAGCACAAGAAAATAGCGTTTGGTTTAAGGCTCTCAGCAAGAACGGTGTCTTTGTCAGTTGTCAGACACCCGAACAAGCACAGCTTCCACGCTGGGTTGCAGCGCGAGCGAAAAGCCAGAATCTGGTTATTGATGATGCCGCCATTCAACTCCTGTGCTACTGCTATGAAGGTAATTTGCTGGCACTTTCACAGGCTTTGGAAAGGCTATCCTTGCTCTACCCCGATGGTAAATTAACACTGCCAAAAGTCGAGCAAGCCGTTAATGATGCGGCGCATTTTACGCCATATCACTGGCTGGATGCCTTACTCGCGGGCAAAAGCAAACGGGCTTGGCATATCCTGCAACAATTACAGCAAGAAGATAGTGAACCTATTATTTTGCTGCGCACGCTGCAACGTGAATTATTACAGTTGCTCACGCTAAAGCGCCGCATGGATCAAGTGCCGCTCCGCACTTTATTCGACCAATTCAAAGTGTGGCAGAATCGCCGCCTCATGATGACTCAAGCGCTGCAACGTCTTTCCCAACAGCAGCTACATCAGGCCGTGCATTTGTTAACGCAAATGGAGATTCGCCTGAAACAAGATTACGGCCAATCAATCTGGCCTGAGCTAGAAACATTATCGATGCTGATGTGTGGCAAAATATTACCAGAGAGCTTTTTTGATGCCCAATAAATCCCCGACTCGCACCCTACATGCCTTGTTCGGCGGTACGTTTGATCCGATTCATTATGGTCATTTGAAACCAGTTGAAGCTTTGGCTCAACAAGTGGGCCTGCAACACATCATTTTATTACCTAATCATGTTCCGCCTCATCGCCCGCAACCCGAGGCCAATGCACAGCAGCGGCTGAAAATGGTTGAGTTGGCAGTAGCCGGTAATCCGCTGTTCAGCGTTGATTCACGTGAGCTAATGCGTGACACGCCATCATTCACTATCGATACCTTGGAATCCCTGCGTAAAGAACGTGGTGCTCAACTGCCCTTAGCGTTTATTATTGGGCAGGATTCATTATTGTCACTGCATAAATGGCATCGTTGGGAATCACTGCTAGATGTGTGCCATCTGTTGGTCTGCGCCCGCCCTGGTTATGCCCAAACACTGGATACACCAGAATTGCAGCAATGGCTCGATGAACATCGAGTCTTTGACCCACAAGCGTTAAGCCAACGGCCACAAGGCGCAATCTATCTGGCCGATACGCCATTACTGGACATTTCTGCCACAGATATTCGCCATCGACGCCATAACGGTGAAAGTTGTGATGACCTGTTACCCCGCGCGGTTCAACGATATATTGAACTACAAGGTTTGTATCGCGGGTGAAGGGCTGAGGGCTTATATCGCGAGGCATTGACCCGTGGTATACTCCGCCGCTAAATTTCAGGTATTCGCTGAAAACCCCTGTGAAACAGCTGGCTTTCAGCGGCATCCTGCCGATAAATACACCATAACCGTTCATTATCGGTCACCGTTGACGGGCTTCCCGTGTAACAGTCCCAAAAAAACGTTATGGATAGAAACTACCCGAGGGGGAACCTTTGCAAGGTAAAGTGCCCCTTAAGGCATTAAAAACAATACAAATCAATTACTAACGTGATTTATTGCTTAATATTTATGCGACATTTCAGGACATTACTAGACATTACGCGACATATTAATCAATAACTTACCACTCCGTTTTGACCTCTCTATTCCCCACCTCATATGCATCACTGCCCAACCACTCACGCAATCCATCACCAAAGATGATCAACTGCCGCTCAGGTGCTAAACTCCACACCATTAAAAATTACGGATCTTTATGAATTCTATGGGAACGCCACTCTGCATTGATCTTGATGGCACATTGGTTAGAACTGATACGCTCGTTGAGTCATTCTTTCTTCTGATTAAGAAAAATCCATTCTATGCATTCCTGTGCGTGTTATGGCTGCTTCGCGGCAAAGCTGCGCTTAAAAACGAGATAGCTAAGCGTGTAACAATGAATGCATCATCACTGCCTTATAACGAAAGTTTACTCGCTATGCTTCATAATGAGCATAGAAATGGCAGGGAAATATGGCTGTGTACTGCCGCAAATGAGAAGATTGCGCAATCAGTATCAGACCATATTGGTATATTCTCGAAAGTAATTTCGAGTAATAACACTAAAAATGTCTCATCTTCAGTTAAAGCAGATGAAATTTTATCTCATACCGATTCGTTTGATTATGCGGGGAACTCATCTGACGATATTAAGGTGTGGGATAAGTCAACAGGCGCTATCGTTGTTGACCTTCCAAAGAAATTAATGAATAAAGTATCAGTACCAATTTTGTATCAATTTGATAGTGATAAAAAAACTATAAAAGCATGGCTAAAGGAAATAAGAATTCATCAGTGGGCAAAAAACATACTGATTTTTATTCCAATATTGGCTGCGCATGAGATAAGTAAAACATCACTACTATTAGATTCAATGCTTGCTTTCATTGCATTTGGGTTTTGTGCATCAAGCGTTTATCTACTTAATGACCTCGTAGACTTAGAAGCAGATAGAGAGCATAAAACAAAGAGAAACAGACCACTGGCGTCAGGGGCAATACCATTAATACATGGAATTATTGCTGCTGTTATATTGTTTATATTAGCCATAATAATCACATTATATCTCCCAATACAGTTCGCCTTTGCATTGGCTTCATATTACGTTATCACTCTGGCATACTCTTTTTCCCTTAAAAGCAAGGTTGTCATTGATGTCGCAACATTGGCAATTTTGTACTCAATGCGCCTTGTCGCTGGGGCGGCCGCTACGGGAATTATGTTGTCAAACTGGCTTATTTCTTTTTCAATGTTTATTTTCTTCAGCCTGGCTATCGTGAAAAGAGTTGTCGAACTTAAATCCTCTGAGTCTAATGCCAAGATAAAGGGTCGTGGATATTATCCAGCGGACATGCCTCTATTATTAGCGTCAGGGATCTCTTCAGGGTACATCTCAATCCTTGTCTTTGTTCTATATATAGATAGCTCAGCAGGCTTGCAGAACTACAACAACCCTGATGTTTTATATTTCATAGCGCCAATCCTTTTCGTTTGGCTTACCCGCGTGTGGTTGCTTACGTGGCGCGGTGACATGTATGATGATCCTGTAGCATTTGCAATAAAAGATAGGACTAGTCAATTAATGGGGATCGTAATAGCAGTATTAATTATTTTAGCTGCGGGGGTTTAATGATTCAGTTTGGATATGTTTGCCTATTCTTCAGTGCGTTGTGTAGCGCCATCGCCAGCATTCTGCTGAAGTATCCAGATAGACTTGGGATATTGGCTATTTCTACAAACCCCATACTTATAAAACTACCAGCCATAATTTTTTATGGCGCTGGATTTGTTCTTTACAGTCTTGGATTGAAAGATATCGATGTTTCAAAGGCATATCCTGTGATGGTTTCATTTGCCATTTTACAGGTATTAGCGTTTGGTTTGTTTTTCGGTGAATCAATAACGATAAAAATGATTATTGGCACCGCATTTGTGATTGTTGGAATACTACTAATAAGTGCTAAATAGGATGACGTACATGATTAGGTCAATTGGTTTGAAAATATTATTCTTTGTAGCATCATTTTTCGCTTTATATCACGTTGCAACAGAGCCAACACCACCAATTCGGGGCGATGGCAGAGAATATATTTTGATGAGCCAGTCACTACTAAATCACGGCACATCAAACCTAGAGCAGCAAGATGCTAGAGATGTTGTAGATTCATTCAAGTCAAAATCACAGTCATTTAATGATCCGGTATTAAACTGTGATGCGCACAATGATTGTGGTGTTTCTATCTTTTTCGAACGCGCCTACTTTCCAAACAATAACGGTAAATTATTTTCATACCACTTCTCATTCTATCCTCTGGTAAATGTCCCAGCGCTAATTATTACCAAGTTAATTTCAGAATCACCAACAACTGCGTTTTATTTAACAAACACTTTATTCTTTATAATAGCCATTTATTTTTTACTATTTTTTATTAAAGAGAGGTTGCTATATAAAACTATTATAATATTCCTTTTTGCATCTCAGACAACAATATCTTATCTAAAATGGCCGCATCCAGAAGTAATAACCATTTCAATGATTGTGATTGCATTGTGTGTGTTTAAGCGGAAAATGTTTTATGCGTCTTCTCTTATCTTTGCATTTGCCTCACTTCAATATCAGCCGCTTGGAATAATAGCTGCATTACTATTGTTGTATGCCTTTATATCAGGACTCAAACAGCTAGATATTCGCTCAATTAAAGGGCTTATAGAAAACAAAAAATTCGCAGTTAAAACTGTAATTTATGCCTTAATTTCTGGATTTGTCGTTTTAACTCCATCTCTATTCTATTTTTATAATTTCTCATCTCCAAACCTCATAGCATCTATCGGTGGAGCGAGATCTGAACTAGTGTCATTTTCAAGATTTATTTCAATGTATTATGATTTAAATCAGGGGGCCATACTTCTATATCCTATAGTGTTAATTTTTTCACCAATTATCTTTATAATATCAATAATAAAAATAAAAGAAGAGCATTCAAGAAATATCATTATTTTTACGCTTATTTCAGTAATTTCTGCAATACCTTGCTTGACAACGGCAAATTGGAATTCAGGCGCTGAAAACGTGATGAGGTATGCGTTTTGGGTTTCATCCCCTCTGATATTTTCTTTCACAGAATTTGTCTTCAACATAAAAAGTAAGATCACAAAATCTGTAATATTGCTAATTACGTTCGCGAGTCAGATTGCGTTCATTACGATGCAAAATAACGGGAAGTTCTTTTCTATAAATCACGTCTCTCCGTCTTATGTTGGGCTTGCATTCTATAATCATTACCCTTCACTGTATAACCCAGAAGCGGAGATATACGTTGAAAGAGCGCTGAATACAGAGCTTTCACTTGTGGGTGTACTAAATGGTAATAGCTATCCAGGATATGTAAAAAGAGGCAACCTGAGAAAATTAATAGCGCCAGCGAATATGGATCTGACGCTATTAAATCCATGCCCTTCCGTGACACCTTCAATTACTGACGCATCTGATGGCTATGTTTACTATAACTACCCATTAGGATGCAAAGTGGCTGATGAGACAAAGACTGCCGTAGTAATGTTCTCACCCAAATAATTAAACAGGAATTATATAACAGGGGATATTTGTCGCCATGTTCTGCTGCCAGTAGCCCCTTCACACATAAGCATGATCGAACTTCCAGCAGGCACTGGTAGGCTGGATGCTGTTAACCTCAGATTGCCGCCTGTAGCTAATGTTATCGCAGCATTAGTAGTTAACGTCACTCTATGTCCGTGATATGTGTCAGTAATAGTAGTTATTGTTGCAGTTCCGGTAATAAAAAATGCTTCTTGGCTGGGACTGAGTGTTATTGTTGCAGCAGAAGCTACGCCAAATCGTGGATTTGATTCTAAGATATTAACAGTTGTTGATGAAAACACGTTTTTTCCTATGACGTGTAAATTGCCATTAGCTTGTATTCCGTTCAATACACCGTGTATTGTGCAGTCATCAATAACTACTTGCCCAGCCGTTGCTGTAACACGAACGCCATTGACTGCGATCGGAGCACCGCGACCCGTGATATTAGCTGACACCACGGAGCCACTACCGACTACAAATGCTATGCCATTAACGATGCAATCACGCGCACCGAAGTTAACAAGATTAACCTTGTCGCTATTACTTGCAAGAGTAACATAGCAACCGTGCTCAAAATGAACCGCATGGTTCGCATCTAATAAGATATCCGTACAGTTTAAGAACTGATATCCAGCAGTCCCTAAAACGTATGGGGCAGCAACTTGAGCTAGTCCTTCCACGCTATTACCCACTAATACAGCCGTTCCAACTAACTCCAAGTAGATACCGACCATATTACCATAACTAAAGCAATTTGATATTTTAGGCCAAGAGCTATTAATGACACTAAAAGCTGCACCAGCACGATAAGCTTGATGTGTACTATCAAATGTTAATACTGGATTTGGCGAATTAACCACGCCAAAGGGCCAGCTGTGACAGTTATTAATACGTGAAATGTCAAAGCTGTTGCGAATATCAATACCCGCGATAGCATCAAATTTAACATTATTAATTGTATGTCTACCCACTCCGAAGCTATATAGAATTTTAGCGAAACCTACAATCAACATGTTATCGACGGTAATATCATCACCAATAACAGTAATAGCAGTACCTGCAAAAGCTGCGGCATTAGGTTCAGGCCCGACCATGGTAGAGCGATGTATTATTAGATTCTGTAATATACTCCCCCCTCCCATTCTGATGGTAGCCGCCGGGGAGAGCTTAATTCTACTACCGCTATAAATGAAGTCACTCACTACTGGGGTTACTACTGGAGGAGCTCCGTTAATCTGACCGACCATCCCAACACCGGGCGGGATTGTTACATCACCAGTGATTAGTAACGCCGAATTACTAGGGATAAGAAGATTGCCGCCTTTAGTGAGGGGAGATCTAGCTGCTAAGGAATTGAGAGCTGCCTGTAAACCTGCTGTGTCATCTGTAACTCCATCACCAACACAGAAGTCTAATACGCTAATAACTTCTTGGTTCTTATTATGCTGGGTTCTTGAGATAGACCCCGTTAAAGGCTGTTTAACTGCTACAAGAGCATCGCCCTTTCCATCGGCTGAACTAGCTAGATCCAATAATACATCTGCAGCCGACCCACTCTCAGGTAAAACAGCTATAGGTTCGCCGTCATTGTTAAAAGCTAGTAAATGATTTGCTCGCCCTGAAATTGGTGGAAGGATTCCAACAGATGCTTCCGGAACTCGCAGTGACCGTTCAAATAAGTTAGCTTCGCCTGAGAATGGATAGGTAGACCGGAACTCAAGAGCGGAATATCCAATCTGTACTGGGTTAACAGCTTCAAGCTGCCAGCAGTCGCCATAAATACTAAAGACTAACGTGCCATTAACCGCATCACGAGCACCGTCAAAATCAGGCGCTCTATGCCACGTGGCTGGGCTTGCTATCCATATCCCATTATCAATAGGGCTACTTTGCCCCATGACAAGGACGCGCATGCCAGTAGTGGTAGTTACTGTCCTCTCACCGGTAAATGTTGATGATGTTATTGTTTGCTCACCAAACAGCGTGATGTTGTAGTCAGCCGAAATTGCCACTGCTGGCTTTACTGCAACACTCGTCGTTAAACCGTAGAGCCGATCTTCTTGCGTAGCTGGCATTTACTTTTCTCCAGGCGTGAGGAATCCCCACAGAGCAAATCTGCGGTGATTTATTTAGGGCAATAAAAAACCCGCCGGAGCGGGTTATTTTTTAATTAATATGTGGTTCGCTTAAGTAATTCTTTTATATGCATTGGCAGCATCGCTGTAAAAATTAACCCTGCTATGAATGCGATTGATACGAAAATAATATCTCCCCCAGACATATAGCTTTTATCGAAAAATAAAACCTTAGTCGTTGGGTAAAGAAGGCACATGGAAAGAAATATATGGGCAATAATATTCTTCATTCATTAACTCCTTATCACCTACCAAGCATAAACTGAGATGGAGGGATTAAGAAATCGTTTCCTTGGTTCTTCCTCACATTTTGCTCAAATCTATGTAACGACCCAGGAGATAATGACTCCTGTATCTGGTTTAAGATTAGATAATTCATAATTGGCCTTGCCCAGAACACGTTAATGAATGGGGTGTGGTCAACGGTAAATCTAAATGCATCACCGGCTTTCGCATCACCTGAACGGGCTTTCTGGAACAAGGTTATAATGCTATCAAGGTTACCAGCAACTGGCCCTGCCATTGATGTTATTGGGCCGCTACCGAACCGGTTAACCTCCCCAAACAAGAAGTCGCCAAACAGCCCTAACCCTCCCCCCTGGGCTGCTGCCGCCAAGAATGTTTTACTGTCTGCAGGGCGCGGAGTCTGTCCCTTGATCATTAGCTTGGTTTGCATCGACAAGTAACCAAACGTTGTCATCCATAAAAACATTTGAGCCAGCCCAAGCATCTCACCCTTGCCACTTTTGAACAGGGCGCTTTGCAAATTACCAAACCGGCTTTCCCCCAGCGGAACTGGCGTATAGCCTCGCCCAAACACTTCCCGCCCCAGAGCTTGCTGCATGAATGAAGCGGTAAAGGATTTGTACTGCCCAATGAACCGAAGTAACTCACCTTCCACTGTGCCTGGTTGTGTTCCTTGCTTCATCATGGCTCGCGTCCGCGCGCCTGGCTCCGTCATTGCGACTATCACACGATCGAGAATATAACCTCGCAACTTACCGGATAACTCTTCCCGCCCAGCCTCAATACTTCGCTCGTTAACCTTGATGTTTTTGTCAGAAACATACTTGGCGATCATCTCGTCAGGTATTGAATCAATGCCATCAGGCGTCATGAACTTGCGACCTTCCGACCCTTTCAAATCCATTGACCGATAGATTGACCATTCTGCGTCTCCGATGCCATGCAGGTCTAACGCACGTTTAAGATTGCTATTGAGTGCCCCATGTGGTGTGGCAGAGTTATCCGCAAGCCAGTGGGATATCATCGTTGCAGTCGTATTCCGTGATGCGTCAGTCCACCAACTCAGTCCGTTCATTTTGAAGAACTGGCGCTGTAAGTTAGCAACCTTGCCGGGGAGCGTAACGTCACCCGAGAATCTCTGAAGTATTTCATCACGCATACTATCGGCATAGACGCCAAGAGAGCTTAAAATCTGCTTCTGTTCGTCAGTTTTAAAGCGCTTTAACCGGCCGGCGAGCGATTCACTCAGCGCTGACATGAAGTTTTTACCCTGATATCTAAGCTCCAGGGCATTACTTGCAAGGTCGTTGAATGACGAGATCATAGCCCCGCCTAGCTTTATCGTGGAGTCGATGGCGCGGGTAGTCGAGCCGAACCTTGCTAAAGTGGTTGAACCAGGAATGTTTGTCTGACCGGTCACCTCTTTCATTTCGTTCTTAATGTTGCTGCGACGCCTATCAGTGAACGCCCTCAGTGCTTTCTCATTGCCTTTTAAATCTGCCGAGATAGTGTCTGCAAGATAATTAAGCATGTTCTCTGGGTTTGTTCCAAGCACTCTCATGAGGCCTGTGTTGCGTGCAGAACTTTCAAGTCCACCATAGATAGCTTCTCGCAAACTACCCACGCCGAATTGTTTGTTGTAATCAGACCATGCCACGCCATCAGCGAAATGAAGTACCCGCTCTTGGCTGGCTTTTTTAGCAACGTTCTGACTCCCCTTAAACCCCTTCATCCAATCTGGCTTTTCAGATGAGAGATGAACGCCAGAGGCTAATCCGTCATAAACGTTTTGCAGGAAAGCATTCTGATCGGTAACACCATCAAAAGTGGATTTATCTAGCCTCGGTAAAATCGCATTTCTCCACACATCAAAACCAGCAGCGCGGATCTTCATCATGTCGTGGCCTTGCCGAGCGATATACCCAGGCATTTTACGAACCCATGCGCCAGCACGGTTGGCATCAATGCGTGCTGACTCCTGCCATTTTGTGATTATTTGAGCAATTTTCACTGACTCATTAGTCATCCCGGCAGTGGATTCATTCTTTCCAATACGCCACATAGCATCAGCGATTTCAGTATCATTGCTGCCGCTGGCCAGAAATTTAATTAATCCTTCTTTATCCAAATCGTGATTCAACCCTGATAGATACTTAGAGCGGAGCTGAAATTGTTCACTGGAGGCAGATGAACGACTACCGGTTCGGGCTTCATTTCGCCCTACCAATATTGCTGATAGTCCAATGTCAGGCCGATCAGGGAAGCTATCACGGATAAAGGTTAATCGCTGGGCGGCAATGCGAGTATTGATAGCCTTATTTCTGGCTTCAATGACGCGAGCCAATTTTTCTTCGTTGCCTAATTCATTGGCCGCCCGTAGCGCTGCTTCTTCAAGTGAAATACCTTCATTCTCAGCACGGATACGCTTAACAGTCGTTTCCATGTTGTTAATCAGAGATTCCATTTCACCTTCCGAAAGCTCTCTCCCGGCAGCTTTATTTACTACTTGCTCACACGCGGTTAGAAACTGGTTAGCCATTACATTCTCCTGAGCATGCAAGTAGCATAGGCCTGAAGGCCTTTGAATATACTTTCGTCATTTGCTTCGCGGGTTGCCGCTTCAATGGCCCCTCTTAACTCCGGCGAGTCAATATCGTTAACCATGTTGGTTGCCAATTCCATTTCAGCATTGAGATCTTCTTGAGCATTAACTAGGTCGGCGTTATCTCTATTGGCTCTAGCAAAGTGCGCGTCGGCATCACGACTAGCGTTAACTGTCGAAATATCAGCATCAGCTCTTGGCCCCTGTTGAATCTGAGCGATTGATGCATCCCTCAATTGAGGATCACTCAGGTTAAATACCGGCTCTAAATCTGGCGTTTTCCCTTGCATCATATGAGATAGCCCAGCACGGAAAGCATTTTCCCTTACCGTCCAATGGGACTCATCAATGCGCTGCGAGGCATTTTTAATTCCCTGAGTGATGTTGTTTAATTGCAAAGACTGCCGAATTTCATCAGCACGATTACTTATTGCAGTTCTCAAATTGTCGGGGATTTCACCACGCCTAACTGATGCTATTTCGCCACGCGCCACCTCTGATTTCGAGTTAGATGCTAATGATTCTTCAATCTCACCACGCCTTGATAGCAGAGCCTCTTTTTCAGTGGCAATATCATTCAGAGCCTGATTGCGAGCATCTTTAAACTTCATTCTCTGCTGTTGGTATGCGGAGGTGCGCTCAGGCAATGATTGGTCAATAACATCTATAGCCCGATTCGTATCGACAATTTCATTTTTCAAGTCAGCAATATTATCGACACGAAATGCAGCCGTGGCCTCTTGTTGGGCTAAGTAGTCAGGAACGACATCCTCATATGCCTTACTGTGTGCGTAACTATCCATATCTCTGGCTATGGTTTCGCTCAAGATTGGCGTCGTTCCATTTTCATTGAATTGGCGCGCTACTGGACTTGGTGACTCAGGGGTCAAAAATGATTCAGCATTCATTGCTGGACGTTCTACAGCATCAATGGGAGTGGTCGCCGATTGAGTCCTGCGCCCCCGAACCATATCAGCAATAACGCCGCCGCCAGCGTGCATAATCCCGCCGCCAACTGTGCCCATGAAGATATTCTCCATCGCATTGGCCATAGAGTAATCTTCGCCTTCTGCCGCCGCCGCTTGAGCAGTAAATGGAATTGTCACTGCTGTTTGGGCTGCACCCATAGCGGAACCCTGGACGAATCGCTCTCCCACTCGCCCAAGCATTGTCGCGGCCTTTGCCTGCCCAGCAAACGGAACCAAACCAATAGCAATGTTTGCCGGGTCAGCCATTGAGCCAGCAAGCCCTGCCATAAAGTTAAGAGGGGTATTAATAAGACCAGAGGGGGCTGATTGAGCTATTTGTTGCTTCGCTAATGACTCTTTTCGTGATTCGCTAACATGGTCAAGATAGGATTTTGTTACGCCAGAGTCAGGAATATTAATGCTTTTAACGCCTAACTCTCGTAGTTTCGCTTCAGCTTCGGCCTTGCTTACAATCACTGAGTTTGGGTCGTTAGCCAGATTGTCAGCTTCAGTATAGCGAATTGCTGAAACTAAAGGCCCCTCCCTGAGCCCTGAATCAAACGAGGCCTCCAGTGCATCACCAAGGCTTGATGGGGCATTACTGATTGGCTGGTTGATCCCCTGCCCCGGATCGCTGGTATAGATTGGCATTTGTATTCCTCATACCCTCAGCCATAGATGGCGCTTCTGATGTGCCTTGTCGCCCAAGTTGCCGCGCAGTTTCCTCATTACGAGCCTGAGATTCCTTTGCTTCCTGCCCCGGCGTATAAGTTCTCGGTTTATTCACTTCTTTTGATAGCTGATTGAAGTAGCCACGATTGGTTGAACCCAGTTGAGCCAAATCAGCAAAGCTAGCTGTAACCGGGTTTCCGTCGGCACCACTAACAATCAACCCATTTAAAGTGAGCATTAAACCGGTTTCATCTGCATTGGTTACCCATTCCGCGCTATCTTTGATGCGGTTCAAACTCTGCTGCTGGTTAACCTCTTTGCTTAGACGAGGGTCGCCAAGTAAAGGTGTGATATCTGCTGGTTTAAGTTTGCTCATGAATGCGTCTACACCATCTGATACATCACTCATATCAGCATTAGCGGCAACCGGTAGTCGCCAAGTTCCCTTGGTCTGGTACTGACTGCCTAAAATATCCTGATAGGCCTGTGAAGCTGCATCCGAAGCGCTCATTCCTTTCTGCATATTGAGATAGGTAAGCCTGCGCCCCTGGTCATTAAAGTTATTCCAAACAGGAACACCGCCAGGCTGGCCAACCATCGTTGCTGAAAAGTCTTTCGATTGTGACGCCCATTCAGTATCGGCACTTTCTGCCGCTCCACTGGACGCCGAATTGATAGACCCACGTAAATCTGCTGTCTTCACATCCCGATTTTGCCAAAGAGCATTGGCAGCGCGAGGGTTATTAGTCGCCATCACAACCTGAAGCACCGGCCCAGATTTCTTCTGTACTTGCTGCATAACTTGCTGTGAATATGGCCCGAACTGCTGCCCAATAGACTGGATTGCAACAACATCCTGCTCCTTATTGTTGTCAATCTGCTGAAGAATGCCATTCACCAACGAGTCAGGAAGAACATCTTTGTTTTTAATGCCCAGGCGCTGCTTCTCCATTAGAACCTGGTGAGCCAACTGAGCACCTGTTGACGGGTCGCTCTGGTAATTCTGATACGCCTCACTCACCGTCGGAATGTTTTGCACCATCCACCCACCGGGATCTTTCTCCCTTGCGGCTATAACTTGCTGGTACTTCTGTGCAACTGCGGCATAGCGCTGCTGTTTGAAAGCAAAGTCAGCGTCGCCAGTAGTAGGCATCAGTCCATTAACTGTTTCCATGCCGACATTGGCCGGGCTTGAGATAACTGTTTGATATGCGGGCTGCAGAGCCAATGTCTGCTGGTATTGATTGAATTGCTGATAGGATTGCGCACGGTCAGCAGGGGTGGAATTAAGCTGTTGTGCTGACGTAAAGTCAGAAATGGTAACAGGGGTTTCTACTGGCTGCCCTGCATTTACCCTGGCGACATCGTTCTGCATCCGTTGCTGAATATTAAATCGCTGCGCTGAAGTGGCTGTATCAATGACGTTATAAGTCTGTTCAACCGCGCGGGTTTTCTGCACTCCATCCAGATCTGCAAACTCAGGCGAATCTATAATTGATTTTGCAGCACTTAATTTTGAGGCGTTACTCATCACTGATGAAACATAGCTCTGCGTTTCCGCATAAGGGATTGAATTAGCAAATGACTCATCTGTGATTTGCCCTTTGCGCGGATCGCCAAATCGGCTAATCCATTCATCAACTTTACCCGGCCCAGCATTGTATGCAGCCAGCGCCAGAACAGGATTCCCACCATACTTTTTAAGTTGCTGGTTGAGGTATGCCTTGCCAAGAGCAGCGTTATAATTGGCGTCGTTCTGATGACGGGTCGCATCCCATGGCAATCCTGCCAATGCTGCTGCTTCTGGCCCAGTTGCGGGCATAACTTGAGCTATGCCAGTTGCGCCCTTACCTGATGTAAGCGGCTTCCCATCTGTACTAAACTGACGCCCTCCACTTTCCTGCCCAATCACGGCAGAGAATAAATCATCAGAGTTAATTGCATTGCCAACTTTGAAACCAGATAGTGCTTCTGGATTCATGAGAGACATTTTCACATTACCAATGCGCTCGTTTACTGAATCCCATGCAGCCTGATCCAACATCTTCTTTCTGGTGTCTAATGGGATTAAAGCTGCAATGCCAGCACCAGATTTAAGCGCGTTGACTTGCTCCTGTGGGGTTAACGATGAAACTGATGCCGTTGCATAGTCTACCGCTGATCGTTGCTTTATTTGCTGAGCCTGCTCTGCTGAGATGTAGCCACGACCATGAGCGCCGGTAATGGCATCGTTAGTAGCATTGATGAGGCCCATCCTAGTTGATTCATCTTTAGCGCTAATTGCTGCTTCGCGATTTGATGTGATTGTCTGGTCAAGTGATGCGCGACCAAAATCAACTTCTTTATTTCTTGCCAGCCCACGGACTTGGTCATACCCGCGCGCAATGTCATTGTTTGATTCAATTTCAAATAAGCGTTTATCGGAATTACTCAGCAACAAGCCTGCAGACTCCTCTCTAGCCTTGCTGATTTGTTCGTTGTACCGGTCGCCAAAAGTAGAATAATCATTGTCACCTTCAAAAGATGACATGATATCCAGCTTCTTTTTAAGGAAATTAGATTGCGCTTCAGCATAGTTAAACTGATCTTCCTTTTGCTGAATCTGGCCGCCAACCCTCTCAAGTGATTGCCCCAGCCCTTGCAGCGCTCTTGATGGTGCGGTTACATCAGCGCTAGCTACTCCGCGCGCCACATCTGGTATGCGACGGCCAATATCATTTGCATCAGGGATTCGAGCCATTTAATTATCCTTAGAAAACACTTTTAGTACCTTTAGCGGCGCTTATTTTTGCTGCCTTTGGAGCAGGCGAGCCGCCACCGTACCGGTCATAGAGAGAGCCGCCAGCCTGAAGTAATGATGATATGGCGTTAATCGTTCCTGCCTTCTTCGCTGCGTCGCCCTCAGCTCGCCTAACGGCAGCTTGATTGTTTAATTGACTGCCTTGCTGATTGCCGCCCCATAGGGAGGTAAGGGCATTAAGTTCGCCTTGTGATTCCATGTCAGAAATATTTTTAACGAATGACGTTGAATCAGCAGCCGCTCCTGAGGCGGCACCAACAGCTAAAGCGCGAGACTCGGCTAACCTAGCCTGACGCCGATCTTCCATTGCCTGGATTTGAGATTGAGCACGAGTGTTACTGGCTTGCCTGTCTAGTTGCGATGCTTCAGAATAAGCTTGCTTCTGCTGCTGGCGACCTTGGTTAATTGCACCAAATCCGCCAAGCACAGATCCAAGCCCTTGAGTTATGACGCCGAATAAGCTTCCCATACCATTACCTTTTTATTTATGGGCTTAAACCCCATCCGCTTGAGGAATCTATTTGCTGATTCATGCTTATCGCTTTCAATCGCGAGTATGGGCTGGTGATATTTTGAAAATATCTCTTTCACTGCCAGGCGGGATGCTTTCATGATTGCCATGGGGTATTGCTGGGCATCATCTTTCATGTCCATGAATGCCATGTAGTGATCTGCCTGATGCAGAACTCCACATATCATTTTCGGATCGTTATCGACTTCCAGCACTATGGCGCGCATCGTTGCCGGGATGCGCCCATACCAATTGCGAATATCACTTTCAGTGGCATGCCTGATGTTATTTGTCATGAGTGGTTAGCCCTATAATCGCGGCTAATACTGTTGCAGGGCGTGGTGCAGATGCTTGAATACATATGCGGGAATCCGTATCCCATTCACCAGGGAACTCAATGGCATCATTGTCGTATGCGTCCCAAATCTTCCCATCAGCAACAAATTCCCCACGCTCTTCTCGTGGCATGTCATCAAGATGGTTAAAGTCAGGCCCATACTGAATGCCTTGAGCATGTGTATCGGCAAGGATAAGCCCGACACGCTCAACACGTTTTCGTTGCGTTAACGCCGTTCCCATGCCTGCTGAATAAGCTAATTTAGTACTTTTAAATTTAGCTTTATAGGAAAGTCCTGCTGTAATGTTGCTTTTGCCCGATGCTAAAGAAATCTTCCCGCCTGTTACTGTTAGTTCTCCAATATCAACCCCATCAGCCCAAACGACAACAGATCGCCCTTCAAGGTGGTTAAGTCCTGAAAGTTCAGTAATCGGAGTCCCTGAGTAGGATATGAATGAATCAGCAAGTTTAGACAGTTGACCACCTCGGCACTCAGCCTCTTGCGCCCACTTCTCTAAACAGCGAACGCCATTGCGATTAACAACGTAATAGACCTGATCCTCAATTTTCCCCGGCAATGTAACGACTTCTTCAACAAGCCCCTCGGTGTCAACTAACACCCAACACTTAACATTCTCGTTTCGGTCGAATATCTGAACCGCGACAGCACCATCAGAACGAACACAGTGAATTCTTGTATCAGGCTGACGCTGAGCATCAATTGCGATAATTGAAGGAAGTCCCATCTCTGGGCATAAACTCATCATGTCTGCACTGGCATAGTCATAAAGACTGGAATCGTAATTCAACTCAAAAACTCGCGCGCCACTGCGCTGGACAAAAATTGCACCACTGTCGATTTTTAAGGCAGCAACAGAATCACTTCCCTGAGTTGATGGGTATTTAATACCGAAGTTAGTAGGTGTTAGTGGCTCGTCAAATGATGATGACCGGAGAGATGCCTCAGCCCCTTCAGTGCCAACAATCAATCGCAGTAAGGGAACAAGCCAGTTAATCGTATCAACTGGACCAGATCCAATAGTTCCAGATATAGGTCCGGAGTCGCCTTCTGTTTCATCATCAAATGATGAGAATGCATCCGATACACTACCCCAGAATTTATCCCCTCCAGCCCACCATAGCCGCCCCTCATACAAGGCAACAGCGCTGGGCCACCCTTTTCTATCTGACCAGTCACCCTCGAACCAGATATCAGTAGATCCTGTCCCGCCAAGTTGACTAAGCACAACTGCGCTAACATTCGTGTCAGTGTTGAACCCAGTAACTTTAACTATTCCTGTCCGACTACCGCCCGCAAACTGGAGAGAGACATTGATGTTCCCGCTTGTCCAGTTGCCAGTTTTGAAGCCAATACGATAATAAATAATCTGATTATTCAGGTTATCGTTATAAGTTATTGTGCCATTCGTCATGTCATACGTAGTGACATCAACCCAGGCACCTGGCTCACTAACTGATCGCTGAAGAGTTAGCGTTCCATTCCAAGGGCCGGAACCTGACTGAGTTTTAATAATGCTTACATTCCGAGAGGCGTCGATACCGGTCACCTTGATGTAATCTGTGAATTGGCCTTCACCACCCAATAGTGAATTTACCGTTTGCCCACTGGATTCCAGCCTGAATAGAGATCCAATATGAGTCGCCCTAAATATTGGAGCTGATGCAGCCAAAGATATCACCCCTGATATGCCACTTGGGGTTAACCTGACGCCTGACACATTTTCTATCCCAAATGGCCCGTCTGTAGATTCATAAGTCACAACTGACCACGAACCATTAGCTCGGCGCTCAATTCTTCGCTGTTGCTTACCTTGGCAAGCTACAAAGATGACATCGCCGCTCTGGTCATATCGGATCATACCCAAGTTAGACTCGGCCCATGGTGTGGGTAATTCAAGAACCCCAGACGGTTCAATAGCGATAGCGCGGGCAATTACTGGATAATCTGTTCTATTCGATATCTGAATATAAAAATTACCCGCAGGGGTAAATGTGAGTGAATTAATCCCAGCGCCAAGGCTTGTTTCTGTTACGTAGTTATCACTTCCGGCCGATGACCCTACCCTTATCGTAACTGGGCCTCGTGCGACATTCACTCTAATGGCGTGTTGCTTGTTTACATCTGCACCGGAAACGGTAACTAACTGCCGAATAATGGCGGAATTAAATCCAGTACCTTGCAATTGCGCTCCGGCGGCTGTCCATTGTGATACTGCGCCAGTCTCGTCAACATCGGACCATCCAGATAGGTCAGATACAAATCCAGAGTTGACCACAACAGTAGATACCGCCGGTCTTGTTACCAAGGAATCATTTACCCAAATACGCATTACTGAATCAGTGAGCTCAAGCAGTGCGCTATCATCAGTAGCGAAGATAAACTTAAGATACTTGGACTTTTTGTTGCCTTTTGTTTGCCCAATGTAGCCAGTACCAGGGCGTAGCATCATTGAACCAAGTATCCTCGGCATCCAATTCGTTTGAACTTCAGCAGATAGGGCAATGCGATCAATATCGGTACGCGCTAATGCTAGTCTGGATACAACGCCCCGATTGAAAGCCAGAAGCGGTATGTTATTGCTCGGCATTTATGCTGCCCTCATCCACGTGAATATCTTGCAGATCCCCCCTGGCGTGAGCGAACCCATCGGCCGGTAGGGAATATTTTTGTCGGCTCCTGAATAGCATCTTTTGTAAGTGCGTCAGTCTTTGCCATTTTGTATTCGCGCGCCAACCAATCTCTATCTGAACCATTCTTAAGGCGCGGTGCTATTTGTGTAGCGAGATAAGCGGCAACAAAGTTACCAAACGTCTCCGGCCAGAGAGAAGAATCAAGGCCGAATGACTGGTCGTTTGATACATAGCGAATGTATATTTCGTCTAGGTCGCAGAACCAAAACCCAGCCTCGTCGGTGTATTGAATAATTGGACTATTGAAGAATGGGTCTGATGCAAAGGCCACTGTCCGAATGTAATCATCTGGCTTGTTGAATGCCCGACGATAACCGAACGGCGGCTCTACTGAAGGCGAGTAATTGACGCGCACAGAGCGGATAGCGAAGTTCCACTGCCCTTGCTCAAGGCAATACTTCAATGCCCCATCCCAGACCGCATCAAGCAACCTTCGAGGCTCCCTGTTTTCGGTCAAAGATACAAGTTGCCGCTCTCCTACCAGCCGCAACGCATCGTTATAAACATTGAGCTGGTTCGACATGTTACTCTCCTGATTCGTTCAGCTTGTCGACTTTAGCCTGTGCATCCTCTTTGGTCTCAATGCCAAGCTCAACAATCTCTTTGTCAGAGGCGCGAATTATTCTCCACTTGTGTTTTCCTGCAAACTCACAGCTGTATGCTTGCTCTTTTTCAATTGGCTTATTAGAGCTATTGCCAAGTTCGACATGTGTGAAGAAGTGAATATGTGCAGATACTTTAGTAACCTTGGTAACAATGCCCTCAGCAAAGAAAGACCCATCCTCAGCAACAATCTCTACTCGGTCGAATTTGCGTAGCGTATTGGCTACATGGGCCCATGAATCAGGATCTTTGAAATCTTCAAAAACCTGTCCATGTTTAGCAGTAACACTGAAAACTGTTCGCACATACTCAGATGGCTTAATAAGCGTTGGTAAGATTTTCATATGAGCCTTTTAAAGGGGCATTTTAGCCCCTTGTGAAATTGGTTAAGCTAATGCGGTAATAGTTACTGCTCCGGTCGAAGCATTGACCGCAGTTACTGATGCGACAGTTAGAACACCAGTGGTGTCAACGACTGAATTGACGACATCGCCAAGTTTCATGCCTAGTTTTTTACCGTTAGTAAAGTAACCAGCCCCAACAACTGTGGCTCGCGCGTCTGCTGAGATATAAGACCACACAGCACCGCCGCCCATAATACGATCTTGAAGCAACGCGGGTGGGTTAGTGGTTGAATAAGCCATGTTTATCTCCTGTTAAGCGAATGCAGAACCATCATGAATGATTTTGACAACACCTTTGTTTTGCAAAAGTTTGCCGCCCATGTACGCAGTGGCACGCGCCCATGAATAATCCTGCTCTTCGTCGTAACCGACTGGAGTTTGCAGGCCTTTAATATCCATGCCGTGACCAATTGCATTGCGGTGATACAGGAAGCAGGTTTCGGCATTTGTGCCTTTACCTGGCAGGTTTGGATGGACGATCCAGTTAACGCCAGCCCAAGTGAATGATTTCAATGAGCTATCAGAAACAGTGAACGGCTTGTTGTTCACGTAATCAACAGAGCCAAACTCTTTGGTCTGCATCAGGTACGCTTCTGCAGCTGGGGTGATTAGTGCAAATAACTGGTTGTCGGCCGGAACCTCGTTATTACCAAGAATAACTTTGGCTTTCATAGCTAAAGCCAGTGACATTACGGCAGTTGCACCGGTGGTTTGCGTTGCAGCAGTCAATTCACCAATGATGTCTTGGTCAATCTTGCGGTTAAGCACTGCCATTGTGGTGCCTTGCATGATTGCGCGCTGGTCACCCTGGCTTGCAAAGACGTTGTAGTTTGTCTTGCGAACCAAGTCATGCCATTCAACCAAGGTAGCAATCGGTTGATTAAGGTTGTCGCCACGAGCAGGGATCATGCCATTGACGCCACGAGTTACAGCCTCTGCGCCGCCGGAATCAGCCACTAAGAACACAATCTGATTGCCCTTAACGACACCTTCAGTTGTTACAGTCTGTCGAACTAATGATTGGCTCTGTTCAAAACCAGCAATAAACTCATTGCGGTACATCGTTTGGAAAGCGGTATTCGCCATTTTAATTTCCTCATCGGGTTATATGTCGCTCCGACGGGGTGTCCTTTCTTCAGACAATAGAGGGGTGTCCCAAGTGAATGGGGGCCGATTGACTGGGGAATGGGGCCGTTTTACGCGTTGGTGTAAAAGATTGGGTATTAGGAGTTGAAGCGCTCTTTTGCTTCCAGGAGTTGCATGTAGCGATCTTGCATTTTTGTATCTTTGTTATACGCAGGTCGGTTATCTTTCATAACCTTTTCAATCTGCTCAAGTTCTGAATCTACTGCACTGATATTTGTTGCGCCGGGGACTACGGTTCCCACTGGATTAACCTTTCGAGCCATGTCAACCATCCAACGCATAATGTCTGGGTTGTTGAATAGCGCGGTGCCATCAAGCGCCTTTGCTCCGGCGAACACACCGCGAGCGGATTCTGGTAATGTGGCAATAACACCATTCACCAGATTGATATTCCTCTTAAACTCTGGCCCCCACTCCGCACGTAAAGCTTCTTCTGTCTGCTCTTGTAGGTCAGCGTTGCGGTCATAAACCTCTTGTCGCTCTGCTTCAATCTTGTTCTGGTTCCACTCAATGGCAGCCTGAACAACATCTTTGGAAACATTCTTACCGTGCATGGTTTCGATGAAAGAGTTAACTCGCTCTTTATCTTCATCACCAATGATTACTCCGGATGGCATACCACTTAGGTAATCGGTCGCCTTTTCTGGAACGTCATTATCCTTGCGCCAGGCTGATAACTCTTCTGGCGTCGGGTTTTCTGGCAACTTCGCCGCCTTCAGCAACTCACCAGAACTAACTTTGCTCTGTAGTTCTTTGTGGGCCTTTGCTAAAGCTTGAGGTGACGCATAGCGCTCTAACTGTTTTCGATACTTCTGATCATCGCCTGCCAACTTATCGCGCCAGTCATCAGGGAATTCCGCAACTGGTGCCACAGTTGCTTTATCTGGAGTGTTTAACGTGCTCGGCTGGGGTGTAGCTTCAGTGGTAGTAACGGGTGCCGTAGCATCAGTAGTAACTTCAGGCGCACCGCCGCCGTCACCGCCTTCCGTGTTTAATTCATTACAATAGCCGCGAAATGGGAATAAATTCATAAAGAGATTCATGTATAAGCCTCAATAAAAAACCCGCCGAAGCGGGTTATTTTTTGTTTTTTCTCTGCTTTGATTGTTCAATCACGGCAGCGGGTAAGTTGATTATCTTCACGATGGATGCGCCAATGTGCCGCTTACCCTCCGCGAATGCCGTATCTCTATCACTGTTAGGTCGATAACTCAGGTCGTAATAACCGGTTAGCGTCATCAATTCCTTAGTGATTAGTTTCTGCTGGGCATCCGTTGCGGTTCCTTCGTGAAGTGCTTTAAGCGCATAAACGAATGGGAGATTGTCAGCCCACGGATAAGGCTCATATGGCGGTGGTATCGTCATCCAATAGCCTCCGCAGCCTGAGCTGCTGCTGCAACGTTTTGCATCACGCTAGCCCCCTGCTGCACATCTTCAACAGCCGCTTGAGCCTGCTGCTGCTGTGCTTGTTGATTAATTAGCTGGTTAGCATCATCTTCGCTGCGCATCCACTTGGCTGGCACCCCGAATCCATCCATTGCATCACGGAACGCAACGCGAATATCAACATCAGCCACAACTGTTGGGTCAATCTGCGCAGCAACACCCAGCATCTGGGCTGCATTCTGGAGTAACCCTTGCTTCTCTTTGCCGATAGCGTCTTGTAATGGACTCTGGAAAGTGAACTTAACCTCTTGCCCTCGGAGCGATTCAGGAATATCCATTGGGGAACCGAATGCACCGCCACGCATGAGGATGTCGAATGACATCTCGCACAGGTCGCCACTGTATTCGTATTCGATTGGAGCAAAGATTGGTAGAGCTTGCCGGATGTACTCTTGCACGCGCTGACTGACTTCATACGCCGTCATCTCGCGAACAGATGGCAACGTTAGCTTATCCAGATAGAACGCCTGAGAAATCATCTCACGCACGTCATCGCGGATGTTTATACCTGCTGGCAGTGAGGTGTTCTTACCGAACTCAGCAATTACATTGCGAATGTCGGTATCCATCTCAATATCAGCCCAAGTGATGCCGCCAGCCATTAAGTTGAAATCATCACGGAATACCTCACGACTTGCTACCATTGGTGGATCAACTGCTTTCTCACCAGCTTCGAGCAAGACTCTGCTAATTGACTGGATTAGCCGTGCGTCAGGTAATGCGACAATAGTCGCTGGTGAATACGCATATTGAGAGCCCGCCACAGTCTGCCAGCGCGGGATAACATACATCCGGTGAAATATTGGGATTTCTTCAATGACGTGTTGATTCTCTACGTCAATGTAAACGGAAACATAAGGGGCTGCATTTTTGTCGCCGTACTCTTCAGATGGCACAACAATATGGCGACACTCGAATTCCCGGTAAGGCTCTCTCTCTAGTGAGGCATTTACTTTCGCGTGAACCTTATCCCCGAATGTGGCTTTTAAGTCTCTGGCTGTTGGCTTCCACTTGCGATGAACGGTATCGATAATGCCTTCTGAGTTTTCAGCCCAAGCCAGATCTCGCAGATGCCAGCAGCGATAAAGCAATCCATCAGCATTTTTGTTTAACTCAACGCTGATAGCGCATTGACCAAATGCTGCGTAGTCGTGGTCGGCTTCTTTAGTCGCTCGCACAAATTGAGTGCGGCGGTCATACATCGCTTTGAACTGTACATCTCTGGCCCACTCAAGCCACACTTTAGCCGAGTGATCGTTTGAGTCATCATCGCCCGTGTTCAAATTGAACCACTTGTCACGGCGAAGCATTGATGCGAATGAGTTACCCAAATCACGACGAGCCATAACCGGGTATGATGTCATTAGGTGATCTGCAAATTCAGTACCGAGCGAACGGCAAACAGTGAAGTCGGCGCGCTCTGGGTAGAACTGTTCTGCTATTTCTTGCCACAAATTGAGAATCGGTGACTTTTTGCCGAACAGGTGATCACCCTGTTTAATTAATTGCTGAGCGCGAGCTTCCATTTATCCACCTAACTTGTCACTACCGCCGCTTAAAATTGTGCTGGTTCGCCCGCTTCTCTGTTGTTGCTCCGCTGTCTTGCGTCGCCTGGCGCGGGTTACCGCTTCAGTATCCTCCGTAGGCATTGTTTCCTCTGCCGCTGGCTGAATGATCGTGGTTTCTGCTGCGCCACCTCCAAGGATGTCGCCAACAGGCTTTAAAATTGAACTAAGTGCGCTGGAGAAAAACTTTCCAATCCCGCCCATTACCGTTTCCTCTTAGTTGATGAGTGACCTAAATTAACCTTTGGTGCTGTGCCAATCCTGACCTTATAGCCACCCCTGACGTTTTCTTGCTTCTCTCCGTCAGACCAAGCCATCACAACCGCGTCGCCATCATCAGGTGAGCGACCAAGCCTACTAGTTAGCTTGTCTTTTGCTTCGAGATGAATAACGCCACCGGCACCGCCACGTTTAACTTCATAAGTTGGAGCGGTTAGGTCGGAGAGTAGTTTTGGATCGTCAGGCAGAGCGATATCAGAACCACCAGGCTGGTCAGGGTTTAATGCCTCCCTGAATTGCCAGTAGGCCTGCGTACGAATATTAGAGAATGATAGAAGCTTGTCAGATGTTCGCTTGTGTGATGCCTTGATGCCCATATATGACGCAGCATCAACTCCGTTCTCGCGAAGATGTCCGTAAGCATCGCCACCCCAGCCTCCGCCAATATCAATAATTACCTTGGCATTGTTGCGGCGCTTGGAAATGACAAGTCCTGCAACATCAGAACCGCCGGGAGTTTCTTTCCCTGGTACTGACTGCGTTTTATCGAACCACGAGCCATGGCGAGCAGCTAATACCGTGTTATCTTGGCCGCCTTGTGCAACGTCAACACCGATGGCACTCATATCCACACCGATTGGTGGCTGAGGCTTCCAGCGAGACATGGCTGCCTTAACCCATGCTGTAGGGATGCACTGGAAAGCTTCGTCTTGCAGCGATGCTGCAAAGTGACCATCACGATATGCGTCGCGGAGTTCTTTAGGTAAAGAGTTGAGAATTCTTGAATATTCACCATCAGCCGCTAAGTCAGGGTTATCGCTAAGTTTTGCAGGGATGAATGTTCGTGATTTTGCAAATACTGGAGATCCATCCGGTGCATTACCGTGTGGGCCTCTTCCATCAACTTCTACCTCTTCATCAACTTCATTGCGAATATACCAGCGCAACTCTCCCGCCTTAGCTGGATTCGGGTGAGATGGGTCAAGCCATGCCCCCCACCTCTTAATCACCCACAACCCAGAGGCAGAAGTTGGAGGGTTGCCAGTGCAAACAACTCGGCATCGCTGGCCCTTTGTTGTTGACCGGTTCCAGATAGTTATGAACTCATACTGAGTTTCGAGAAAGTCGGTGATCTCATCAAAGCAAATCAGGTCATGCGGGTCGCCCTTATAACGCTGCTTATCAGTCTCCAGTTCGCAGCCACCAAACTGGACTAGTTGCTTATCTTTGCGCCAGATAAGATCTGACCCATTCCACCCATCACGACTACCATCAAACAGCTTGCCGATTAATTCGGCCTCTGCCAGCTTCTTTGCATCCTCACGAATGCGCCGTAGTATTAACGTTCTCTCGTGCTGAGTAACGGCCAGCCCATTTACCAGAGCTGACTTACCGCCGCCAGCTTGACCGCCATAGAAAAGCTCATCAGCCTCACAGTAATAAGCATCAGTCTGAGGGCCGGGGTTTGGTATCCATATCTGATCCCCCGTCGCGCTCATCACCTCTTTGGCTACCTGCTCTAAAGATTCTGGTGATAGGCCAGTAAGTCGATTGAGTACATCGTCGAATGAGATTGCAGACATGGGCACCTCTAATGGGCTTAAGCAATGACTCCAGCAGCCTTATCTGACGCAAGAAGAGCATTAGCTCGTGCAGCAAGTGTTGCTATATCATTTCGGATAGCAGCTAACGCGGCGTTGGTAGATGATAATGAAGCGGCTGTTGCATCGGTGGTAGCGGCGGTAGCAACCGGTATCACAGGAACAGTATTCCCGCCAGATGTGCCGCCAGATGAATCTGTCAATGCTGTGATGGTTGTTTGCTGCAATACGCCGCCGCGAACTAATGAAGTTGGTGCGGGAATGGTTAGCGTGACGCCAACACCAGCAACAATCTCACCGTCCAGAACAAGCGAGCACTTACCGTTTGAATCAGGCGCTGTAATGCCCAATCGCTTACCGTGCAATGAAACTAAAATATCAGGCATTTTGTTGCTCCCGCGTTGATTGCGTTAAGATAAATGCAAGACGGCGCGCAATGTCCGTCGTGTTGAGGTCTTTCTTGAGTGGGTCATCAGGATCTTTCGCTACTTCATCAAGGTTGTATGCTTGACGCTCAAGGCTGATTAGGTTTTTCAAGGCGTCGCTGAGTGCTTTAACTGCTTTCACTCGCTCAGGTAGTGCAATTATCGACTGATAAATTTCGTTTAGTCGGTCACGCCCGTTCTCGTCAGGGTCAAGCATTAGTTCGCCTAACTTGCGAAGAGACTCAATGTCTGCGCACTCAGCACCTAGCTCATCAAACAGGGCGTTGGTTATCTCTCTGGCTCGGCGAATATCACCACGATGCTCCATGCGGACGCTTGCAATAACCTCAGCGCTAGCTTCAATGAGTACGCGTTCGGTTAGCGTTGTTTCAGTGCGTACCTGTTTGCGTACCTCTTCTTTGCGTACCAAATCTTCGGCACGCTCTTTTATCTTTGCAGACAAGTCACGCGACCAATCATCACGCTTTGCTCGCTTGCGTATAGCACCTTCACTGATGTTGTGTTGTGAGGCTATTTCTCGCAGAGACATCAAGCCAGCTCGGTACGCCGATTCGATGGCCTCCCAATCTGGTTTGGTCATTTTATCATCCATCATTGTTTAAAATTAGTAATTGTTAGATAGTTATTTTTGGTATCTCACTGAGGTTAAAAAATGTCATCTTATGCTGAAGGCCTTAATCAATCTTTAGTTAGCTCACTTCACAGAGACGCTGCGTTGGCGGCTACTCGTAATTTTTCTGTCAGTGGTAATTTTGCCGACCAATTTCATCTAAGAATTATTCAATGGATAAATACATTTCACCGAGAATTAGAGGCTGAATATGAAGTTGGAGGCCAACTAGCTAGCTTCGGTCAAAGCATAACATTTACGTTCACCGACATTGGTTACTGGAATCCATCCCTGATCTCATTTAAAGGTCTTTTGGATGACGGTAGCCCAGTAGAATTAGTTCAGCATGTTTCGCAAATTAACGTCCTTCTAATCCGAAGAAAGAGAGAGAATCCAACCGAACCACGGAGACCTATCGGGTTTGCAAACTGGGATGATTACGATAGGCAGTTAAAAGAATGGAATCATGAGTAACAATACTTTCTTATAAGCCACTGCCTGTAATGATTGAGAGCCGTTGTGGAAGTGGCTCTCAATCCTGTTATTTCACTTTGTGGCTATTAAGTCAGCCGCGTACTCAATCAACCAAACCTTTGGAGCGAACCACAACTGGATGGCATTACCAACGTTAGCGAATAAAACCAACAGGCTAATCAGCGTTATCGCTCCCGACAAAAGTAGCCCAACGAACCCTGCCGTTTCCTTTTCACATCCCTCATGCCACTGCCATGACTTTCTAATGAAAAAACACATCAAAGCTAAGAGTAAAATGCATGTAAATACCCTTAACCCATAAGATGCCATTTTCCAGCGCATTAGTTGTTCAATAACATCAGGCATTTGCGCCTGACTGAACGCCACAGCGGAATCAATGCCATTGCTCGCCTTTAATAACAGGTCACTGATTATTTTATTCGTTTGTTCACTCATGCGACTTTATCCTCCATGATTGCCACCATATCTGGATCCATCTGGTCAATAATATTCTCACGAGTGTCATTGAGCATTTTCTTGCGCCCGCCGATTCCCCAACGATTCATTTTACGGGCGCTATCGCTAACCTCTTTTGCCTCATTAGCTATCAGGAGGTCGAGTCTATTTAGTCGAGTCATGTTGCTGATGCCATTTAGCACGGCTTCGCGGAAGGTTTCATACACTCTGATTTCGAATTCAGGGCTTAACCAGGCTGCGTATCGTATGGAAACTAACTCCATTCCCCAGACACCATGGTTTGGGCCGCCATTCACTGAATCTACCGCCGTGCATTTTTGCACTGCGCTTAATGTTTGCACAAACTTACGCACCTGCTTGCTTCGCATGAACTGGCTCGGCCTTTGATTATTAGTAGCCTCGCCTTTCAATACAGCGGCTGCGTGCAGATCATTCAGGTTGTATCGGCCTTCACTGTCCACACGAACAGAAACGCCGTTCACGATCACGGTTGGGTATGTCATAGCGATTACCTTTTAGAAAGATGAGCCTGTTCACCAGAATGCCGCCCGAGAGAAGGTCGCCACCTTATAGCGGCAATTCTCAGGCTCAGCTTTCTGAAAGACTCTCGTTTGAAATGCGCGGTGAATGCGCGGTGATTTACTGCCAATAAAAAAGGCCCAGTCGTTAAACTGAGCCTTCATGTTCTTTGTTCGCGGCTTTGCTACTCCTCTCGGCGTTGCTACACCACTTACGGCTTACCCGTCAGCAAGATAGGCCCAGTGAAGCAGGCAATCACCTCCATCGAGAGAAGCTATCTATTCCTTGTCGGGGGAATTCTACTTAGCCAGGCACACGTTAGTGATGTAGTCCTGTAAGCCATTTATTTGGCTGGTTGCAATTCCGATACGCTCTCTGAGACTGAGATAATCCC
Source organism: Yersinia massiliensis (assembly GCF_003048255.1). NCBI lineage: Bacteria > Pseudomonadati > Pseudomonadota > Gammaproteobacteria > Enterobacterales > Yersiniaceae > Yersinia > Yersinia massiliensis. The sequence goes on from NZ_CP028487.1 coordinate 3,452,767, forward strand.
GTTGAGCGGACTCAGTAAGTCTGGCGCTGGCATCATCAGGGACGCTGGCGGGGCCGGTGGTTTTGGACACTGGCTTTGAACATGTGGCGTTGAGTTGCAACCGCTTAGTGCCAGAAGAGATATCAGCACGAAGGCGCTCGTTTTCAGATTTGGCATCTGCCAACTCCTTGGTGTGTTTGATATCGATAGCGGCTACTGCTTGGCGCTGGGTTTCTATCTGGTCGAGAGTGGCTTGTTGCTGCTTGGCTACTTTGTTTAACTCAGCTACATCACGATTGAGTGATTGCACTCTGTAGTGGTAGTAAGTTAGTCCAAATAGTGAAGCTACCAGCACAGCAATGAGTATTGCCGTTACGCGGTTCATGATAGAAACAGCGCCCTTTCTCGCTGACGTCGCGGTAACAATCTCTCTGGGTCATTACCGGCCTTCTTCCACATAAGGAATGCATCAGCAGCACCTTTGTAATCACCGGCGTTAAGGCGTTTCAGCACGGTAGAATTAGCGAATGCGGTTGGCCCGATGTTGAATATCAGACTACACAACGCATCGTACTGGTTCTGAGCTAGGGGGGCTTTCACATTAGTTGCTATGGACTTTTCAACCCAGGCTAAATCAGATCGCAGCAACTCAGATGATTTGTCTTTGCTGATAACCATGCCAACAGCAACCGGCTCACCATCCACCACGCCAGTGTGTCCAACTCCAACAGTTGGGATACCGCGAGTGTCTTTATAGCCGGTCAGTCGCTCGCCTTCTTCGCCTTTCAGCTTACTAATTCCGTTCTCACTGATTCGCATTGCCAGCCCCTGTCTTATTGCCAACGATTCGCTTTAGCACCGATCCGATATAGTCAGTGCCGAGGTAACCAATAAAGACGCTCGATACCATTGCCCAGCCTTGGTCGATACTGAGCAATACAAAGATGTCTTTCAGGAACCAAGCAATGATTGAGCACATCGCAGCATCAAGCATTCGTTGAGTTCGTCCGCCGCCTGCATACCAGCCACGTAGGATCGCCATAATCGCAGCAATTAACGCACTAAGTAGCTCGCCTTTGTGTTCAGCAACCCATACGCCTATTAGCGTCCATACATCTGGGGAGTTGTGCATTTTCATATCCTGCCTCCCCATTGGGGAAATTAATCCCGCCGTTGGTCGGGTTCGTATGCTGTTGTGTAGGGAATAGCCCGCCGCCGTGATCCATTCAGACACGGAGTTTGTTTGAGGGTGATTGGCGCTGGCGGCGGGATAAATTATTTAAACGAGGCGTTACGCGTTAACATCTGCGCAATGCTCATGTCTTGGAACAAAATCTCAATCTCAAGCTTTTCAGCTAAAGCATATTCAGCCCGAGCACCTGCACTTGATTGCCAACCGTCCAGCATGTAAATAGCATCAGCGCGTTGCAGCATTGCCATGCAAATGCACATGTAGTCAGGCTGAGATAATCCGTCAGGGAGAATTGCTGGATTCAATGGGACGTGACCAGATGCTGCTATCTCTTTGGCTGCTGCATTGAATGCAGAGCGGTTGAAATCAGGTAGGCCAGTCATGGGGCCAGCGATATAAGTTTTCATAGGTCTGGCTCCGGAAATAAAAAAGGCCCACCGAAGTGAGCCTTAAATTATGCTGTGGTGGCGGGGAATTCGCCGACATCGTTTCACTGGTGTTCCACTTGTATCCCCACACATCGGTGCCTGCATACACCACATTCGACTGGATACTGTTTCACAACGATTGGATTAACCAATCCAGTACCCATGCGAATGCAGAAAAGCAAAAAGACCCAGCGATTAACTGAGCCTTTTTGATTGTGTAAGCTATGTGACGAACTGACTACTCTTATCATGATATTCAGTTTTTTACGATCGTAAAGAATATTTTTCATTTACAACGCATCCTTGCGTCAAGTTAATTATCTTCAGGCTGTAATCCTGACTTGCTTATCCATTTCTAGCTTTGTTTCTAATGCCATCAGGTAGCCATCTAGAACCCCTTCGGCGTTCTGTAACTTTTTCCCAATATGGGTATCAGAACAGCGATGCTCTTTCGATAACTGCATAAATGTTTTGCCAAATACGTAATAATCAAACAACAAGTTATGAACGACTGGGTGCTTACTATTTAAGCCAGCCATAATGCCCGAAATAATCAACCCGTCCTCGTCACAGCATTGAGTACGGCTTTTTACTTTTGATGGAATTAGTCCAGAGAATCCGGCTGCTATCGGGGGCCAATAGACATCTTCACGATTATCAGCCACCCATGCACCCCAGCGCTCTAGTACCTGTTGAATGTCACGCATTTATGCAGCCTCTCTGATAATTTGCCAATCCTTCAAATACAGTCCGCCGAAGCTATAGACAATTTCTTCACGGATATTTTCCAGAGTTGCGTATGGGAAATAATCCAGAAAGAATTCAGCCGCCCTATCAGCTTCGTCGAGCAATTCAGATGCATTCCGTGGGTTAATAACGAAAATGACATCCTGAAAAATCGCGCCGGTCTCACATGGGTAGGTAATTTTGCTCATGCTGCCATCTCCTGAATGATTATCTTCCCAGTTTCACCCCACAGTTTTGTTACCCGACCATCCCAAATGCGACAGTCGTCTTCAAAAATGGCGTCAAGCAGCGCTTTTTCGAGGTTGTCTTTATCAGGTTTGGTTTGATGCGGTTTTCCATCCATTTCAGAGCGCTTCTTTTTGCTCCAACTTGGCGGCATCGGGATTACGAAAGTTACGTGGTAATGTGATTCAGGGAGAGATATTCGATTTAGCCTTACTTCATCGCAGAATGCTCGGTATCGTAGAACTGGTGGTCTTTTCTTCCATTTATCACTCTGCGTCATCCTTGGCTTGGGTATGGGAGTTATGTGATATTCGGTCATATCTTCACCTTATTCTCCGACAGTAGAATCGCCTGCGTTCTAACCATTCCCTCCAGGTGAGCCAGGTGCACGCTCTCGATGTCCATGATGTGCGTACGCCGGTCTATTTCGTCATGACAAGCAGAGCAACACCATGCGCCGAAAAGGTCAGGCGGTTTTATTCCGGTGCCGCATATTCCCGATAGCCGGTAATGGGCCAGCACTACGGTTTCGTTATTCCCGTTACAGATACCAGGCAATCTAACTTGGCACTCTCGGCCTCTAGCCTCTTTGCGTAAGTTCGCCATCTCTTTTCTCCTTCGCTGCTTTATCAATGCATTTCTGATGAGCGTAGGTTTCACCCTTGTTAAGCATCAGGAAGCAGAAGATACATATTGATTGGGGGAGTTCAGGCATGGCTAACCTCCGGCTTTGGCAGTCCGTCATAGACTTCAGATAAGTGACCTCTGATTTGCATTCTTCGCAGGGCGCTGTACATGAAGTCGCATTCAGCCTGTTTGTTAGCTCTGAACGGCTTCGATGCTGTAGAGCACCACAGAGCGTTACCGGGCCAGCCATGCACCTTGTAAACTCGTCCGTTCTTTACGTGCAATAACCCCCACCCTTGCGGCAGGTCGGCGGCGTTAATAATTCCCGGCTCACAGATAAAGAACCGCCAGTCGCCCATACCTAGCTCTGGATCAATACGAAAACGCTTTTTCTTGTCTGCCAAAAAATCAGAGCGGGAGCATTTCGCCTCAATCAAGCATGAAGCCAGATTTCTAAACCCTATTGCATCGGGCTGTTCTCCAGTTGATACGGCGGCAACGAAGCGGTCATGAAATGCCACTTTGAAGCCGTTATTCCTGAGAAACTTTTCAGCTATCAGGCATAGCTCATCGTGAGTTAATTGCTGATCACTCATCGCGTTCTCCTTACTCTGTCGAATTTTGCTTGCAACAGCCCATGGACATAATCGAATGTCTTTATCTGGCTGGCGGGGATTTGTTTGGCTGGCTTGGTTCGGTGGGATACTTTGAATTTGAGATTATCTAGTGCGATTTGGGTCGGGCTTATCTGCCTCATCGGCTTTATCCTCAATCACTATGCAGTGATAGGTTTTCTTGCCAACGTAGAACTTGCCCAGCCGTTGACACTCTGTTGCTACAGTCTGATGCGCTGATTCCCAACCAAGGCGATAAGAGGCCCAGACTAGTGCACACATCGCAACGCCGAAGATAATTCCGTTAATCATGCTGCCACCTTCCCCTTGTCACCGAACCGGTTAGCCCACTCAATTGCAAGTCGTGATTCATCGCTGAACTTAACGCCATGCGTAGCGCCGAAAGCATTAATCAGCTCGATCAGGTCGCGCAGTTCTCCAACGGTCATGCGGCTGGTTGATTGCCCTAGCACCACAAAACCACCTTCAATTCCCGGTGCTGACCTCTGCCCTTTCAGTGATGCGGTGAATATGTGCTTCCAGTCCTCACTGCTGAGCTTCTGACCGTGCCATACAACCTGTTTAGCGATATCGCCAAGCGTGGCCCATAGACGCGCGTTCTGATCTAACGTGCGGGTTCGCTCTTGGATTGTGATCAGGAGTGGTTTATCAGGATTAACAGGGAGTTGATTTATAAACTGGAGGGCATTTCGTTTGTATTGATCACCGCATAATACGAAGACCTTTTTATCCATTTTCTTTCTCCGGTGCGGCGGGTAGTGGCATCCAGTGAGTTACACCTTTAATTTCAGTTCCTTCCCAATAATCGAAGAATTCATCATCGTCATAACTCGCCACGAACATCCCCTGACCTAAGCAATTGCCGGTATAGATTGCTATTGGCTTACGTTCGTCGTTTTCCGGCATCTGGTCACTGCACTTAATCCAACCTTCCGGTACCTCCGGAGAGTTCAACTGTGGGGTGGTGAGCATGTCATAAATCAATGCTGCGGTTTCACCTTCACGCGCAATACTCTGCCTGCGGGTGCATAAGAAGTTAGTCACTTTGAAAATGAATTTTTCTCGGCTCAGTGCTGCGTATGATGTGGTAGATAATGAAATCAACGGCAAGTAATGACTACCTGTTTCGTGATCATGGAAGCTTTCAATCTCGCCAGTTAAGGTCGGCTCTGGACCAGTCCACCACGTCACGGGCTCAGCCCTCTTTGCAGCTAACGCGATATCAATTAGAGCGAAAACCTCTTCAATGCTTGGCGCTGTTTCTTGGATTCTGTCCAGAAATGAATTTCTGATTTCTTCCAGTCTCTCTACAGTAAAACTGTCTAATTCTTTCATGGCTTTACCTTTTGCTTAGATTGCAATGCATCCATCAACGAATTATTTCGCTGTTTTAGTTCGCAAATAATGCAGAGTTGAATAACTCCCTCCCCCTCATTCCAGTTGCGATTATTTAATTCCTGCCCGCAACGTAAATCACTGCCGTTTGGGTTGAGATGAACACCACAACCAATTTTTTCATTTTTTCCGAATATCATTCACTCTCTCCCTTGATTCGAATGCCAGCAGTGCGGAGGGCGTCGGCGCACTCGTTAATGGCACGGTCATATTCATCACACTTTGGTACTCCATTGCCGTAAATTTCCGGCAACTCCACCACAAGACTCTCTCGCGACGCTTTCCAAACTTCCAAGTACGCATCTTTTAGCCATGCCACTGGATTGCAATCCCGACTTTCTAACCAAGTCTCAAACGCTTCACGCGATTTAGTTATGTCCATCACGCCTCTCTCTTCGATTCGTATCTGGCGCAGGTGATAGCAGTCCAAGCAATCAACTCCGCGCGTTTCATGTGAAGTTCTTTTAGCCGTTCAAGCCAGATAACTACTGGTCCGGTATAGCCGTTGTGAGCAAGTCGAATATATTGCTCAATAGTTAATTCATCTTCGTGTGTGAGTTCCATCAGAAACCACCTTGTTTTTTGGTTGTCCGGCGATCTGATTCATCAGCCTTTGCTCTAGCTTGAGCCTGGTCACAGTCATAAATTGCCCCGAATCTTTGCTCCACATACACGACGCCGTTTTCACCGTGGCGATTAAGCTTCATCAGCAGCTCTGTATCATGCTGATTGGCGTTATCGTCGTAAGCACCAGCGCGGTATATGCCGAGCCAGTAGTCACAGTCCTGTTCGATTTGTCCGGTATCGCGGGAGTCGCTGGGGAGTGGGCGTTTGTTGGTACGCTTTTCCAAATCACGGTTAAGCTGGGTCAGCAGCACAACTACGCAATCCAGTTCTTTAGCGAGGTTCTTAAGTCCTTTGGTGATCATCCCGTAGGCCAAGTCGTTTCGATCAGCTTTCTCGGCTTTCATCAGCGTCAGGTAGTCAACTAACACCATGCCGACAACGCCACGCTCTCGCTTAATACGACGACATTCTGAAACAATGTGCGCCAGTGAAAGGCCCGGTGTGTCGTCGATGTAGAGATTGCCGTTAGTAGCCAGCTCTACGCCCTTGGCAGAAGCCAGAGCAAACCGGTTATCGTCGTACCCATCAAGATAGAAATTCTTGCTTGATACGCCGGATATCTGGGTGATCATCCGTTCGGCCAGTTGCAAATCAGGCATTTCAAGACTGAACGCCAGCGCTGGTAACTTCTCATTCATCGCGCAGTTGATAGCCATGTTGAGGTAGAACGTGGTTTTACCCATCTTCGGACGCGCACCAACGACGAATAGCGACCCCTTCACAATGCGCTTAGGTTCCAGCATGGCATCCAGTGACGCGATCCCGCTGGTTAGTCCGATAGCACTTTGGTCGCCAGCAAATCGCTTCTCCACGACATCAACCCAATCCGTAAATACATCTTCGAACCGGCGTAAGCCTCGCTGATTACCTGTTTTGGCGTGATCTGCTATCTGCGAAAACAGCGATTGAGCCGCCTCGAATTTCTCCTCTGCCGTCATGCCGTCATTTGCATAGAACAGCTCAGTGATTTTATTGGCTTTCTCAATTCCGTAACGCTTCATAGCTCGATCGCGGATCACGTTCGCATAAGCGACAATGTTCGCGGCACTGGGTGTGTACTTGGATAGCTCAGCCAGATAACCGAACCCGCCGACCGTATCCAGCTCACCGCTATCACCGAGAGATTCCGATAACGTGATCAAGTCTAACGGTTGCTGCTGACTGTCCAGACGACGCAAACCTTCGTAAATAACGCGGTGTGGGCGACTGAAAAATGATTCAGACTTGAGGATTGAAAACACAGCTCGGCACCGATCAGTGTCACCGCCGTCAATCATCAGCCCACCAAGGACACTCTGCTCAGCTTCAAGGCTGTGCGGAGGTAATTTATAATCAATGGTCATCCTTGGCCCCCTCGCGGACTAGCAGGTAAGTTTCGTCGTTCAGAAAATATTCCAACCCCTTTTTCTGCCACGTCTTGCCAGAACGAGCATCAGGTCTGTTTTCCAGCATCCAGCGGCAATTGGTGGAAATGTAAGTCAGGTAGGCTTTCCAGCTTTCCAGCGTGAATGGCTGGCTGTCCAGTTGCCTAGTTATCTTGCTGGCTTTCACCCAGAAAGTTTTGATCAGGTTACGGCGTTTGTCGCTGAGTGCTCTGATGCCTTTAGCTTCTGGTAGGATGTCGTGATAAACATTGACCACATCTTCACAACTGAATGACGGTTTTTTCTTTCCAGCTTTATCGGCTGAAGAGGTACTCTCTATTACGTTAGTAATAGAGTTATTAGTTACTTCATTGTTTGTGGCACTTTGTTGGTAATCTGTTGGCACAACCTCGCCGCCAGCGCTTGGTATCAGCGGGTTTGCGATGGCACTTTGTTGGTAATCTGTTGGCACTAAATTTGGCTGATATTCGTCGTATTTTGTGACGTAAATTAGTGAGAATTTCTTGGTGGTTGACTTAGTGATCATCCCAAGTTTTTCAAATTTACCGATGAGATATTTGATGCGGTTTCCTGTGATACCGGTTGCCAATTCCAGCTTATTACGACCGGTCATAAATTCACCGCGACGAACCATGACATCACCTAGCTCAGTACTAACTATTGCCGGTGCGTGATTGGCGGTAAGGATGAAATGGAACCACAGGTGAACAGCTTCAGAATCCGTCCTGTAGAAAGGCAGATCCATTATTTTTCTATGCATCAAGGCAAACCCCTTACCGGTTGCCTCCGGCCTTGCTGTGTCTGGTTGACGAAACGCTAAGACGTTACTCATTGGCTTTCTCCCGATCAGCCTTAAGTCCACGGAAAATCTCAGCGAACTTGTGATCAAATAGTGGATTGTCGTTGCAGACCATGACTAACTCGTCAGGCTTGGCGGATCGCTGCTGAGTAACCTCTCGCTGCTTTGCGTTAGTTTTCTTTCGCATGTATAATTACCTCTAGAAAGACATAGTTATCTGTTGTTCTGAAGCCTCGACTGCCATCGGGGCTTTTTGCTTTCCGGTCACCGCAATCACAGCCTGCCTTGCGATTTCCCTTATCACGCTCGTCTCCCATATCTTCTCCAGAAGAACAAACGTCACTGCCATGTCATGTACGTTTAACCGGCTGACCTTTGATTCGGCCCAGCCAGCCTCCCGCGCAAACTTACTCTGGCCCTTGATAGCCATTCGGCTTCGTAGCTCAGATTCAACTTCCATAATTCTCTTGCTGTTACTTGCACGTTCCATGCGTAATACTTCCCTTGTTAGATGTTGTTACGTGACAAAGCTGTGAGCTTGTCACTTTGGTGTGCTCCGCAAGCGGCAGAGCTGGCCTGATTGTTTAAAGAGCGGTAGTGCTTAACTTGCTTTCAGAAACTCAGCTAGGTCAGTCAGGTCTTGACCCAACTCGTGCGGCTTAACTTTCCCGCCAGTCGCTTTGACGATTGCTTTTACATAACGAAAGTCGATGCCACCGCCGTGGAGCCAGCGCCAGACCGTTGGCTGTTTAACTCCGCAAAGATCTGCGAGTTTTTGCTGGCTCCCTGCGATTTTGACCGCTCGCTCAATAGCCTTATTGGTCATAATTATTCCTTTTAGTATTGTGTTCATGGTGATAATAGCAATGCGTATAAGCTTATGCAATAGCGAAACGGATTTGACGAGCAATACGCTCGGCTATAGATTCACGAGTATGAAAAATACTCTTGCAGAACGCCTAAATATCGCGATGCAGTTGCGCGGAAATATGACTCAAGGTGCCTTAGCTAAGGCATCGGGGATCTCTCAGCCAACGATCTGGAGGCTAATTAAAGGTGAGGCCAAAGGAACTAAGAAATTAGTAGATATCGCGAATGCTTTAAACGTAAACGCAGAATGGTTGGCTAATGGTGTTGGTGATATGGAAGGCAATAATCCAACGCCAAGAGTTGATAGGATTGATAACAATAGCTACGTCCCAGTTTGGACTGTCTCGGGTCAAACGAATGACTCAGTAGTAGCCCCTGATGGAAAGGTAACTCCGTCTTGGAGGGCTTACATCCTCGATAGAAATAGCGGGTGCAGCGAGGCCCCTTCTGGCTCTATCGTTATTGTAGATACATCATTAAAGCCTGGAACCAATGATCTAGTTGTAGCCATAAATGGCGGGTCAGCATCTGTTTACCGGTTCCTTGATGGTGGCGCTAATGGATATTTATCTGTAGATGACTCACGTATCCCACTAGTTGATCTATCTCTGTCCGCAGAGCTGGTAGGCGTGGCAATTTTCATACTTCGTGACCTCAGAAGATAATCATCGACACCCTGATCACTCAGGGTGTAACCCTCATATTTTCCTGTATTAACCCTTCGTAATATGTGAATCATTATGCCCTCCATCGTATAAATCGAGGAGGCAACCATTTGTTACGCCCCTAATTACTGTTTATTCATCCAGTGCTTTTATACTTTAGCCCAGCTACAAAAAAAATCAACAATATCCGCATTGTTAAATTCCATTCTGAGAAACCACCGATATTCCGCTTAGCTATAGATTTTTTCTAAATAAATACTATTTCAAAACATTAACTTATAGCTAATGCTATTGAATTATTCTTAATACGTATTGCTATTAATAATACGCATTGCTATAGTCATTCCATCGAAACGAAACATCGATGCGGCAGACAGGAACTGCTCGCCGCGCCAGTCAGGATGACAGGCTGCTCATTAACAAAGCGAGGGACGACAGCAGAGATGCTAATCAATCCTCGTGACGGACTTCTACCGCCGCTTGCGGTAGGCAAAATTAAAGGAGGTACCGAAATGGTGCACTAAAGCGGTTAGACCGCAGTCATTGACTTAGCAACATAGTAGCCCTGGAGGGCGAGTTAGGCCGGGTGAGTTGGCAAATGAACACGAACCGCATGCAGAGTAACGCATGTACCAGAGAAGGCAGGAAACAGGCAGGTGCTTCTCTCGTATGCCCCAGTGCAAATAGACCGGATATGTTTACACCAAGTCAGACAATGCAGCAGTAATGATGCTGCCCTGAGTCGCAAATTTGCGCGAGCCTGTGTAGTGACGGGTCAAGGTTCTTATATCAAAACAAGCTCCGGTAAAGAAGCGCACACGCCAGATGCGCACCGGTTATTAGCGGCGATTGAGCGACGTGAACTCAATGGCATGAGCGCGGCTACTGCGAGAGTGTAGATCAAAGAGAAATTGGCTTTGGTGATGTGGTGTAGCTCAACAGGTAGAGCAAGCAATCGCGAATAGTGAAGCGGGTATGCCGGTTCGATTCCGGCCACCACATCACCAAAGCCAATCACCGGAGGTAACCATGATTCAGATAATCACCAAGCGTAAGAAAGATAACGCCAAGTCTCGTCGTTGCCGCCAACGTGGTGAGCACTACGCAGCATACAAGGCCGAATGCGATGAAAGTCGTGCAATGGCAAGCCGTATTGAAGCAGCGTTCACAAAGCTCTCTGAGGGCTGCACAGCTCGGGTATGCAAAGCAACGATGCCTATTCCGATTCGCAGCGCAGAGAAGCCAAGCGCGGACAACATATGTTTGCCTGAAGTAGCTAAGTTTGCAGCAGGTTTCCGTAAGTCAGAATCATTAACAGCGAGATAAATACCATGCCAATGTCATTCCCTGATTTAGAAAGTCTGAAGCGTCGCGCGAAAATGCGAAATTTCCGCCAGCCGTTAGAAAACGAAACAGAAGAAGTGTACCGCGAGAAGTTTGCTGATTTTATGGTGAACATTGACCGTGTTGAATCAGGTGAGATTCGTTCAAAGTTGGGGTGGGATATTCTCCAGCTAGACCCAGCCACTGCTTTGAAAATGATGGGAATCGATATTTCTGGACTCGCAGATTAACGTTCGCAAAGAAGCCCACCACATAGTTAAGGGGTAAGAGAATGAGTAAAGTTATACAGGTTTTGAGAACCGCGACGGGCGATAACGTCAACTCAGAAATGAAGATGCTCACCACGCTTCTGACAGATGCTGGCGAAGTGTTTGAAGGTCAGATGGAAGTGGTTAGTGGTGATTACGATAACGGGTACAAGTACGAAATGAAGTGGTACTTGCTCCAGCTTCCTGATGGCGTGGAAGTCTGCAAAGAAGCCCACCACATAGTTAAGGGGTAAGAGAATGGAAATCAAAGAAACAAAGGATGTTTGGCTAACGGTTACTAATAGCGACTTAACAGAGGGGCGCGGGCGACCGGTGATTTTGTATGTATGTGACAGCCAAATCACAGCCGCTCGACTTGGTAGAAAAAAGTCAGTTCAGGGAAGCGACGCCGACACCATCAAAGCAACAGCGGTAAAGATTGGCACTCGCTGGCTAGTTCCTTGGGAAATCGTACCAGAAAGCGATGCAGATAAAGTGATTAGAAAAAAGAATGAGGCACTAGACCAGATTATCGAAAAGATGCGCGAAAAGGGATTTTCGTCAGATGAAATTGCTGCATTAACAACTCGCTAACCCCCAGTGACCTTACCCCTGCCACTTAACCGGTGGCAGCAATAAGACCACTATGTATTAAGTAAATATTTAAATTCCTGAGAGGAGGTTTCATGCAGCAACTTCTACTCCTGTCTCTACTGCTAGCGTTAAGGCTTTGGCGCGAAGCGGAACCGCGTAGGGCAATACATTTTTTGTCCTGCAAAGCTATCCAGCCTAAGCACTTAAATGTGCAGGAGGCGCAGAATTCTAGATTCTGTGATTAGAGACATCAAAGCCATTTAATACCAATAAAACCACACGAAGAAAACTTATAGCGCAGAGCATGGCTGCCACATGAACATGCTGATTGATTTGGGAGTACTTATGTGACCGCTAATGAGTGACCTTACCACTGCTTACTTATTAGTGAGCTTTGGCAAGACCACTAGATGAGGTGATGTATGACAGATGAAATTAAAACAGGCGGCCCAGCGTTTCCGCAGTCAGGTGCAATTAACGGTGCTGGTGATGTATGGGTGTCGTCAGAGTTAGGCGGCTCAGGACTTACAGTGCACGATTATTTTTCAGCCAAAGCAATGGCGGCATTAATTCACAGATACGCAGATGTGAATATTGATGACCTTAAAGTATTGGAAGAAATCGCAATCCGAGCAAGCAATATGGCAGACGCAATGATTAAGGCGAGAGGGTGAGATATGCAATGTCAATATTGTGGCGGCCCTGTTATCTGGAAAGGCCCATTCTCAGCACTAACTCACACTGAATGCCAAGAATGCGGCGCTATAAATTGCCAAGTAGTAGAGCCAACTGAAGACGAAGAAACCGAGTAACTCCCCACCCCCACCAATCCCCATAGTAAATAACTGACCACTGTCGGTGTTTTGCTGTGGGCTAAACACAACTAATTAAAAGGTATCCCTATGCAATACGCCATTGCAGGGTATCCCGCATCGGGATGCTCTACTAACTATTTGACAAAAATTCAGCATTCACCAGCCTACCGCCTCACATCAGCAAGTTTCACTCCCCCACCACGCAAGAGCTTGCTAGACAAGATAGTTGAGTTTCTACGCTCAAAGGGGAATCCACTATGAATAACCTAGATAAAGCACTCAACGCACTGAGCGATGAAGAACGCGACGTTATTGACCGGTACGCCAGTGAGTTCATGGAAGGAATTAAAGACTCGGCATTTCGAAAGGCGTGGATGGGTTTACGCCTGACTGATGATGATAAACACCGGCAGTTCATGGAAAGCGACGAGTTCACAGATTGCCTGCATGACTATCAACGAGACAGTGCCTATTGGCAAGCTCTGCATCGGCGCAAACAGGAAGTTGAATCAGGTGTGGAACATCAGACCTACATGGCCTTAACTAACTTTTATGACAGGGTGGCGTGATGGAAGCAGGGATTTATTACAACATTTCGAACGAGGACTATCACAAGGATGAGGCGATAGGTTCTACGACGATTAAAGCAATCAGTGTTAGCCCGGCCAATCTGTATTTTAACCCATTTAAAGGAAGTAAATCGGCACAGATTGGAACGGCAATACATGCGGCATTGCTTGAGCCTGAAGTATTTGAAAAGGATTTCATTTTAAAGCCGGATATCAGCTCCAGAGCATCGAAAGAATATAAGGCACTTTTACCGGCTGATGCTGAAAAAATCCTGATTGGTAGCGAAGTCGGCACGCTGGAAAAAATGATTGAGTCTGCCCAGTTAAATGAAGATTTCATGGACTATATGAGCACAAGTGGACGGTCTGAGGTTTCCATGTTCGCCACGTGCCCAATCACTGGACTGAAGCTTAAATGTCGATTTGACCGGCTATCAGATAGCCACTCTTATCCACTGGATGTGAAGAGTTGCAGGGATGCAAGTCAGCGCGGATTTAGTCAGGCATTTGGGCAATATCACTATCATGTTCAGGCTGCGTTTTATCTCTACGTTTTGAAACTTGTTACGGGCCGGGAGCTAAATCAGTTCTGCTTTTTTGCTCTTGAAAATACCCCGCCCTATAAAAACTGCATGTATTACATCGGCGAAGATTCGTTAGAGCTTGGCAGGAAAATAATGTTTGAGGCAATGAATAAGCTAGTTGAGTGCTTGGCTGATGATTCATTACGAACCGAGGGATTGGTTCTTCCATCCAGTGAAATCAACGTCCCATCGTATCTATTCGATGAAGAATTCGACGACGAGGTATATATCTAATGGACTTATCGCGAACAATAATCCCGAAATCAGACCAACTCAACTTCGAGGATGTCCAATCTTCCAGCATTACCGCAGCTATCAAATCTGTTAGAGCTGGAAACAGTGAACAGCCAGTGTTTATTGACCTTGATGGATATGACGGCCGCCCATATAAGCCATCAAAATCAATGCGCCGCGTTCTCATTGGCGGCTGGGGAAATGATGGTCATTCATGGGTTGGCAAAACTCTAACGCTTATTGGTGACTCTACAGTCAAATTTGGCGGTGTTGCTGTCGGCGGGATCAAGGTTTCAGCCATGAGTGATATTAATTCTGATTTCTCACTAATGCTAACTACCTCGCGCGGAAAGCGGTCAGAACATCGAGTTAAAAAGCTGGAAGTTAAACCGGTAAAAGTGGAAGAGCGCACGCCAGATGGATTGCTTGCTGAGTTCACCAAGGCGGCAAGTAGTGCAAAAACAGTGGTGGAGCTTGATAAAATCTTCAAGTACGCCCAGCACGTTCTTGCAGCTCACCATGACCAACTCGAAAAGGCCACCGACATTTACGGCATCCGCAAGGCCGAAATGGAAGAAGTCCCAATGTGAGGTATCTATGACCCACTCTCACGACAATATCACTGTTGGCTGCATAACTCTGGTTTATTCAGAAGTACACCACGGATGGATTACCCCCTATAACCAAGTTGTTAAAAACCAAATCGTTGCTCAATTAATTGCAGAGCGGATGAATAACAACCTGAAATTGTCACTCGCTGCCAACGGACTGGCAGCCTAATCCCCCACCCCATTACCGGCAGTCAATCTGCTGAGGAATAGTTATGTCTGAAAATACTGATTATGAAACGTTAAAAGCTGAGCGTGATGCGGCGCTCAATGCATGTTCGCTAATTGCCGAGGCTTTGGGTATTACCGGTGCTGTTGCGGGTGACACTATTGCCAAGGTTCGAGAGCTTGTTGCTGAGAAAAGCTCACTCTATGTTTCGCTATTTAATCACGGATATGGTTCTGGGCATCACGACACGGTGGAAGGTAACTATACCGACATTCACCGCAGCGACATCACTACATATCACGATGATGTTGTTGGCGAACTTGTAGAGGATTTACTCCGAGACATGCCCGCCACCACTCAGGCGCTTAACGAGATAAAGGCGCAGGGTGCAATCGAATTTGCTGAGTTCTTAAAGGTACAAGCTAAAGAGTCATTGAGTCGTGGTGATCACTATGTATTTGACCGACTTAATGCTCAGGCGGTAACCGCTGAAAGGTTCGCCGCCAGCCTGAGGGGTAACAACTGATGAATAACATCGAAGAGTTGAAATCAAAAAAACCAGAAAATTTAAAGTCTCGCTCATCTGTTTTGGCTGATTATGTGACAGATGACAATACCGGCGGTTATTTCGTTGTTGAATGTGAAAATTGCGGTGAGGTTTTCCCAAGTCAAAAACTAGGTGGTGGTGGTGCCATCGCCGACACTGGTGATTATGACGATGCTTATTGCCCACACTGTAATGCAGTTGACCCAGATGAGTGCTACAACGCGGGTCTCGTGTGGAATATTCAGCAAGCAAAGATAAACGCACTGATAGCCCAACTGGAAGCGGCACAGAAAGAAATTCACGGCTTAAAAATGAAACTCTCCGATGCTGGTTGTTTGCTCGTTGAGTGGAAACAGCGAGTTGAGCAGTCTGATCTTAGGGCTAGCACATTAGAAGCCGAGTTATCAGCGGCAAACGAGAAGCTGAAAAACGATGTGTTAGTGATGCCTGACGGGCTTCACCGTGACACGAAAGCACTTCTGTTGGTATTCGCATCTGCAATGGCTGTAAAGCTGCATAAAGCAGAACAGAAATATGGACATTCAAATACGTGGATGAAAAACGATTGGCGGGATAAGTGCCTTGAAGATTTCAATCTGCACATCAGAAAGGGCGACCCGCTAGATGTGGCGAACTATTGTGCATTTATGCATTACCACGGTTGGCCGACAGCGCTTAAAGCCGGTTTCAATAGAGGGCTGGTAGAGGGGAATGCAGATGCTGAGTAAAGAGCAGTTGGAGAAAATTGCGAATCCGGGGCCGGTTGATGTTGGTGGTACTCAAAGCACAATAGTTACTGAAATGGCTATTGAACTGCTATCACTGCGTGAGCAACAGCCGGTTACTTTCGAGTGGCGTCAACATTATTCCAGTATCGGTAAATCAGGACCATGGGTGAAACTGAACGACCAGCGAACTTATGAAAAGCTGAAATCTAAGCATGCTGGTGATGCCGATTACGAATTTCGCGAGTTATTCACAGCAGCAAAACCAGCGGAGGACTAATGCTAATCGGCTTTGTTCTTCTCATTACTTCATGCTTTAACGATAGTTGCAACGCCCTACCCGTTACCGAAGATATCTACCCTACTCAATCCGAATGCCAAGCCGTATCAATGCTGATTAAAGAGCGCAAGCCAAACGCTGTGCTCATGTGCGGCGAAGTGTATCGCTAACTCGTTTTAACCCCACCACGGAACGACAGAAACGGATTTCACTATCTGGAGTATCCCTATGGCTATTTCAATGCTCCCAGTCGAGCGTAAATTCCCGCTGCCTGCTGAATTAACGGGCCGTATTAATGACCTTATTCAAGAATATGCCGGTGAAATTGGCGTTAGTGAAGTGCTTGGCGTGTTGGAAATCGTCAAGTTTGGATTGCTGAACCAACAAACAAATGAGGTGGCTTAATGTGCGATGAAATTGACAAGGACCAAGAGCTTGAATCTCTGAATATAGAAATCGGCATCGCTAATCGCAAGCCGACAATGACGTTCACCGGCCTGTGCCATTTCTCAGAGTGTCGACAGCCGATTGCTCGCGGATTGTTCTGTGATGCTGGGTGTCGGGATGACTATGAGATTGATGAGCGAAGGAAAGGGAGAGAAGCATGAGTAGAGGAACGATTATTTGCCTGTGCGACCTGACTGGAATTATGGCGGGACCGTGGGTTACGGCTGGGTATGATGCAATTTTGATTGACCCTCAGCATATCGATAAAAGTAACCAAGAAAGAATACGAAAGTGGCCAGAGACAGTTCTCACGGCGGCCGGCGCGTTGGGTGATGTTATCCGGAAAGAGGAAATCGTTTTTGTTGCAGGGTTCCCGCCATGTACTGATGTGGCAGTAAGCGGTGCAGCCCACTTTGAAAAGAAACGCAAAGCTGATATCCACTTTCAAGCAAAGGCGGCACTGGTGGCTGAACAATGCCGGATAATTGGCGAAATAACCGGAGCTCCTTGGTTCTTTGAAAACCCTATTAGCGTTTTCAGTGGCATATTCGGAAAGCCAGATTTCATCTTTAATCCTAGCGACTACGGTGGTTATCTGCCAGTTGATGACGTTCATCCAACCTACCCCGATTACATTGCTCCACGTGATGCATACCCGAAGAAAACTTGTTTATGGACTGGCGGCGGCTTTGTGATGCCGGATAAATTGCCAGTTCCTGTTCCTGAAGGTTATTCAACTCAGCATCTAAAACTAGGTGGAAAGTCAGAGCGAGTGAAGAACATTCGCAGCGCCACACCTCGCGGTTTCGCTGAGGCAGTTTTCCGGGCTAATGCGCCGCACCTGAAAGCGTTAAGAGAGGCAGCATGAGTGGATACCAACTCATCTATTGTGACCCACCCTGGCAATACGGAAACAAGGCCAGCAACGGCGCAGCAGTTAATCACTACCGCACGATGTCACTCACCGATTTAAAACGCCTTCCAGTTTGGTCTCTCGCAGCACCCGATGCAGTTATCGCAATGTGGTACACCGGAAATTTCAACGACGAAGCAAAACAACTCGCTGAAGCGTGGGGTTTCCAGGTGCGCACGATGAAGGGTTTCACTTGGGTAAAGCTGAATCAACTGGCAGAGGATCATATCAACAAATCGCTGGCAGCCGGTGAGGTTAACGACTTTTACGACTTTCTCACCCTACTCAATACCCAATCACGGATGAATGGCGGCAACTATACGCGCGCCAACACGGAAGATGTATTGATCGCAGTGCGCGGCAATGGTCTAGAGCGACTCAACGCCAGCATCAAGCAAGTTGTTTACTCACCGCTCGGTGAGCATAGCGAAAAGCCATGGGAAGTACGTCACCGACTGGAGTTGCTGTATGGGGACGTAAAGCGTATCGAGTTGTTTTCAAGGAAGGATTTAGAGGGGTGGGATACTTGGGGGAATGAGTGTGGTCAGTCAATCAAATTAATTCCAGGCAGTTCGGAGGCAGCATGAAACTACCAAAAATATCAGATGCCGTTTGGTTCTTTGTCGTCATCATCGCGTGGGCGGTACTAGCAACTATCTACACGATTGAGAATGAAGTTGTTAGGGGGATGTTCGGATGAGCGATAAATACACGTGCGCTGTGTGCAAAGCTGAATTTGATAGCAATGACACATATGAATATCGAGGGTTTTATAGCTGCGATGAGCACTTTGATGAGCTTCAAGAAAGAGTTAACGGTAAGCGTCAGCGAATAATTGACGACTTCGATGCCAAATCAAAGCCACTACAAGGCTTGGATATAAGCACTAATTCGGTAATTGGCCGCGCTAATCGAGAAATATTGAAAGGGCCAATTGAAGTGTGCAGCAAAGAAACCCTGATAGAGAAGGATTACAGAAATGGGATTCTGTAGCGAGATGATGCATTGGACGATTTTATCTGGCTCCGTTAGTGATTTCATCGGTGCGCCTCACTGGGCCAAACGACTATGCGTTCAGCGCGGGACCGGACAAAAACTCTGGTGGGATGGTATGCAGAAATATCAAGACAAAGAGCAATTGCTCGATGCTTACACATCTGACTTTAATGAGTGTGTCGATATTCTGGCAGAGCGGAGGCTTGTGCCAATTAATGAGATAAGAGGCGACTATGAAAATCAGCCTTAAAGAGTGGAACGAGCGGCGAGACAGGCCGCGATCAATGAAGCAGATATATAGATGGGTGGAAGCTGGAAAGATATACCCACCGCCAGAACGAGTAGGGAAAGAGTACGAAGTTGAATCAACCGCAATATATAGAAACCCCGCAGACAGAACAAATCCAATACCAGCAAACAACTTAATATCAAGGATTAGAAATGGCAGCAAGAAGGCGATCCGCCGCACTGCGTGATTTGCCACCGAACTTATACGTTCGCAACGGTGGTTATTACAGCTATAAAGACCCAAGGACGGGTAAAGAATTCGGCCTTGGTCGCGATAAGCGCTCAGCAATAAATCAGGCCGTAGAGGCTAACATGCAACTCATGGATACAGGGACATCGGCAAGGCTTGTTGATCGCATCAATAACATTGCTGTTGTCACCGTATCAGATTGGGTCAAAACGTACACAACCACGCTAAGCAAGAGGGGATTAAAAAGCAAAACACTCCTTGGATATCACAGCAGATTGAATGTTATCGACGATTTATTCTCCACAAGGCCGATCGATAGCATTAGCACCAAAGATGTTGCAACACTTCTTAACGATTACACGAATAATGGAAAGGCCGCTTCTGCTAAATTGATGCGGTCATTTCTTACTGATTTTTTCAGGGAAGCAATATCGGAGGGAGTTATTGATACCAACCCCGTCGACGCAACCAAAAACCCAAAAATAGAAGTGAGACGAGCGCGGTTATCACTAGATAATTTCCTAGCCATCAGAGCGGCGGCGAGAGACATGCCAAGTTGGGTTGTCGATAGCATGGACCTAGCAATAGTAACAGGACAGCGGGTCGGCGATGTGCGCCAAATGAAGTGGACTGATATCAAGGATGATAAATTGTTTATTGAGCAAGAAAAGACGGGGATGAGGATCGTCATTCCATTTGATGTTAAGCTAGATACCCTTTCGCTGTCTTTGCGTGATATTATCTCGCGCTGCGAAAATCGGCCGATCAAAGGTGAGACGATAATTTCATCTGAAAAGGGCGAGGCATTTGCAGATAAAACGCTAACTAAGCGATTTGCCAGAGCTAGAGATTTAGCAAACATTACTTGGGAAGGCGTCAATCCACCTCCGTTTCATGAGATAAGGAGCCTAGCTTCTAGACTCTACGAAAAGGAAAAGGGAGAGGCTTTCTCTCAAAAAATCCTCGGACATAAATCCGCACAAACAACCGATAAATATCGTGATGTTCGTGGGAGTGAATGGATCGAGATAGAAGTGTAGTGAACGAATTTCGAATAATTTCGACCTGCACAGTGTAACCAACTGATTAAATTAGAAAAAATTAAGGGGAACCTTTGCAAGGTAAAGCGCTCCAAGCATTTGTTATCGACAAGCTCGATGATTTGAAAGGCCAAGATATTATCGCTCTGGATGTTCAAGGCAAGTCCAGCATCACTGATTGCATGATCATTTGTACGGGTACTTCGACTCGCCATGTGATGGCGCTGGCAGACAATCTAGTTCAAGAATCACGCATGGCTGGCATGATCCCGTTAGGGGTCGAAGGTCAAGGTGTCTCTGACTGGGTTGTGGTCGATTTGGGCGAAGTCATTGTCCATGTAATGCAAGAAGAGAGCCGCCGTTTATATGAACTGGAAAAACTCTGGAGCTAAACGGTGAAACTGCAACTGGTAGCCGTCGGCACTAAAATGCCAGACTGGGTGCAGACAGGTTTTATCGATTACCTGCGCCGCTTTCCCAAAGACATGCCTTTCGAGCTGGTAGAAATCCCAGCAGGTAAACGGGGCAAGAATGCGGATATCAAACGCATTTTGGAAAAAGAAGGCGAGCTAATGTTGGCTGCAGTGGGCAAGAATAATCGCATTGTCACACTGGATATCCCAGGTACAACCTGGGAGACACCACAATTAGCCCAGCAATTAGAGCGCTGGAAGCAGGATGGCCGTGATGTCAGTTTGCTGATTGGCGGGCCGGAAGGGTTAGCTCCGGCCTGTAAAGCTGCGGCAGAGCAGAGCTGGTCGCTCTCTCCGCTGACGCTGCCTCACCCTTTAGTGCGTGTCTTAGTGGCTGAGAGCCTCTATCGCGCCTGGAGTATTACGACCAATCACCCTTATCACCGGGAATAAGCGGGCGATGAACCTGAGTATAGTGATGACGTTATGTGACATGCCGGTGTTAGATAAAATGCTGGTTTTGGGCAAAATGAAGTAGCAGCGGAATGAAAAAAGAACCTAACTCTTTTCGCGACTATTCGGCTGAGTCGGCCTTGTTTGTCCGCCGCGCCTTGGTGGCTTTTCTCGGTATCTTGCTGCTAAGCGGGATATTGGTCGCCAACATGTACAATTTGCAGATAGTGCGCTTCGAAGACTATCGCACCCGTTCCAATGAAAACCGCATCAAGCTGGTCCCTATTGCCCCGAGCCGTGGCATGATTTTTGACCGTAATGGCACTCCATTGGCAATGAACCGGACCATTTATCAGTTAGAACTGATGCCGGAAAAAATCGAAGACCTCCCCGCCACGCTCAATGCACTACGCCCAATAGTGGATCTGACGGATGAGGATATCGCCAATTTTGAAAAAGAGCGTAAGCGCTCACGTCGTTTTACCTCGATTGCAGTGAAAACCCCGCTGACTGAAGTTCAAGTCGCTCGCTTTGCTGTTAACCAATTCCGTTTCCCCGGCATTGAAGTCAAAGGCTATCAGCGCCGCTACTACCCGTATGGCTCTGCCCTCACCCACGTTATTGGCTATGTTTCCAAAATTAACGATAAGGATGTCGAACGGTTGGATAAAGAAGGCATTCTTGCTAACTATGCCGCCACCCACGATATCGGTAAGCTTGGCATTGAGCGTTACTATGAATCCGTATTGCACGGGAAGACGGGTTATGAAGAAGTTGAAGTTAATAACCGTGGTCGGGTGATTCGTCAGTTGCATGAGCAACCGCCACAAGCGGGTAAAGACATCTATCTGACGCTCGACTTGCATCTGCAAACCTACATTGAAAAATTACTTACCGGAAGCCGCGCTGCTGTTGTGGTGACTGATCCGCGTACTGGCGGCATTTTGGCCTTAGTCTCCAATCCCAGCTATGACCCGAATCTATTCGTCGATGGTATTAGCAACAAAGATTACCAAGGGTTGCTGAACGACCCTAACCGCCCACTGATTAACCGTGCGACTCAAGGTGTTTATCCTCCGGCTTCAACGGTAAAACCTTATATTGCTGTTTCTGCGCTAAGTGCAGGGGTTATCAATAAAAACACAAGTCTGTTTGACCCTGGTTGGTGGCAGCTACCGGGTTCGGAAAAACGTTTCCGTGACTGGAAAAAGTGGGGTCATGGTCGGTTGAATGTCACGAAAGCATTAGAGGAATCAGCGGATACCTTCTTCTATCAAGTCGCTTATGATATGGGGATTGACCGTTTATCTGCGTGGATGACCAAGTTCGGTTACGGCGAATACACTGGCATTGATTTATCCGAAGAGCGTGCCGGTTTGATGCCGACACGTGAATGGAAACAAAAACGTCATAAAAAGCCTTGGTATCAAGGGGATACCATTCCAGTGGGAATCGGTCAAGGATATTGGACAGCGACCCCAATCCAGATGGCAAAAGCCTTAATGACGCTCATTAATGATGGGGCCGTGAAAACACCTCATTTGCTGCAAAGTACCCGTATTGACGGCCAATTGGTCCCTTATACACAAGAGGACACCACGCAGATTGGTGATATCCATTCCGGCTATTGGGAGATCGCCAAAGACGGTATGTTTGGTGTTGCCAACCGCGCAAATGGTACTGGCCGTAAGTATTTTGAAGGCACGCCTTACAAAGCGGCAGCAAAATCAGGCACGGCACAGGTTTACAGTTATGAAACCTACAATGCGCACAAAGTCGCAGAGCACTTACGTGACCATAAATTAATGGTGGCCTTCGCCCCTTACGAAAACCCGACAGTATCTGTTGCGATGATCTTGGAAAATGGCGGTGCAGGGCCAGCAGTAGGGACCATTACTCGCCAAATCCTCGACCACATCTTGCTAGGGGATAACAATACTGAATTACCGGATGCAGCCCCGCTTCCTCCGGGTGTTGAAGCAGATTAGCTGAAGTGGATTAAGGTAACTCATGACTGATAATCAACAAAAAGGCTCTTTGTGGTACAAAATGCACATTGATCTGCCGTTTCTGATCATCGTACTGGCGCTGCTATCTTACAGCGCTTTCGTGATGTGGAGCGCAAGCGGGCAAGATATGGGCATGATGGAACGCAAAGTCGGCCAAATTGCCATGGGTCTGGTAGTCATGTTGGTGATGGCACAGATACCACCACGCGTCTATGAAAGCTGGGCACCTTACCTCTATTTTGTTTGCGTCATCTTACTGATCTTAGTTGACGCTTTTGGTCAAATCAGTAAAGGCGCACAACGCTGGTTAGATTTGGGCTTTATCCGTTTCCAACCATCTGAAATTGCTAAAATTGCAGTGCCATTGATGGTAGCGCGGTTTATGAACCGCGACGTCTGCCCCCCCTCATTGAAAAATACCGGTATCGCGCTAATTTTAATCTTTCTGCCGACGTTACTGGTGGCTGCTCAGCCGGATCTTGGCACATCCATTCTAGTCGCTGCGTCTGGGCTGTTTGTCCTGTTCCTGTCGGGGATGAGTTGGCGCTTAATCGCTATTGCGGCTGTCTTGCTCGCGGCGTTTATTCCTATTTTGTGGTTCTTCCTGATGCACGGTTACCAGCGTGATCGCGTAATGATGTTGCTAGACCCAGAAAGCGATCCACTTGGTGCGGGTTATCATATTATTCAGTCTAAAATTGCGATTGGTTCAGGTGGGTTATCGGGCAAAGGCTGGCTACATGGCACACAATCGCAGCTCGAATTCTTACCGGAACGCCATACTGACTTCATCTTTGCTGTACTGGCAGAAGAATTGGGCTTAATTGGCGTTTTGATACTTTTAGCCCTCTATCTGTGCTTGATTATGCGCGGGTTGGTGATTGCCGCTCATGCACAAACCACTTTTGGTCGAGTCATGGTTGGGGCCCTGATGTTGATCCTCTTTGTCTATGTGTTTGTTAACATAGGTATGGTCAGTGGCATTTTACCTGTGGTTGGCGTACCTTTGCCTTTGGTCAGCTACGGAGGCTCGGCGCTGATAGTTCTGATGGCCGGGTTTGGTATCGTGATGTCGATACATACTCATCGAAAAATGTTATCCAAGAATTTATAGAGGTGAGCAATGCGTAAGGAATGGCTTTGGATTGGCATCGCAGGTGTGCTGTTATCGGCATGTACCAGTCAGCCTCCGGCACCCCAGCAACAAGTTCAGCAGACATACAATGGTCCGGTTGAAGAGATAGGCGGGGCTGAACCGCGCTACGAACCTTTTAATCCTAATTTTAATCAGGATTATAAAGTGAATGGCCAATCCTACAGCATCGTTAAGGACCCGCAGAATTTTACCCAAACTGGTCTGGCGGCATGGTATGGCGAAGAAGCGAATGGCAACACAACGGCGACCGGTGAGATTTTCGATCCTAATGCCTTAACTGCCGCGCACCCAACGCTACCCATTCCCAGCTATGTTCGGGTGACTAACATTAGTAATGGTCGCCAAATAGTCGTGAGAGTGAATGACCGCGGCCCCTATACGCCAGGCCGTGTCATTGATCTGTCTAAAGCCGCTGCTGACCGCCTGAATATCTCGAATAACACCAAGGTGAAGATTGATTTTATCAATGTGGCACCTGATGGCTCGCTGTCTGGCCCCGGTATGGTCGGCACCACTATCGCGAAGCAAAGCTATGCATTACCCAGCCGGCCGGATTTAGGTTCCAGCGGGATGGGGACACCAATACAGCAGGATGCACCGGCAGTGAGCGCCCCTGTACGCCCGATCGATAACAGCCATTTGTCAGGTGCTGACGCCACGCAACCTGTCGCGCCGCAAAGCAGCGGCTTCTTGCGCGCATCTACTCCAGTCCCCGCTGGTGTGCTGGAAGGTTCAGAGCCCGCAGCAGTCAGCCCGCCAGTGGTTACTAATCCTGGCCCCGTGACATCTTCTGTACCATCAACGAGTGCAGCAGCGTCGGGCAGCTATGTCGTTCAGGTTGGTGCGTTGAGCGATGCTCAGCGGGCACAAACTTGGCAACAAAGCCTAAGCCAACGCTTCGGTGTACCGGGCAAAGTCACCACCAATGGTAGCGTTCACCGTGTTCAACTTGGGCCATTTAGTAGCCGTCAACAGGCCACAGAGTTACAACAGCGCTTGTCGAATGAAGCGCAGCAGCAGTCATTTGTCGTCGCTGCACCTTAAACGGTACATACCTTGTAGCAATTTAAGGTCACTCCAATTCAGAAAACCGTAACTCGCTGCGTAAGCAGGATGTTACGGTGAGCACATGATGGTAACCGAGTGAATAATTTCACCGGTAAATATATAAACGCCACACAGGCATATACCTAAATAGTGTGGCATGTTCTTAACTCACTCACGGATGTTGTTGTCCTGATCATGAAATATGTAACTAATTCTCGTTCTATCAAGAGCCTGGCGCTCGGCAGTATCATCGTTATGAGTGCAGCTTCAGCTGCAAACGCTGATGACGTCAATCTGAAAACCATGATCCCTGGCGTGCCACAGATCGATGCAGAAGCTTATATTCTGATCGATTACAACTCCGGCAAAGTATTGGCAGAAATGAATGCTGATGCACGCCGCAATCCTGCTAGCTTGACCAAAATGATGACCAGCTATGTTATCGGTCAGGCAATTAAAGCGGGTAAGATCGGGCCGGAAGATATGGTGACCGTGGGTAAAGACGCTTGGGCGACCGGTAATCCTGAATTCCAAGGCTCCTCGTTGATGTTCTTGAAGCCCGGTGATCGTGTTCCAGTCTCTAAACTGACCCGAGGTATCAATCTGCAATCAGGTAATGATGCTTGTGTTGCAATGGCTGATTACGTGGCGGGTAGCCAAGACTCATTCGTTAACCTGATGAATAACTACGTGAACGCATTGGGTTTGCAAAACACACATTTCAAAACCGTTCATGGCTTAGATGCAGAGGGACAATTCAGTTCTGCTCGAGATATGGCGCTTATTGGTCAAGCGCTGATTCGTGATGTGCCTGATGAGTATGCCATCTACAAAGAGAAAGAATTCACTTTCAACAATATCCGCCAGATGAACCGTAACGGCTTGCTGTGGGATACCAGTTTAAACGTTGATGGTATTAAGACCGGTCATACCTCTTCTGCTGGCTATAATCTGGTAGCTTCGGCTACTGATGGTCAAATGCGTTTGATTTCAGCGGTATTAGGTGGTCGCACCTATAAAGGCCGTGAAACCGAAAGTAAAAAACTGCTGACTTGGGGCTTCCGTTTCTTTGAAACTGTCGCGCCATTGAAAGTCGGTAAAGAGTTTGCCTCTGAGCCAGTGTGGTTCGGTGACAGCGATCGCGTGCAGTTAGGTGTTGATAAAGACGTTTTCCTAACCATTCCACGTGGCCGCATGAAAGATCTGAAAGCTAGCTATGTGTTGAATACACCAGAGATTCACGCACCGTTAGCGAAAAATCAGGTTGTTGGGATGATTAACTTCCAGTTAGATGGCAAAACTATCGACCAACGCCCTCTAGTGGTGATGAACGAAGTTAAAGAAGGCGGTATCTTCAGCCGCATGGTGGATTACATCAAACTGATGTTCCATCGCTGGTTTGGTTAATCGCCCGTACTGAAAAGTACCTGTGACTTGAAAACCAGAAAATTATCCCCACATTATAAATAATGTAAAACTCCCGCTCCGGCGGGAGTTATAATTTTGTAGTCGGAGATATTTTATCATTCGACAACACAACCCAGGAGCGCACATGAAGACTAAACTGAACGAACTGCTTGAGTTCCCATGTTCTTTTACCTACAAGGTAATGGGCATTGCTGAACCTCAACTGGTTAGCCAAGTGGTTGAAGTGGTACAGCGCCATGCGCCGGGTGATTATTCTCCACAGGTAAAACCGAGCAGCAAAGGCAACTATCACTCCGTTTCCATTACCATCAATGCCACACACATTGATCAGGTAGAAACACTATATGAAGAGTTAGGCAATCTTGAACTAGTCCGAATGGTCTTGTAATTGGCCCTTTTAACGCTAAGCAATATTGCTAATTGACTCCCATAATGGCCCGAACTGGTAATTAACATTTCGGGTCTTTTTTTACGCGTAAGTCATGGTAATGACGTCATTAAATCTGATAATTAGTCATTGAATCTCTTTTCATCCATCTCAAGTCCGTTTTTTTCAAGGCCAAATTAGCGTTTTAAATGTCAAATTAGTAGCCCCACGCTATTGGGCTGGTATACTTGCGCCACCATTTCTGTAACCAGATGATGCCTCGCTTGCAACAACACAAGATCATTTTACGCCAGCTAGGGTTACAACCTTACGACCCCGTATCTCAAGCTATGCATAATTTTACTGAGTATCGTACCGATGCAACCGCAGATGAAATTTGGCTGGTTGAGCATCAACGTGTCTTTACTCAAGGCCAAGCTGGAAAAGCTGAACATGTTCTGATGCCTGGAGATATTCCAGTTATCCAAAGCGATAGAGGCGGCCAAGTCACCTACCATGGCCCCGGTCAACAAGTCATGTATATCATGATTGACCTTAAACGCGCCAAAATGGGCGTGCGGCAATTAGTGACTGCCATTGAGAATACGGTGATCCAGACGCTGGCAAAAGTTGGCATTGAATCACAAGCACGCCCAGATGCACCTGGGGTCTATGTCGGCCAGCAAAAAATATGCTCATTGGGGCTACGTATCCGTCGAGGATGTTCGTTTCATGGCTTGGCGCTAAACATCGCCATGGATCTGGAACCTTTCCAGCGCATTAATCCGTGTGGCTATGCTGGCATGCAAATGACTCAAGTCAGTGCATTGAAAACTGGCACATCCGTGACAGATATCCAACCAATATTAGTACGTGAGTTCATCCAGCAGCTCGGTTACCCAGAAGCCGAATTGCAACCTTGGCTATTAACCGATTATTTACCCTCCAGCACAGAATAGAACTCAACGCCACGATAGTGCCGAGAAAGAAGGAAAGATTGGGGCTGATTGTGATAGGGCAAAGATGATATAATTTTTAAACAATTTTCAAATATTTTTTAACGTACGCCGCATCACGTTGAACTTAATGAAAAAATCTCAAATTGAGAGATTCAGAACTGGAACCTGCACGATTATGAGTAAACCGATTCAGATGGAACGCGGCGTAAAATACCGTGACGCAGATAAAATGGCGTTAATCCCGATTAAAACCGTGGTTACCGAACGTGAGGAGCTACTGCGTAAACCCGCATGGATGAAAATCAAGCTCCCTGCCGATTCCAGCCGCATTCAAGGCATCAAAGCCGCAATGCGTAAAAACGGTCTGCATTCGGTTTGCGAAGAAGCTTCCTGCCCTAACTTGTCTGAGTGTTTCAACCACGGTACAGCGACGTTTATGATCCTCGGGGCAATTTGTACTCGTCGTTGCCCATTCTGCGACGTGGCACATGGCCGCCCAGTCACACCGGATGCCAACGAGCCAGAAAAACTGGCGCAGACCATCCAAGATATGGGTCTACGCTATGTTGTTATCACCTCAGTTGACCGTGATGACCTGCGTGATGGTGGTGCCCAGCATTTTGCCGATTGTATTTCTGCCATACGTGCTAAAAATCCAACCATTAAAATTGAAACGCTGGTGCCTGATTTCCGTGGTCGTATGGATCGCGCATTAGATATTTTGACTGCCACACCACCCGATGTGTTTAACCACAATCTAGAAAACGTTCCACGGGTCTATCGCCAAGTTCGCCCCGGCGCTAACTACGAATGGTCGCTTAAATTACTGGAACGCTTTAAAGAAGCTCACCCTGAAATCCCGACCAAGTCAGGCTTGATGGTCGGTTTGGGCGAAACCAATGCTGAAATCGTTGATGTGATGCGAGATTTACGCCGTCATGGCGTCACCATGCTAACGCTCGGTCAATACTTACAGCCTAGCCGCCACCATTTACCGGTACAGCGCTATGTCAGCCCCGAAGAATTTGACGAAATGAAAGCAGAAGCCATGGCAATGGGCTTTACCCATGCGGCCTGTGGCCCGTTTGTTCGCTCTTCTTACCATGCCGATCTGCAAGCGAAAGGATTAGAAGTAAAATAAGCTAAGCGGGTCTAACTGTTCATTTAGACCCAGCTTATCCATTCAGATCTAAATTAGCTGAAATAACTTATTACATCTTATGCAGCAGACAGCAAAAAAACGGATTTCCAATGGAGATCCGTTTTTTGTTATCAGCGACAATATCGTTGCTGATAATAGTCTTAACGAGTGCCAGATAATGCTGCCGTATAATTGGGTATCCCCTCAAATACAACTGCAATGATCAGTCTTTATGCTCGATAGGCGGTGTCGTTTTCGTTTCAGTCGCAGCTTTGGACTCAGCAGTGGTATTTGCTGCTGGCGCATCATCATTCGCCATGGCTTTTTTGAAGCCTTTTAATGCAGCACCCAAATCTGCACCTAACGTGCGTAATTTGCTCGTGCCAAACAGCAACACAATCAATACGCCAACGACCAACAATTTGGTAATACTGATACCTTCCATACTGACCTTCTTGGTGAGTTCTGTTCATTAAATCATGAACTATTTACGAATAAATTTCCGATTAAGACAACAGTAATATGTAACAGATTTCGTTAGTGAACTATGATTTACTCAAGAGTCGCTTTCATTATTTTTTGACTTATTCCGGATGAGACATTGCCGTTAACATCCCCCCAAAGCAAAAAAAACGAGGGAACCGCCAATTGCCTTATTCAAGTAGAATTAATACCCGCCGTTCGGGGCTAAGTTTTGCTAAAAGGACATATTTACCTCGAGTATTTGGCTTGGGTATTGGCATGCTTTGTGTCAGTGCTGTGCTCTACACCCAAAATTCACCATTGTGGCTATGGATAATGCTCGCGCTCAACGGATTGGGTTGGCCACATATCGCATTTCTGCTGGCTTCGCGTTCTGAAGAACCTTTTGAGCAAGAAATTCTCAACATGAAGATAGATTCAGCTTTAGGCGGTGTCTGGGTGGCGATAATGTCATTCAATGCACTGCCCTCTGTCGTTATTCTATCCATGATGAGCATGAATAATATTGCTTCAGGTGGCAAAAATGTCTTTTGCAAAGGTCTGGCATTACAAATTGCCTGTAGTTTACTGACCGCATGGATATTTAATTTACCTTTTAGTCCTGAAACCTCGCCACTGCAAGTGTATGCCTGTCTGCCGATGATAATCATCTACCCTTCTCTGCTCGGATTAGTCACTTACCATACGGCAAAACGCCTGGCCGAAAATAAAGAAGAGCTATTGCGAATTAGTGTCAGGGATGGGCTGACTGGCCTTTATAACCGGCGGCATTGGGAACATCAGTTACATAATCAATTTGATAGCTGTCGACGCTATCAGCATGGTGCCACACTGATTTTGCTAGATATCGATAACTTCAAATCCATCAATGATACTTTTGGCCATGCCGTTGGTGATGATGCAATAACCGTTCTCGCCGAAGAATTACTGCTGGGACTGCGGGCCATTGATATCGTTGGCCGCTATGGCGGTGATGAGTTTGGCGCTATTTTGCCGAATACGACAGCTGAACAGACCCGAGAGGTGTTAACGCGAATACAGGAAAGGCTGGCTGACTTAGTATTTGAACAAGCCCCGCCACTACAACTTAGAGTCAGTGCTGGTATCGCCGAATATAAGCAGGACATGATTAATTATCAACAATGGTTAAAAGCAGCTGACTCCGCACTCTATCTCGCTAAAGATAATGGACGTAACCGGATTGAATTGGCGAGCTGACGAGCAACTACAAATTAAGATTTACTCGGTGTATGATTTGCTTTCAAGCATTGGCTTCTAAGTCGTGTCCGATTGCCAATTGCAGGAGATGACATTCCTCCATAACTGCCTTCAAGGCTGATGATGTCTACGTAACCTTTTCATTAAGGCCGTAGCGTATCGCCCGAGCCTTTCTGATAAGCCTCCTATAGTTAAAGATGCCCGCACAGCAGGTATTCATAAAGAAAGGTATTTATGTTTAATACATTACTTGCAGTATTTATTGGTGGTGGTGCTGGCAGCGTGGTTCGCTGGTTAGTCAGTATGAAGCTCAACAGCTTTTCGCCTAATATCCCCGTAGGGACTCTCATCGTAAACTTGGTTGGTGCCTTTATTATTGGCCTGACATTAGCGCTGTTCACCCGCCTTGCACACATTGATCCCGTTTGGAAATTACTCATTACCACGGGGTTTTGTGGTGGTTTGACGACGTTTTCAACCTTTTCTGTTGAAGTCGTTTACTTAATACAAGACGGTAAATTAGGTTGGGCAGCGGGCACTATTTTGCTTAACCTCGCCGGTTCGCTGGCCATGACGCTGCTGGCTTTTCTGCTGGTCAATCACTTTGCGGGACAGTAATACCACGTAATAGGCCGTCTTAATGTTTTCTTAATCTACAAACAGGATAATCTTTTGCCAGAGAACAGTGAACCAATGGTGGTGGCTGAGGTAACGGATATCGCTATGTTTGGAATACCTAAGACGCTGATTGAGTGGCTGACAGTGATTTTTTGCCTATCTGTCACCCTGTTTTTTTTAAAAAGTTATCTCTTTTAACGTAAATCATCACTTTCATTCTATCTATCGAACCAATAAAAAACCCGCCTATTGAGGCGGGTTTTAATAAATATGGGCTACTTAGATAGCGATAACATTAGCAGCAGATGGCCCTTTGGCACCGTTCGTGATTTCAAATTCTACACGCTGGCCTTCAGCAAGAGTTTTGAAACCGTTGCTAGCGATGGCTGAGAAATGAACGAAAACGTCCTTGCTGCCATCTTCTGGGGTAATGAAGCCAAAACCTTTAGATTCATTGAACCACTTAACGCTACCTTTAATCTTAGACATCAAACTTACCTTTACGTGAATGTTGGACACAAAATGTGTGTCAGATACAGTACAGCAATAGAACCGTTTTTTGTCCACAGCAGAGATCACAAAAAAGAGATAAAAAGAGAAAAGGCCCTCCTATCTGCCTCATTTTTAGCACAGAAAACCGCATTTTTTCTTTTTCACGCTAACCTTCACTAGCCCTAAAATCCGAGACCAAAACCACCAGACTGTATCTGAAAGTGATTCCCTTGTATTATACTTAGCCATTGGGTTCGCTAATATGAGATGCATGATGAACGGCAGAATAACAACTTTTTTTGAAGATAAAGGTTTTGGTTTTATCACCGATGAAAATGGAGATAACCGTTATTTTCACGTTATTAAAGTTGCTAATCCCGAGATGATAAAAAAGGGGGCTGAAGTCACCTTTGAACCGACAACCAACACTAAAGGGTTGTCAGCGTTTGCGGTGAAAGTGGCAATAGAGAGCAAATACATATTCATCGCCAATGAGAGAATCAAACTTACAAGCATTAAGTCATTCAATACCTTTACAAAAGAAGTGCCCGCACAGGCTGAAGTCGATAAAGCTAATACTATCCTCTCAGTCAATTTACTGATGAATAAAATTCGTCCGCAGGAAGATGATATTTCAGAAAAAACGGTGCCATTGAAAATGTTGTCGATAACCACATTCCAAAATGTGACTTATACATTTTCTGAGCATGAAGTCGATATTGATAGCACTATTGCTAAATTGAAGAGTATTTAAGACAGGATTTTGTCATCAAGCTTCACGGGATTGACAATAATAGACAGCCCCACTTTAGATTGGGGCTATCTAGTGGTTTGATGCTGGCATCCCTGCCCGCGATTGTAGGAACATCCCTCAATAATCACTGGTGCTGACGATGAAAAAAACAAAAGAATCGGTTCATTTTTTTATTTTAATTATTTGAACATAAACATTTTAATTAACTCGACGTCTGTACGTGCGCCTAATTTCTTCATCGCTGAGCGTTTTTGTCCACTCACCGTTTTTTCACTTTTTTTCAGAATTCGAGCGATATCACCACCAGAAAAACCTTCATTAAACAACTTCAATACAATATTTTCATTTGGTGTCAGATACTGACGCTCTGCTGAAGCCAAACTCAAAACATGAGCGCTTTTGCGTTCGATTAGATTCTCTTTCAGCCCACGAAATTTACGCTTAAAGACATTTGTCACTTTATTAGTGACGGACTCAAGCGAGTCTTCCCTGAAGATCATCGTCACATTATTAAATCTAGGGATTCCTTGCAGGAAACTATTTAATCTAGCATCGCAAATCAAAAAAACATCAGCTTCAGACGGGGATCTATCCAAACTTTTTAAGGCATCGAAAAAACTGAATTCATCAACGCCGATAAAAATTATATCTGCAGAATAGAATGGTTTCCGGTAGAATTTAATTTCCTTCTTAAATCCTAATGATGCGAGTGTTTTTTTTACTAACGCTATCATACCCAGAGTTTGATATTTATCATTATCAACTATCATACAGCTTATCATATTGGTCACGTCCATTAGTGCCTAAGCACTCCAAAATCATTAACTTAAGCCTGTCTGTAATGAGGAAAATCTCATTACAAATTATAAAGATAATCTAGAAAATATCTCGGTCGAATTAGTAGACCATAGGGTGATTTCAAGATATATAGGATGTGGGTACCGGAAGTTGTAGGAAATGTCTTTTTCTTAAGTAAATATTTCTTAATGCCTTACTTTCTAAGAAGATCACCACACGTGACAGCTATAAGATTCTATGCAAAAATACAGTTAAATTAGTAGCCTGTAGTAGCCTAAATAGGATGTATCTAATGAAAGTGAAGTGTCCTATGAAGCTGTACTTCTCATTTCAATTTACTGTAAGTCAAACTACTCTATGAGAAACGTCGGTTTACATGCCCTAAAAACGTTAAGTTGCTTTTCTGCCGTCACTTTCTATTCCGCCAGTAAAACCTGTACTGAGCAATGCTTCTTAGGTGGTGAAGTGATGAGTGTTTTATACTTCCTGTCGATCATTGCCACCCCACTGTTCTTCATGATCATTGGTTATATCGATTCTAATGATGAAATAGATCAACAAGATATCCTCAGAAAGTTAAAGTCCATTATAAGCATCATTATCTTCTGGAACGTTCTTTTCTACTTTATTAATGAGGATGGCTTCAAACGCGGCTATTTCCTGCAAAGTTGGCTTTTATTCAGCATTGCCATCATTTATCTCATTAATCCGATAATATCTAAGGTATTGAAAAGTAACAGGACAACAATTATTACACTGTCGTGCTTAGTCGTCTTTTCTGTCTCTATCGATTTGATCAGTGCTTTCTCAGAAAGGCCTTATTTTATTGATTTTCCACAATACTTTAGGCTATGGACTTGGATTTTCTATTACATGACCGGAAGATTCCTTTGCTCGCGGATATGCCAGAAAATTACAAAACTTCCGAGAATACGACTGATCGCCAAAGTGTTACTTATCCCGACTGCTGTTTCAATGTATTACTATGAAAGCTTTATGTCGATTTATGTGTATAAAACAGTTAATGCGGGATACTTCCTCGATAACTTTCACGTTTTAATCCTAAGTTTATGCTTATTTGTTATATTTGATAATTTTGACACTAAAAACGAATGGATAAGAAAAACCTTAGCTTATATCAGTCCTTCGATGATTGGGGTCTACATATTACATGATGGGATTTTCTATTTTATATCTAGCGCATATAACTTATCAGATGTCACGCTCAGGTTTACGTTACTGTTATCCGTATTCGCCGCCTCAGTACTGCTATCACGGATACTATTACTCAATAAGTTCACCTCGCGCTTTATCTCATTTTGATTGAGATATCCCAATAGCTTCCACACTCAGTGGAAGCTAAGAATCATCTGCAAATAGTTGAATATATCGCGTATGGAAAAAATCTGAGCTATTGAATCTGAATAATGGTCAGCTTATTACCGAATACCGCACCGGTATCGATATAGAGTTGATTTTTAAACAGCAACGGTTTTACCAAAGGGGTATGACCAAAAATAAATTTATCTGCTCCTAAAATCACTTCACTTTCTCCCTTCATGGCAGCATTAAGGCGCTTACGATTCCATAAAGCCATCTGCTCACTAATGGGTTTATCATACTGGTACTCATCTGAAGGATAATCAGCATGGGCGATAATATACTTCCCTTGTTCTGTTGTAATCTCAATCACCAACGGTAATCGTTCCGCCCGCTTAATCAGTGGTTCAACCAGTAACCTCTTCGTGTTATCCAATAAGAAGAACCATCTACCACCATTTGCGAGCCAAGTATCTATCGCTCCTCCAGCCAACACATCAATCGCCATTTGCTCATGATTGCCCCGCACAGCACGAAACCAATCGGCATTAAGAAGCTCATAGCATTCGATATTCTGGGGGCCACGATCCGCTAGGTCACCAACAGAGACGAGTAAATCAACATCACGTTCAAACTGAACACTGTCTAAGGTAGACATCAGTTTTTTGTAGCAACCATGGATATCGCCCACAACAAAGATACGTCGGTATTCGCTGCCACTTATTTTGTGGTACATAGCAGCCTCCAAAGTCAGTACATTGCCTGTATTAACTTTAGTTGACTTAAATGTTGATTGGGCAAAAAATAAGCAAGCTAAGAAAGGAAATCTATCTTTACTATAAGATAAGCCGCACACAGGCGGCTTATCTTTCGTTGAAGTACAACGGTTGTTGATGTACTACGAGGGCCGATATATGTCTCGGTAGTAAGCCAACCTTTCTCGGAAGAACTTGAGTTCATCTGACGAAAGTTTCGCTTCAACTTGATCAATCCTGATCTTCTTTTTTTGATTTTCCATAAAAGCAATCGTGGATGCCACAAAGTCCAGACTGGTATTGCAGTAGGTTGCAACAATCTTCTCAAGTGCTGACATTTTACACCTCCACGTTACACAGCACAGTATTAAAATTAACACAAATAATTATATTAAAACCGTGATAGAGATCAACACTAGGCACTATCTCAACTCATAGCCGCCTTTGAGACATCTATCCCGCCGATTAACTTTATCGATTGATCCGCACTATTCTTAGCGAGTCGATGATTTCCCAATCATTTTCCGCTATCTTCTTGGCTGCAACTAATGCGAACAGATGATGACGAGAACAGCATGAAACTAAGAAAGACAACATTGATTATGATAGCGATTGCACTGGCTGTATTCGCCTACACCTATTTTACTGGAGCTTAAAGCGACCCCACTCATGCTAAAAGTTATTGCTCAGGATTTTATCAAAACCGAATACATCGATGTGGTCATGCCGCTTTATAAAGCGCTAGTTGACGCGACAAAACTTGAACCGCTTTGTATTTCCTATGATTTGTATATTGATCATAAAGATCCTGGCCATTTTGTTTTCATTGAAGAATGGCCAGACCAAGCAGCGTTAGATGCGCATTGCGCGACAGAACATTTCAGACGTTTAGTACCACAAATCAATCAATATCAAAGAAAAGAGTGCACTGTCACCCTTATGCACTCTTTCGATTAGCGCGTAGAACAGCTCATCACACCATGAGTTGTTCCTCTTCATGATATTGGTTTTGCCACATGGCGGCGTATCGGCCGTTTTTAAGCAATAGCTCATCA
The DNA here is from genome assembly GCF_003048255.1 of Yersinia massiliensis. NCBI lineage: Bacteria > Pseudomonadati > Pseudomonadota > Gammaproteobacteria > Enterobacterales > Yersiniaceae > Yersinia > Yersinia massiliensis. Next base: position 3,489,398 of record NZ_CP028487.1, read on the forward strand.
TGCCGCCCTCTCTCGACGATCGACCCCGCTTCCAGCACGATAATTTCATCTGCATCAATGATGGTTGATAAGCGATGTGCAATCACCAATGTTGTGTGATCGCGGCTAACTTCGCGCAAATGCGCCTGAATTTCACGTTCAGTATGCGTATCCAAAGCACTGGTTGCTTCATCGAACACTAAGATAGCCGGATTTTTGAGAATAGTACGGGCAATGGCCACTCGCTGTTTCTCGCCACCTGATAACTTAAGTCCACGCTCGCCCACTTTTGTATCATAGCCGTCTGGTAAGCTGATGATAAAATTGTGAATATGCGCAAGTTTTGCTGCCCGCTCTATCTCTTCAAAACTCGCCGAGGTTCGACCATAAGCAATGTTATAGCGCAGCGTATCGTTAAAGAGCACGGTATCTTGTGGCACGATGCCAATCGCCTGACGCAAGCTGTCTTGAGTCAGATTACGGATATCTTGATCGTCAATATAGACAGCCCCCTCGGTGACATCGTAGAAACGAAACAGCAAACGGGAGAGCGTTGATTTACCCGCGCCTGAAGCACCGACAACGGCCACCGTTTTGCCGGAGGGAATGGTAAAACTCACCTGATTCAATATCGGTCTACGTGGATCATAACCAAAACTGACTGACTCAAAGCGGACTTCACCCTTGGTAAGCTGTAGCGTCGACGCATCGGGCTTATCCGTAATTTCTTGCTCAACCATCAGTAGATTAAGCATATTCTCCATATCAATCAGTGCCTGCCTGATTTCAGAATAGATAAAACCAAAGAAGTTAAGTGGCTGATATAGCTGTAAGAGATAGGCATTGACCAAGACAAAATCACCGATGGTCATTTTCCCTTGCGTGATACCTTTCGCCGCCATCGCCATCATCACCACTAATCCTATTGAGATAATGGCCGTCTGCCCTAGGCTCAATGCAGTAAAACTGAATTGATTTTTTATCGCAGCTTGCTCATACAGTTGCCGTGATGTGTTGAACCGTTGAGCTTCGAACTCTTCATTACCAAAATATTTTACGGTTTCATAATTAAGCAAACTGTCGATGGATTTCGTATTAGCGTCTGCGTTGGCCTGATTGAGTTCACGCCGAAAACGCGTTCGCCAGCTCACCGCCATGACCGTAAAGAGGATATAGCATACGACAGTGACAAGAATGGCGAGCGCAAACCAACCATCAAGCAAGTGCCACATGATCAGCGAAACCAGCGTTATCTCAAATAAAATGGGGAAGATTGAAAACAGCAAACGGGAAAGTACCGTCGCAACGGCTTGTGTTCCGCGCTCGATTGACAAAGATAACCCGCCGGTTTGCCGATCAAGATGAAAGCGCAAACTGAGCTCATGTAATTGCTTAAACACACGCAATCCAAGCAACCGAGTCGCATTTTGGCTGATATGGATAAACATGACGTTGCGCAGCTCTTCAAATAATGAAGCGCTAATTCTCGCCACCCCATAGGCAATGATAAGACCAATCGGGATAGCCAGCATTTTGGCGCTTTCAGCGCTTAATGTGTCAATCATTGCCTTATAAGCAAGTGGCACCAGTGTTGTACTGACCTTAGATACCACCATAAATATAACGGCAGCAATCAGGTAATAACGGAGTCTGGGGTTATTTTTGGGCCACAGATAAGGCAATAAGAATTTGAGTAAGCGGGAACGATCCATATTTATGTTTTAGTCATCTCAGGTGAAATTGCTGTCATTATCTTTTTGATATTCTGCCACGTATCAATGTAATGGCCTAATCAGGATGTACAGTTTTTTTGACCAAGATGAACAATTCTCTTTGATATCTAAAAAATGTGATCGGCGTAACATTCACTTTATCGAAAGCAACCCGCTTTCATCTAAACAAACAGAAGAGAAAATATTATGAAAACAACTATCGCAGCACTGACTCTGATCGCAGCAATCTTGGCTCCAACTGTATCAATGGCAAACATTGGTGACAGTGAAAGTTACCAAGGTACATACTCTATCAGCCAAGGCCAAACAACGAACACTGCTGATCAAACTGCTAAAAACTGATTTCTATTAAGCAACTTTCTCGGTATATCAGTTGCTAAAAATGAATAGCAGAAAGTCTCAAGGTAAATTAATGGGACTTTTATTATTCGCTTTAAATGCTTAAGCCCGCCTAATAATTGGCGGGCTTTTTTATATCCAGCTAAATTTTATTTACGTCTTATCGACTGAGTTTCATGTCTATTAAGTTGAGCAAATTATTCGTCGAAGAACCAATACCCTTGATTAACCAGCTCGGTTAACTCAGCGACGAAAGCAGGATTCTGTAGTGCCTCGCCTAACTCATTTTTACTGATACAGGTGAATCGGCATAACGCATCTGCGCCATTAAAATCGACCGTTTCCAGTTGTTCACTGTTAATGAAGAAATTGTCCCCGACTTGCAAAACGCGCAATCCACTCAATCGGGTTAAGACCTCTCCATCCATCAAAGCCCCAACAACTTCACTTGGCTCAAAAGGAGGTTGTGCGGGTGCGATATCTAATTCGTGACGCGGTGTTGTGGCGAAACGACCAAACCACTGTTTGAAATCCTCTGGCTGATTGATCATGTCGTTCATCATCCTGCGCAGACGATCAAGTTCATAATCTTCGACTTTTCCTGGATGTTCCCGACAAGTAAGGTCTGGATCGCTGTAATGTTCGCCGCCAAGATCATTTTCCAGCGCATAGTCCGCAAAACTACTGATGAGATCTCGGCCATTTGGTCCACGGAAACCCACTGAGTAGTTGAATGCCGTTTCATGGGTGAAACCGTCGTGGGGGAAGCCCGGCGGAATGTATAAAATATCACCCGGTGCAAGATCTTCATCAATGATAGGCGTGAAAGGTTCAACGTGTAGCAGTGCCGGGTGTGGGCAAAACTGTCTCAATGGCAGTTTATCGCCAACACGCCAACGGCGGCTGCCCATCCCCTGAATGATAAACACATCATACTGATCAATATGTGGCCCAACCCCGCCGCCTGGAACGGAAAAAGAGATCATCAAGTCATCTAAGCGCCAGTCCGGCAATACTCGAAAGGGTCGTACAAGTTCAGCTGAAGGGGCATGCCAATGGTTAACGGCTTGGGCTAACAGCGACCAACCTGTCTCACCAAGATTATCAAAATGCTCAAACGGCCCGTTACTCGCTTGCCATTGACCGTCGGTATGGCTGACTAGGCGGCTGTCGACCTCCGGCTCCATTGCCAAACCCGCCAATTCGTCCGGCGTGATAGGATCGACAAAGTTCGGAAAGGCATTTTTTATTACAACAGGTTGTTTTTGCCAGTATTTTTCTAAAAATTCGGGCCAGTTAAGATTCAGTTGATAAGCCATGCTTTATACCAGTGAGAAAAAACGGGCCTGATTATAAAGTGGCTGACACCTTGGCCGCCTTGTCATGGGTCAAGACAGTGCGCACGGTAGAAAAAATAACGCGGATAGCAACGTATCATGAAGAGGGAACCGTGTGCGGTTTCCGTACCACACACTTAGCAGACCCTATCCAACCGATATTACCTTGGCCGCCAATAAGCAAACGGGCTATTTATGCAGCGGTTGACGTTTGAGTACGATAGAACACGTGTAACGATCCGCTGGATGGATGGAGACCGTGGTTTCGAAGGTTTCACCGTGATGATCGAGGTAGCGACGGACAATTCTCAATGCCGGTGAGCCCGCCTCAACGCACAATGCTTTGGCGACTTTTGCCGGCACGCCAACTGCGGATATGGTCTGCCTAACTTCATCGCTGTGAATACCATAGTGCTCTTCAATCAAATCGCTGATGAGTGCATGGGGGTCACTACGCACTAACTGTTTCACTTTGGCAAAATCAATACTGGCATAGCTATCAGTCCAACAAATAGGCGCATCTTTTTTCTGGCTGTCTTCGCGAATACTGGCGATGTGTAACCAGCGAGAACCCGGTTCGCAGCCGATAACCAATGACAACTCATGGTCAGCGACAATCTCATCAACCTTCTTCACTACCCGCACATTATTTTTGGCCAGTACCAGCAAATCTTCCAGATAGGCTAATGGGTGATTCATGCTGCCCTTCGCCTGTTCCGACACCAGCGTGCCGATCCCTTTATGTCGGGAGATTAATCCCCTTTCTGTCATATCGCGCAAGGCTTCGCGAACCGTATGACGGCTGACCTGATAATGCTCACACAGCTCCATTTCCGAAGGCAACAAAGACCCTGCGGGATACTTACCTGAAGCAATGCTCTGCACCAGTTCACGTGCAATTCGTTGATACAAAGATTCTTTCATAGGCAGCAATCTTCAAAAAATAATGATGAACCACATCACAAAATCATCGTAAAAAACTTTATTTTAAATGTCCGTACATTATAGATTGTCCGGACAGGATTAAATGTACGGACATTTATAACATGTCTGTACATGTTGATTTAAGTGACATGGCAGCCTCAGAACGATAATCGTGAATGATCTCGGGGCTTCTCCATGGCGCAGTCTACCACCATTTTCACGGCTAAAGAGGTTTTTATGGCTTCCAATGTTCTTGATTCTATTCTATTTAGAGATTCGTTCGGGACACCCGAAATGCGTGCCATTTTTGACGATCATCAGTTGATCCGCAACTATGTCACCGTCGAAATTGCACTGGCAAAAGCCCAAGCCCGCTGTGGCGTTATCCCCGTACAAGCGGCGCAAGAAATCGCCGAAAAATGTAACGCAGATGCACTGGATTTCGATTTGCTTCGCCATGAAACCGAGATTGTAGGCTATCCGATATTACCGCTAGTTCATCAAATATCGAAACAAGCAGGTGAATCAGGTGGTTACGTTCATTGGGGAGCCACCACACAGGACATTATGGATACTGCGGTTGTTATGCAAATTCGTGATGCTTTCGACGTGATTGACCAAGATATCACGACATTGCGCCAAATTCTGGCCGATCTCGCTCGGCGTTATCGCAATACCCCCATGGCGGGTAGAACTCATCTACAACAAGCTCTACCGATCACTTTTGGTTATAAAGCGGCTATCTGGCTGGACATGTTCGACCGCCATGCTGAGCGCTTAGCGCAGGCACGTCCACGTATTCTGGTGGGCCAATTTGCGGGTGCGGCAGGTACTTTGGCGTCACTGGGCGATAAAGGATTGGCTGTACAGCAAGCGATGATGGAAGAGTTATCGCTTGGCGTGCCGGTATCGACATGGCACGTCGCACGGGATGGTTTTGCTGAAGCCGTTAACCTGCTGGGGTTGATCACCGGTTCGCTGGGTAAAATCGCTTACGACGTTATGTTACTGGCCGCCAATGAATTTGGTGAACTGTACGAGCCGTTTGTCAAAGGACGTGGTGCCAGCAGTACCATGCCGCAGAAACGCAACCCGATTTCCAGTGAATTGATGCTGGCTTGCGCTAAGGGTGTGCGCCAACAAGCGGGGCTAATGCTGGATGCGATGGTGCAAGATTTGGAAAGGGCCACAGGACCATGGCACGCCGAATGGATAGCCATTCCGGAAAGCTTCATTCTTACTGGCGGTGCGTTATATCAGGCCAAATTTATGCTCAAAGGTTTGATTGTGGATGAGCAAGCCATGGCCAAAAACCTCGATATGACCAAAGGGTTGATTGTCGCCGAAGCGGTCATGATGGGGCTCGCACCTTACATTGGCCGACAGGATGCTCACGATATTGTCTACGACGCCTGCCGTATCGTAAATGAAGAAGGTGGCAGACTTGCCGACGTATTAAACGCCATGCCCGCCGTCGCAACACGTCTTGAGCCCGCACTAATCGACCAGTTGACCGACCCCGTTAACTACCTGGGTATGGCACCAGAGATGGTGGATCAGGTGTTAAAGAGTTCTGCGGCTAAAAACTAACGGTCTGAATCCAAAGACCCACTCGATTGAGGAGATGACCATGTCATCAGATTCATTCAAGGGGAAAAAGATAATGGCGACAGTGATCCCACTCTTGCTGGGTGCCATTATCTGGTTTTCTCCTGTACCGGAAGGACTGACACCGCAGGCATGGCACATGTTCGCCATTTTTGCGGCAACCATCGCAGCCATACTCACCCAACCGCTGCCGTCAGGTGCAGTCATGTTGATTGCACTTTGTGTTGCCATTTTTACTGGCACACTCACTGAAGCCAAGGCGTTATCTGGCTTCGCCAGCGGAACAGTATGGTTAATCTTCTGTGCTTACATTCTTTCTCTGGGGTTTGTCACGTCAGGGTTAGGCAAACGTATCGCCTATAAAATGCTCTCTCTTTTTGGTGGCAGCAGTTTAGGGATTGCCTATTCACTCGGCGTGTCTGACTTGATTATGGCGCCCGCCATGCCATCAGTGACGGCGCGATCGGGTGGCATTATCTTCCCCATTGCCCGCTCAATAAATGCCGTGCTTGGATCAGAACCGGGAAAATCAGGGAAAAAAATCGGTGATTTCCTCACCATGGTCTGCTTCCAATTTACCCCGATTACCGGTGCAATCTTCCTCACTGGGATGGCCGCCAACCCGCTCGTCGGTAGCTTGGCGAAAACCTCATTGGGTGTAGAGATCACTTGGGGCGGCTGGTTTGTTGCCGCCGTCGTACCGGCAATGGTCTGTTTTTGTTTGATGCCGCTGTTGGTCTATCGAATCATCAATCCAGAGCTAAAAAAGACGCCTGAAGCCAAAGAGATGGGCCGCCATGCGCTCGAAGAACTTGGCCCCATGACACTCACGGAGAAAAAAGTCGCCGTGGGCTTTCTGCTCGCGCTCATCGGCTGGGGAACCAGCTTGCTCACCGGTTTGTCTGCCACCAGCGTTGGATTGGGATTAGCCGCCTACTTATTTGCCTCACGCGCGGTAGACTGGAAAGCACTGCTGCAAGACTACGCGGCATGGGACACCGTCATTTGGTTCAGCGTCATTATCAGCTTGGCGACCGGCCTGTCAGGCCTTGGTTTCATTCCTTGGATGACTGTCAAACTGGGAAGCTCTGTTCATGGATTTGGTGCCATGCAGACTTTCGTTATCCTCGCCCTGCTCTATATTTACGTTCACTATTTATTTGCTACCGCCTCGGGACATGTCGCTGCACTGTATGCCCCCTTTGCCGCCACGGCTATTGCTGCCGGAGCTCCCCCAATGATGGTGGCCATCTGCTTTGGGATTTTCAGTAACCTGATGTGGGGCAATACTGAATATGGTGGTGGCCCAGGCCCTATCTATTTTGCGCAGGGATATTTCGAGCGCCCTCGCTTTTACAAAATCAATTTTTGTGTCGTCACCGTAAACGTGATCATTACCTTGGTCGTCGGGCTGATGTGGTGGCGTTTGCTCGGTCTGTACTGATGCCACCAGATTGACCTGACACATAAAATTGCCATTACTTGGCTTGATTTCTCTATTGATGATAGGCAACATCTATTTAAATGTTAACATTCTATACTTTGATGTTGCCTGCTCAATAAAGGAGAAAATGATGGCTCGAGTATCAAAGCAACAGATGGCGCTCAATCACGAAGCGATAGTGCAGACATCTTCAAAATTGTTCCGAGCTCGGGGCTTAAATGGCGTTAGCGTGAACGACTTAATGGCAGCAGTCGGTTTAACACACGGCGGATTCTACGGGCACTTTGCCTCCAAAGATGAATTGGCCGCGGCTGCCAGCCGTAAAGCGCTTGATGATTCCCGCGCTCGTTGGCAGGAAATCAGTCATTTGCCTGAACAATCTCAATTACGTGCTTTTGTGGAGTCATATCTCTCTCCTGAGCACCGTGACAATATGGAGAATGGCTGCGCCATTACAGCACTAGCGGCAGATGTGGCACGTGAAAATAATGAAAATCCTGTCTGCGAAGTGTATCTCGGTGGCGTAAAAACCATGCTAGACAGATTAGCGTCTTTATCCAATATCGAAAACGATGAGCAACGCAGGCAACACGCTTTGGCGCAGTTTGCAATGTTGTCCGGCGCGCTGGCTCTAGCACGCGCAACCGCTGGCGATAAAATATCAGATGAATTTCTTGATGCGGCCAAAAAGGCACTGCTTAACGAGCTTTGATGGCAATGTGTATCCAATCAGCAATAATATTAAAAAAGCCCAACCGTCAGTGTGACGAGTGGGCTTTATTGTTCGATGCTGTGATGGATTGATGCTGTGATACCTGAAAATTAACTCAACCGCTTTTGTTTAAAATCGAAGGTTGCCGACTGATATATCAATCAGCCACATTCTGTTTTTGCAGTTGAATATCTTGTTCTATTCCATCGCGCACATCTTGTGGGATCTTCAGTGCATCCCCCAACGCGGAAAGATAGCTGCGCTCCATAAAATGGTCTATATCAATCACGGCACAGCTGAGAAAGTAGAGTTCCAGCGCCTCTTCTTCATTTTTGATATCACGAGCCAGTAATTGTGGGTCCAGAGGTTGATCAATAGCTTGCTGCACGAGCTGCGCCCCCTGTTCATCGATCCCAGCTTCTCGCATATTCTGCTCAATAACAGCACGCTCTTTCGCATCAATATGACCATCGCTTTTTGCCGCAAAGACTAATGCCATCACCAATCGTTGTACACGCTGGTCGACCGGTGCAGTTTGTTGGCCATATTGTGGTTCATCTTGATGATTCTGACGGATCTTATCTTTATATTTATTCCATAACACAGTACCTAATACTGCGCCGCCGCCAGCCAGTAATGCACTGCTACCATATTTACTCAGCAACTTACGGGATGATTTGCTGCCAACCAGTAAACCCGCCAGCCCCCCTAGAGCACCGGGTACTAACATATTACTCAAGCTAGAGTTACCTTCACCGTTCTTTTTGGTTCCCTGCCCAAGCATTGATTGTAATTGTTGCATTAAGTTATTCATAAGCTTCGCCCAGTGAGTGGAGTAAACTTCCTGAGAATAGAGTAAAAAATGTCAAGATGTGTATAAGCGAAGTAAATAATAGGGTGGCTGAATAATCCAGCGTAAATAATCAATTGACGTAAAGAATCAATTTAGGATGTCTGTGTAATAATGCTATCCGTTGCGTTACTTTTAGTGCATGTCCATCCCATAAGGAATGTTAATAATGAAATCAGGATTGAAGCGTACTCTCTTCATGTCTGTCGCTGCGTTGCCACTTTTTCTCGCCACATCAATAGCCCAAGCGAACACCCCAGTTGAACATGCAAAAATTCAGCAAAAGCTGATGGCACTCGAAAAAGAATCAGGTGGGCGTTTAGGTGTCACATTGATAAATACGGCAGATAACTCACAAATCCACTATCGCGCAGATGAGCGTTTCCCGATGTGTAGCACCAGTAAAGTCATGGCCGCTTCCGCGTTGCTCAAAAAAAGTGAAACGCAGAAAGGACTCATGGACGAGCGGATTCACTTCAAAAAATCTGATCTGGTGACTTGGAGCCCGATCACTGAGAAAAAGTTGCAGGAAGGTATGACATGGGCAGAGTTAAGTGCCGCAACATTGCAATACAGTGATAATGCAGCAATGAATCTCATTTTAACCCAGCTCGGCGGTCCGGCTAAATTAACCGAGTTTGCTCGTTCAATTGGGGACAAATCTTTTCGTCTAGACCGTCCAGAACCTGAACTGAATACAGCGATTCCTGGGGATGAACGTGACACCTCGACGCCACAAGCAATGGCAGAAAGCCTGCAAAACCTGACGCTAGGTGATGCTTTGGCTAAATCTCAGCGGGCGCAGTTGGTCGGATGGCTAAAAGGCAATACGACCGGCGCGGCTAGCATCAGAGCGGGTTTACCCGCAACTTGGCAGGTTGGCGATAAAACAGGCGCAGGGGAATATGGTACAACCAATGATATCGCGGTGATCTGGCCTGATAATCATGCGCCATTAATTTTGGTGACCTACTTTACTCAGCCAGTAAAAGATGCCCAAAACAGAAGAGAAATATTAGCTGAAGCCGCAAAAATAGCGGTATCTCCTTTCGTTGACGGTATTCAATAAGCGTTATCTAAAACCCAATAAAGCCGCAAGGGCATGGATTCGATATTGATACTCTAGCCCTTCTCTTAAACTTCATCCTTGTGCGATAAGCATGAGGATGAAGTTTACCTTATCTCGATCAATTAATTAATTTTCGTAGGCCAGCGTATTCACTTCGTGTTTCTTTTTACTTAATGTGCAATACCCGAAGAGAATCGTCAGCACGACGACGCCGGCCATAATAAAGAAAGTATTGTTATACCCTACTCTGTCAAACAGACGACCAATAGGGAACGACAACACGATAATTCCAATAGAGCTGGCAATATTGAAACCGATTAAGTACATCGTTGATGACAGCCGCTTGTCAAAGTTTGCAACACTAAATTTAAATACCGAAATAACGAACAGCGGTACTTCCAGTGCATGCAGCATCTTAATGACGGAAATAATATAAATATCATTGAACACCGCAGAACCTAGGATCCGACAAGTCATAATCAAGCCACCGAGCAATAACGCTGACTTCGGCCCGATACGATTAATCAGGAAAGGAATGGCTGCCATTCCGACGGCTTCGAGAAAGACCTGTGCTGAGTTCAAATAACCGTATACGCGCGGCGCTATTTCAGGGTTTTCAAATAGTCCGGTATAAAACACCGGGAACATTTGCTGATCATAAATACTGTAAAATGACCATGTCCCCACCACAAATACTACAAAGAACCAGAACTGACTATCTTTAAAAATGGTGAGAAAATCCTGTCGAGTCAGTGTTACTTCATGATTCTTCTCAATCACTTGCTCGGGACCAGATTCCGTATCGAAAAATAGATTAACGATCAAGAATAGGATGCCCATAACAGACACGCACCAGAAGTTAATATGGGGGTTAATACTAAAGAAAATACCGCCGACAAAGGTTCCCGCAGCATAACCCAAGCATCCCCAAAAACGCGCCACACCAAATTCAAAATTGAAACGACGACTGATCTTTTCAACAAAGCTATCAACAAGTCCACAGCCAGCAAGATAACCAAGGCCAAAAAATATCGCGCCGAATATCATCCCCTGCGTAAAGTTTGATACCAGCAGAGGTTCATAAACATAGATTAAGAATGGCCCACTCAGCGTTATCACGATACCCACCAGCCATATTAACGGCTTACGTGTGCCAAGTTTGTCTTGTAAGAAACCATAGATAATCATAAATAACATGCTGAATATCTGGTTAACTGAATAGAGCATGCCAAGCTCAGCCCCAGACAGACCTAATTTATTTTTTAACCACATGGCATAAAATGACCACCACAACGACCAAGCAGCAAAGAAAAAGAGCAAATAACCAGAGGAATAGCGGTACTTATCGTTACTGAACGGCATATTAATTTTCATTTATATTTCCCAATCCAGACATTCTGAAAGTTACAGTTTTATTTCCAAGCTCAAAGGCTTTTGATTGGCGATAAATGCTATCAAGCGATCTTTCTCTGGCAGCGCCTTGAGTGCGCCTTTTTGCGTAGTGGCCAATGCACCACAGCCACTTGCTTGTTCAACCAACGCAGTCAGTGCCGATAAGACGCGAGGCCAGCCATGCTCGGCAAGACCTGCGAGTAATCCGGCCATAAACGCATCACCAGCGCCAGTGGTATCAAGGCTGTTGACGGGGTAACCGCCGAAGCAAAATATCTGGTTTTGCCAGAAAACCATGGCACCGTGCTCTGCACGGGTGATCACTTTTAATCTTGCGGGATAGGCTTCAAGCCGTTGTCTGGCGAGGTTAAAATCCGTCGTTTCCGTCAACCAGTACCACTCATCATCAGACATTTTCAAGATGTCGGCTTTCCACGCCGCCCTCTCTATTTCTGATCGCATTTCATCGCGATTGCTCCACATCTGCTCACGCACGTTGAGGTCAAAACTCACCAAACCACCGGCGATGTGGATCCGTTCCAAGGCGCAGTTGAGCGTTTCGCGGCAAGTGGGGGAGACTAAGGCTAAAGAGCAAAAATGGAGTATATCCGCCTGAAAATCAGCCAGCGCCTTAAGGCTTAAATACTGATCTGCCGAAGGGTTAACCAGAAAGTCAAACTGACGCTCTCCATTCTGGTCCAGCGATACCAGCACCGTGCTGGTATGATAAATTTCATCGAACTCAACATGCTGAGTATTGACCCCAGCAAGTGTCATGGTTTGGTGTAAAAAATGGCCGAAGGGATCATTTCCCACTCTGCCAATAAATCCACTTTGCTGACCAAGAATGGCAGCACCCACCGCGACATTGACAGGCGCGCCACCTGCGCAAGCTTCGAATTGCATATTTTCTAGCGGCAATAAATCCACCACAGCATCACCAAGTGTCCAGATAGTCATTTTCTTTTTCTCATTATTAAGCGTTGAGATACCAGGCGTGGGCTTCATGTACAACGGCCCGACCGTTATGACTAAATAACGAGAGGTCACGATCGTCTTTTTCTGGATATATCCGGCTACTGAGGGTGTATTCCCCGTGATTGACGAATACTTCGATGGAGGAACTATCGATGTAAATACGCAGAGTCAGTCGCTCTTCATCAGGAAGCGGTACGCTGCGATAGCCACTTAATTCATGTTGAGGATAATGACGCTCTACGACTAAACGCCGCGACTGACTATCAACATAGATTCGAGCCCCCTGACCAATATTGAGGCCAAACTGCTCAGCCGTGCTGAGGGGAATATTCAGATCCAACTGAATTTCAATCGGCTGCCCACCCTGCTCAACCACAATGGTCTGATGGGTTAATTCACTCACCTGCCACCGTCGGCAATCACCGCGCAATAATTCCAGTTCCTTTACCGGATTCATGCGCAACTGGCCTTTTTTATCCAGCGTAAGTTCTCGTGGCAAAGAGAGCATGCCAGCCCAACCGTCCGCTTTTTCTGGCATCGGAGATTCCCACATAGCCAGCCAGCCCATCACGATTCGACGGCCGTCAGGCGCAACAAAAGATTGCGGGGCGTAAAAATCGTGGCCATGATCCATTTCACGGAACCTTTGCTCAATCTGGTAAGCATCATCCTCTTGCCATTTACCGACCAAATACCCACTCTGGAATAGATTTCTGTAGTTATATCCCTCAGCGGCCATTCCCTGAGGTGAGAACATCAAAATATGCTTATCGGCAAGCGGGAAGAAATCCGGACATTCCCACATGTACCCCATCTTTTCATCGGACTGGCCCAGCGTGTTGACATAGTGCCAGTGGTGAAGATCGTCAGACTGATAGAGCTGCACTTCGCCAATATCGGCGACACGTGCGCCAACGACCATGTACCAGCCCTCTTTTTCTTGCCAAACTTTCGGATCGCGGAAATGGTGCACGCCTTCAGGTGTATCGATGACAATTCCCTTGCGTTCGAAATTTACTCCATCATGGCTGGTTGCCAGACATTGCACCTGATAGAGATTTTCATCGCAGGGCGTGCCATGGAATTTATGCCCGGTATAGATAAGCGCTAACTTGTCGCCATCGGATACCGCCGAACCTGAAAAACACCCATCCTTATCTTCTGGGCCTTCTGGGGCAAGAGCGATAGGGAGATGCTCCCAGTGCACCATGTCACGGCTTCGCGCATGTCCCCAATGCATTGGCCCCCAGACTGGTGCATAGGGATGATGTTGGTAAAAAGCGTGATAATACCCATCAAACCAAATTAAGCCATTGGGATCATTCATCCAGCCCGCCTGCGGGGCGAGGTGAAAACGGGGATACCAGCGTGGGTTTATCGATTCTTTCAATGTTTTAACGGCATTATTTGCCTGAATTCGTAACGTCATCATCGTCTTCCTAATTCGGTCGTTAGCGTCCTAATGCGCAAAAGATAACGTTAACATTTGTCGTTAGCCTCAAAAAAAGCGATATCTTTCGATGTTAATCACAAAAGTTAACGTTAACATTGAGAGAGTGTTAAGAAGCTCTCATTTTCATTGATATGTTTTGATAAACGGCAATTGAGTGACGGCGATGGAGTGATTTTACTGGTATCTTCGTGGCAGCAAGTTGCCCGAAATGACGAGAGGAAGGATAGATGGCGTCGCTAAAAGATGTCGCAAAACTGGCAAATGTCTCCTTGATGACGGTATCAAGGGCGCTGAATTACCCTCAGCAGCTTAAGCCAGAAACATACGCAACCGTGATGTCCGCCGTGGAAAAACTGGGTTATGTCTCTGACATGTCGGCGAAAAAAATCAGAGGCGCGAAATCAACGATCAGTACCATTGGCGTACTGGCGTTAGATACGATGACCACACCTTTTTCGGTCGATATTACCCTCTCGATTGAAGAAACCGCGCGAGCACACGGCTGGAACAGCTTTGTCGTCAATATGTTTACTAACGACGAGCCGGATAAAATGGTAGACCTGCTATTGGCCCATCGCCCAGATGGCATCATCTATACAACAATGGGGCTACGACAGGTTCCAGTCCCGAAGAAGCTACTCAGCGTACCTTGCGTACTCGCGAACTGTGAGAGCCTATCTGATGCTCTCCCCTCCTATATCCCCGATGATGAGGAAGGGCAATATCAGGGCGTCAAAGCCTTGCTGCTGGCCGGTTATAGAAAACTGCTGTGTATTCATCTGCCTGAAGGTATTGTCGCGACTGCACGTCGTCGGGCAGGCCTCGAACGTGCCTGTCGAGAAATGGGGATCGATCCAGACAGGTTGCTACACCATTATCTACCCGCCGGTGAAAGCCATCATATCGATGCAGCAGAAATCGTATTGCACCATTTCAACGGCGCGCAACCGCAATTTGACGCTGTCGTCTGCGGCAATGATCGTGTCGCCTTTGTCGTTTATCAGGTTTTATTGTCTCGTGGACTGCATATTCCCGATGATGTTGGCGTGTTGGGTTACGATAATATGGTCGGTACAGGGGAATTGTTTCTGCCACCACTTTCGACAGTGCAGTTGCCGCACTATGAAATAGGGCGTCTAAGTGCGCTGCATATTATTCATGGTGATAGCCATCATGACACTATTCGCGTCGCCAGCCCCTATTTGCCTCGGCAATCACTCTAGGTGCGCCCTTCCCCAAGAACCGTACCTAGAAAATGAACCGCACCTAAACATGTACAGCAGCGGTCCGAAAACCTTTCCCCCACAGCTATCCTTAACAACACTTTTCTCCTATACCCTGTGAATGCTATTTCTCATTAAGCGTAGCTGACAGCATTGTCAGGAAACCGTCAGGCTGATGACATGCCACAACCGTTAGAATCATGACGACGCAACATCTCTGGGCCACACAGCTCAGAGATAGCATTTCACGCCATCAAGGAAACAAATATTCTCATGGCGCAACCCCCTTCTCTATCCATATTAGATTGGGTCGTGATTGGGTTCGTGGAGAGTGAGAACCTTGATATTAGAAACGTTAAATGGACGGAGAAATAGACAAATGAATAACGCAACGTATATCAAATCACTGACGGCGGCTTTACTGATCTTCAGTTGTAGCCTAGCGTCAAATGCCACACCCACGACACAAGGAGCGTTAGAAATGAACCCACAACAAGTGTTATCCGAGACGTTATCTGCATGTCAGCAAGCCATTCCTCTCATTGCATCATTTATGGCAAGCAGTAACATGGGAAAACTCAATGTGGCGCTTAATCAAGGGTTGGATGCTGGATTGACCATAAATGAAACCAAAGAAATTCTTGTTCAACTTTATGCCTATACCGGCTTCCCTCGCAGCCTTAATGCATTAAATGAACTGATGAAGGTTGTTGAGGCACGCAAGCAACGTGGTATCAATGACCCCATAGGCAAAGAGCCTGTTAGCCCTATTCCCGTCGGAGAAGAGCTTCGTCGCGTAGGAACAGCCAACCAGACCAAAATATCGGGCGCTCCGGTACAAGGCCCCGTCTTCGAATTTGCGCCAGTCATTAACCAGTTTCTACAAACACATTTGTTCGGGGATATTTTTGCCCGTGACAATCTGGATTGGCAAAGCCGCGAGTTGGCCACAGTAGGCGCGCTAGCGGCCACACCCGGCGTAGAAGCACAATTGCTATCACATATGCGAGCCAGCCTACGCGTTGGGCTAACTGCGGGGCAATTGCATCAGCTTGTACAATTATTACGTGAACACGGAGAGACCGAGGCTGCGATGCGAGCTGAAAACGCCTTGAAACAGGCCTTAACAAAATGAGCAATGACCAGATTGCTGCCTAATCGTCATCCTTGTTGATTAATCCATGCACCCGCCGTTAGCGATACAGTTTATATATTCATCGCTACTAATATCTGGCCCCGTTGCTGGGTCAATACAATATGGCCACCATTGAGTGAAAGGGTTACAGTTTTCCGCTGTTGCTACCGTCGATACTGACAAAGCGCTAAACAACAGTATTTTAATTAATGCACTTTTCACTCTAACCTCCTCATGATAGGTTTTCATACCTCGATAAACGCTAGGTTTATAATTAGTTCAGAACCTCTATAATTCAATTAATTGAATTAATATATACATTGACGGGAACGTTCCCTTAAGTAAAATAGGCCTATTATGATTTCCCTGGTGTTGGCCAAATTGGCATCCCTTACCAACATTGACAGTGGTAAGGGCTTTTTTTAGGTGAAATCATGTTAAGAACGAACTCTTTACAGTGACTGAATGAATCAGTCTAGACTACCTTATAAATTTCGGATTAGTATAAATCACGCTTAATCCCATCTATACGTCTAAAAAACCTCTACGCATTTCTTTAAATCATTGATTACCTGCTTAAGTTACATATGATAGCTAATAGCATGAATTATTTAGCCCATGCTAGTAAATATATGAATTCCGTTCAGTGCCCAAGATAAATTCATTATAAGCACAATGAAAATAATATTAAATGCAAGGAATGACTGACTACGACTGGATAGTACCAGGGCAAACACGCTGGTCTGAATGGCTTACTCGCCCCATCATGACTGATTTATGGATAAAATCGACTAGGCCAAACGCGAGGCAGATCGCGTTATAACAGGTAAGGTGTAAGCGGATGAATCACTCAAAATCGATAATTACTGACTGAACAAACAAAAGTTAGAACATTTCAATAAATTACCTATCACTATGTTTTTAAAGTGATATTTAAAGAATAAAATGCTGCATGATATTTAATCATTTGTTTTAGCGGGATTTAGGGGTAAATAGCCAAATTAATCTCTTGATGTGGCTCACATAAAAACGAATGAAAACACATTCATACTAATTACGATCGCCTTCCCAATTCCTTATTAAAAGTCTAAATCTCGCTTTACTGTTTTTCAGTAGCGGCTTAAAACAAACGTATGTTTAAAAACAAACAAGTGTCCAATATGACTAATCGAGAAAAGCAGATACTGCAGCTTCTGAGACGTGATCCTTTGATCCCCCAGCAGGATATTGCCGATATTTTGGGTATTAGCCGCTCCGGTGTAGCAGGACATATTATGAATTTAATGAAGAAGGGATATATAAAAGGTAAAGGATATATTTTATCTGAGCATAGCTATGTTGTTATCGTCGGCTCAACTAATATGGATGTTTGCGGATACTCTGCATCTAAATTGGTTTATGAAGATTCCAACCCAGGTAAAATAAAGTGCACTCCCGGCGGAGTCGGCCGAAATATAGCGCAGAACATTGCCTTATTAGGGCGTGAGTGCCATTTAATTTCTGTCGTAGGCGATGACTTTTACGGTAATACCTTATTAGAGCAGGCAAAGTTAGCCGGTGTTCATATTGATAGTTTCCATAAACTGCATGGCGAAAGCACATCAACCTATGTCTCTTTATTAGATCATAATGGCGAAATGCTGGTGGCAATTAATGACATGCGAATATTAGAAAAACTGACACCGGCATTATTAGCAACATCAAAAGATCTCATTCATCATGCAGGCGTATTAGTCGTTGACTGTAATCTCACGGATGATGCTTTGGCATGGCTATTTAGCCACGCAGGCAGTATTCCAATTTTTGTTGATACGGTATCGGCCTTTAAAGCACCCAAAATCCGTAATTGGCTTTCACATATACACACGCTAAAACCGAATCGTCTAGAGGCCGAGACCCTTAGCGGAATGACCATTAATACCCCGCAAGATGCGCCTAGAGTCGCTCAATGGTTTCATGAGCAAGGTGTACAGCGAATTGCACTGAGTATGGGGTCAGTCGGTGTCTATTACAGTGAAATTGATGGGCAAAACGGTTGGTCCAGCCCTCCGCCGGTCAATGTCGTGAATGTCACTGGCGCTGGCGACGCCATGATGGCAGGACTTGCCAGTTGTTGGCTGGAAGATATGACACTTGCCGATAGCATTCGTTTTGCCCAAGGATGCTCTGCATTAACCCTTTCTTCCGAATTCACTAATAACCCTAATCTGTCGAATGGCAGTGTTCAAAAACTGTTGGAATTACAATCATGAAAAATAACGTTATGACCAATGAATTTCTGGATATTTCACCGGAAGTGGCCGAAGCATTAGCGAATAATCGTCCCGTTGTGGCTTTAGAATCGACCATTATCTCTCATGGCATGCCTTATCCACAAAACGCAGAAACAGCGTTGGCCGTTGAGCAGCAAATTCGTGAAAACGGTGCAGTACCTGCCACGATTGCGATTATTAACGGCCGAATGAAAGCAGGCTTATCCCGTGAGGAGATTGAATTGCTCGGCAAGGAGGGCCACAACGTGGCGAAAGTGAGCCGCCGCGATCTGCCCTTTATCGTCGCTGCTGGGAAAAACGGCGCGACGACCGTCGCTTCAACGATGATTATCGCCGAAATGGCGGGCATTCATGTCTTTGCCACTGGCGGTATTGGTGGCGTTCACCGCGGTGCAGAACTGACGTTTGATATTTCAGCCGATCTGCAAGAGTTGGCTAAAACCAACGTGGCGGTGGTTTGCGCGGGAGCCAAATCGATTCTGGATTTAGGATTAACCACAGAATATCTTGAAACGCATGGTGTACCCTTGATTGGTTATCAGACTCAGGTTTTACCCGCCTTTTTCTGCCGGACTAGCCCGTTCTCCGTCAGCATCCAACTCGATGAGCCAGAGCAAATTGCCAAAGCGATGGCGACCAAGTGGCAGTCAGGTTTGGCGGGTGGCATGGTGATTGCCAACCCTATCCCTGAGCAGTTCGCGATGCCTGAAGCCAAAATCAATGACGCTATTGAGCAGGCGGTGCAAGAATCGATAGAACAAGGCGTTCATGGAAAAGATAGCACGCCGTTCCTGCTGGCGAGAGTGGCTGAACTGACCGGTGGCGATAGTCTGCACTCAAATATTCAATTGGTATTCAATAATGCAAAACTGGCAGCTCAAATTGCATGTTGTTATCAAGAAACAGCAGCCTAAAAACAGCGTTATTCCTTAAGTTTTATCCTGATATTAAACATTAAATAATAGCGACTACCTGAAAGGTGGGCGGGCATCTGTATGCTCTCATCGCCTTTCAGGTATGGACGTATTTATTGAAGGAACGGATTTATGGACTTATTACGCAGCTTACTCGGTATTGGTATCCTTCTTTTAATTGCCTTTGTATTTTCTAACAACCGAAAAAAAATAAGTATAAGAACAGTGGGTGCGGCGCTTCTTTTGCAGATTATTCTGGGTGCCATCATGCTGTATGTCCCTGCAGGCAAATGGCTGATTAATTCTATTGCCGGTGGCGTTAACAAAGTTATTTCGTACAGCGATGCGGGTAGCTCATTTATTTTTGGTGGTTTGGTTGGCCCCAAAATGGATCTGTTATTTGACGGCGCTGGATTTGTTTTTGCCTTTCACGTATTACCCGCGATTATTTTTATTACCTCGCTGATATCCATTCTTTATTACATTGGCGTCATGGGCTGGCTCATCGATATTCTCGGTTATGTCTTCCAAAAAATGATGCGCGTGAGCAAAGTGGAAGCTTTTGCCGCCGTCACCACGATATTTCTCGGACAAAATGAGCTTCCAGCCGTACTCAAACCCTTTATTAATAAAATGAACCAGAATGAGCTGTTCACGGTCATTTGCAGCGGAATGGCATCAATCGCAGGTTCAATGCTGGTTGGCTATGCGGGTTTAGGCGTCCCCATTGAATACTTACTGGCCGCCTCGTTGATGGCGATCCCCGGTGGGATATTATTTGCACGTATGCTAAGCCCTGCCACACAGGAGTCGCAAGTTGAGTTTAGCCAAATGTCATTTAGCGATAAACGTCCGGCTAGCATCATTGAAGCCGCGGCCAACGGTGCAATGTTAGGGCTGAAAATTGCCGTGGGCGTGGCAACGGTGGTCATGGCGTTTGTTGCCTTAATCGCGTTGATCAATGGCATCATTGGTGGCCTCGGCGGATTGTTTGGTTGGCCAAACGTCAGCCTTGAAAGTTTACTGGGTTATATTTTCTCACCTTTGGCATACATCATGGGCGTTAGCTGGGATAACTCCGCACTGGCCGGTGGGTTGATTGGACAAAAACTCGCGATCAACGAGTTTGTGGCTTATGTGAATTTCTCGCCTTATCTCAAGGATGCTTCGGGTGCCTTGGATCCAAAAACAATCGCCGTTATCTCTTTTGCGCTCTGTGGTTTTGCTAACTTTGGCTCAATCGCGGTCGTAGTGGGTGCCTTTAGCGCCGTGGCACCAGAACGCGCATCGGATATTGCACGTTTAGGATTACGCGCTTTGCTTGCAGCGACGCTCTCCAATCTGATGAGTGCAACGATTGCCGGTCTGTTCATCGGGCTTGGGGCACTGGCGATAGTGTCGTGACGAAAAGTGAACGTCGGTTGCTGATTTGCCTTGCACTCAGCACCGACGTTTTATCTGGTGTTTGGGCATGGTTAGCCGAACAGTTAGTCCTCATGAGCTGGATTGGCTTCTTAGATTGCACAACCGATAAAAGTGAGTAACAAGTGGACGTTATACCTAAACCCGATTTATTCAGCGAAGCCTAAAGCCAACTATCATTGTCAGAGGATCTCAATTACTATTCTGAAAGAACTGGTCGCTTATTCGGAAAATAAAGAAATGTCCGACTAGCTGGCCGTGATATGCAAATATCAGCAAATAATATGGCGTGTAAGCCATAGACAATACCCCTCTGAAAGGAAATCAGTATGGACCTGTCGTCGCATAAGAATTGCGTCATGCCATCGGAGGCGGCAGAAAGCCTATGTCGTTCCCTCCCCGTGTTACTCAATTCCCCATCAACGGAAAGCAGCCGGTTAACCCCCACGGTTTACCAGAAAATACTCTACTATTGCGGTGTCCGGCCCGAATTATCAGGGTGGCGCAGATTCCTGACTCTGTTTTTGACTTCATTGGGATTTTTAGCACTCGTCGCTGGAATGGTGTTTTTCATTGCATGGAATTGGGCAGCCATGCCAAAAATGGCGAAGTTTGGTCTGGTTGAATTGCTGATTATTGCTTTAACCGTGGTGGTCTGGTGGCGATGGTATGACACCGTCTCTCAATCAGCACTACTGGCATTAGGGTTGAGCTTTGGTGGGTTATTTGCGCTATACGGCCAGATATATCAAACCGGTGCCGATAGCTGGGAGCTTTTCCGCGCATGGACGTTAGTACTGCTGCCTCTGGCGATCATTGGTCGTCGCAATGGTTTGTGGTTCTGTACGTGGGTCATTGCCAATCTGGCATTCCAGCTTTATTACGCCAGTCGTATCCCCTTCTTTTTGGATAATTTCTCGTCGGGATCTTTCTATTGGCTTAGTGATATCACGCTCTACCTTTATTTTGCAGTGCAGGCATGTTGCCTGATTTTCCGCGAAGCACTGGCTGAATATGCCCAGAAGCGTGACCCTCAGAGTTGGCTAGTCAGTCGTTGGCTACCCCGCGTCATAGCCGCGTATTTATTAGCAACGATCACACCACCCGCGGCGGCTTCTTTCTTCGCTTGGGGCGGATTTTATGCTGGGAAAATTGCGCTGATTTTCTGGGTGATAACACTTCTCGTTGGATATGGCTATTACCGCTATCGCCGCCCAGATTTATGCATGCTGACGTTGGGTGTCATAAGCGCAATGTTCGTGGGAAGTGCCTTCATCATACGGATATTTGACCATTCATGGGATGTTGACACCTTATTTTTGACGGGATGCGTGATCGCATTGTGGCTGACGGGCGGCGGGGCTATTTTGCTGCATTGGCGGCGGCAGTTATATCAGCGACACACTAAGGATATTGCACCAGATGCAATGGCTGCGTTGTTACAAGAACTTCGTCAGCAACAATTATTGAATGATGAACAAGTGACTGAAATCACTCAGATAGATCACTCTCTCCATTTGCCTTGGTACTTGCGGGCAGTTCTGGCATTGGGCGGCTGGGTGGCCGCCTTTATCATCCTCATGTTATTGGTTTTACTGCTATATATCATGGGGTTGCTAGATTCTCTCTCGGGTGTCACGTTATTGGTTCCTTCACTTATCATTGCGGCACTGGCCGCCAGATTGCTGCGGGCACGGGGGATTGGTAAGCAACACATTGGCTTGGCGTGGGCGATTGCTGCCACCTGCGGTTTGTGTTTTAGCGTTTATCTGCTGACTAACCCTAACTGGGACAGCAATATCTTTATTGATTCGCTGTGGTGCTTGCCAGTGCTAGCGGTAATGGCGATGGTTATGCCGAGCCGGCCTTATCGTTTTATGGCAGTAACTGCTTTCGTGTTCATTCTGGTGCTGTCCTCGGGCTATCTTGTTAGTGCTCATTTCACATCATCGATTACGACGATTGCCATACCGCTGCTGGTCGCGGCTATTCTGGCAAGTTGGATCGGGGTGATTACCCAGCAGGATGCACCGCATAATGCAATTCGACGTGAAGTGATAGCCAGTCTGCGACATGGGATCCCGGCGGGGTTGGCACTGTTGTGTCTCGCCAGTATTCATTCCAATAGCTTTGATGAACTGTTTTGGGATTTCTCGGCAACCGCTTACCTCCCGCTCATTTTGGGGCGTGGCATCGCCGCCGGTCTGCTACTGTGCGCGGCAGTGCAGGCTTTTGCCTTCCGAACGCCTAATACGGTGGTTTACCTTCCTGCTGCGATACTTTGTGGTGTTATTGCTTTATTCGCACCGGGTATCGGCTTCGGCTTGGTGCTACTGCTGGCAGCACGGTATCAAGGCAGCAAAGAAGAGTTAGTCATTTCAGCGGTCTTCTTAATGCTGTACCTGATCTATTGGTATTACTTCCTGAGCATCACGCTCTTACACAAATCGCTGTTACTGGTCGTAACTGGAGTGGTTCTTTTGGGACTCGCGCTGGCGGCGAAAAAGTTACTACCCGCGAACTCTGGAGCCCATTATGCAAACTAAGCCTATTCTAAAATGGTTGGCTGGTGGTGTGGTGGTGTTGGCACTCATCGTGACCAATGCTTCTATTTACATGAAAGAGCAGCTATTAAAGCACGGCGCGATAGTGATCCTAGAACTGGCTCCGGTAGACCCACGCTCCCTGATGCAAGGGGATTATATGGTGCTGAATTATGCGCTGACTCAACCATTACAGCAGACAATGTATCAGCAGCGCGAGGCTTGCCTCGAGGATACAAATGCCTGTATACAGCCTAGCGGAAGATTGGTCTTGAATTTAGATGAGCAACGGCATGTGACGAATGCAGTATTTGATCAAGGGCAACCTCTTCAGCCGCAGGAAATAGTGATGAAATATCATCTCTCATCCGGTTCAATAAATATTGGTACGCCGAGCTATTTCTTTCAGGAAGGGAATGCCGAACGCTTCGCTGGTGCGCGTTACGGTGAGTTCCGCGTCGATAATGACGGCACTGCGCTACTGACTTATCTGCTAGATGAAAATGGAAAACGTATTCTTCCCTGATCATTAGCGACATAAGAAAGAATATCTTACCAAAGGCAAATTAGGTGATGAGTTTCAGGCTGAGTATTTCATCAGGCCTGTGACTCATCAGCCTCTCCTTGGTATATCCCCAGTGTTTGTGTTGCACAATATTCGATCTACGACGCTTAAAAGAAATTAACATTAGAAACAGAGTGAAAAATTCCGTTTATAGGTAGATAAGTTCGAGGAGACGTGATAATTAAAGCCGCGATGGAGCCTATGAGCCTAATGATTTAGCCAATTTTATGCCCTATATATGCTTACTATACGTCAAGGTGATTCATGCAATAGTGCAATGACATCATTTCGTTTGTGAGACTGCCCGTTATTAATTTCACTCAAGGAGGAGTAATGAAAGAGTATGTCATTCCCACAATTTTAGTCGCGGTAAGCATAATGAGCCTTTCTTTTGTCGCAGCATACCTTTTCGAACTGCTCGGCCATGGGGTTATAAACATCGGTGGACTTTGTGTTGATGGGATTCATATTTACCCTGACTACTAGCCTAAAGCTATCTCACCAACTAAGACTCGCGATTTGCAATCGTTGGTTTCACACCCGAGTTATACCTACAGATATTGTGATTGATGGATTAATAGCGCATGGCAAACATTATTAACGCCAACAGAACTCGAAAGAGTATTTTCTGGGGGAAAAACAGATGACTTGGTTGGTTAATATAGGGCTGATGATTGGTTTCAGGTTGAATGCTAAAACCCGCACTCAGCGGGTCTAATTTGCATCTGCTACCTTATTTCGGCTTCTTGTAGTTTATGGTGACTTCCATGCCACGGGTTGGCTTATTAGACTCATACTTCCATTTATAGATAGAGTCTAAGGCTGATTTCTCAAAGAGATTCTTAGGTTCGGCCTCAACAACCTTTGCGTTCTCAACCTTTCCGGCAGCGTTAATATCATAAGTAATCTTCACATACCCTTCTTTATCGTGCGCCCAGGCACGAGAAGGATATATTTCAATATTTCGCTCAATTAACTGCGGCACATCATTACTTGAAATTGAATCATTCGCATTAGCTGTGACCTGATAAGGAGATGAAAAGCACAACACCAGAAGTCCAATCTTCATTTTATTTTTCATAATTATATCGCTCATTCTTTCTGAATAATTAACGATAACAATATTGACAATAAGGTTATAATTGTTTGTACAGATCAATAACGCGATATTGATCGTTTAAAACGATCAACTTTCAAAATAAACATCATCAGTGCACGGATGCGTCCGAAAGCAAAACCCATGTAGGGCTTTGCTTGTGTCGGTACTATTATTTACTCTTCAAGATACCTACTACTCATCTCATCTAATGCGCGGGAAAGCATCTTAACCTCCCTGCATTGCCTGTCTTTCCCAGCACTTTTATTGAATGGCGACCTGCAAAATTGACGCATTTTCCCAGCCCAGTAAGCTTTAACTATTGATGATTCCACTAGTTTTATACATGCAGTATGCTCTTTCACCGAATAGCTGCGAATACACGCTGCTTCTGATACTAGAGCTATCGCTGGCACTGGTATATTTTCATTTGTCGAAGAAGATACAGAAAACGCCGGACTTGATATAAGTAGGATGCTTAGAAATAATTTCATGTTGATACCTTGTTTCAAGAATGTGAAATACAAGGCTAGCTCCTCCTTAGCCAAACTAATCTCAAGAATATTCAATGCAAATATAACAATGTAAATAAAGTGCCAGGAATCTACTGAAAGCAAAATCATCAAGAGCACCAATAAAATGCTCTTTGTGATAATTACGCCGTGATAGTGATATTACTCGTTCCGGTTTTAGCGCCATCATTCGTGGTGAATGTGATTGTCGCCGTGCCGACTGCAATGCGTGTGACCAAACCAGTTGAGCTAACCGTTGCCTTGGTTGCGTCAGAGGTTGTCCATACGCCAGTTTTATCGGTAGCGCCCGCAGGTAGAACATTCGGTGTTAATTGAACAGTCAACCCCATAGCCCCGGCTGGCGTCGCTCTCAACGACACCGCTTGTCGATTATTACGCAGCCAGATTGCGCTGCTAGATACCAAAGGCAAAATTCATCGTCAAAGAGCCGTCAATTTTAGTATCTTCAGTGATAGTGCCTTTCATATCAGTTACACCAGCCAATACCGGTTGGACCTCAAAATCAGCACTAAATACTTTACCTGCCGTTTGGGTGTTTGCAGCAGATGCCCAGCCTGTAACAGAACCAGACCAAAGATTTGCTGAGGTGGCAACAGAAGTAAAAGCATTGGTACTCGTGTAGTACAGATTGGATGGCTGATTATCAACCTTGGCATTAGACAGCACCACCCAGTAGAATCCAATTTTTCCGTTGCCGTTGATAGAACCCAGACCAAATCTTGCCTTAGTTTCAGTCGAACTCGCTGTAGCTGCCCGATTATCAACAGGGGTTACGTTCAGGTAAGTCGGGGCATCACAGATTATTGTCCAACTTTTACTCATTTTAGGTAATTCAGTCGTTGTTGTGCCTGATTTAATCTGAGTTGAACTTATATTACCAAAATTATAAACACCGCTGTCTGGTGCATTAATATTACATGTCGGAACACCTATTTTCCCTTTAACTTTTAATTCAGCTGTTGGGGGTGCTGCGTGCGCAGCTGTTGCGCATAAAATCAGAAAGGCCAACACAGTCAATTGCTTTTTCATTTTATATTCCAAGCGAGTTTCAACCACTTACATTAAGTAATTGTGGTTTTTTTGGTAAAACACACAAAAAAATGACCAAGGTCAATGTTTTTTTATTTTACCTTCATAAATCATTGTCATTCTTTGGGGGATTATTGACCATCGGATCAGGGGTTGACTTGCGTAGGAATTTTCTCAACTCAGTTCAAAGGGTGCTTTTTATCTCAAGACAAAAAAGCCCACCGAAGCGAGCCTGAACACGTACGTTAACGATTTCATGTGGTTAACTATAATTTGAAGCCGGTTATGGTTCCGGCATCAACACCTGCCAATGTGTTGACCGCATACCTTTCAGTGGTGCTCTGGCGAACGTAGAAATAAAAAAACCAGAATCAAACCAGAGATTTTATGAATCCAACCAAAGGGAGGCTAAAAATTGCGATAACCAGCGCAAAAGATGGAATGCCGAATAACCATATTACCCATTTTTTCTGAAGTATTGCCCCTGCGATAAACCCCAGCACAACCGCGATGGTTATAGGCCAATAGACCGACGCTCCAAAAATGAAATAAATTAGCCATGAAAAAGGGTCTTTCGGGTCGAAAGAGAATAATGAATGCATACTTTCTTGTTACATCCTTGTAAAGATATACCCCACCAAAGTGAGACTTAAAATTGATACAAACCCTGCCTAGGAATGCTAGATAATGAATAAGACAGGTGCATCCTTGAATACTTGATAGATTTCTTCACTTGGCGGTTTCGGGATTTTAGCTTTTTTAATCGCAATGATAGCGGCCTGACATAGCTCAGGATCTCCATCGGACGCCCTTACATCGGCTAAAGTACCATCCCGCAAGATACGGATCCGTAGAGAGCAAGTTCGGCCTTTGTACAAATCGGCATCATGAAGCTCTCGGCTAATAGCCTCTGTAATTTGCTTGTAATAGCTACCCACCTCTGAAGGGGTGCTTAATTCACTAATAGGCTGGGGAGTCTTAAGATTCACCTGCCGTTTGTCCACACACCCAGTGATAAATAATAGACACATGCTCAATATTAGCGGAGATACGCTAAATACAAAGAAAGGTTTAGATCTTCTCATTCCCTAAGCTCGACCGAATTTGAAATTGTAATTTTGCAGTATACATGTGCCCATGCGAATGCAGAAAAGCAAAAAGACCCAGCGATTAACTGAGCCTTCTTGATTGTGTAAGCTATGTGACGAACTGACTACTCTTATCATGATATTCAGCTTTTTACGCACGTAAAGATTATTTTTCATATCTAACACATCCTTGCGCCAAGTGGGTTATCGTCAAGCAACGAGTCTGACTTGTTTATCCATTTCGAGCTTTACTTCTAGCATCATCAGATGGTCGTCAATAACCCCCTCTGCGTTCTGTAGCTTTTTGCCAATATGCCCATCTGAGCAGTGATGTTCTTTCGATAACGGCATGAAAGTTTTCCCAAATACGTAATAATCAAACAACAAGTTATGGACCACTGGGTGTTTACTATTTAATCCAGCCATAACACCTGAAATAGTTAACCCGTCCTCATCACAGCGTTAAACTCGGCTCTTTACTTTTGATGGGATTAGACCTGAAAATCCTACGGCGATGGGAGGCTTGCATTAAAGAGATCGGGCATTGAAAACTTTCGCTTTCATGACCTTCGGCACACATGGGCTAGCTGGTTAGTTCAGGCAGGTGTTCCGCTGACAGTTTTACAAGAAATGGGGGGTTGGGAATCTATTGAAATGGTTCAGAGATATGCACATCTCGCACCACGCCATTTAAGCGCTCACGCCAAGCAAATTGATAGTATTTTTGATGGGCATGTCCCAAATTCGTCCCACGCAGACAATTTGGAATTGCTTAAAGTTGTGTAAGTCGTTGATTATTAATGGTACGCCCTACAGGGCTCGAACCTGTGACCTACGGCTTAGAAGGCCGTTGCTCTATCCAACTGAGCTAAGGGCGCATTTGATAATTACCGCAGGCTAGACGCTGCTTGGTAGTCAGTTGCGGGGTGGATTATACGGGCAGTCGCTTTCGAGTCAATGGGTTTTCACCTTGAGGTTTAACAACTGTCTATTTAATCGTTAATTAATCGTTATTATACGCCTGACAGCGCGGCTCGCTTCTGACAAAATAGGCAGATTCCCGCTTTTTTAATTGATGGACCCTTCC
Source organism: Yersinia massiliensis (assembly GCF_003048255.1). NCBI lineage: Bacteria > Pseudomonadati > Pseudomonadota > Gammaproteobacteria > Enterobacterales > Yersiniaceae > Yersinia > Yersinia massiliensis. Next base: position 3,518,124 of record NZ_CP028487.1, read on the forward strand.
ACTGATGTCAGCAAAAATTATTGATGGTAAAACGATTGCGCAGCAGGTAAGAAACGAAGTTGCTGCGTTAGTACAAAAACGCCTGGCTGCGGGTAAGCGTGCACCGGGCCTTGCCGTTGTGTTAGTGGGTGAAAACCCTGCGTCACAAATTTATGTAGCCAGTAAACGTAAGGCATGCGAAGAGGTAGGCTTTATCTCCCGCTCTTATGACCTCCCGATGTCCACCACTGAAGCTGAATTATTGGCACTGATTGATTCATTGAATGACGATAATGATATCGATGGAATATTGGTGCAACTGCCGCTGCCTGCTGGCATTGATAATGTCAAAGTACTGGAGCGTATCCATCCAGATAAAGACGTCGATGGCTTCCATCCGTATAACGTTGGCCGTTTGTGCCAACGCGCGCCGAAACTACGCCCTTGTACCCCACGCGGCATCGTTACTCTGCTAGAGCGATATGATATCCCAACCTACGGCCTGAACGCTGTTGTCGTGGGTGCCTCCAATATCGTCGGTCGGCCGATGAGCCTTGAGCTGCTGTTGGCAGGCTGCACCACGACAGTTACTCATCGTTTTACCAAAAATCTGCGTCAACATATCGAAAACGCTGACTTATTGGTGGTTGCCGTAGGTAAACCCGGTTTCATCCCCGGTGAGTGGATTAAACCCGGTGCTATCGTGATTGATGTCGGTATTAACCGTTTGGAAAGTGGTAAAGTAGTCGGCGATGTAGAATTTGATGTTGCTGTTGAACGTGCCGGTTGGATTACACCCGTTCCGGGTGGCGTTGGGCCAATGACCGTTGCAACACTGATACAAAATACCTTGCAAGCCTGCGAGGAATATCACGACATCACTGAAAATTGATTGAAAGGACAGTAATGGAAATTTTTCATTTAGAAAAACACCCGCATGTTGAGCTATGCGACTTATTAAAGTTGCAAGGCTGGAGTGATAGCGGTGCTTCAGCAAAAGCCGTCATTGCAGAGGGTCATGTAAAAGTTAACGGTAATGTCGAAACGCGCAAACGTTGTAAAATCATTGCTGATCAAATTGTTGAGTACCAAGGCATGAAAGTGCAGGTTAAAGCCTAACCTGCTCGTCAGTCGCGAAATTCAACGCGCTAATGCAAAGGGTACTGATAAAATTGCGGTTGCTGGTTGAAGCCAGAGCCGCAATATTCTTTAAGTAAAATGTGAGTGACAAAATAGCAGGGAATGCAACGAAAGCATTTTGGCTATGTTTTACACAGGTGAATATTGCCATACGAAAAATAAATCATACTATGATGTTTTTAATTGGTTTAAACGCTGCGTAAACTCAATGCTGTGGTTGAATAACACACTCGCTTCGTGAATTAGGTTACTGGTTTTTTCATGCATATTTAAAAATTGTGTGATTTTTATCATGTTGAGATAAACATTTTCGTCAACGTGAAATTTTGAGTAATTCTCAGCCCATATCAAATATCCAGTCAGTAAACTGATATCTTTTTCTGTATTAAAAATCATCAAATTGTGAACTTGTTCATCGAACTGGTAGCGCGAAAAATTGATATATGGGTTATACAGTTCTCTGGCCGATGAAAAAGAAATAAATCCGCCACGTTCTAGATCGGTCAATACCAGCGTGGCCTTAAACCCAGTGATCAGAAAGTAGAGTGCACATAAAGATGAAAATCTCACTACACAACTAAAGCCATTAGCAATGACTGAAGTTCTGGTGGAGTTAGCTTCTGTTCCGCTATCAATAAAAGATAAGAGTAAAAGCAGCGTAATAATATGTGCAACTGATTGATATAATGGATACTCCGTCATCGTATGCAGTACAATTGGTAAGCTTAATATGAATAAGGATAAACACTTCCTACGCCAGGCAAAGAATAGTAATTGTAGATAACCAGCGAATAAAGCCAACATTCCTAGCAGCGCAATAAAACCGCCTTCAACCCACCAAAATAAGAACTCATTATGAGGATGAGTGATCCGAGGCATTGAAATGGAGGGTGTCTGATCTGCCAGAAAGTGGTGAAAACTATATTCAAAAGAACCATAGCCCCACCCTAGCCAGAGCTTATCTTGAATCATTTCCCACGTATTGGTCAGTATTAGCCATCGCTCAGTATTAGAACCTGAATGAGAGATTGTCGTAATGTGGCTTTCCAATAACAAGATAATACCATTCAGTACTCCCACACAAATAAATATCAATGACAGCCAGCACCAAAGTCGTTGTCGTCGATAGTGAATAAATAACATTGCAGCGCAACTCAATGACGCCCCTAGATAACCGATTCTAGATTGCAGTAGAACAATTGTCATTGGGAGTAATAGAAATGATAATAGTAAAATAACATCACTGATATTGAACGAACGATATGCTGTTTGAGATTTTACTCGCTCGCCCCCCTTAGTTAAAAATAAATAAAGACTTACTACTAAACCCGTTGCCGCAAAACTTGCCATAACGTTAACTTGCTGAAAAATACCATAAGGGCGACTAAAATTAACGTTGAATTCCATCCAGTTATTATCTTCAAACAAAAAAATCTGTGCGAGTGTTATTATCGTTTCAATCAGAACTGCGCCAAGCAACACCCATAGTAAAAATAATTTCTCTTTAGTTTTAAAATGGCATTGCAGCAAAGTAAAATAAAAAATGATACTACCCAGTAAGGCTAACACCCTAATAACACCACTTTTACTGGGCACGTTTTGCGGAAAAAAAACAGGTATAAATAACAATAATAATCCTGCTAAAAAAAACAAGCATGCATGATTAAATCGTAGCTGACTATTGCGATCCAAAAAACACCATGAACCAAAAATCACAATAAAAACCGTGATCCAACCGATAATGTTACTGGGAAGACGTAACCCTGAGCCGCCCATATTAGAAATATAGATATGCATTGCAACTAGCATATAAATCGTAATAACACTGATTGTTATGATTTTTACTTTTATCATATCTGTACAAAATATATCCATCTCGAATAATCATGTATCAATTACTCAAGATAGCATTAGCTTGCTCCATTTTTTTTGCCAAATGATTATGGTGGGATAAGTTTTAACTTTTATCTCTAACGTTAAATTCTAAAACTAAGCGCTAGATAACATTAACGGTTAATACCGTGCTTCCGCTAAAAGCGCCGGCAGTGACGTAACCATAAGGCGTACTAAGTGTTGATGAAATCTTCACTAACTCATACCCGCCACCGTAGATATAAATTAATGCTCCACCATTGGCTTGGGTTGAATCATTAACCGTTATTTTGGTCTTCAAACTACCATCTGAACGTAAAGTCACACCATTTGTCGCCGCTGGCGTTAATTGAATGTATTGACCCGTTTTACATTGAATAGATAAGTAGTTCGAGGCAACATGTCCACTGACGACATTAGTATTAATCGTACCATGGTTAATTGTAATCGGAGCAGTACTGATGGTGCATGGGGGTTCAACAACCGCAGCGGGCAACGTCGCAGACAAGCATTTTCTTACTACGGTCGATGCTCTCGGTACAGCACCATGACAGACAATCAGCGTGTTGACTGCATTCAAGTTGATTCCGGCGGGGATGACTAAGCCAGCATTGATATACTGGTTGGCAAAATTCGCTACCTGAGCATAGGTCACCGTATTCTGAGTTTGGTTGCCATTACGCACCGCAATACAACCTGCCGGAAGTGCCGTTGCGTTAGTGGGTGGGATACACCGGCTCGAACCTTGATAGCCCGCAACAATATCGAATGCAAAGTTATTCGCCCCTATTCTTACTCCGGTACGCGTTAGTTCGTAGGGGCTATCATATGCACTGAATGAACCACTAACACGCCTTGTATTTGCATCAACCGTAATTGCTCCATCGGCAGTGGTGGCCAGCAACAGATATAAAGTAATAACAAGATGAGTCATATTTTTCATCATAGAGTATTCCATTAATCAATAGCTAAATTTGAGGTAAATAAATTCGCCACACTCTCGGCCCATTAATTGTAAGTAAACTTGAAAGTGGCAATGGCGCTAAAATAACCTAGAGTAATCGTTCTTTGGCTAATTGCCTCTTCTTCAGCAGCAACATATGCGCGTAAGGGAATAATATTTTCGCCATCATTTAAAGCTATATCATCACTTCGAATATCTAGGGGTAGCTTTTTACCGAGCATGGTTTCGAGACCAATCCCAATTCCCTTAGCTTGGCTATTTGGTGCTAATGCCAATAGTCCTGGTAAATTTGGATTCTCTTGACCACTGAATACCATCGTCATACTTTGTGTTTTTTTAGTATCACAGCCCTCTAAAAAAAGCTTAAATGAACGCCCAATTGTGCGCTGATTTTTATAAAGATACTTATCTGATATTGGCCCTAAGCTCACCTCACGATTCTCACTTCCGGGCTTTATGGTACAAGGAAGTGACTCAATTAATGTACCATGCAAATTAACATCAGTCGCAATAGCATCATTAATTGAAAATAAAGCAGCGAAAATCAGCCAGAAATTATGTAAAAAACAATGCATACTCCATCTCATCCTAAATATACTCGACCAATAAAGTGGCTGTTGCGTCAAATTTCCCACCAGTTAATATGGCATCTTTATTTTTGACTGGAACGGCTTCGAGTAGCGGAATGTTTTTATATTGAAAATACATCCATTCATTAACATCTATTTTCTGCCCATTCCTTATTATTTGAATCCCCAGATCTTCAACTGAAGTCAATAATAATGTTTGATCAAAACTGCTGACATCCCCTTTCAATTGCATTTTTAATGCAAACTCAGGATTCACATCACAGGCGAGAGTATAATCAATGGGTTTCTTATAATTAATGCCATCAACTTTCGTCGTTTCTACTGAGTTACTGAAATCCACATCAATTTGTTTAGCGCCACTAATAACACAGGGCGGTGGGTTAATTAATGTACCGTGAAAATACATATTATAGGCGTAAGTTTCTGTAGTAGATACTAATCCAAATAATAAGCAATAGGTAAAAATACGGTACATAGCATGATTCCTATTTATCTAAATTCAACAATTAACGTCGCAGTGCCGTCAAAAAAACCCGTTTCCAAAACTGAGCCGCCACGCTTAATCGGTACAGCCTCAAGTTTAGGAATAGAGGGATATGTATAATCAAACCAACCACTATGAACTTTCCCATTGAGCAGGAACTCAATACCCAAATTATCATTACTCGTTTTAAGCGCAGTATTGGAAAAACCCGCAGTGTCGCCACTAATTTTCATTCTCATACTGTTAGAGGTCGAGTTTTTACACGTAACAGAGTAGGTTACTTTTTGCAGATAATTACTCCCATTAACCAAATTAGTCATGACTTTACTACCAAAATCTACGTCGATAGTGTTGCCACCATTGATTACGCAAGATGGTGGTTCTGTAATAACACCACTGATATTCACCTGAATAATTTCTGCATTGACTTCATCGCAACAAAAAAATAGTAATCCTAAAAAAAGAATGAAATAGTATCTAAACTGATGTTTTTTTATCGAGATAATCACGATTTAACTGGGCTACCTTCACAATTTTCACTGTTACAATTAAATATCAACTTTGGTCGTCCACCGTAATCGTTTATATACGTCAGTACTGGAGATTTACCCAAAGCTGCCGCAGAGATTCCCAGTGAAGTAGTTGATTTCGGTGCAATCATTATTGGCGTAAAATCATTCGCGCCTTTTCCCTTTACGTGACTAGCCGCATCCACCAAAGTAATAAAATAAGGAGTGGGGTTAGCCACTAAATAACTATCACCTTGACGAGTAAGTGTGATCTTTTCTTGCCACGGTGTAGCCATATCTGCTTTCGTTGGCATAATATTTTTGGGGCGATAAAACAACTTCACTCTGGTTTGCAGGGCAATTTGTAACGTATTAGGTTTGTCACTGCGTGGTGGTATTTCCCGTATGTTGAAATAAAAAAGCGTCTCTACCTCTTGCGATAACTGCTCAACGCCTGGCATGGCGACAACTTTTATCTGACTTTCAGCACCAGGTTCAACGCGCTGAATAGGAGGCAATATGGTTAATGGCGTAGTGATTTTATTCCCTAATTCATCCTCAATCCAACCTTGGGCGAGATAAGGTAATTGCTTATTATGATTACTAATACTCAAACTAACTGACTTTTCATTTCCATTAACAATGACTCGGGTGCGATCCAATGCGATCGCAGCCACAGCCTGTTGGCTAATAATACTAGCCAATAATAGTATAAAAATAGGGGTGTTACGTAATTTCATTATCTCTTGCCTGTGTTGTCTGAATTAATTTTCTCAATGAACTTATGACTCAATATTGGCTACAACGACTGAAATACAGGGCAGTAGCAGGCTAGATTGAGCAATTCCAGGCAATGATTTTGGCAATGTAATCGTACATTGCATTTTACCTCCCCATGTTACTGCCATCTTTTCGCCCGCAATAACGCCGGATAAATACACACTGCCATCATCACTAATAATGCCTGTTTCTTGCTGATTCTCATTCATGACTGTCGAGCCAAAAGGCGGTGATGACCCGTCAACTAAGCGGATAACTGCCATCGTTTTTTCACCCGCAATAACCTTAAAACGCCGATAACCAATAGCCCCCTCAGTTAATGTTGCCTGTGCCACAGATTGAGTCGCCTCAATATTGTCGGCTAAATTATCTAAGTCTATGCTGACGCTATTACGGTAATAGTTGTTAATGTCCATTATTACCGCCTTACCAAATAGATTACTGTTCATCGTTGTGCCATAGCCGCGTATTGGCACCCCAGAAACACCATTGGTATCCGTCATCAATCGTGTTCCACCAAGCGTACTCACCCGATGCACTGCAGCCCCTTTAGCTGTGAAGGTCACTCCGCCTTGCATAGATATACCAACGGATGAGAATTGGTTTTCCTGATAGCTGGCATTCGTATTCACTTCAGCGCTGTTACCTAAGTGACTGAAATAGCCACTCACCAAGCTCCCCTTTCGTGTATGACCCGCACTTATTTGGTAATTATTATGCTCATTTGCTTGGTGGTAATAATTTATCGCTTGGGAGTCCGTACCTTTGCTAGTGTTATTATTAACACTGATGGTTCCATTTTCGCCAAATGGCATAGACAAAGATAAATACATACCATTTTCATTAATGTTATTGATCTTGTTCTGATACGCCGATAACGAAACATTCAAATTACTAATTGAGCCCCAGTTAAAATATCGCGATACAGATAAGCTGTAGCGATCATTGGTCGGCTGATCCCAATAAGTCTGGTGGCTATAGTCAAGATAAGTACTTATGGCTAATAGACGAAATTGCTTATTGATTCTAATGGTATACATTTCTTTATTATTTCCGAAGTGAGTATTATTATTTTTCTCTCGAAGCGAAAGAAACTCACCCATCGTCATAAAGTCGCGCTCAGAAAATCGATAACCGGCAAATGTCACTTGGCTATCATATTCCTCGAAATTTTTGGAATAACTTAATCGGTATGAAGAACCCGTTAGTGTTTCTTCCTTTTGTATTTTTGCCCTCGATTCCGTCATATCGAACGAGAGTGCACCGAAAAGCATTAGGTCACGCCCGATACCCAATGACAGTGCTCCATACTCTCCTCCCATAATCCCACCACCGTACAAAGACCAACCATTGCTCACGCCCCAAGAAAACTCAGAAGTCGCGAATGTTGGACCATTAGTATGGTGATGCCAGTCCGATGGCCTCCCCAGCGCCATTTTATAACGTACTGCACCTGGGCGGGACAAATAGGGGATAGTGGCCGTATTGATTTGAAAAGTTTGTACACTCCCATCCCGTTCTTCAACCCGAACATCTAATTTGCCGGAAACTGAGTCACTAATATCCCTAATATGAAATGGCCCTGCCGCTACCTGAGTGTCATAAAGAACTCTGTCTTGTTGGCTAATTACCACTCTGGCATTGGTTCTGGCTACTCCACTCACTTCCGGCGCATAACCACGTAAATTGGGTGGCAGCATGTTGTCATCTGAATGCAAACTGGCACCGCTAAAACGAAAACTGTCGAATAAGTCTGAATTTAAAAAATCTTCACCTATAGTTAATTGGGCCGATAATGAAGGTAAAGCTCTGTACAGATAATAGCGGCTCCATTCAAATCTCTGCCGATTCCCAGCAGTTGAATTCGTTGGTTGTTCCAACTGAGATTGCCAGTCAGCACGTAACCGCCAACGCCCTAAATTAGCCCCAGCGACACCATTGCCATTAGTGGTATAAGTTTTTGTTTTATCATTTTGTTGAGTGACCTGACTGCTCACACTGTAGTCAAATAATAATCCTGAGACACCATTATCCCAAGCTGATGGTGGATCCCAATTATCTGTGTGGTATTCCAAATATGCTTGCGGAATACTGAGGTATAAAGTAGATGAACTGAGATCACCACGTGCTTCCATACCGCTTAATTGTGAGAAATCTAAGCACTGCTGTTTATGTTGCCAACGGAATTGGCTCGCCATGTCGACTTTGAAACCCAACAACTCAACTAAATCTATTGATATACAAGGCAAACTGAGCTTTGGGTCATTATCAGGTGAAAAAAATTCAATCGTCTGCTCAGGTATAACCTGTTGATTCGCATGTACTGACATCTGATAGCTGCCAGGCATAATGTAATCGCGCTGTGAAAACTGACTTAAGTCAATATTAGAGCGGTCTTTCACATCAAGCACATCAGTATTAAATTGAATTTCATCGGCAGCAATAGCCCATCTGACAATGCACAATAATACCAATGCTACTATTACCTGAAGTGCTATTGGCCGATAAAGCAAGTCATGATAAATATTGGCCAGCATTACAGGCTATCTCCATTATTTGCAATCTCAGCACGATATAAATTACCGTGCACGATTAAATGCATGCGGACTTATCCGCATGCATCCCCGTTGCAATTAACCTGGATTACTGATAAGCCAAGGAGAAGTTAGCAATCGATTGGAATTCACCAGGAATAATAGTGGAGGAAGCGCCATCACCCTGTAAATAGGCAGAGAATGCCAACACGTTATTGCCATCTTGGATTGTTTGCGCTTTTCCTGACTCACCCAACTTAATAACATCACCAGCACCATCAGTAATGGCAATGCTTGCACCGCGGGCAGTTCCTGTAATACCTAATAAGTCACCATTGCCTGTTGAATGAGAACTAGTAAATTTTGTTGAGACAGTTTTCAATGTTGCCGTATCGCAATTTTCCAATTTTATTTGGAAATTTTTAGGCTTAGACTTTCCGCCATCTTTTAAAATGACATTAGAGATCTGACCTAAATTAACGGTTTGGTCAATCGTATCTGGTGTAATTGAGCAAGGTGAATCAATGATAGAACCGTTAAATGTCACGGTCCCTTGCCCCTCATCTTTTGGTGCAGCGTTTGCTGCAGTCGCCATTACGGCAATACTCATACCCAATGCTATAGCAAGTTTAGTTAGTTTCATTATAATCACCAAATTCCATCAGCTTGAATTTATTACCGGTGGAGAATCAATTTCCATGTCCCACCGGTTGCCACTAATAATAAATCACGAGATGCTTTACAAAAAAAATAGCCAATCAATCTCGATGCATAAATGCTATTTCAAGACCATGGTAAAATGAAATAAAATAACTTTAAAAAGTCAAACTTTTACTTATTAATAATATGCATTTACTCTTAAATAAAATTATTTTATTTCTTAAATGGCAATTGGCCTTATAAATCAATAGTGTTTACAAAGGTAACAGTGATAACACTGTCGGAAAATATTATTACATGTTGACTGAAATGATGAGGGATTAGATATTAAAAAGAGAGGACACTTCGCCCTCTGCATTTTTCCTTTTATTCGCTTGATTCTTTACTGTGCTAGAGCTTTTTGCATAAAAACTGAGGAATAGCGGTCGTTGAGAAAACGTAACCATTGTTGGCATTAGGATAAACACCAAAATTAATCCATCCATCTTCACGAGTCAGATAGGAGTACAGGTGTTTGCGAGCAATTTCAATTGGTATATTGTCGACTGGATTAATGTTTAGCTTCACTGTTTTTAACAAGTAAACTGAAGCATCCTTAGGATTGTAGCTCACCTCTGCATTACGTTTTATTCTATATTTTTTGTCGCCTATCGCTATCTCGCCAGAAAAATCGACAACCCCTTTCCCCTGAGATAAGTAGATATAAATACCAGAGCTTAATTGGCTGTGCTGCTCAGACCCAGCATAGTTGTATCTTATTTGGGCGTAGCAGCTAATGCGATCATCAAGTGGAGAGGCATTCTTATAAAATGAGTAACTGAAAGATAGGGCTAAAGCGATGACAATAGCAAAGATAACAATAATAAACTTTTTCATGATCAACTCAATATGCTCTGGTAATAAGAACTACAATAAGTACCAGGCCTAATAATATCGCCATCACACACGATTAAAGATACTCTCGGCAACCCTGGAAAAGTCGAATAGTAAATTCTTTTGGGTTCATGACAGGAGATAGCATTTACCTTTACCATATCTTCAACTCCCCCCCGAAGTTCGGCATCATTAGTCACTTGACTAAAAACATCACATTTATCTAAATAAAATGCAGATTGATAATCATAAAAACGACTTTTAGAGTAGAAATAAGAATCAAATATTTGTGCTGATAAAGCGACTGTTGCAAAGAAAGATAAAAGGATCATGAAATTGAAGTTGATTTTTTTTGCGCTGGAGAAGAATTTAGCGACACTTGATACAGGATAATTTTGGCTACCTAAAACCCCAATAGGCCCTTTGTCTTGTAGCGAACTAGCAAGAGGAACTTCTCTTTGTAAATCTCCTAAGATAATATCTTGCGCTGGAGCTGCATGTCTTTTTCCATCTAATTCAGTGCCATCTTCATTTATCACCTCCATTGAATCAGTTAATCCTTCGACTACTGGAGAAAGGACTGAGATATCAATACTGCTGGCGATACGCACGCCACGCCGAGGTACAGTCACTATCACATCATCAACCAAGCCCAGTTGCTTAAATGCTCGTCTAATGATGGAAATGTTCTGATAGAAAGTATTGCTATTTATGGGGGCACCATGGTTCTCCCATACATCAGCAAACAGTACTCGCTGTGAGGTAATCTCAGGTCGGTTATTTGTAATAATATGCAGGCAGTGATTGGCTGGCGTCGTTAATAAAACCTTCTCGTTTTCATTACTTATATTATAGAGTGTTGCCATAGTATGGTCATACACCACCTTATTATTAAAAACAATCTTATGACTCATTATTAATACTCTATGATGGATGATATAAGCTATGTGCTGAGAGGGGCTCACATGATTAATTTTGGAAGCGATTAATGTTAGATGATTATAAACTATAAATCAACACACTAGAATTAAGAGGAACGGCTGATAATTAATTAAGATGACATGGTAACCAAATAAGAATAAATGTAACCATATAAGTAATGCATCGATTAGTTATTGTTATCAAAGTAAAAAAATCACCATCGGAAAATGGTTATATCGAAGATCATTCACAACAAATTTCTTCACCCTAAAAATCATTTAAGATGAATAATAATTCCTCAGCAAAATACACCTGACAATTAATAGTCATAAATAACATGAAGTTATACACCCACTTCACTAATAAACTTAAGGATTCATGACTACATGTGAATTTAAATTCAATTATAAAGTTTAAAAATTCGAAATCAGAACATATGAAAAATAATTTACTAAACAACCGGATATTACTCTGTTTTATTACTTTACCATCAAATTTGCGGGATTTTCGCTCAATCATGTGAGTATCGCAACACAAAATCGTCAAAATAATGTTATTAGTTTTACAAGGCAGCCAGACTTACCCATCTCACCCGCCCACAATAACGTGTATAAATTATCCTTTCCTATCGTATTTTGGTCATTTATTTTCTTAACCTCAGATAAAGCAATAAAATAGGTAAAAACCCTGATGAATGACAAAACTAGATTATTTTAATAAGATAAGAAAAAGAGGATTTTTTACTTAAATACCTTATATCGCAAGATATGTTTTATTATTGGAGAGATAAATTAACTCATCAATTATCGTTAGGTCCCATGCCCCCTAACATCAATATCATTTATTTAAAGGCGCGATCCGAAAGAGACATAATAATAATCAGATCCAAAATAGTTAGCTGAGAAATTGGCCGACAAAAAAATTGCGGTTGCTGGCAACACCAGAACCGCAATACTTTTCAACTCTCACTCACCAGGCTAGTTCTAGCCAAGTTGCAAATCGCTGTATTATTTACGACGCCACGTTGTGCCTTGTGGGCCATCTTCCAACACAATACCCAATTCGTTTAACTGATCTCGAGCAGAATCGGCCAGTGCCCAGTCTTTGCTACTACGGGCGTCATTGCGTTGCTTAATCAGCGCTTCAATTTTTGCAACTTCATCGCCGTCAGTCTGCGCGCCACTTTGCAAAAATACCTCAGGGTCTTGTTCCAACAAACCCAATACGCGAGCTAGTTTGCGCAATTCGGCGGCCATGCTATTTGCAGCAGTGATATCTTCCGTTTTTAAGCGATTCACCTCACGGGCGATATCAAACAGGACAGAGTATGCCTCTGGTGTATTAAAATCATCATCCATTGCCGCTCGGAAACGAGCTTCAAATTCAGCGCCTCCCGCAGGAACTGCATTTGTATCTGTACCACGAAGCGCAGTATATAAGCGCTCTAATGAAGCGCGAGCCTGTTTGAGATTCTCTTCGCTATAGTTAAGTTGGCTGCGGTAATGACCAGACATCAAGAAATAGCGCACTGTTTCGGCATCGTAATAGGCCAAGACATCACGGATAGTGAAAAAGTTATTGAGTGATTTCGACATTTTTTCTTTGTCGATCATCACCATGCCGGAATGCATCCAGTAATTAACATAAGGGCCATCATGAGCACAGGTAGATTGCGCAATCTCATTTTCATGGTGTGGGAACATCAAATCTGAGCCACCACCGTGAATATCGAAATGGGTACCAAGTTGTTTGCTGTTCATGGCTGAACATTCAATGTGCCAACCTGGGCGGCCCAGCCCCCAAGGTGATTCCCAGCTTGGTTCGCCGGGTTTAGACATTTTCCATAGCACGAAATCCATGGGATTACGTTTCACATCAGCCACTTCAACACGGGCACCGGCCTGAAGCTGATCCAGATCTTGGCGAGACAACAGACCGTAATCTGGGTCACTGTCTACGGCAAACATCACATCACCATTGGACGCCACATAGGCATGATCGCGTGCAATGAGTTGCTCAACCATCGCAATAATTTCTGGAATATGGTGTGTTGCACGCGGTTCTAAATCGGGGCGTTCGAGATTTAACGCATCGAAATCTTTATGCATTTCAACCAACATACGCGTGGTTAGTTGCTCGCAGGTTTCGTTATTCTCTATGGCGCGTTTGATGATTTTATCATCGACGTCGGTCACATTGCGGACATAGGTCAGCGAGTACCCTAAATAGCGTAAATAACGAGAAACAACGTCGAAAGCGACAAAAGTACGCCCATGCCCAATGTGACACAGGTCATAAATGGTGATCCCGCATACATACATACCAATTTTACCGGCATGGATAGGCTTGAATTCCTCTTTTTGGCGACTCAGTGTATTAAAAATCTTTAGCATCGGGACATTCCGTGGTTTTGTTTTTTGCATTATGCAGTGTTCATACCCAACGTGATTAACGTTGCAATTTAACAGCAAGAAACCCTATTACTGCTTAAATGATTGAGGGTATAACAGGATATCATCAGATTATGCGGTAAATCAGCCTGTGATACAGCTCTTTTTCGCCCCTAAGGGCAGCGTTTCGAGTGCTGACTCAATCTTAGAGATATGATATAAGTGCGGTCTAAGGGTTACGACTCATTGTGAATACACTTATTACACTAGCAGGAATATTATTATGGTCACGTTTCATACTAATCACGGCGATATCGTCGTTAAAACCTTCGCAGATAAAGCGCCGGTCACCGTTGAGAACTTCCTGAACTACTGCCGTAAAGGTTTCTACGATAACACTATTTTCCACCGTGTTATCGATGGTTTCATGATCCAAGGCGGGGGTTTTGAGCCGGGCATGAACCAGAAAGAGACTGATGCACAGATTAAGAATGAAGCCAACAACGGTCTGAAAAACACCCGTGGCACGCTGGCAATGGCACGTACCAACGATCCACATTCTGCTACTGCTCAGTTCTTTATTAACGTGGCAGATAACGACTTCCTGAACTTCCGTTCAGAGCGCCCAGATGGCTGGGGCTACTGCGTATTCGCTGAAGTGACCGAAGGTTTGGACGTGGTTGATAAAATCAAAAACGTTGCAACTGGCCGCAGCGGTATGCATCAAGATGTACCAAAAGAAGATGTCATCATTAAAAGCGTGACTGTCAGCGAGTAATAGCGACGTAATGAGCACGCTTTTTATTGCAGATTTGCATCTTAGCGTTCAGGAACCGGCAATTACTGCCGGTTTCCTGCATTTTATACAGCGTGATGCGATTCATGCCGATGCGTTATATATCTTGGGTGATCTTTTTGAGTCTTGGATTGGCGATGATGACCCCGAACCTTTGTACCGGCAAATCGCCGCTGCATTAAAATCACTCCAGCAACAGGGTGTCCCCTGCTACTTTATCCACGGCAACCGCGACTTTCTGCTCGGTAAAGATTTTGCCACGGAAAGTGGGATGACGTTACTCGCGGAAGAAGAAGTCATCGAGCTGTATGGCCGTAAAATAGTCATTTTGCACGGTGATACTTTATGTACCGACGATGCCGACTATCAGCATTTTCGTCGCCGAGTACACAACCCAATAATTCAAAAGCTCTTCCTATGGCTACCTTTGCGCTTTCGTCTACGTATTGCCGCTTACATGCGCAATCAGAGCCAAGCAAATAATAGCGGGAAATCACAGCTCATCATGGATGTGAATCCACAAGCGGTTATTGAGACATTTCAGCGTCATCATGTGAGCTGGATGATTCATGGGCATACGCATCGTCCGGCTGTGCATAACGTAGAATTACCCTCAACAGTAGCGCAGCGCGTCGTCTTAGGGGCATGGCATGAAGAAGGCTCGATGGTCAAAGTCACCGCAGAAAGTGTTGAGTTAATTAAATTCCCGTTCTAGCGGACTCACGGCAAATTTCAATCACGCCAGAGACGCTAGGCCCACGACCAAAAAACCGTAAAATCCCACTAAAAGCCATGACGCAACCGTTTTCCTCATCTTTAGCTCATGGTATGCTCTACGCCCTCATCGCCAGCCACGATATCTGAAATCGTTCTGGCCGACGCTTGCACAATCACAGGAGCCTTACCCACATGGGAGCCAACCTCGATTCGGCTTATGCAGCCGGGGTTAAAATCGCTATCGTAATGGGGTCCAAAAGTGACTGGGCCACTATGCAATTCGCCGCCGACGTGCTCACTACGCTCAATATGCCATTTCATGTCGAAGTGGTTTCTGCACACAGAACCCCTGACAAACTATTCAGTTTTGCCGAACAAGCGCAAAGCAATGGCTTACATGTCATTATTGCCGGTGCGGGCGGTGCAGCTCACTTACCTGGGATGATCGCGGCAAAAACGCTGGTGCCCGTTTTAGGTGTTCCGGTGCAAAGTGCAGCACTAAGTGGCGTCGATAGCCTCTATTCAATCGTGCAGATGCCGCGCGGTATTCCTGTGGGGACATTAGCTATCGGTAAAGCCGGTGCGGCGAATGCAGCATTACTCGCCGCGCAAATATTGGCACTGCATGATACTGAGTTGGCAGGTCGTTTGGCTCACTGGCGTCAAAGTCAAACTGATGAAGTGCTGGAAAATCCCGATCCGAGGGATGAAGCATGAAACCAGTTTGTGTATTAGGAAACGGTCAGTTGGGGCGTATGTTGCGTCAAGCCGGTGAACCACTGGGTATCGCTGTTTATCCCGTTGGTTTAGATGCAGAGCCAGAAGCCGTGCCTTATCAGCATAGCGTGATTACCGCTGAAATTGAGCGTTGGCCGGAAACCGCCTTAACTCGCGAACTTGCTACTCATACAGCGTTTGTTAACCGCGACATTTTTCCTCGTTTGGCTGATCGCCTAACGCAAAAGCAACTGCTCGATAGCCTAAATCTCGCCACCGCCCCTTGGCAACTCTTGGCCAGTGATAGCGATTGGCCACAGGTTTTTGCCACACTGGGTGAACTCGCGATTGTTAAACGCCGTGTCGGTGGCTATGACGGTCGGGGTCAGTGGCGTTTACGCGCAGGTGAACAAAGCACATTGCCCGCTGATGCCTACGGTGAATGCATTGTCGAGCAAGGCATTAACTTCTCCGGTGAAGTTTCATTGATCGGCGCTCGTAGTCATCAAGGCAAGTCAGTTTTTTATCCACTCACTCATAATCTGCATGAAGATGGCATCTTGCGCATGAGCGTGGCATTGCCTCAACCCGATAACCGTTTACAAGAGCAAGCGGAGGCGATGCTCTCAGCCATTATGGATGAGTTAAATTATGTCGGTGTCATGGCGATGGAATGCTTTATCGTCGGCGACAATTTACTGATCAATGAACTGGCACCTCGGGTACATAACAGTGGGCATTGGACACAAAATGGTGCCTCCATTAGCCAATTCGAGCTGCATCTACGCGCTATCTTAGATTTGCCACTGCCAATACCGGTGGTCAATACCCCATCAGCGATGGTCAATCTGATTGGTACAGCCGTCAATAGCCAGTGGCTGTCATTGCCCTTGGTGCATTTGCACTGGTACGAAAAAGAAGTGCGCGAAGGCCGTAAAGTCGGTCATTTGAATTTAAATGATCCTGATGGCCCAGAATTGATTTCCGCACTGGCGGAGTTAGCACCGATGCTGCCAGAGGAATACCAGAACGCGTTGCATTGGGCGCAAGTCAAACTGTCATCCGTTTAAATCGATACCCAATAAAACAATTGGCGTTGCAGCTAAACACCAAATCACGCTGCAACGCCAACTTAGCCAGTTTTCATTTTTGTCAGTCGGGTATTACCCGTCAAAATGACGGAATAAAGCCCGTCCCTGCAACAACCGTGCGCCTAGCCAACCGCCACAAAGTGACAACAACAGCGCCCCCGCTAGTGGCAATAGCCACCACATGACCCAATTAGGCTGCCACGGGAAATCAAAGACTAACCGTTGTAATGCCCAGAGTGCAGCTTCCGCGCCAATCGCCGCAGCTAACCCAGCCACCAGCCCCAACAAAGCAAACTCCCACCACAGTGTCCCACGTAGTAAGCGTTTACTTGCACCTAATGTGCGATAGACCACCAGTTCTTGACGGCGCTGACGCATACCGACTTGCACCTGAGCCAGTAATAGCAATGTGCCGCAAATAATGACCAGCACTACCATCACTTCCAATGCACGACTGACCTGTTGTAATACTTGCCCGACCTGTTTCAGCATCGCCCCGATATCCAACAGGCTCAGTGTTGGGAACTGACGATTCAGTTGTGTGAGGGCTTCACCATCCCCTTGATAGCGGAAACTGGTCAGCCAAGTCTGAGGCTGCTTATCCAGCGCACCCGGCGGGAAAATAAAGTAGAAGTTAGGACGCAAACTTTCCCAGTCCACCTGACGAATACTGCTGACAGTGGCTTCGAACGACTGCGTATCGCCACTGAATGTCAGCTTATCGCCAATTTTAATGCCCAACCGATCGGCAATCCCCTTCTCCATCGACACTTCGTCGGCCTTCGGTGGCCACTGACCAGCAGTTAAAATATTGTGTGCGGGTAAGTCCTGCTGCCAAGTCAGATTCAGTTCACGATTAACCGCCTCGCCGCCGGGTTCATCTTCGCGCACCCGCTCCGTTGCTAACTGCTGGTTAATTTCAGATAACCGCACTCGCACAATGGGGTAAAACGTTGAAGGCGTGATCTGATGCTGTGCCAGAAACTCGGTGACTTGCGGCACTTGCTGCGGTGTCATATTCAGCAAAAAGTAATTCGGGCTATCAGGCGGCAGTTGTTGTTGCCAACGATCCAGCAGATCACCACGCAGGACCAATAACAGTGCCAATAGCATGAAGGATAAAGAGAACGCGGCCAGTTGAGTGAGTGTCATCCAAGGCTGGCGCAGTAAACGGTTGATGGCCAGCCGCAATGACAAACGGGTCACCGTCAGGCGACGTAACAGTAGCAGACCGCCCCAACCAATCACGCCTAACAGTAGCGCCAATACCACCATGCCACCGAGAATAGCCCACAGCAGAGAATTGCCGCCCATCAGCAATGCCAGCAGCCCAACGACAATCACCACCATCGCAGGAATAAAGTAGCATAGCGGCCAAACATTGGCAGAGACATCACGGCGCAGAACCCGTAATGGCTGCGTCGCCAGCAATTGCCGATAAGGGCGAATCCCCACCAGCAGCGAAATCAATATTAATGATCCCATTGCCCATACCCATGGCCATAAACCGGCAGAAGGTAATGCTGCGGGTAATACCGGTGACAGCAACCGCACGAGTATCTTCTCAAACAGCAAGCCAATCACGCTGCCGCATAGACCGGCCAACACCAGCACCGAGAGCCACTGCCCAATAATCAGCCGCCGCAATGCGCTGCGACCAGCCCCCAATGTTTTCAGTACGGCCACCAAATCATAGCGGCTACGACAATAATGCCCCATCGCCACGGCGACAGCGGCAATCGAGAGCAATAGCGTCAAGAGAGCCGATAGCAGCAAGAATTGCTGTGCCCGCTGTAGCGATTTCCCCAGCGCGCCGCCCGACTCTTGCAACCCGTACCAGCGCTGTTCTGGTTTCAGTTGCGGTTCAAGCCAATCACTGAACTTGGCGACAGACTCCGGCGACCCCGCAAACATATAACGGTAAGTCAGGCGACTACCGGGCTGAATAGCACCCGTTTTTTCTACATCGGCCAGATTAATTAAAATGCTTGGCGAGGTTTGGAATGGATTAAAACCTGAATCTGGCTCTTGAAGCACTTCACCCACAATTTTTAGCGAGGTATCCCCTACCTCTAATACATCGCCGACCTTTACCCCGAGCAATGACAGTAATCTGGGGGCGACCAGCACCGTGCCCGGCTCCAGTACCGCACCGGCAGGTAATGTTTCAAGTTTGCCATACAGTGGATAGGCCAGATCGGTGGCTTTGACATCCGCTAATTGCGGACGATCACCCGCAAATGTCATCGTCATAAACGAAAGTTGGCGGCTAACCGTTAACCCTTGCTGCTTTGCTTCGAGCAGCCAACTCTCAGGGACAGGATGCGCGGCACTCAACACTCTGTCGCCAGCCAGAAAATCGCGACTTTGCTGACTCAGCCCCTTTTCCATTCGGTCACTGATGGTACCTAGCGCCAGCACACAGGCGACCGCCAATGTTAATGCCAACCAGACAATCAATAGTGAGGGTGAGCGCCACTCGCGCCAAAACCAGCGCCAAATCATGCTTCCTCCCACAATTTACCGTCCTGCAAGCGCAACCGGCGCTGGCAACGGCCCGCCAGTTGCACATCATGAGTCACCAGAATCAGCGTGGTGTCGTAATCACGATTAAGAGAAAATAATAAATCGGCGATGCGATCACCAGTATGACGATCGAGGTTGCCCGTAGGTTCATCTGCAAAGAGCACTTTAGGCCGCCCACTGAAGGCTCGTGCCAAGGCCACTCGCTGCTGCTCGCCACCCGAAAGTTGTGCCGGAAGATGATGAAGGCGCTTATCCAGCCCGACCAATTTCAATAATTCAATGGCATGCGCTTTACTTTCACGCTCACTTTCGCCGCGCAGCAATGCCGGTAGTTGGACATTCTCCAACGTATTAAGCGTGGGAACGAGCATGAAGGACTGAAAGACAAAACCAATGTTTTTAGCCCGTAACTGAGCGCGCCCTTCTTCGTCCATCGCGGTCAATGATTGGCCCAGTAAGCTCACTTCACCGCTACTACCATCATCCAAGCCCGCCAAAATCCCCAGTAGTGTGGATTTACCTGAACCTGACTCACCAATTAACGCAATTGTTTGAGCGGGTTTGACAACGAGCTCAACTCCGGTAAGGATGGAGAGCTGTTGCTCACCCTGACCGACGTGTTTATTAAGATGATGAACTTCAAGAACGTTTTCCGCTGGCATCTTCCCTTCCTATTACTATTGGGATTATTCAGTATGCGTGCCGCCGCAACCGACACACTTTTGATTCTAGGCGACAGTTTGAGCGCCGGTTACCGCTTGCCGATTGCCGAAGCATGGCCTTCACGGCTAGATAAAACATGGCAGGCTACCCCTTCACTACCCAAAGTGGTGAACGCCAGTATTAGTGGCGATACCGCCGCGCAAGGTCTGGCTCGTCTACCTGCACTACTTAAACAGCACCAGCCACGCTGGGTGCTGATTGAACTGGGTGCAAATGACGGACTGCGTGGTTTCCCAACGCAGGATATTCAACGAGATCTGACGCAAATAATCCATCTGGTCAAGGAGGCAAAAGCCGAGCCTTTATTGATGCAAATCCGTATTCCGCCAAACTATGGCCGCCGTTATACTGATGCTTTTACTGCAATGTATCCACAATTGGCGCAGCAATTCGGCATCCCACTTGTGCCCTTCTTTATGGAACAAGTTGCCGTGAAGCCCGAGTGGATGCAGGATGATGGCTTACATCCTAACGCAGAAGCTCAGCCGTTTATCGCCGATTGGGCAGCTAAACAACTCGAGCCGCTAATCGCGACGCAGTAATGTGCAACAAGAAGTAATACCACTTGTTCAAACAAATAGATTCACTCACTAGGTAAAGTTATGCAAAAAGCTGTATTAATTACCGGTTGTTCCAGTGGCATAGGTCTGGTCGCAGCGCAAGATTTGAAAAATAGAGGTTATCGCGTACTGGCTGCCTGCCGTAAACCCGATGACGTCGCCAAGATGGCACAGTTAGGGCTGGAAGGTATTGAGCTAGATTTGGATGACAGTACCAGTGTTGAGCGGGCTGCCGCGCAGGTTATCACGCTGACGAACGGGCGTTTATATGGCCTGTTTAACAATGGTGGTTTTGGCCTGTATGGCCCATTGCAGACCATTTCTCGCCAGCAGTTAGAACAGCAATTCTCCACTAATTTGTTTGGTACCCACCAGCTAACACAATTACTGTTACCGGCGATGTTGCCCCACGGAGAAGGGCGTATTATTCAAACCAGCTCCGTTATGGGGTTAGTGTCAACCGCAGGTCGCGGCGCATACGCCGCCAGCAAATATGCACTCGAAGCATGGTCGGACGCACTACGCATGGAACTACATGACAGTGGAATTCATGTCAGCCTGATCGAACCTGGCCCTATCAGCACCCATTTCACGCAAAATGTGAATCAGGCTGAGGCCAATAAGCCCGTCAATAATCCGGGTATTGCGAAGCGATTTACGCTACCACCGGAAGCCATACTGCCTAAATTACGCCATGCGCTGGAAAGCCCGCGTCCGCAACTGCGTTATCCAGTCACCTTGGTCGCCCATGCATTGACCATTCTGCGCCGCCTATTACCGGGACGAATGTTAGATAAAGTCTTGCGTGGCAACGCTTAAGCGCTATCTCAAATAGCTGGGGTTGAAGCACGATAATCTGCCCCCATCTATTGCTAAAACGGATGAGAGAAATAATTATGCTAGCACCCATTACGATTGATATTACTGAAGCGAACCTACATCAAACCTTAGAACAGTCCATGACTGTACCAGTGCTGTTCTACTTTTGGTCTGAGCGCAGCCAACATTGCCTGCAATTAACCCCAGTACTGGATAAACTGGCCGCGGAATATGCGGGTCAATTTATTCTGGCTCGTGTCGATTGTGACGCACAACAGATGGTGGCCTCTCAGTTTGGCCTGCGCTCTATTCCAGCAGTTTATCTCTTTAAAGATGGCCAGCCGGTCGATGGTTTCCAAGGGCCGCAACCGGAAGAGGTTATCCGCGAACTGCTGCAGAAGGTGCTACCAAAACCTGAAGAGTTGAAAGCCGCAGAAGCGGCGCAATTGATGAGCGAAGGTAAAGTACAAGATGCGCTGCCACTGCTAAAAGAGGCCTGGACGTTAAGCGGGCAAAACAGTGAAATTGGCCTGCAATTGGCTGATGCGCAGATTCAATTAAACCGCAGTGAAGAAGCGGAAGCCGTTTTAGCCACTATTCCCTTGCAAGACCGAGATACACGCTATCAAGGGTTGGTTGCTCAGATTGAGTTGCTGAAACAAGCCGCTGACACGCCTGAGATTCAGCAATTACAGCAACAGCTAGCAGAGCAGCCAGATAACGTTGAACTAGCTGTCCAGTTATCCTTGCAGCTTCATCAGGTCGGGCGGAACGAAGAAGCACTGGAATTATTACTCGGCCATCTGAAAAAAGATTTGGCTGCGGCTAATGGTACAGCACGTAAGACTTTAATGGATATTTTGGCCGCATTAGGCACCGGTGATGCACTGGCCGCCAAATATCGCCGCCAACTTTATTCATTGCTGTATTGATCGCGGACGTTAATCCCTAAACGTTAATTAACGCCACTGTTTATCGCCATATTCTGATTGGCCATTTCTTTATTTATTCCTGCGCGGGGCCATCCCGCGCTGTTTTATTCTAATTCAGCCGAGTTTTCTCTCATTTACACGCTTTTACCTCCCTTTAAGTAGGCATTTAGCGACCCGTCACGTAATATTAAGAAACAAAAATCATTGCTGACAGGAAGTTAAATATGTTTACAGTTATCCCTGTTCTAATCGTCGTCGCCCTGATTGTGGTATTTTCCTCAATCAAAATCGTTCCACAAGGTTTTCAGTGGACTGTTGAACGTTTTGGCCGTTATACCAAAACGCTGATGCCAGGCTTGAATATCGTTGTGCCATTTATGGATCGTATTGGTCGCAAAATCAATATGATGGAGCAGGTGCTGGACATCCCATCTCAAGAGATCATTTCTCGCGATAACGCCAATGTGGCTATCGATGCGGTTTGCTTTATCCAAGTCATTGACCCCGTAAAAGCCGCGTATGAAGTGAGCAACTTGGAACTGGCTATCGTCAATCTGACCATGACCAACTTCCGTACGGTGCTTGGCTCGATGGAGTTGGATGAAATGTTGTCTCAGCGTGACAATATCAACAGCCGCCTGCTGCATATCGTCGATGAAGCCACTAACCCGTGGGGCATCAAAATCACCCGTATTGAAATCCGCGATGTGCGCCCACCAACTGAATTGATTTCCGCGATGAACGCGCAGATGAAAGCTGAACGTACTAAGCGTGCTGATATTCTGGAAGCGGAAGGGGTTCGTCAGGCCGCTATTTTGCGTGCTGAAGGTGAAAAGCAGTCACAAATTCTGAAAGCTGAAGGTGAGCGTCAATCTGCCTTCTTACAGGCAGAAGCGCGTGAGCGTGCGGCAGAAGCTGAAGCACAAGCCACCAAAATGGTTTCTGAAGCCATCGCGGCCGGTGATATTCAAGCCATTAACTACTTCGTGGCACAGAAATATACCGATGCATTGCAACATATTGGCTCTGCCAATAACAGCAAAGTTATTATGATGCCGCTGGAAGCGAGCAACCTGATGGGCGCTATCGGTGGTATTGCAGAATTGATTGGTGAGAGTAAAAACAGCCGAGGTAAATAACCATGCTGGAGGAAATTGCAGCAAATCCTAACTGGTTCTGGCTATCACTCGGCGGACTACTTCTAGCCGCTGAGATGCTCGGCGCCAGTGGCTATATGCTGTGGAGCGGTGTTGCCGCCGTGGTGGTCGGCATCTTGGTCTGGCTATTTCCTTTTAGCTGGGAAATGCAAGGTGTGCTGTTTTCCGTCCTGACCGTGGTCGCTGCCTTCCTGTGGTGGTATTGGCTCAGTAAACGTATCAAGCCGCAGCCCGCGATGCTCAACCAGCGTAATCATCAATTATTGGGAACACGAGCAACATTGACGGAACCCACTGTTGATGGTTATGGCAGAATGAGAGTCGGTGACAGTAGCTGGCGTATTTATTGCGCCAATGAATTAAGTGCCGGCACTGAAGTTGAAGTGATATTAGTGGAAGGCAATACTTTGCATGTCCGCGAAGTTCGTCACTGATTTATTGCTATTACGTTGATAGCGATAAAGACATATCAAGAGTAGACCGGCCAATATAAAGGCGTATTTATCTGAATACGCCTTTACTCTTTTTGGTGTCCCTGCTTTCTATTTATCGGTCGCGTGACAATGATCGGCAGTGTCGCAATGATCGGTCGTGTGGCGATGATCGATAGTGTGGTTATGATCGATAGTATGACAACATCCCGCCAGATTATTGATAATCGGGCAATCGGCCCCTTCATCCCCTGGGCAGCTTTCCGCCAACGCAAGTAACCGCAATCGCATCTGATTAAGATCATTAATATGCTGCTCGATTTCCGCTACTTTGAGTAACGTCGCGGCTTTAACATCTGCACTGTGTCTGGCCGGATTATGAAATAATGCCAACAGCTCACGACATTCATCCAAAGTGAAGCCAACCTGCCGTGCCTGACGCAATAGCGTTAACTCTTCAATATGTTTGGCGCTGTAGCTGCGGTAACCGTTATCGGTGCGAATAGGCGGTGTCACCAGTTTTTTTTCTTCATAAAAACGGATGGCTTTGCTGGTTAAGCCCGTTTTTTTTGCGACATCGCTAATGTTCATATTTCCCCCTTGACCTTCCCCTTGCTGGAAGGTTTAACCTCCATAATTAGTGAAAATAACACGATGAGTCAAGCGGAATAAAATCTGTACAACGAGAGCTGTCGTGTCGGTCGCCTTACTGACGACCCGAGCGAAATGTGACCGAGAATCCCGACTAAACTTATCCCGACGAATGTACGGATAAGTGACTACTCGATAAGGAGTTGATTATGTTGCAAACCACAGTGCTGGCCTTAAACGGGCTTTCCTGTATGAATTGTGCTAAACGCGTCAAAACGGCATTAGAAAGTCGTGAAGATGTTCATCATGCTGAAGTGAACGTTCACTACGCTAAAGTGACTGGTGAAGCGGAGACTAAAACGCTGATCGAAACTGTTCAGCAAGCCGGTTATGAAGCGCAAGAAGCTCAGGCTCCGGATGTCGAGCTACAACTTTCAGGGTTGAGTTGCGGACATTGTACCGAGAGTACTCGTAAAGCACTGGAGGCGGTTCCCGGTGTGATTGCCGCTGACGTGACGCTCGATAGCGCTAAAATATACGGTAAAGTTGACGCACAAACGCTCATTGAGGCGGTGGAACAGGCAGGTTACCACGCAACCCTGCAAGGGGAACAATCCCCAAAAACTGAGCCGCTGACTCACTCAGCCCAATCTCAGCCGGAATATCAGGCAGCGGCCTCTTCGACCATTCCGGCAACAGATAGCGATAGTGTCCAATTATTACTGACAGGGATGAGCTGTGCCAGCTGCGTATCCAAAGTGCAACATGCGTTAGAAGGCGTTGATGGTGTCGAGGTGGCTCGGGTCAATCTGGCTGAACGTAGTGCTTTAGTCACCGGTCATCCCAGCAATGATGCCTTAATCGCCGCGGTTAAAAATGCCGGTTATGGTGCGGAGATCATCGAGGACGAAACAGAGCGACGCGAGCGCCAGCAACAAATGTCGCACGACAGCATGAAGCGCTTCCAGTGGCAAGCCGCACTGGGTCTGCTATTAGGTATCCCATTGATGGGCTGGGGACTTTTTGGTGGCAGTATGACACTGACACCAGAAACCCAAACACCCTGGTTGATTGTGGGGATCATTACTCTGCTGGTGATGATATTTGCCGGCGGCCACTTTTATCGGAATGCTTGGGTTAGCCTGAAAAACGGCAGCGCCACCATGGATACCTTAGTGGCGTTAGGGACTGGTGCGGCGTGGGTTTATTCCATCACGGTGAATATCTGGCCGGATGTTTTCCCGATGGAAGCTCGTCATCTTTATTACGAAGCCAGCGCCATGATTATCGGGTTGATTAACCTCGGTCATGCGATGGAGCAACGGGCCAGACAACGCTCATCCAATGCACTCGAGCGGCTGTTAGACCTTGCGCCGCCGACAGCAAGATTAGTAACGGATGAAGGTGAAAAAGTGATCCCACTGGCCGATGTCCAATTGGGAATGACTTTACGTTTGACCACGGGTGACCGTGTGCCGGTTGATGGCGAGATTGTGCAAGGGGAAGTGTGGATGGATGAAGCCATGCTGACCGGTGAACCTATCCCGCAACAAAAATCAGCCGGTGATGTGGTTCATGCCGGCACGCAAGTACAAGACGGATCAGTGGTATTTCGTGCCAATGCCATCGGCAGTCAAACCACCTTGGCGCGCATTATCAAACTGGTTCGCCAAGCACAAAGCAGCAAGCCTGAGATCGGTAAATTGGCGGATAGGATCTCGGCAGTCTTTGTTCCCACCGTGGTTGCTATTGCCGTGTTCGCGGGGTTGATCTGGTATTTCTTTGGTCCACAACCGCAACTGGTCTACACATTGGTTGTCGCGACCACGGTGCTGATTATCGCCTGCCCTTGCGCACTGGGTCTCGCAACACCGATGTCGATTATTTCGGGTGTGGGTCGAGCAGCCGAATTTGGCGTTTTGGTCCGAGACGCTGATGCGTTGCAGCAAGCAAGCAACCTTGATACTTTGGTATTCGACAAAACGGGCACCCTGACCGAAGGGCATCCGCAAGTCGTCGCTATTCATACCTTCAATGGCGTGAGCGAACAGCAAGCGCTGACATGGGCTGCGGCGCTGGAAACGGGCTCTAATCACCCATTGGCTCGCGCTATTTTGCAGCGCGCCGATGGGATGACACTACCAAGCATCAGCCAATTCCGCACTTTGCGTGGCTTGGGTGTCAGTGGCGAGGTTGATGGTATTCCGCTGCTACTGGGGAATAATCGTCTGCTGGAAGAGCAACAGATTGATACCCACGAGTTGCAATCGCTGATGCAGCAACAAGCTGAAAGTGGCGCGACACCAGTGATTCTAACCGCTAGTGGTCAGCCAGCGGCTTTGCTGTCGATTCGCGATCCACTGCGCAGTGACAGTGTCAGTGCGCTACAAAGGCTGCATTCGCTAGGTTACAGTCTGGTGATGCTAACCGGTGATAACCCGATAACGGCCAATGCAATCGCGAAAGAAGCGGGTATTGATCAGGTCATTGCTGGCGTATTACCCGATGGAAAAGCCGAGGCTATCAAACAGCTGCAAGCTGCTGGACATAAAGTGGCGATGATTGGCGATGGCATCAATGATGCGCCAGCACTGGCACAAGCAGATGTTGGGATTGCCATGGGAGGAGGGAGTGATATTGCCATTGAAACTGCGGCTATCACCCTGATGCGTCATAGCCTGCACGGAGTGGCAGATGCCGTTGAGCTTTCCAAAGCAACATTGCGGAATATGAAACAAAACCTACTGGGTGCATTTTTCTACAACGCACTGGGTATTCCGATTGCTGCGGGTATTTTATTCCCGTTCACCGGTACATTACTCAGCCCTGTAGTCGCCGGCGCGGCGATGGCATTATCGTCTATCACTGTTGTCAGCAATGCTAACCGTTTATTACGTTACAAGCCCAAACAGTAATCTTTTTCGATAACCTGATGGCGCACAATACAGTTTTGTGCGCCATTTAACGTTATTCATTTCAAGTCAGAAGGGTATAGCATAGGAGGAAATGCGAAAAAAGGAATGATATGGGCCAGTTATTACGCCGTATTGCGGCATTTCTAGGAATGGCTGCACCGGCAACTTACCGCTATCCTGCGCTGGATATCACGTTACCCGGCGAGCGCCACTTTCATATGGTCGGCAGCATCCATATGGGAACAGATGGCATGTTTCCCCTTCCCCACGATTTGCTCAATAAATTAAATCAGGCTGATGCACTCATTGTTGAAGCTGATATCACCGAAGCCGCCCCCTCTTTTGGTCAGGATACTCTTGTTGAGCCATTGGTTGACCGATTACCCGAGGAGCACTATCTGCAATTATTACAGCGTTGCGAAGAGATGGGTAATGACCCGCTTACCATGGCCTTTCTGCCCGCATGGCAAGTTGCCTTGATGCTTCAAGCTCGTCAGGCACAACGATTGGGATTGCGGGGAGAATATGGTATCGATTATCAATTATTGAAAGCGGCAGCAGCGCAAGAGAAAAAAGTCATTGAATTAGAAGGGACACAAATGCAACTCGATTTACTCGAGGCATTACCTGACAACGGCATGTCTTTACTGCTTGATACCCTGACCCATTGGCACACTAATGCCCGTTTATTACAAACCATGATGGGCTGGTGGTTGGAGCATCATCCGGCTACAGACTTAACCACGCTGGCCCCGACTTTTAGCCAGCATCTCTATGATGTGTTGATGATTCAACGAAACAAACGCTGGCAACAGCTGCTTGAACAGTTACCGTCTGGGCGCTATGTGGTTGCCGTCGGCGCATTACATTTATATGGCGAGGGGAACCTGCCTGAATTATTAAAACCGACCATCACTAATCAAAAGTGACCGAAAAAAATGGCCGATATCGCTATCGGCCAGTCAAAGAGGAATTTTCGTTATTTTAGTTATTAAGCGCTCACATACCTTGCGGATATGATGAGCAGCAAGTATAGGGTAGCAACCTGATGATTAGATTAGCAACTGACATTCGCGATAACTTGCTGACCTCACGACCATCACGCTGATTTCCTTCGGTTAATTTGATACGCATCCCATCGTTGCGTGTAGCATAATTTAGCTGAATTAATCTTCATTTTTAATCGGACCTTTACTATGACACCTGCTGTTGTTTTGCTGGAAAAACAAAAAGTTCCTTTCACGCTGCACCCCTATCATCACGACGCAGCTGAAACCAATTTTGGTGATGAAGCCGTTAAGAAATTGGGCTTAAATGCGGAGCAGGTCTATAAGACATTGCTGGTCGCGTTAAATGGTGACGCCAAAAACTTGGCTGTCGCTGTTACCCCAGTGGCAACTCAGCTTGACCTCAAGAAAGTGGCGCGAGCACTAGGAGCGAAAAAGGCGGATATGGCTGACCCGCAATTAGCACAACGAACCACCGGTTATTTAGTCGGCGGTATCAGTCCATTAGGGCAGAAAAAACGCTTACCTACGGTGATTGATACTCAAGCTCAAGAATATGACACTATTTTTGTTTCGGGTGGCAAACGGGGATTAGACATTGAATTAACGGCTGTGGATTTATGTCGCTTATTACAAGGTGTTTTTGCTGATATCGCCAAACGGGATTGATTTATTGATAGCCTCGCCGCGCCAAATTGCACCGATGACACGACATGGCAGAACTTCATTGTCAGAAGCCCCCACCCATTGATGGAGGCTTCTAGATGAGACTTACTTATACACAATCTCGCCTTTCGGTTGATATTGGCTGGCATCTAGCGGTGAGTGCTTTTCAATGTATTGCTTGAGCACTTCAGCATCGATAAAACCAGTGTTGACATAGCCTGGTAGCGTATCAATTTTCGGATAGCCATCACCGCCTAACGCATTGAAATTCAATGTTGCCAAACGATAGGTTTTATTCGGCTCTAATGGTTTTCCCTGTATTTTCACCCCACTGACACCGTGACCATCAGCAACCAAACTCACATTAGCAAATTGCGCATAAGCCCCTGAATCTACTTTTTTATTGGCCACAACCGCTAAGTATTTTTCAACCTCACTGCCTTTCATATCGGCATAGACCAATGTGTTCCCAAATGGCTGCACCTTGAGCACATCTTTATAGGTAATGTCCCCTGATTCGATAGAGTCACGAACACCACCACCACTCATTACGGCGAAGTCAGCGCCTGCTCGTTCCATTTGCGCAGCTAAAAGTACTCGCGCCAGATTGGTCTGCTCGAAGCGAACTTTACTGCGATCACCTTCAAGTTTGCCTTTCACACTGCCCACTTTAACATCCAACTGCGCCTTGCCCTGCTCCTCAAATGGGGTCAGCAATTTGAGCATTGATGGGTCTTGGGCAATCTCTTGTGTATACAAAACACGTTCGCTCGTGCCATCAGCCTTTTCAACTTTCTTCTTTAAGTTGATTGGGATTAACTGATAGCTGACCAATTTCAATTCGCCATTGCGGAAAGTAAAATCAGCGCGACCGACATATTTACCCCACTCATGGGCCTGTACAATCCAAGTCCCATTCTGACGATCTGGTGCACAAGGCGTACCGGGAACATAGTCAGCCTGCTTGTGGTTCTCGCTAGCCATGCACACAGGGTCTTGTGAGTGACCACCCACAATCATATCCAAATAGCCAGCCGGTAAGCTGCGAGCCATCTCGACATCACCCGGCGCGTTAGAACCATGCTTTCCATCGTCATAATGCCCCATATGAGTTGCCGCAATAATAATGTCAGGCTTCTCAGCCTTTCTCAGTTGCTCAACAACTTGCTTTGCTTCAACTGCGGGGACACGAAATTCAATGTCAGTGAAATACTCGGGATTACCGATCTTGGCGGTATCATCCGTGGTCAAGCCAATCACTGCAATTTTGACGCCTTGCTTATCGAACAGAGCATATGGCTTAAACAAGCGCTGTTGAGTGCTTTTCTGATAGATATTGGCAGAGAGTAACGGGAAGGTGGCCCACTTTTCTTGCTGACGTAACACACTCAGCGGATTATCAAATTCATGGTTGCCGATAGCCATTGCATCATAGCCGACTAAATTCATACCGCGGAAATCAGGTTCTGCATCTTGTAAATCGGATTCTGGTACGCCGGTATTAATATCACCACCAGAGAGTAATAGCAGGCTTCCCCCCTGCGCTGCCACTTGTTGACGAACACTATCGACCAGTGTTTTTTGTGCCGCCAAACCATACTCACCATGATCGTTTTGCCAGAAGTGCCCATGATGGTCATTGGTATGCAGTATGGTGATCTCGTAAGTTTTATCTTTTTCCCAGGCTGCAGCCCATCCAGGTGCAAACACCAGCGACACAGCCAAAGCACCGGCTGTGGAAGATAATGAAAAACGCATCGCAACTCTCCAGATTGTCGTTAATACCTGCTCAATAAGTGCCAACTCAATGAGTAAAATTGGTGTATTGCATAGCAATAGCATGAAAAATCAAGGTAATACCGTGATCAGTCTCATATTGATGTGCCGTAGCGCATAGATACATTTCAGAACTCTGGAATATATATCAAATTGTGTCTGATGTAGTAAAAATCCTTAGATCTGCATAGTATGTATTCATTACCAACATACTATTAACAGTGAAAATTATTAGGCGAATACTCACTATGACCGATCGTTCTGATACCGCACCTCCTCCACTCGTGAATACATCAGTAAAACGTACCTCCTTCTCTATTTTGGGGGCGATCAGCGTATCTCACTTGCTCAACGATATGATCCAATCGTTGATTCTGGCGATTTATCCCCTATTGCAAGCCGAATTTTCACTGAGTTTTGCCCAGATTGGGTTGATCACTCTGACCTACCAGCTCACAGCGTCGATGCTCCAACCGCTGATTGGCTTATATACCGACAAACATCCGCAACCCTACTCCCTGCCAATTGGCATGGGGTTTACGCTGTCGGGAATTTTGCTATTGGCTGTCGCGACAACATTCCCCGTGGTGTTACTGGCTGCTGCGTTGGTAGGAACCGGTTCATCGGTATTCCACCCAGAATCATCGCGAGTCGCTCGCATGGCGTCCGGTGGCCGTCATGGCATGGCTCAATCTGTTTTTCAAGTCGGGGGCAACTTCGGTAGCGCACTGGGCCCTTTGCTTGCCGCAATCCTTATTGCACCTTATGGCAAAGGTAATGTCGGCTGGTTTTCACTCGCGGCATTGCTCGCGATTGTCGTATTGTTGCAGGTCAGTAAATGGTATCAACAGCAGCAACGAATCACACATGGGAAGACCGTAAACGTCTCATCGGCAAAAATGCTGCCTAAAAAGACAGTTATTAAGACGTTAATTGTCTTGATGGTGCTGATATTCTCTAAATACTTCTATTTGACTAGCATCAGTAGCTATTACACCTTTTATTTGATGCATAAGTTTGGTGTTTCGGTACAAAACGCGCAAATACACTTATTTGTATTCTTATTTGCAGTTGCGGCTGGGACCATTATTGGCGGCCCTCTAGGGGATCGCATAGGACGGAAATACGTTATTTTGGGGTCTATCTTAGGTGTTGCACCCTTTACCCTCATTTTGCCCCATGCTTCTTTGTATTGGATGGGGATTTTAACCGTGATCATCGGTGTCATCCTCGCATCGGCCTTCTCTGCGATACTGGTCTATGCGCAGGAGCTTATTCCGGGGAAAGTCGGCATGGTATCCGGCCTATTCTTCGGTTTTGCTTTCGGTATGGGCGGTTTAGGTGCGGCTGTACTAGGGTATGTTGCTGATTTAACCAGTATTGAACTGGTCTATCAAATATGTGCATTCTTACCATTACTGGGGATATTCACTGCCTTATTGCCCAATATAGAAGATAAGTAATAGTAAAAATCTTATAATCCCGACTGAGACATGTGTTTCAGTCGGGGGGTTTCCCTGTGTAATCGTGACAAAAAGAGCAAATCCCTCACAAACAACCGCTTCAAACAAATTCCATGCCAAAGCAGACTTTTATCGATAAAAAATGAATTTTTATCGCGCATTGATCGCATAAATGCAATAAACTAATGTTATTGCTATGAAATGCGTACTTCTCTGTCTACATCAAGATATTTCCCAATGCAGGAAGTCAACAAGCGAAAAGTCCCGAAGCGCTTTCTCTGCAAAGTGATTCGAGTTATTGAATACAGCCAACACGTCTGCAATAAGTAAGATGGCGGGTATAACTAGAAGGAGTCTGGATGCACCATTCAACACCCTTAATCACCACGATCGTCGGAGGCCTTGTTCTCGCCTTCCTCTTGGGCACACTGGCTCACCGCCTGCGTATCTCTCCTTTAGTTGGATACCTTGCCGCAGGGGTGCTTGCCGGGCCATTCACGCCAGGTTTTGTTGCAGATACATCATTAGCACCCGAACTGGCTGAAATTGGTGTTATTTTGTTGATGTTTGGTGTCGGACTTCACTTTTCGCTTAAAGATCTCCTCGCAGTAAAATCAATCGCCATCCCCGGCGCTGTGGCTCAAATTGCCGTTGCGACCCTGTTAGGTATGGGACTATCTCATGTATTAGGCTGGGATTTGATGGCAGGATTTGTTTTTGGTCTTTGTCTATCAACAGCCAGTACCGTGGTATTGCTGCGTGCGCTTGAGGAGCGGCAATTGATTGATAGCCAGCGAGGGCAGATTGCGATTGGCTGGTTGATTGTTGAAGATTTGGCAATGGTACTGACACTCGTGCTATTACCTGCTTTCGCGGGTGTCATGGGCAATGAAACCACTAGTTTGGGCAACTTATTCACCGAGCTCGCCATCACCATTGGTAAAGTCATCGCGTTTATTACGTTGATGATTGTTGTCGGCCGCCGGCTTGTACCATGGATACTGGCTAAAACCGCCAGTACCGGCTCACGGGAACTGTTTACACTGGCGGTGTTAGTTTTAGCGCTAGGTATCGCCTACGGCGCCGTCGGGCTATTTGATGTCTCCTTTGCCCTAGGTGCCTTCTTCGCTGGCATGGTACTGAATGAATCAGAGCTTAGCCACCGCGCAGCACAAGACACCTTACCGCTACGTGATGCATTTGCCGTCTTGTTCTTCGTGTCAGTCGGTATGTTGTTCGATCCGATGATTTTGATCCGTGAACCACTCGCTGTATTGGCGTCGTTGGCTATCATCATCTTCGGTAAGTCAGCGATAGCTTTCGCCTTAGTGCGGATGTTTGGGCACTCTAAACGTACTGCACTCACCATTTCCGTTAGCTTGGCACAAATCGGCGAGTTTGCTTTTATTCTGGCAGGTCTGGGGATTTCACTCGGCTTGATGTCTGAACACGGCCGTAATCTTGTGCTAGCAGGCGCGATTCTCTCCATTATGCTCAACCCACTATTGTTCACACTATTGGATAGATATTTAGCCAAGAGCGAAACGATGGAGGATCTTATTCTGGAAGAAGCCGTTGAGGAAGAAAAGCAGATCCCTGTTGATCTGTGCAACCACGCGTTATTAGTGGGTTATGGTCGCGTAGGGAGCTTATTAGGAGCGAAACTGCATGCTGAAGGCATCCCGTTAGTCGTTATTGAGAACTCTCGCCCAAGAGTGGAAGCGCTGCGTGAGCAAGGCATCAATGCCGTCTTAGGCAATGCTGCGAGCAGCGATATTATGTCGTTGGCGCGATTAGACTGTGCACGCTGGTTATTGCTGACTATCCCAAATGGTTATGAAGCAGGTGAAATTGTTGCATCGGCCAGAATTAAGCGACCCGATCTGGAGATAATTGCTCGCGCTCATTATGACGATGAAGTGGTTTATATCTCAGATCGCGGTGCAAACCAAGTCATTATGGGCGAACGTGAAATTGCCAATAGTATGTTGAACTTGCTTAAAATAGAGACACTCACGGAAGAAGATAAGCGCCCTGTCTGCCCAATCTAAACCGCATTTCTTTTATATCCAGAGACACTATTTCGGGTGATATAAGCAAGCAGGGCCAGCAATCTATGCCGGCCCTGCTTTCTACTTAAATACTTATCGCTAAAGATTATCGCTCCCAGTACGATTCTTCCAAACTGTCTTCACGTTCAGGTAAGCCACGGGTTAAGCGAGGTGAATGCTGATTTAGTACCTGATAGCTGACGCGATTTGCATACTTACACACTTGAGCCAAAGATGAATAACTCAGGTAGCGACGGACATGTTTACTGGAATTAGGCACGTTATTACGATGATAGCCATTGGCAGCGATATCATGCAATACCGCAGATAATGCACCGTCACCCGCGCCATTAGTGTTCATTATTTTCTCTGGCCCCCCCATATAAGGAGCAATATGAGAGAAAATACGCAGCGGATTATCGCAATGCGCTTTGCGCATCGCACGACTGAATTCGTACAGATTAAATTCTGCAATCTCACCTGGTAGTAATGGATGTTGAGTCTGGCGCTTATTTGCCTCTTCGGTATAACCCGCCATATAAAGACCATTAGGGCCCGCGGTACAAAGCACCAAATCTACCCAGTCCAACGCCATGTCGGAAGCCATCAATGGATCATTAAGCCCAGTCAGCTCACAAGCCTCATCTTCATTCATGGCTAGGATGGAAACATGCTCATTTAAGAAATCTCTCCACCACTGCGGATTATCTGCAATGACATATTTAGTACCAAGTGTCATCACGACAGGAACATCATATTTCTTCGCGTAACTGATTGCTTGCATAGTGGCATCGGGCATCGGCTCACCGGGCTTACAACGCACTAAATAAGCCGTCAAAACCAAAGCAGATGCTCCCGCGATGACCTCTTCCGGAATACTTTCAGGACGAAGTTGATTCATTTGGCCGGGGCTAATAGCAAATGTACGTTCACCATTATCCGTAATTAACGTAAAGCATCGGCCAATCGCGCCATCAACTGCCTGTAAATAATTCAAATCCGTCCGGCTGGAGGTATTACACAGATAGCGGTAGGCATAGCTACCAATCTTGATATTACTGCACATGGTACCCAATAGAATGGAACGGTCATCAGCAAGCACAGAGTAATTATGCAACGTATTCCCGATCGTTCCTCCCGCAAATTCATGCGTAATCAGCTCATTACGTATCAGTTCTTGATAAAGACGCTCAGCAACATCATCCTCAATCACTAACGAATGCCCCTGGCTAAGACCATAACGGGTGATAAAGCCTTCATCGACCTTCGCTTCAATATCTACTAACGTTTGGTCAATGCCAACGATGTAAGATGTGCTCACTTCATTTTCAGTCTGCGCCGGTTGCAGTAAGGGATCACGTGCGTTGACAGGAAAATAGTGCTTGGATTTACGTTTACCAGGAAATTTCATAATGATGAATATGGGAATGTAGAAATGACAAGATAAGGAATTTTAGCACATATAAAGAAGAGGAACAGAGGCATAATCTCACTTATAATTAATTATAATCGAGGTGACATGGAGCAATGGAAATAGTTATACATAATGAAACAATATAACAACACAGTGGACTAAATAGTCCACTGTCATAAACTTAAAAGTTAATCTTTAGGCATGCTTGAACGCATATTTCTACGTTCTCGTACGTAGTGTTGAATTATTACAAAACCAATGGTTCCGACAAAACCAACGAAACCAAATAGAATTATTACGAGGAGATTTTTATTGGCATTTTTAACTACCGGATCTGAAGGGGACTGTGAATAATTGAAACTCTGGATTTCAACAGAGATAGGTTTAAGTGCCATAATCCTATCAAGATAAAGTTTTTGGTTTAACAATTCTAAATTAACTGCAGTAGGATCAGTAATAGATTTTTCAATCTCTAATTGACGACTCAGCGCATCGTAACCCAATGAGATAGGATAAGCATTACTATTATTTGAAGTCTCAAATACATCGTGCGTTGGCTTCTTTAAACCTGCAGCTTTAGCTATAGAAACTGCATACTCTAACCGCTGAATCCTAACCTTCTGCTCATTAAGTGCCATCTGGAAGGATAATTGATACTCTTCAGCAGCTGTTTTTTTGGCTGTTTCTACGATTAAGTTGATATGACGATTAATATTTTCATTTACCTGATTATTAATATAATTAATATAGCCAGTTAAACTATTTTTTACATTTGAACTATTAGTGGAATTATAGCTAAGTATAAAACCATCTCCCTTACCATTGAGAGTCGTAATTTTTTTATCTATTTTATCTGTTTTGTCTGTAACTATTTTTGTGATTGATAAATCCCCATCTGCATTAGCATTGTTAGTGCTCAAATAGCTCCGAAGTAAAGCATGATCGGACAAATTTCTTATTAGCTGGTCAAAAACATCGTCTTTGCTAATGTTATCAACCACATTCAACTGTAATAATGAATTATTTGCAGCTTGAAGTTGTCTAAATTGGATATCAGAAGAGGGATAAATCATTGCTGAGCTAACCCAGTTTTTAGGGATGAGAAATGTAATCCCTGCGCCTATAAAAACAAAAATAAAAGTAATGAAAAAGATTAACTTATATGACTTAGAGATGATAGAAACTAGTTCTATAAGATCTATTTCATCTTTATTAGAAGATAAGTAACAATGCTCAAAAGAAGACGATTCTTTACTATCTGAAGATCTACCAGTCATTAATTTCATCCATTTCTATTGGAATAATAATATATCAACTATGAAAAATAATATTAATCATACCCATTTGGGTTCATTCTTTGCCAGCGCCAAGCATCTTGAAGCATGTCAGTTAAATTCAGTTTTGCTTTCCAACCCAATTCGGTATGCGCCAGTGCAGAACTTGCCCAGCATTCAGCAATGTCACCAGGCCGACGCTCAGCTATTTCAAAAGGAATTTTTTTTCTAGTTATGCGCTCAAACTCTGTAATTACCTGCAGGACAGAATAACCAATACCAGTTCCAAGATTATAAGCATTGAACCCAGCATTGAGTTTGTTAAGTGCACATAAATGCCCTTCAGCAAGGTCCATGACATGAATATAATCGCGGACACCCGTGCCATCGATAGTAGGATAGTCATTACCATAAATGACTAGCTTAGATAATATACCGATGGCAACTTGCGTGACAATAGGCAATAAATTACTAGGTTTTCCATTAGGATCTTCGCCGATTAAACCTGATGAATGAGCACCTACCGGATTAAAATATCGTAACGCCGTTATGGAAAAATCCGGATTAGCTAATGAGAAATCTTTCAATATCTCTTCTACCATAACCTTAGATGAACCATAAGGATTTGTAGTTCCGCCAATACGCGCATTTTCTGTTAGAGGAACAAATTCAGGGTCTCCATATACAGTTGCAGATGAGCTAAATATCAATTTATTTACGTTTGCGGCAAGCATTTCCTCAAGCAATACAAGAGAACCAGTCACATTATTTTGATAATATTCAATCGGTTTTTCAACAGACTCACCCACAGATTTCAAACCAGCAAAATGGATCACTGAATCAATATTATGCTTTGAGAAAATATGCTTGAGACAAGAACGGTCAAGAACATCACCTTGATAAAATATAGGTTTTCGTCCACAAATTTTAGACACGCGTGATAATGACTCAACTGATGAGTTAACTAAATTATCAAGAACAATAACATCTACGTCTTGTTCTAACAATGTAATTACTGTATGTGAGCCAATATATCCTGCACCACCAGTAACTAAAATAGTCATTCTTAATCCTCAAATAGTATATTCACATCTCAGTTATTATAAAATCGATAAATAGCTTTAACAAATTGCTAGTGACCAATAATTATTTTACTGTACTCATCCTTTTTATTACTAATATCAAACTTACTTTTATCTAGATGAGCCAAATGATAAAAATCATCGTAACTAGAGAAAATATAACTTAATGCAGAGGACAGAGATTGTTCCGTATTAGTAATTAAAACACCATTTCCATCAATGATTTCTTTACAACCACCGACATCACTTAGAATGAGAGGTAACCCAGCAGTTGCAGCTTCTAATGCCGACATAGGCAAACCTTCACTATCTGAAGTTAGAACAAATACGTCATAATCATGAAAACGTTTGAAATTTTTTATTTCACCTAAAAATTTTATATTACTATGCTTTTTATACTTGGAGACTAAAGAGCTAAAGTACTCTCCATCCCCCACCACGTCTAATGAGTACTGATGATTATCTGCAACTACATTACAAATCAATTCAGGTCTTTTAGGGTGTGTTAATCTTCCCAAAAATAGTATTTTATTTTTACATGGCTGGCTAGGGCGAGCAGGTAAAGGTGTAATTGAGTTAAGCGACGTTATAATTTTATGTCGTTTTATGCCTATTTCGTTGATGGCTTTTGTCTCATCACTTTTAGAGATACACCATATGACATCAGTTAGATATGATAATAAGCGTTCAATAGCACAAAAAACAGGCTTCAATATCCTGCCATTATATAAGCAAGACCAGCCATGAGAGACATAAACACACCTGAATTTTGTAAAAATACGAGCAAGACGACTATATAACCCTGCATTAGCAGAACTTGCGACTACGACATCAATATTATTATCTTTTATAGCCTTATATATAAGATATATCGCTTTAATACTTATTGTTTTCCTTAACTGGGGAATAAATATAATTTCATCACAAGAAATAGACTCTGTAAGCCAACCTGGCTCTGAGGTTATTAGTGTGATTTTGTAACTATCTCGGAACAATTTCACCTGTTCTAAAAGCCAACTTTGAGCCCCACCAACCTCTGATTTTGTTATTACAAATGCAATATTCTGCATCTTTATTCCTCAACGATAAGATATGATTTTATATAACTTCAAGCTAAAAATCATATAATTCACTCTCCATTCATAAATTCTTTTGAAATAGTCTTAACAACTGCATCATCTAATGAATAAGGTGCAGAGAAATTATATTTGCTAATATTTTTAGAACTAAATTGTGTTTTTGCACAAAATTTCTTAATCCTAATACTACTAACAGGAAATTCTTTACCGCTAATTTTTGCTAACAAATCAAAAGCATATCCTGCACATATTCCAACACTATAAGGGACTCTAATGATTTTACTTTTTTTCCCAAGGCACTTATAAATAACAGTAGATAGCTCATTCATAGTAAAGTCAGGCTTATCTACATAGTTAATTAGGTGATATCCAGCTGAAAATGTTAGCGTAAGCTCCAGAAAAGCGACTATGTTCTCAACATAAGCCATAGATTTTTCGTTATCACCACTACCGACCATCAAAAATCTACCTGATGCAATTTGCTTAAATAAATTAAAAACATTACCTCTATTACCGATACCGAAAACAACAGTAGGGCGAATAGTCACTAGTTTCTTCCCTTCAGAAGAGTTAAACCAAGCATCGTAAATCTTTTCTGCTTCTAACTTTGATTTTCCATAATGATTAAAAGGTGCAAACTCACCACTTTCATCAGTATCTTTTTCAACAAAGCCGTATACGGCAACTGAAGATGTGAATACGATATTCTTAATATTAAGAGTATCGGCTGCCTTACAAACATTTTTAGCGCCTTCGACATTTACCTCATAATAGAGATTAATAGGGTGCACGTTGTCTTTATGCTCTGCAGCTAGATTTATAATTATATCATGCTGGTCTAAGCCATTAACCAAGGACTCATATTCTGTTACATCACAATGCATCCAATTTTCAGGATATTTGTCACTTTTGACTTTATCTAATATAGTAAAGTCAATATTTTTGATCTTAAATAATTCAGCTAGATTTGTGCCAATAAATCCAGATCCACCAACTATTGCTACTTTCATAAAATACTCGCATCTTATTTAATTTAACTAAGAAAATGGATAATCATCATCTGAAGACTGTAGATATAGAGATAATGAATACTACTGCTAAATCATTTTTTTTTCGCAATAGATTCATTGATACATGCAAGCACCAATAATGGATAAAAATATATCAAAGGTGTAATGTTTTGTTTATATCGAATAGCTGCACCAGGGTTGAAAACCCCAAATGGATAGTGAATCATTAAGATAATTATCAAGGCCGGAATGAATGAAAGATAAAAAAACTTACGATAGAATCGTTCTTTTTCTGTTATCGAATAATATCGAAACAAGAAAAATAGCATTAGAATGAAACTAAAAACACCCTCAATAAAAAATGGTATGTAAATAATTCTATTCATTGATTCATTCAATGTAGGTCCGACAATAGAAACCCATGATCCCCACACTATATTATTAAAGTAGTCAGTAATTGTACCCCACTGTATATAGTGTCGATTAGCATATGATGTTTCAGATGATAGGAAATAATTTTTGATAATATCTATTATTATCAAAAACTGATCACTCCACATATCTACAGTTACTGATAATATCA
Source organism: Yersinia massiliensis (assembly GCF_003048255.1). NCBI lineage: Bacteria > Pseudomonadati > Pseudomonadota > Gammaproteobacteria > Enterobacterales > Yersiniaceae > Yersinia > Yersinia massiliensis. The sequence goes on from NZ_CP028487.1 coordinate 3,559,200, forward strand.
GTGCAAGAATTACAGACGCTATCAGCAACGAAAATATATAAACCCATTTTGAAAAGAATGGAAGTTTTACTTTACTTAAAATAATCACACTTATCGCCAGATAACAATAAGCTATACCATAGTGCGGTCTGAGTATGAGACCAAAAACAACCCCCAATAGCAAATAGCTCGCACTATTTCGTCTTCCAAATTGTATATTAACAATCCACTTAATAAGAAAAAGTAAACCGGCTATAGCTAGAATTTCCTTGCCTGCCACACTAGTCCAAATCTGAAAGCTAGGAAGAAGAAAGCATATGTACAATAGTTTTCTATCTATAAATTCTAATAAATCTTTAAAAACGCAATAAAATGAAATTCCAAAAACTATAGAAATAAATATATTTGTCAGAAATTTGCTTGAAATGAAAAATATTAATATAGAGAAAATATTATCTACAAATTGAGTTCTATCTAAGAAGTTACTTAAGTTCACCGTTGCATTTAAGTATCTTTCAGAATCAGCTAAATGTGAAAAATGATTATATATAAAAAAAGCGAACAGTGAAAAAAAAACCTTCACTATAATTATAAAAACAAACTCCTTTTTATATGCCATTATAGTCTCAATGTAAGTATATATAATTAATATACAGCCAAAAAATATGATATAGCTTTATTAAGCATCCCAACTTAGAATAAAAAGTTTACTATAGTTACAAATAAAACTCAAAATTTCTTTTTTGAAGAAAATCAGAGATAGGTTTTCCATATAGTTTACTACATGCTATATTGACCATGAACAGATAGATACGGGGAAACTTCAACATTAACTTTAAAAGTACCGCCCTTATCCTTTGTTGCATACTCCCATACCGTATATAAACATTCATAATCCGTCCAGCATAAGATGTAACCTTATCTGAACATGATGGGTCACTTATTTTATGAAACGCCAACTGAGCTATCAAAAATTCGGGAATAGATAGACTTGACATAATTGAATGAATTGCTTTTTTTCTTAAATCAGCATTTGATAATACATCTGGCAAAAAAAGTAAATTAAAAGAAGAAGATTGTTGCCAACAATCCTCACGAACAGGTTTTTGCCACTCCACAATAATTTCAGAAGATAATAATATTTTAGCATTATTTTCGAGAGCACAATAGACAGGTGCCAAATGGGGGGCATTAACGAAACATCCCCAATATGCAAATTTTAATAAGGGCCTAAAAACCCTCATATTAAATACATTATTAGATATAAGTAAGTGATTACTAAAATTATTACCAATGGCATTCAAATATGACTCAAAAGAATCACATACGGAATCAACTCTTTTCGTCCTTAACAGCTCAGATGAAAAATTTATAAAGTCTACTTTTTTTTCAACAAGGTTGTTTTTAATTATTTTTATTGCGTCAGACTTTACATAATCATCATCACTCAACAACCACACCCAATCACTATTTACCAATTCAAAACACTTCACTATATTAGCATTTGCACCAATATTAACTTTATTCCGATATAATGATATTCTTGGTTCTTTTTTAAAATAATTGATTAGTTCGGCATCGAAATTTTCAGTCGCATTATCTGATATTAATATTTTATCAGCATTACTCATTTGCGGTAACAACTCGTTAACTCGTCTCATTAATTTATCCGTCCTATTATAGGTCGGTATAATAACGGTCAAATTAATATCATATTCAGAACTCATTTTATATTACCCATCAATGACAGTCAGAAAAAATTAATTACATATAAAAGTCAATACAATCATTACTGAGAATAAGTCCTAGTTTGAATAACAATCAATTATTCTCTTGAAGTCATCAGTAATATAGTAATGAGATTTTCAATCTAGATCTTATAATTTAGTTGTATTGGGTATCATTCGATTAGCTGTACTAATAATATAATTACCATTGTTATGGTAAATGACAAGTTATCTTTCAGTCATTCCGCGATAGTAATATTTACGGAATAATATATAGCACCATGGCAATGAAATGAAGATCATTATAAAACCATAGCTTACTATCGTTGCAAATGAGCTAATTTTTGAAAAATAATATATAAATGGCAATGCAATAAGACCTGTAAATAATGAATTCCAGATCATTGGCTCTTCCTTGTGACACCGCATATAAGCTGCCATCGAGAATATTGCATGATTTGCTATAGATATGACGAAAAGTAGAATTAAGACATCAAAGCTAGCAATTCTTTTAACTAAGTTAACATGAAAGGAATTCAATATGAATACGAAAATTAAGAATGATGCAGAAACTAATAAATTTAGCATTCCTGAATTTTTCATTAACGATAAAAATAAAGAATTTAGTTCTTTTTTTCTTTTCTCAGCAACTAACCTAGCCATTGTTGGACTTTTTGCCGTAACCCAACTCATTGATAAGGATAGCATCGCACTGAATGTTGCCAACGTTAAGCCTATTCTTCCAGCTTCAATTGCGCCTTGATGTGCAAAAAGCATTGGATTAAATAATTGAAAGATGAAGTATCCACTTAACCAACTCAGAGCAATTCGCCATTGGAATGGGAATATATCTTTATACCAGGATATTTTTTCATTAAGTATGATGTTATTAATCTCTGGCTTAAAGAGTATTTTTCCATACCGACTCACTACCCAAAAAAATGAAAATAGCGCAGCTGTACCAGAAACTACAGGTATAGAAATAAGCCCAGCTTTACATATAAATAGTATAGAAAGAACTGTGTAACCTACGATTGATTGTATCAATCTTATCTTCGCAACTTGGCCAACAAATCCCATTCCTTCTAAGACAGCTAAAAATGGACTTATAAAAAGATTTAGTGAAGAGAAAAGGACTAATAAAGTCCAACTAGGTAACCAATCGTGTATGTTCAAATCTCCATTGTGCTGGAAAAAATAGAATCCAGCAAAAAAAACAATTACAAAGAAAACTAACGCAACAACTGTATACCACTTTTTCAATAGTGTTATTACGGAATATACTCGGCTGATACTACGTTGATCCCCTTCAAGATGCCCATCGCTATTAACATGTATATTAGCCATTTCATGGCCAATAAACTGAACAATAACGTAATTAAAACCGAGTTCAAAAAAAACCTGCATTGCAATCAGACTTGCAAATGTAAAGAAATAACCTTGTTCTGATGCTGTTAAAAACAGTGGAATTAATATTATTAATAGACCACCTGCTGCGATAGTCCATAACCTGAGTAATAAGGTAACACCAACATGATAATCGATTGAAGTTAATTTTGATAGTTTCGCTATTAGCAATTGACTTTTATTCATATTTTTTAACAAAAACCAGTCATACCATATAATTAATAATAGGTCATATTAAGTAGTGTAAAGGGCCATAATAGCCTATACATTTGCACTTACTTATATGGAAATTGCTTATCAATTGAATTACCAAATACAAGTATGAGACAACACTCTCTTGCATTGTCCATTAAAAAATCGATAAGCATTGGTCTTGGATTAACTATAAGAACGTCTATATATTTTGAAATATTCGGCATCTGAGAATGCTGCTATGTTGTAATCTTTAGCAATATTTGTAATATTCGCAATATGATGGACTATAACCATTCCAGTATGTCGATTCATCACGGCCATCAAAAAATATTTCTTGGAATGTCCTAACCATATCCCCCCACTGCTTAGTTTTCTCAATACTCCCAAACTTATTCTTTATTGCCATAGTTCTTATCACTGGTACTGTTCACAATTACTTTAACATTGCCAGCATGCCGGATAGCTTCCAACAGATAAGCAGTATCCATAACATTTGTCGAATATGTTTCTATAGGTGTGAATAAGACAAACGGACTAATGGTTAGGCTACCAAAAGCCAGTGTGCTCAAAAAGCCATTAATTCGCCCTTTTGAGCTAATGTCATTAATGGCTCTTGCTCTCAAGTGGACTTATCACGGGCAATGAGATCGATAACTTTAAGAGATAAAACAAAGTAACCTCCATTAATCAATGCACCGTCACCTCTTGGTTTTTCTCTAAAGCAACGGACCTGCTTATCTTTGATGTCCAATGCACCAAAACGATCAGGAGGAGAAGTAACTGTTAATGTAGCTTGTGGACTTTCGAACGTAAAAATTGTAGTGGCTTGAGTTTATTGAAAATGATTCTACTGAAAAGACCGTTTGGCACTTTCCTTATATAACCCAATTATATTATCTGGGGCATTCGCAATAGAATAACTACGTTGTTGACCATTAATGACTAAATTAACAAATTTTTCAGCAAGTGCTCAATCTTAGATGTCGGTGGTGAGTGCAATATTAGGCGTGCAATTATACTGCCATCAAATTCAATATTATCGAGATTACATGGGTGTTTTTTTCGTTATATCACTTAACTCAGGATCATATTTAACACCAATTTTTTGGCTTTGAGTAACAAGTGAGAACTACTCCCTTAGCAATATCCTCATCAGTGAGTGTTGTATTAATACTTTGCTCCACTCCCCACGAGACTAAATTTTCTTTGCAAGAACAACAGCGACCATCTTTTCAGCTATATTCAATATAGCTACTTTTGCTTAAAACAGAGTCTAAGATACTTGCAGACCTTTCCGCATCAAAACAACGCCTGATGGTTGTAATTTATATTAAAAGACATAATTGAGCCTAGATAAATTAGATTTAATGGAGAGGTAATAATATTAAAATATCATCATAGAATGACGAAGATTAATATGGATAAAGCCAAAGTCGCCAAAAAGGAGGTCAAACTCTTAAATATCAATACGTTGAATGAATCTTTATGTCATTGCAACGCTACCGCCCTTGGCTCGCAGCAACCAAAGGGCTGATAGAACATACTGACTTATGTTACTGCGTGTACTCTATATTAATGTAGTCTACCAAGCTACAAACACACCAATAGGGTTAGATGAACTAATAAACTCTTAGCTAAGTAAGATCATTTGCATATCGCTATTTTTCACTTAATTTTCTTACATGCTACGCATGATTACAAGGAAAATGTGAAGCATAACATGTTTGAATGTTTCATGGTGTGTTACTAATTATTATTATAACAAAACATAAACACGATTCGTATACTCTGCATTTAAGCTAAAAATAGCTTGATTAACTTTTTTAAGTTTGTTAGATATTTTTTATAAATAGGATTATTCAAGTCAATATAAGAAATATCATTGAACTGTTGCAGCAGCGATATTAAAAAGAATTCCTAACTAACTGTTCTAAAAGATCAATGTGCACCGAATCGTCATTTAGCGCTGGGATATATTCAAACTTTTTACCACCCGCATGCATAAAGATCTCCCGATTTTGCTCTTTAATCTCTTCTAATGTTTCCAAGCAGTCAGCAGAAAAACCGGGGCAAATTATCTGAATATGTTCTACTCCCTGAGCAGGCAGACTTTTTAATGTTTCATCAGTATAAGGGGTAAGCCAAGGCTCGCGACCGAATCGGGATTGATAAGTCATCATAATTTGCTCTGTTGGCAATGACAAACCCAACGCCTCTCTTAACGCACTGCTGGTGTCTTCACAACGTTGCGAGTAGTCGTCCCCTAAATGCACGTAGCGTTTAGGAATACCATGAAAAGACAGGATGAGTCTGTCGGGGGTACCATGTTGCTCAAAAGCATGTTCGACGCTTTGTTTTAGGGCTGATATATAAGCGGGGTGGTCTGCGTAGTCACGAATAAACGAAATAGAAGGTAAGCGACGATACCCTTTTAAAATACGAGCAACTGCGTCCCATACAGCCGCACTTGTCGAGCAAGAATATTGTGGATAAAGCGGCAATACCACAAGTTTTGTCACACCTTGCGCGAGTAGTTTATCAATAGCATCAGCTAAATTTGGCGAACCGTAACTCATCCCTAACTCGACAGGAATATCTGGCATACGTGCTGATAGTGCTTTTTGCTGTCGCTGGCTATAGACCAATAAAGGTGACCCCTCCTCCATCCAAACAGACTGGTAGAGTTTGGCAACACGAGGCGAGCGAATCGGTAAGATAACACCGCGTAAAAGAGGCCACCACAGTAAAGGGGAAGTATCAACAACCCTGCGGTCACTAAGGAACTCAGCCAGATAGCGTTTGACCGCTTTCGACGTCGGAGCATCTGGTGTCCCCAGATTAACCATCAGTACACCGAGCTTACTTTGCAACATGCACAAATCCTTGTTTGGCTTTCACGCGTATTATTTGAGCTAATTTATTTGAGCTAAGAATGTCACTTTCAACGATATCCGTAAAATACGAAAGGCGACCTTAGGCCGCCTCCGCTATCTTACCATTCAGAACTAACCGAGGATAGTCGCCAGTTCTGCACTGACTTCTGCTACTTTACGGGTTCCGTCCAGCTTAAAGTATTGCGTATTGCCCGCATCAGCTTCTTGACGATAGTAAGACACCAATGGCGCAGTTTGTTGATGGTACTCAATCAGGCGTTTGCGAACAGTGGCTTCTTGATCGTCTTTACGAATAGTCAGCTCATCACCGGTCACATCATCTTTATCTTCAACTTGTGGTGGGTTGAATTTTACGTGGTAGACACGGCCTGAGGCAGCATGTACCCGACGGCCAACAATGCGCTCAACAATCAGCTCGTCCGGAACGTCAAATTCCAGTACGTAATCAACCTTGATGCCAGCTTCTTTCATGGCATCAGCTTGAGGAATGGTGCGAGGGAATCCGTCTAACAGGAAACCGTCACGGCAATCATCCTGTGTGATACGCTCTTTAACTAATGCGATAACCAGCTCATCTGTCACCAGCTTGCCAGCATCCATAATTTCTTTCGCTTTCAGACCTAACTCAGAACCTGCTTTTACAGCGGCGCGCAACATGTCACCAGTAGAGATTTGCGGAATACCGTATTTCTCCATGATGAATTGAGCCTGAGTCCCCTTACCAGCGCCCGGAGCGCCCAGCAGAATGATACGCATTGCGTAAATCCCCTTGCTATGTAGTTTTTCTATGTGTTTTTACTTAAATAAGTCGAAAATGCGGAAAACGAACAACCATACCATTTTCAGGGGGGTTGGCTCAAGGCGTGCGAGGTTGCTTAATCGGATTGTATCTTGAGTACGATGGAATAATAGAAAGGTAATAGCCTTAAAAAAACATAAAAAAACATAAAAAAACATAAAAAAACCTCTGGCAGGTTATCTACCAGAGGCATTCTGTCACTCAATTATGCCGTTAATAACTGATTCATTCGGCGAATAAATTGGTTAGGGTCATCAAGTGTTCCCCGCTCAGCTAATAGAGCTTGGTCTAGCAACAACTCGACCCATTCAGCAAATTGGGCATCATCTGCCACATCTGCTGCGCGTTTAACCAAGCCATGTTCAGGGTTTAATTCAAAGATATACTTCACTTCAGGTGCCTGCTGGCCTGCAGCTGCAAACAACTTCGCCATTTGCGTGCTCATTTCATCGGCATCTGTTGTCACGATCGCAGGTGTATCGGTCAAGCGATGTGTCAAACGTACATCTTTAACTCTCTCACCCAGCAGGGTTTTAACCCGCTCGACAAATGGCTCCAGCGCCTTATCAGCTTCTTGCTGTTCAGGGCGTTCTTCATCTGCCAGTTTGTTTAATGAGTCATCTGCTTTACTGACTGATTGGAAAACTTTACCATCGAACTCAGTCAGGTAGCTCATCATCCACTCATCGATACGATCGGATAACAGCAAGACTTCAATGCCTTTTTTACGGAACAACTCCAGATGTGGGCTATTTTTCGCCGCTGCATAGCTATCAGCAGTGATGTAATAAATCTTCTCCTGCCCTTCGGCCATACGGCTAACATAGTCTTCCAATGACACTGTCTGCGCAGAGCTATCAGTATGCGTTGAGGCAAAGCGGAGTAACTTGGCGATAGTTTCTTTATTACTTCCGTCTTCAGCTGGCCCCTCTTTAAGCGCCATACCGAACTGCTGCCAGAACTGCTGATATTTATCAGCATCGTCTTTGGCCAATTTTTCTAGCATTTGCAGCACACGTTTAGTAAGCGCACTGCGAAGATTTTGAGTCACGCGGCTGTCTTGCAAGATTTCGCGCGAAACGTTCAAAGGCAGATCATTGGAGTCAATTAAGCCGCGGACAAAACGCAGATAGTTCGGCATAAACTGCTCTGCATCATCCATAATAAACACACGTTGAACATACAGTTTTAAGCCATGCTTGTGGTCACGATTCCACATATCCCAAGGAGCCTGTGCAGGGATATACAGTAAGCTAGTGTACTCCTGCTTACCTTCGACACGGTTGTGACTCCAGATCAATGGGTCGGTAAAATCATGGGCGATATGTTTGTAAAATGCTTTGTATTCGTCGTCAGTAATATCGGCTTTATTACAAGTCCACAATGCCTGAGCTTTGTTGATCTTTTCCCAAGTAACAGTGCCGTCTTCTTCATTCTTACTCTGCACTTCAACCGGCAGCGCAATGTGATCTGAGTACTTACTGATAACCGATCTCAGACGCCAATCATCCAGATATTCATCTTCGCCTTCACGCAAGTGCAAAGTGATCTCAGTACCGCGATCGTCTTTGGTGATATCAGCAATGGTGTAATCACCCTCACCTTCCGATTCCCAAAACACGCCAGCATCCGCTGGAGCACCGGCTGCGCGAGTACGTACAGTTACTTTATCGGCCACGATAAATGCGGAATAGAAACCGACACCAAACTGACCAATTAATTGGCTGTCTTTAGCCTGATCGGAACCAATAGACTCAAGGAATGCCTTAGTCCCAGATTTCGCAATAGTACCCAGATTATCAATGACTTCTTCACGGCTCATACCGATGCCGTTATCACTCAGGGTTAAAGTACGTTTTTCTTTGTCAAAAGATAAACGCACACGCAGCTCGCCATCTCCTTCGAATAACTCAGGATTAGACAGTGCACGGAAACGCAATTTATCGGCCGCATCAGAAGCATTTGAGATAAGCTCGCGCAAGAAGATTTCTTTATTGGAATAAAGCGAGTGAATCATCAAATGGAGAAGTTGTTTTACTTCAGATTGGAATCCACGGGTTTCTTGACCTTTCATACTCATTAATTACCTCAATCCAAATTACCGATAGGTACAAAATTGCACAATGAGGATTAAGTGGGGCCAATGCGGGGAAGTTTCAAGTCTCAATACAGAAAAAAACAGCGGATTTTGGGCGATAAGTTAATGATCACGAATAAAATTATTTATTTGATAATCAATAACAAAACAATCGCCCACACCATGATATGGCGTTAATACTTAATCGGATTACGCCCAGCTAACGAATGGGACAAGGTTGTGCCATCCACCATTTCTAGCTCGCCTCCGACTGGGACGCCATGTGCGATACGGCTCGCTAATACCCCATACTGACCGCACATCTGGCCAATATAGTTGGCCGTGGCATCACCCTCAACAGTTGGGTTAGTAGCCAAAATAACTTCAGTAATGGTTTCAGATTCAAGCCGAGTCTCGAGCAAATCCAAACCAATATCACCTGGGCCAATACCATCCATGGGGGATAAGTGTCCCATTAGCACAAAATAACGCCCACCGAACTGACCTGTTTGCTCAATAGCATGGATATCTGCAGGGCTTTCGACCACACAAATTTGGCCATTTTGCTGACGGCGTGGATTAGCGCAGATGGTACAGCGTTTTTGCTCGGTAAATGTGCGGCAGTCAGCGCAGTGGCCGATTTCAGACATTGCTCGGGTCAAAGACTGCGCCAAGCGCATTCCACCACTACGGTCACGCTGTAGCAATTGGAATGCCATACGTTGCGCTGATTTTGGGCCAACGCCCGGTAAACAGCGCAACGCCTCCATTAATGACTCTAGGAGTGGGCTGGTTTGCATCAGAATGGCATCTTAAAGCCTGGTGGCAATTGCATCCCACTGGACACAGAAGCCATTTTCTCTTTTTGCGTTTCATCGATACGGCGGGCAGCATCGTTCAAAGCCGCAGCGATCAAGTCTTCCAGCATTTCTTTATCATCTTCAACTAACAGGCTCGGATCGATTTCAACCCGGCGGCAATTATGCGCCCCATTAATTGTGACTTTTACCAAGCCCGCGCCAGATTCACCGGTAACTTCTAATTTGGCGACTTCTTCCTGCATCTGCTGCATTTTTTCCTGCATCTGCTGGGCTTGTTTCATTAAATTGCCAATACCGCCTTTACCAAACATAGTCATCTCTCATAGCAATGGGCCGCGTCAGTGCACCATGCACTTATCGCAGCAGTTAAACCGGCCGGATACTCTCTTCATCCAGTTCTGCGTCGAAGAAACGGCGCAGTGTCTGAATATTATTATCCCCGATAATTGACTGACGCGCTTGCGACAGTTTTTCTTCATAAATCGTCTGACGCCACTCCAACGGGGTGCGCTCCGCTGGATTATCATCTTCAACCACGCTGAGTGTCACAGCGAGGCCTCTTAATTCACTCAAAGCCTCTGCCAGCGCCTTTTGTGCCGATGGCGAATTTAAATGGCGCTGAGCTGAGCGTAGGTGAAGACAAATATTACCTGCTTCTATTTCTTCTTTAAATGCATTCAGCGCGAGTTGTTGCACCAATTTAGGAATTTGCAGCTTATCGATTTCCGCTGTCCATAGGTCACGCATCATGGCTTCTTCAGCTAATTTAGCCGAAAGCTCTGGCGTTTTTTCATGTTCCAGTGCCGTGCGCAGCGCTTTTGGCGTAGCAACTGGCTCCGCAACAGCATCAGGCTGATTTTGCGCAACCCAGCGATAAGCCTCTTCTTTTACTGGTTTTTTCTCTTCCGTTGATTTGGCGGCCAAACGCTGCTGGCTGCGCTCAGTCACCGAAGCTAAACGCTCAAGTGCTGAGTTTGCCGGCCGCGCTTTTCCTAGCGCCGCCGGTTCATTCTTTTTTGTGGTCGTCGTCCCCGACTGCCGCAGTAGCTGCGTGCGCGCTTGAAGAAGTTGCGCAGTAGAGTCGGGTAGCTGAGTACTGACTTGCGCGGTGGCGCCGAGTGGCGGGACATCATGCTGCGCATCGACTGGCGCGGTTTGTGAATTGACTGCCGAGCTTTGCGCATGGTGCTCATGTTGAGTTGCGGGTGCATGATGACTCACGGCCGCCGTCGGCGCTACTGCTGGCATCGCTTGAGGCTCAACAATTGTCGCCTTAGGATGAAAAGCCAATGCGCGTAATAACGTCATTTCAACGCCCATACGGCGGTCCGGCGCGTAAGCCAGCTCTTTGCGGCCCACCAAAAGTGTTTGATAATAAAGTTGTATATCAGCAGGCGGTAATGTCCGAGCCAGTTCACGTAAACGTGGCTCAATGGTCGCGTAGTGATTATCCAGCATCGATGGTAGCAACTGCACCATGGCAATACGGTGTAGTAGACTTAACGTTTCGACCAATAGGTTTTCCCAGTCGACGCCGCGTGATGCTGCTTGTTCTACCTGCGCCATGACCCGCGCGCCATCCGCACTGACCAATGCTTCGATAATGGTCAGTGGCTGTTCGTCATCCAGCGTACCCAACATCTGGCTGACCGTGGCTGTAGTAATACTCCCATCGCCCATTGCGACCGCTTGATCCGTTAAGCTAAGAGCATCACGCATACTGCCATCAGCAGCCCGCGCCAGTAATTGCAATGCGCGGGCATCACTACTGATTTGCTCAACCTGCAATATTTTCTCTAGCAATGTGCGAATAACTTCGACGTCGATCACTTTGAGATGGAATTGCAAGCAGCGAGAAAGAATCGTCACTGGCAACTTTTGCGGATCAGTGGTCGCCAGCAGGAACTTCACATGGGCTGGCGGTTCTTCAAGGGTTTTTAGCAGTGCATTGAAACTGTGGCGCGACAACATGTGTACTTCATCGATCAAGTAGACCTTGAAGCGGCCACGTGCCGGCGCATATTGCACATTATCCAGTAACTCTCGGGTATCTTCTACTTTCGTACGTGAGGCTGCATCTATCTCGATCAGATCGACAAAACGACCCTGTTCGATCTCAAGACAGTTAGCACAAGTACCGCACGGCGTCGCGGTAATACCCGTTTCGCAGTTAAGCCCTTTGGCTAACAATCGAGCGATTGAAGTCTTACCAACGCCGCGAGTGCCGGAAAATAGATAGGCATGATGAATTCGCCCTAAAGAAAGGCTATTGGCTAGCGCCGTCAGAACATGCTCCTGACCAACGACGTCTGCAAACGTTTGGGGGCGCCACTTACGGGCAAGGGCCTGATAGCTCATTAATACCGGAGAAGTTGGATAATCTAGAGGGTCATGCTAACACAGCCTCGCCACTGACAGCGAGGCCGATATTTTGAATACAATCAATGTCCGCTGAAGGACACCAAACTGTAGCAAGTAATTCCTTGCGGGGTGAGGCGAGCTTCGCCACCCAATTCAGGTAAATCAATGATAAACGCTGCGTCAGTGACTTCACCACCCAGCCGACGAATCAGTTTGACTGTCGCTTCGATTGTTCCACCCGTCGCCAGCAAATCATCGATGACCAAAACCTTGTCACCCGGCTGAATGCTGTCTGTGTGGATCTCGAGTTTGTCAGTGCCGTACTCTAGCTCATAGCTTTCACTGATGGTTTCACGAGGTAATTTACCCGGTTTACGTACCGGAACAAAACCCACTCCCAACGCTAAAGCTACGGGTGCGCCGAACAAAAAACCGCGGGCTTCTGTCCCCACTATTTTAGTCACGCCTTTATCCAAGTAGCGCTCAACCAGCATTTCAATGCTAGAAGCATAGGCTAAGGGATCTTCCAGCAAGCTGGTCACATCGCGAAACAGTATTCCCGCTTTTGGATAATCGGGGATGGTTTTGATACTGTCTTTAATATATTTAAGCTGTTGTGCTGTATTAGGTGCAGTAGCGGTCATAATTTGTGCCTGATAAAACTGCTGTACATACTAAAGCGCGGCCAACCAATGCGAATAACAGCACCAGCTGAGTAACTTACTCTATCTGCCAATGATGCCTCGATAGCTCAAGTTACCGCATCCTTAACCCTAAGGATGCAACGAGGGATCACCCCGCGCACGAAAACGCTCAAATCTATGCAAACTGACTTCAAAAAGCAACTAGTGTGATCGGCTCAGCGCTTATTTTGTTGCGATAGGTCAATTACAGGCATTCGCAACATAAAGGTCAGTAACACCGTTAATATGATAATCAATAAGCCTCTAACCCACCAAATTTTCACTAACCAAAGTGACAGGGAAAAAGTCGCGACAGTAACCAATATGGCTTTCCACTTTACGCCCGGCGGCAGAGCACGATGTTCCTGCCATGTGCGGATGTAACTGCCAAACCATGAACGATAGAGCAGCCAATTGTGGAAACGAGGGGAGGATCGAGCAAAGCACCACGCGGCCAACAGTAAAAAAGGCGTGGTGGGCAAAAGGGGTAACACAACACCCAAGGTGGCTAATATTACTGCCAGCCAACCCAAAATGATTAACAACCAACGAGACATACACTCCCTTTATGCACATTACTGCGCTCATCAACATGCCTTATCATTAACGCATGCACTGTTTATCATCAACAGTTATTCTTGCCATTATTTCGCGCTGTACTTTGATATCCACGATATCCACTTTATTTCGCCACCCCTTTACTTGTCACGCCAATCATTCGAAGGCAAGCTGGCGGGAAAACACCGAGGAGAAGCACCATGAGTACAGAAAAATTATTGCAGGTGCTTGAAAGCCAAATTGAGGCATTATCTGCGCAGGTTGGCCCTCAAGCCAACACGCCCTCACAGCAGGCGCGTTTTGACCTGAATTTATTTAGCAATCATGGTAACCGTTTTCGTGATTATCTGCTGGAAGTGCGTAAAAACATGGCTCAGCTAAAGCAAGTTGTAGCAGAGAATCGAACCCAACAAGTCGCCTTTCTGGCCGAGAAATTAGTCGCGCAAATATCTGCATTGCAAAGAGAATTGGCAACACAAAAATTAAGGACATCCAATCCTGAGCCAAAAGATAATAAATTGGACCTTTACCATAAGCTGGCTGAACATCAGGATTATGAGCGGCGTATTCTAGCCATGATTCAAGACAGAGAAAGCATGCTTGGTCAGCAAAGTTTGCTCTCCGAGCAGCAAAAACTACAAAAAGAACTGGCGGCGTTGGAAGGCCGTTTATTACGTTGCCGACAAGCATTGATAAAGATAGAGCGCAATATTGAGAAAAAAGAGAACGGATTTTGAATATTTGTCACATTTTTTGAATCATTAGGGTTTCGACAGCAAATAGTTTTCTATAATGTTTTATATCGTCACTATGCAATGTTGGTTACATTATGTCAGTTGAAAAAGCTTCACCAGAACTGCAACTGGCAGTAGATCTTATCTACTTGCTGGAATGCAATGAGATAGCGCCAGAAACAGCATTGGCAGCATTGGAGATCGTGCAACTTGATTATCAGCGTAAACTTCGCCGCCAAACTTCAGAATAAAATAATTAAATAGATAGGGCGCAAATAATTTACCCTATCTATTATCGTGAGTGATGATGTCTATCCCCTGCCAGCCAGAAAACCTCAAGCCAGCGGTTTATTGATATCGGGTAATTCAGGTTTACACTCACTCAAATTAGCGCGTGGGCTTAGTGGACTTTGTGCCTCAATCGGGCGGTTAACTTCCTGAACTTGGGTCCCATCCGGTTGATGCAAATACACCTCTAACTGATTAAAGGCGATATTGATGTCATTCTCGCGACATAACTTATCAATCGCTCGATTCAATTCATCTACCGTATAGCTACGATCGCCAAGTTCACGCACATACACACGTAACTCGTGATCAAGGGTGCTAGCGCCAAAATCCAAGAAGAAGACGTGCGGCTCAGGATCAGTCATGACCCGTGGATTCTCATGAGCGGCTTGAAGAAGGATCTCTTTTACTTTTGCTAAATCAGAGCCATACGCGACCCCAACCTTAATAATGATACGGGTAACCGTGTCTGACAGCGACCAGTTGATCAAACGCTCAGTCACAAACGCCTTATTCGGAACGATCACTTCTTTACGATCAAAATCGGTAATGGTTGTCGCACGAATACGTATTTTGCTGACCTTACCCGAATAGGTACCAATGGTAATGGTGTCGCCAATACGGACAGGGCGTTCGAACAGAATAATCAAGCCAGACACGAAGTTAGCGAAAATTTCTTGTAAACCGAAACCTAGCCCAACAGAAAGTGCGGCCACCAGCCATTGTAATTTATCCCACGAAACGCCGAGTGAACTGAGTGCTGTGATTCCCCCAATAGCGGTAATGAGGTAGGTCAAGATCGTGGTAATCGCATAGGAGGTGCCTTGGCGTAGTTGTAAACGCGACAACACCAATACCTCGAGTAAGCCCGGTAAGTTACGCGTCAAAATATAGGCGGCCGCCAATGCCAATAAGGCTACGAGGAAATTACCTAATGTGACAGCCTGAGTGACAACTGCCCCTGCCACGGTTGAGGTGTAATGCCACAATGAGACACTGTCCAGATAAGAAATCACGGTTATCAAATCAGCCCATACCCAATAGAAACAGGTACCGAAAATCAGGAACAGTGCCAAGGTGGTCAGACGTAATGACTGTTGGTTGATTTGATCCATTGCCAGCGGTGGCTCTTCGACAGGCTCACTACCCTCAGCCCCTTCTTTCACCATGCTTTGCCGCCGAGCAATCGCCCGACGATATGCCAGACGCCGTGCCGCAACGCCCAAGCCACGGATCGCCGTAAGATAAACAATATTCCATAAAAAGAGTAAGTACAGACTATCAATCCAACGCCCGGCCAGTTGAAGTGCCGTATAAAAATACCCAGCAACCATTAATCCAATCAATACTATGGGGGTAACAGCCACGGCGGTTACAATCACTAGCCTTACGGCATGAGTGTCCTTTTCCCGCCAGCTATCACGACAAAATGGATAGACGAATAATGCCAGTAGTGCCAACGCAATGACAATGACCACCTGCCCGATGACATCATCTACTAACCGAAGTGGACTTTTTGTCCCCAACGCAAACCAGAAAATCACAGGAATTAATGCCATCGCCAAACGCACCAATTGACGGCGATAATGCGCGCATCGTTCACTCGCTATCATAAAGTGCCGTTCAGTGATGCCTCCTGGGGATAGCATACGGTAGGTGAGGTCAAATACCAGCCAGAGCAAGGACAACCGCTGGAAGAAGCTCCAGAGTAAATCACTGAGATTGAAACCCGAACGTAGGCACCAATAGCCGATGCCAAGAATAATTAAGCTACCTGGTATCACCTTCAGTAAGGTCAGTAAGATGGCTTTTGGAGTGTGCATTTGACTATCGTGCTTTAATTGCCCGACATCAGCGGCTAGCCTTGTCAAATGCTCATCGATAATTTTATAGCGGGACCGGAGGACCCCCACCACAATCATCATCGGAATCAGAAAAACCAATGACTTGAGTAAGCCAGCTAAAACATCATCCAGTGACAGTGTAAAATGAAAATTACTCAACTCAGCCTTTAGTGCACTCGGTAATGCTTTTAACCAAGTCCAATCCATCGGTTTATTGCTGCTTACCCAAAAGATCTGCTGCGTCAGTGTATGTTGCAATGATTCATTTACGCTGAGTAACTGCTGTTGGTTAATTTGCAGATTTATAGCCAGCGTCAACTGGTTGCCGAGTTGCTTATTCAGTTGGTCTAAGAGTTCTCGGCGAATATCAACGATCTGCCCCAGTGCTTCCTCAACATCAGGGCTGATAGTTTCTTTGCTATCCTTCATCAGGGTTTCAATATAATCATTCCCTTGGAATAACTGGTCACGCTGCTGATTAATTTCAAACTGCTCAAGGCGCAGGTCAGCAATGCGCGGCCCCATATTGGTTATCAAACCCGATGCCGGCAAATTGAGTTGCTGCTGATAGAGAATTCGGGAAAGCAGCAAGCTGCCACGTAATATCGTGATTTGCTCTTTTAAATTTCGTTCAGACTGTAGGGCGCGATCTAACCAGTTTTTGACTCGGATATTCTGTTGTACCAACGTATTACCTTCTTTCGTGGCACTAATCAGCTGCTGGCTAAGTTGTTTGTTAATGGCCAGTTCGCGACTCACCAATGGGTCATTTTGGATATCAGTGGCATCACTGGGGGCTTGCGCTTCTTTGGCTGTTTTCTCGGAAAGAATTAAGCGCTTACCGCTGACCACCTCTTGCAGTAGCTGAATGTAACGCTCAAGTTGATCGATGTGCGCAGTGGTGTAATCCCGCTGTTTTTGAAGCAAATCTTGCAGCGTGGTATTGGCTTCCAGATATTTACGTTGCAAGTCTAACTGTGCGTTTAGCATAACCTGCTCAGTCAGTAATTCTTGCTGTTCAGTCGGGCGCTGAACATCTTGATTAGGTAATAGTCCATTGAGTTGATTGCGAATCTGCATTAATCGCATCGATGCGTTGTACATCGCACTCTGTACACGTTCTGGCTGTGTTTGCAGGGAAATAAGTTGGCTATTATAAGCCGAGAGATCTTCTTGAGCAGATTGTAAATCATCCAACGTTTCATTCAGGCGTGACTCTAGCTGCCGCAATGAGTAATTAGCCAGTGTTTCACGCGTTAAAGTATCCGCTGAATTGTTGTTGAGAGCATCCAGTTCGGCAGTTGCTTGGCGTAATTTTGCCGGTGCCTGTGCAACTTGCTGTTTAAGTTGGTTAGCTTCCTGCTTAGTTCGCTCAATCGTATCAAGGTATTCCAGCGTTTTAGTCAAATCTTGCTGGGTGAGTTTCTCTGTGGGCGATAAGACTTTCTGTTTTGACAAGGCATCAAGTTGACTCAACACTTCACTACGAGTCGGCACATCGACATTGATATTGGCCGCCTCGCTGAACGATGAAAATAGCAATGAAATAATTAGCAGGAAAACCATCGTTTGGAATCGTAATACTATTACGCCTGCCGACGGTATGATTGGCCACGAGATCGATAGAGAGAATTGATTGTGAAATCTGCTGTTCATATTGAACTTCATTTCAACAAGAAGGCTGAAATCCTATCACGTTCAGTCTCAAGCCATCAGTAAGAAAATTCTTTCTGGGCGTGAATAACTGTAATAATGCGGGCTGTTACGCATTTGTTATTGGATAACATGCAACTGCCAGCATTAGCGACGAGATAGAAAACCGAATGGATAGGAAATTGTTAAATTGCTATCCATTAACTTACCGCTATTCATTAACTCACTTAGAACGTTAGCACTTTCTCAGCCGCCAATGTCCACTGAGCCAACTCAACTAATGTGCCTATTTCCACACCATCTACCAGTGTTAGCCCACTTACGCCACGAGCATCTGCACAGGTCTTACATAATTTAATCGGTACATTCTGCGCGCTAAGAATTTCCAACATCTGTTGTAAATTATAACCTTCTCGTGGCTGTTGCCCGTTAATCCCTGCAATAACAGCATCAGACATGAGAAATAGGCGTAAATCGAGATCGGTTTGTTGCTCTTTTAGTGCGATAGATAAACGCAGAGCATTAAAGAGTGATTCATGACCATAAGCAGCCCCGTTTGCAATCACAACCATTGAACTCATAACACGCTCCTTATAATAATCCACTACAGTTAATCCGATGCCTTGCTATTCCGCTTTCTTAAGCAATGAAGGGCTGTGGACCAACATATCCAGATAAGCATCGATTAATATTGGTGCTTCTTGTTTTATATCAAAACTTTCTGGCATAAAGAGCCAGTTTTCCATCAAACCTGTAATATAAGCTCTCATGATAATCGCAGCACGATAAGTATCAAGATTGGCAGGTAATTGCTGGGCGTCAACACAGCCTTTCAAAACAGATTCGATACGATCATAACTAGCTAAATCAAGGACTTTACGTGCATCATGGACCGAGGACATCTCTCCGACAAACTCACATTTATGGAAGACGATTTCCATCAAAGCACGGCGTCGGCAATCCACCTGCGTAGAAACAAGAACATAGATAAGTATTTCACGTAATATTCGGAGTGGATTATCGGGATATTTTGCCTGATACTCTGATTCGAGTTGATCAATTTTAGACTCTGATAACTCCCAAATTTCGTTAAACAGGTCTACCTTATTCTTGAAGTGCCAGTAAATTGCGCCACGGGTTACCCCTGCTGCCGCAGCAATATCAGTCAGCGAAGTGCCGGAAACGCCATGCGCAGAAAACTCCCGCACTGCGGCATCTAGAATTTGTTGCCGAGTTTCTTCGGCTTGCTGTTTGGTTTTTCGTGCCATAGCGTTGTTTTTTCGAAGGGGTGCGATTTACATACATTCACGAATGTATGTACCATAGCACGCACATATAATTTACGCAGCAATGGGTTTTAAAGCTTGTGATCCATTGAATTAAATTAAAAATCGGACACTTGAGGTTTATCTATGAGCAAAAACAGAGGGGTAATGCCTCTGGCTGCAATTCTGGTACTTTCAGGCAGCTTAGTACTTATAGGATGTAATGACAAAGATGCGGCGCAAGCCCATGCTCAACAGGCACCTGAAGTCGGCATTGTGACATTGAAAGCGGCACCACTGAATATCACAACCGAGCTACCGGGCCGCACGTCCGCATTTCGTGTTGCAGAAGTTCGCCCACAAGTTAGTGGGATTATTCTCAAACGTAACTATGTTGAAGGCAGTGATGTCACCGCCGGAACGTCACTTTATCAAATTGACCCAGCTACCTATCAGGCAGCTTATGACAGTGCAAAAGGTGATTTAGCCAAAGCGCAAGCTGCTGCTGAAATTGCGCGTCTGACAGTGAATCGCTACAAACCATTACTGGGTACAAACTACATCAGTAAGCAAGAATATGACCAAGCGGTCTCTAGTGCTATGCAAGCAAATGCGACAGTGCTTGCTGCAAAAGCTGCGGTAGAAACTGCGCGCATTAATTTGGCTTATACCCAAGTAACCTCACCGATTAGTGGTCGTACAGGTAAATCTACCGTGACTGAAGGCGCGTTGGTGACCAGTGGTCAGGCAACGGCGTTGACCACGGTTCAACAACTTGATCCGATGTATGTTGATGTCACGCAATCAAGCGATGAATTCCTGCGCCTGAAAAAAGAACTGACTGATGGCACGCTGAAACAAGAAAACGGTAAAGCTAAGGTTCGCCTACTGTTGGAAAATGGCGCGGAGTATCCAGAAATCGGTACGTTGGAATTCTCAGGTGTGACCGTTGATGAAACCACCGGTTCGATTACGATTCGTGCCATTTTCCCTAACCCGAACGAAACGTTGCTACCGGGGATGTTTGTCCGCGCTCGTTTAGATGAAGGTGTTCGACCGGATGCGTTGTTAGTTCCTCAGCAAGGCATAACACGTAACCCACGTGGGGAAGCTACCGCGATGGTTGTTGGTGCAGATGACAAGGTTGAATTGCGCACGTTAGTTGCTAACCAAGCTATTGGTGATAAGTGGTTGGTCACTGAAGGGCTTAAAGCAGGTGATCGCGTGATTGTTTCCGGCTTGCAGAAAATCAGACCGGGCGTACAGGTAAAAGTGCAAGAAGCTACGGCAGAAGCACCAAAAGAAGCCCCAGCTGATACAGCGAAGAAGTCTTAAAAGGAGCCGGTAATTCATGGCTAAGTTCTTTATAGATCGCCCTATTTTCGCGTGGGTTCTGGCTATCATCCTGATGTTGGCCGGTATACTCGCGATAATGAAATTACCTGTTGCGCAATATCCAACTATTGCGCCACCGGCAATCTCAATCTCCGCCAACTACCCTGGCGCCGATGCGACTACTGTTCAGAATACAGTTACGCAGGTTATCGAACAGAACATGAATGGTATCGATAACTTGCTGTATATGTCTTCCAGCAGTGACTCATCCGGTAACGTTCAGTTGACGTTGACCTTTAACTCTGGCACTGACCCGGATATCGCTCAGGTTCAGGTTCAGAACAAACTGCAATTAGCCATGCCACTATTGCCGCAAGAAGTGCAGCAACAAGGTGTGAGCGTTGAAAAGTCCAGTAGTAGCTTCCTAATGGTTGCCGGTTTTATTTCTGAAGACGGCACCATGCTACAAGAAGATATCGCTGACTATGTGGGTTCTAACGTTAAAGATCCTATCAGCCGTACCGCAGGTGTAGGTGATGTTCAGCTATTCGGTTCCCAGTATGCGATGCGTATCTGGATGGATCCGCACAAACTGAATAACTACAACCTGACGCCAGTTGATGTTATCAATGCCATTAAAGTCCAAAATAACCAAGTCGCCGCAGGCCAGTTGGGCGGAACACCTCCGGTACCAGGCCAGCAACTGAACTCATCTATCATTGCGCAGACACGTTTAACCAGCGCAGAAGAGTTCAGCCAGATCATGCTGAAAGTGAATACAGATGGTTCGCAAGTTCGGCTAAAAGATGTGGCAATCGTGCAGTTGGGTGCTGAAAACTATAACATTATTGCCCGTTATAACGGTAAGCCAGCTGCGGGTATTGGTATCAAGCTGGCGACAGGGGCTAACGCCCTGAACACCTCTGCTGCGGTAAAAGCGGAACTGGCAAAATTACAGCCGTTCTTCCCTGCTGGGCTGAAAGTGGTTTATCCGTATGACACCACACCATTCGTTAAAATCTCTATCAACGAAGTGGTTAAAACATTGGTAGAAGCCATTATTCTGGTGTTCTTGGTTATGTATCTGTTCCTGCAAAACTTCCGTGCAACGTTGATTCCAACGATTGCGGTACCGGTGGTATTGCTTGGGACATTCGCCATTCTCTCCGCTTTGGGCTATTCGATAAACACCCTAACGATGTTCGGGATGGTGTTGGCGATAGGTCTATTGGTGGATGACGCCATCGTCGTCGTCGAGAACGTCGAACGTGTTATGCAAGAGGAAGGGTTACCGCCGAAAGAAGCCACCAAAAAATCCATGGAGCAAATCCAAGGTGCTTTGGTGGGGATCGCGATGGTACTGTCTGCGGTATTTATCCCAATGGCCTTCTTCGGTGGGGCTACAGGGGCAATTTATCGTCAGTTCTCCATTACCATCGTTTCCGCGATGGTGCTCTCGGTCTTGGTGGCATTGATTCTGACACCAGCATTGTGTGCAACGATGCTGAAACCTATCGCTAAAGGCGAGCATGGGCCAAAAACTGGCTTCTTCGGTTGGTTTAACCGCATGTTCGAGAAAAGTACTCACCACTATACCGACAGTGTTGCCAATATTTTGCGCAGCACGGGGCGTTATCTTGTGATTTATCTGGCGATCGTGATCGGTATGGGCGTGTTGTTCTTGCGCTTGCCGTCCTCATTCTTGCCGGAAGAAGATCAGGGTGTGTTCTTGACCATGGTGCAGCTGCCTGCTGGTGCGACACAAGAGCGTACTCAGAAAGTGCTCAATCAGGTGACTGACTATTATCTCGACAAAGAAAAAGACGTAGTTAACTCGGTATTTACCGTTAACGGCTTCGGTTTCAGTGGTCAAGGTCAGAACACCGGTCTGGCATTCGTTAGTCTGAAAAACTGGGATGAGCGTCCGGGTGAGCAAAACAAAGTGCCTGCGATTGTGGGCCGCGCTTCCGCTGCCTTCTCGCAAATTAAAGACGGTTTAGTCTTTGCCTTTAACTTGCCAGCCATTGTGGAACTGGGTACAGCAAGTGGCTTCGACTTCCAGTTGATCGATCAGGGTAACGTTGGGCATCAGAAATTAACTGAAGCACGTAACCAACTGCTTGGCATGGCGGCGCAACATCCCGATATGTTAGTCGGTATGCGTCCTAACGGACTGGAAGATACACCGCAGTTCAAAGTGGAAGTTGATCAGGAAAAAGCACAGGCACTTGGCGTCGCCATTTCTGATATCAATACCACGCTCGGTTCTGCAATGGGTGGTAGCTATGTAAATGACTTTATCGACCGTGGTCGTGTTAAGAAAGTTTACGTGCAAGCTGACGCGCCATTCCGCATGTTACCGGGTGATATTGATAAGTGGTATGTCCGTAACAGTTCCGGCCAAATGGTGTCGTTCTCTACCTTCTCCAGCGCGAAATGGGAATACGGCTCACCACGGCTTGAACGTTACAATGGTTTGCCATCCATGGAAATTCTGGGCCAAGCAGCACCAGGGAAAAGTACCGGTGAAGCCATGGACCTGATGCAAGATTTGGCGGCTAAATTGCCAAGTGGCATAGGTTATGACTGGACTGGTATGTCCTATCAGGAACGTCTGTCGGGTAACCAAGCTCCCGCACTGTATGCTATCTCACTGATTGTGGTCTTCTTGTGTTTGGCGGCCTTGTATGAAAGCTGGTCTATTCCATTCTCGGTCATGCTGGTGGTTCCATTGGGTGTGGTTGGTGCGCTATTGGCTGCCTCACTGCGTGGATTAAACAACGACGTTTACTTCCAAGTCGGCTTGTTGACTACGATTGGGCTATCGGCGAAGAACGCCATTTTGATTGTCGAGTTCGCTAAGGACTTGATGGACAAAGAAGGTAAAGGTTTAGTGGAATCAACATTGGAAGCGGTGCGTATGCGTCTGCGCCCAATTCTGATGACCTCACTGGCCTTTATCCTTGGGGTTCTACCGCTGGTTATCAGTAGTGGTGCCGGTTCAGGTGCACAGAATGCGGTTGGTACAGGGGTAATGGGCGGGATGGTGACCGCGACTGTACTGGCAATATTCTTCGTTCCGGTATTCTTTGTGGTGGTTCGCCGCCGCTTTAGCCGGAAAAGTGAAGATATCGAACACGCACATCCTGTTGACCATAAGGCGAAGTAAACCTTATTCACCACCAATGTCATCTCTTAAAGGCCGCACTTAGCGGCCTTTTTCTTTGCCCCTCCTCCCAGAATTGTCACAGTAGAAAACAGGGTTTAACTCACCATAGAAAGCAGCCAATTCGGTCAATTGGAATATATTGTGACTTCTATGCCAAATAGCCTATTGAGGATTTGCAGTACCCCCATAAATAACTATGATATAAATATTCATAAAATTGAAGATAATGACAGTCATCGGACAATCATAAATGGAAACTAGATTAAAAATTCTCTGTGACGCACAGGTTATTGATTCAGGGGTCTATCTGGGGATGTTGAACGTTCTCGAGCGTTTAGAGCAACATTGGAAATTATCCGTGCGCCACCCTCAGGGAGAAATATTGATCACTCACATGGCTAACGCATTGATGCGGTCACGTCGTGGGGAGGTGATTCAGGCTATTGATGATGAAATATTAAAAGAGATTGAAACCACAGCAACTTTTTCTGAAGTCGTCATCATTAACAATGATTTGCTGGCCTTGTTTACCTTCGATATCCATGAAAATGAAATCGGCTATTTATTAGCGAACCTCTATGGATTATCCCTTTCTCAGTCAACGGAACACTGATCGTTCCTGCATAAATTAAATATTCAAAAAAATGATAGTTATGCAGTAATTTAAGGATCATCAATGCTACTGAAAGCGTTACAAAAACAGAATCCTGCGCTTATGAATGCCGCTCTTTTATTGTGGCAGCAAGGAGAGATAAAGCCAGACAGCTATGTGATTGACGTTGATCAAGTCAAAAAAAATGCCGCTTTGCTGCTAGAAACAGCCACTCGCCACGGCATGACTCTTTATCTGATGAGTAAGCAGTTTGGCCGAAACCCGCTACTTTGCAAACTGCTGCTGGAGTGCGGTTATAAAGGTATCGTTGCCGTGGATTTCAAAGAAGCCCGCCAGCTCTATCAACACAATCTCCCCGTCGCCCACATCGGTCATTTGGTGCAAATCCCTAGTGGGATGGTGGATGAAGTTGTCTCACATCAACCGGATGTCATCACGGTATACAGTATTGCCAAAGCTCGTGAGATTGCCGCCGCTGCGCTTCGCCAAGGCACTGAACAGGCACTATTGGTCAAAGTATGGCACCCCAACGATCTTATTTATCCAGGCCAAGAAGCAGGTTTTTCACTGGATGAACTACCTAACGTGATCCGTGAGATAAAAACCTTAACCGGTGTCAGGCTTGTCGGGGTGACACATTTCCCTTGTATGCTTTTTGATGACGAGCAGGGTAAAACCTTACCCAGTCCAAATCTCAACACGCTCATTGAAGCAAAAAATATTCTTACGCGAGAAGGTGTTCACGTAGAACAGGTCAATGGCCCTTCTGCAACTTGCGTAGAAAGTATTCCGCTGTTGGCACGCTATGGCATCACCCATGCAGAACCGGGCCATTCGTTGACCGGTACCATGCCATCCAACCAGCAAGGTGAACAGCCGGAGCTTATCGCCATGCTCTATCTGACCGAAATATCCCATATCCATCAAGGCAAAAGCTACTGCTACGGGGGCGGTTACTATCAACGCGGTCATTTGAGTCATGCGTTGATATTTGACAAACAGTGGCAACCAAGCAAGGTACTTAGCCCTGATCCTGACTGCATCGATTACAGCCTAAGCCTCACCGAGCGTTTCGAGGTGGGCAGGCCTGTCGTCATGTGTTTTCGCACTCAAATTTTTGTCACCCGTAGTGATGTGGCCCTCGTTGTAGGAATTCAGTCAGGTCAGCCTAAATTACTCGGCGTTTTTGATAGCCAAGGTAACACCATTCCATCGTCCACCGGACAGGAGAGGTTATGAGTAAATTTATCGTCTTGGTCATCGACAGTTTTGGCGTAGGCGCTATGCCAGATGTTGCTGATGTTCGCCCACAAGATATTACCGCCAATACCTGCGCTCATATTTTGCAAACTTATCCCAATATGCGTTTACCTCAATTGGAAAAACTAGGGTTGCTAAATGCCCTGCATATCGGCTCACCGGATTTTAACGACAGCATCATGCAAGACGATGAGCAGGCCAACTTTGGCGTGGCTTTATTGCAGCATGAAGGTGGCGACACTTTCATGGGCCATCAAGAAATCATGGGCACTTTACCGCGTTCGCCACTAAGCATGCCTTTCTCTACGGTAAAATCTCAGGTAGCGGATGCTCTAAGTCTGGCGGGATATCAAGTTGAACAGCGTAATGCGCCACATGATAACAGTGACCGACATGATAACAGTGACCTGCAATTCCTTTGGGTTAATGATGCCGTGGCGATTGGCGATAATCTTGAAGCAGATTTAGGGCAAGTTTTTAATGTTTGCGCTAATTTAGCCGCCATTGATTTTGAGCAGGTGGAAAAGATTGGCCAGATAGTCCGTCGCTGCGTGGCCGTAAACCGCGTGATTGCATACGGTGGACAACTGGCGAATAGCCAAGCGATAGTCAGTGCGGCACAAATCAAGCAGCAGCATTATATTGGCATCAATAGCCCAAAATCGGGTGTTTACGACAATGGTTTTCAGGTTATCCATCTGGGCTATGGTGTCGATGCCGAAGTACAGGTTCCTTCCCAGCTTGAGAAAATCAATATCCCCACGGTCCTCGTTGGCAAAGTTGCAGATATCGTCGCGAATCCCGCAGGGCGTAACTACCAACGTTTAGTTGATTCCCAAACTATTTTAGATATTACTCTGGCAGAAGTTCAACGTGCAGGGAGTGCCTTTATCTGCACCAATATTCAAGAAACTGATCTCGCCGGTCATGGGCAGGACGTTGAACGTTACGCCGAACGTCTGCAGTTGGTCGATAACATGCTAGGCAAGATAACAGAGGCGATGGTAGCCGGTGATTGTTTAGTCGTTATGGCTGATCACGGTAATGACCCCACTATCGGTCACAGCAAACATACGCGAGAGCAAGTCCCCTTGTTGGTTTATCTTGCACAAGAAAAAAATTTACCGCAGCAAGCCATTCAACTGGGAATTCGAAAAACAATGTCAGATGTTGGCGCGACCGTCTGTGAGTTTTTCTCCGCACCCGCCCCACAAAATGGCCAATCATTTTGGCAGCAACTGACCCGAACTCATCACTGATGGAATAGCCTCAAACCTTCCACCGTTCATCTTAAAGAAAAACCCGCTAACTGACGTTCGCGGGTTTTTCTTTATTCTGGCCTTGAAACGAGAAAATGAAAGGTGCATAATTATTGTTATATTATAACATAACAATTGGAGCGTTTATGAAATCGGGTATTCATCCTAACTATCGGACTGTCGTTTTCCACGATACCAGTGCAGATACTTATTTCACTGTCGGTTCGACCATTGCGACAACTCGTACCATTGAACGTGATGGACAGACCTATCCGTATGTCACGCTGGATATTTCCTCAGCCTCGCATCCGTATTACACAGGAAAACAAAAAGAGTTCTCCAAAGAAGGAAGTACTGCGCGGTTCCAACAACGTTTTGGCCGCTTCCTCACTAAAAAAGCCAGCTAAATTTGAGAGTTAATCATGCAAGTATTGAGTTCATTACGTTCAGCAAAAAATCGTCACCCTGATTGCAAAATCGTTCGTCGCCGTGGTCGGGTGTATGTCATTTGTAAAAGTAATCCTCGCTTTAAAGCCGTTCAAGGTGGAACTCATAAGAAGCGTTAAGACTGAGTTCGTTTTCACCGATAATAAAAAGCCCCGTTGCTGCCCAACGGGGTTTTTGACGAAAATCGTATCGTTAATTCAATTATTTCATGCTGCCCACAAGAGTATCCACATTGTGCTTGAAAGCGTCGGCGTAAGTCGCGGCGGGTCCATTTGCTGGAGACAAAGCTTCAGGGTAGAGCTCCCCACCCGCTTTCGCGCCACTGGCAGTCGCAATCTGTTTAACTAAGCGTGGATCAGTTTGATTTTCAATAAAATAGGTTTTGATTTTCTCTTGCTTGATTTGGTTAATTAAAGCAGCCACACCGCTGGCACTGGCTTCAGATTCCGTTGAGAACCCCACTGGTGACAAGAAGTTAACACCATACTCTTGGCTAAAATAGCCAAATGCATCATGGCTGGTTAGGACTTTTCGCTTCTCGGCAGGGATCGCGGCAAATTGTGCCTTCGCATAGGCATCTAATTTTTCTAGTTGCTGGATATATTCCCCGCCCCGTTTGCGGAAATAATCAGCATCTTCTGGATCAGCAACAATTAATGCATTCATCACGTTATTGGCATACTTGATGCCATTCGCCATGCTATTCCATGCATGGGGATCAGTGACCATCTTACCGTCCTCATCCAGTTTGCGGGTATCCACCCCCGTGGAAGTGATAACGACTTGGCCTTTATAGCCTGACGCACTGATCAACCGTTCCAACCACCCTTCTAGCCCCAGCCCACTGATAAACACGATATCCGCTTTAGATAACTGCCGGCTATTCTTCGGTGTCGGTTCGAAACCATGAGGATCACCATTTGGCCCGACTAAGGTAGTCACATTGACATGCTCCCCACCCACTTGCTGAACGATGTCCCCTAAAATAGAAAAACTGGCAACAACTTCAACGGTTTTCGCCATCGCCAGTGGGCTTGACAGTAGGGCAGCTACCGCCAAACTAATTGATAAACCCTTCATTTCTCTCTCCTTTATTAACAGGCACTGCTTAACGACGTACAGTGGACAAAACACCACCGCGCGTACCGAATAGAATCGACAAAAAGAAAATCAGGCTAGCGCTGAGTACAATCGCTGGACCCGCAGGAAGCGAGGCGTAATAAGACCACAGTAGGCCAACGATACTGGCGACCATGCCGATCACCATGGCGATAGCCAATGTATGTGGTAAATTTTTGGCCCAAAAGCGAGCGCTCGCAGCTGGGAGCATCATTAACCCGACCGACATAAGCGTTCCGAGGATCTGAAAACCAGCCACTAGGTTGAGCACCACCAATGACAAGAACAGTGCATGAACCAGCATCAACCAACGCCCCATGCTGACTCGCAGAAAGACAGGATCAAAAGACTCAACCACGAGTGCACGATAAATCGCTGCTAATGCCAACATCGAAAATGTCGTTATCACGCCCACCATCGTCATGGCATGAATATCTACCGCTAAAATTGAACCGAATAGCACATGGAGCAGATCCATGCTCGAACCTCGTAGCGATACCAGCGTGACCCCTAACGCTAATGACCCCAGATAAAAACCGGCAAAACTGGCATCTTCTTTTAATGGCGTTCGACGGCTGACCCACCCCGACATCACCGCAACCGCTAATCCCGCGATAAAACCGCCAACCCCCATTGCAACCAGTGACATGCCAGAAATTAAGTAACCAATAGCCGCGCCCGGTAGTACGGCGTGAGATAGCGCATCGCCAACTAAACTCATTCGCCGCAATAATAAGAAAACACCTAAAGGCGCAGAACTGAGTGAAAGGGCCAAACATGCCACTAATGCTCGGCGCATAAATCCAAAATCCATAAAGGGATCAATAAGTAGATGGATTAATGTCATACGTTGATCACTTTCGAGGAGTTGGGCTGCTGAGTCACGGAAGAGAGTGCACAAGTGTCACTGTGCGAGCGATGCAATTCGATTAAAACCTGCTCAGAATGCTGCCAGCGATATCCCTGAGGAGTCAGCCAAAGCGCTTGGGGGAAATGTTCAGCCACCATAGACATATCGTGCAAAACGGCAATAACGGTTCTCCCCTCTTGATGTAGCTGATGGATGACCTTAAGAAGAAGTTGTACCGTTTGGGTGTCGATACCGGTAAAAGGCTCATCCAACAAAATCAACGGGGCCTGCTGTACCCATAGACGAGCGAACAACACTCGTTGCAACTGACCACCGGAAAGTTCCCCGACAGGATGACGGACCCTATCCTGCATACCGACCAAGCTGAGTGCTTGCTTTATTCGCTCACGTGATGCGCGATTAATCCCACCTAGTAACCCACTTTGCGGCCAACACCCCATAGCAACCACATCTTGCACGATCATCGGGAACTGCTTATCGATTTCAACTTGCTGAGGAAGATAGGCCATTTGAGCCGGTGACCCAGCAGTAAAAACGATTTTTCCTGCCACCAGCGGCTGTAAACCAGCCAGCGTTTTGAGCAATGTAGATTTACCCGCTCCATTTGCACCAATGATAGCGGTGAGTGAACCTGCGGAAAAACAGCCATCAATGGGTGCGGTAATGGCATTGCGCTCATAACCAATTTCAGCCTTATTTAAATTAATCATGGTAATGCATTCGCCCAATAAATCGCACACCACAGTAATGAGCAAAGCACTACTGCCCCGCAGATTCGCTGTAAGGATGAGAGCGAGAACAATGTCCACTCAGGAAAAAGATTTAATCGAGCAAAAAAAGTATGTTTATTCATGTTAATAAGCGACACCAGATAATGATACATTATAACATCACATGTCATTGTGAATTTCAAGGCAACATCGATGAATAATCAGTACCAAAAACAATGAGTCTTACCGCTTGGTTTGATTCATGCTGATCAACCGGCGGAAAGAAAGCTTCTGAGGATCGGAAAGCGGGAAGGAATTACATCATCAGTTACACTAAATGAAGTTTTCTTTACTGATACTTAACTGGCAGAATTGGGCTTGAATTTGCTACTCTTGCGTCGGATTGACTGCCAAGACGCTCAAAATGATGGATAAGACTAATGACGCCATAGAAACCAAGCCATGCAGTGGCCCTTTAGCTTGATAAAACTCGCAAAGCATTCTAAATTAATAGTCTATTGCGACATCAATACTCTGTAATAAGCCCCAATATGAGAAACTCTCTGTCAAGATTGTTATTTTATTGGCAAATAGTGTTATTGACAGATTAGGGTCAAATTATTTCAAAGCATGTAGAGGCTCAACATTGGTTGAAAAACCTCATTAAATTTGAAATTTTTCATTCAAATCATGAAAATAGTTGAAAACATCCCCTTTCATCGCACTTTTTGCCACAATGCTCATGCAATAATAAATTAATGTCATTAACAATAAGCGGGCAATTAATGAACAATGAAATAGCTGGTGACTTCTCATCAGGTGGTTATTCGATTTCATTACTCAAGTGTGTTATCAGCAATAATATCTCTGACATTGAAGGAAGTTTAGTTTCCGGCTTAATGTATTATTCGGAAAATGCCAGATACACAGCCGGCTCATTAGAGGTTCTGGATATTTACCCTTTAGAAGGAGACCGATATTCAATGAGTTACCGCTATCAGTGGCATATTTTCAACCCCTGTTTGGATATCAACACTCAAGAATCCCTAACAAATGCTGTAACATTTATTGTACATCCAGAAAAAATCATCTTTGATATAATTAACAATGACCGACCTTCCACTGCTGATGAATTGTAAGATTAAGTAATAAAGTTTCGCGGTAAACGAGGAAATGATTTATATTCATAGAAAGGCAAGCTTATTTACGTTAACGATAAGCTTCATCATTTATATGACAATCAATCTGCTCACATTGTGTTATCAACACCGAATAAAGACTTTACGGAGGGGATGATATGGATGAGTACTCGCCAAAAAGGCATGATATTGCCCAACTGAAGTTTCTCTGTGAGAGTTTGTATGATGAAGGTATTGCTACGCTCGGCGATAGCCATCATGGGTGGGTGAACGACCCCACAGCAGCTGTCAATCTGCAACTTAATGATTTGATCGAGCATATAGCTTCATTTGTGATGAGTTTTAAAATAAAATACCCAGACGACGGCGACCTATCAGAGCTAGTGGAAGAATATTTAGACGATACTTATACTCTGTTTAGTAGTTACGGGATCAACGATCCCGAATTGCGTCGCTGGCAAAAAACTAAAGAGCGTTTATTCAGACTTTTCTCAGGGGAATACATCTGTACGCTGATGAAAAGTTAAGAGATAGTTTTCCTATATTAATTTGTATATCGAGAAGAAAAATCACCATGACTAAAACTGACTACCTGATGCGTTTAAGAAAGTGTACGACTATTGACACGCTTGAGCGTGTAATTGAAAAAAATAAATATGAACTTTCTGACGATGAGTTGGAGTTATTCTACTCAGCAGCCGATCATCGCTTAGCTGAGCTCACAATGAATAAGCTTTATGATAAAATTCCACCTACAGTTTGGCAGCATGTAAAATAGTCCGCTTAACGCTGGTCAAGGCACAACAACGTTGAGCCGATAACCGCTATCGGCTTCAATGCACTAGGTGATTTGTATGTGTATTAATTTAAGATAAATGCCCTAAATAAGATGTAAATATTGAAGGCGTAGTATGTTATCGCGTTAGCGCTACTAGTAATTAGATTAAATTCTGTGATTTATCAGGCTGATGTCAAAAAATCCAGCCCAAATGATTTAACACTCTATTTATAAAAATTTTGCCTAGCTGCTATTTATTCTAAGATATTATTACTCATATGTTAGATTTACTGTGCTATTAAAAATTTTATTTCCATATTGAATAAGATAAATCTTATTTTAATGCTCAACTTTTAGTCTATCAACGATATCAAACAGATGAATAAAATGACTGAAATAGCATGCTATCGAAGGGCTAGAGACCCGGATATACTCAATAAGATTTAGCGGGGCACATCTTAAAATGGTGTATCAAAACACCCTATATCCTCACTCGTGTGTTAACCATACAAGCACGCATTGATGCGTATAGCTTAGCAGTCCCATGTGTTAATCACTGGCTATGACCTTGTTGTCAGATGAGTGTTGAAACAGAGTATCCAATGGCCCAATAAATCCTAGACCATTATCAGTAGAAGCTGTTTTATCGAAGTGTAAAAGTCAAAACCGGGCTTAATTGCCCGGTCTGGTTATTGACAATTTTTAGTCAAAATCAAAAGTGATATTTAACCCCTAACATCACTGCCGTATCACTGTAACCTTTATTGCCTAATTGTTGTCCAACATTACCCCAGATATTCATATTTTTGTTCAACTGGCCTTCAACACCTAACTTCAACTCGCCAATATTGGCAGCACCGTCCTGCTTCACCGTCATGCCATCCATAGTGGTACCAAAGTCTTTGGTATTGTGAATCCAGTTAACTTCCACAAAAGGCTGGAATACACGGTTTTTTCCTTTATCCTGATCGGCGTAGCCTTTCATAAAGGCTTTCACTCCAAGACGAGTTTGAATATTGCCATCACCTTCACCGGAAACTTGAGTTCCATTATCTTCTTTATGGTCATCAGCTTTCACGCCCATCCAAGTAATTTGCGCTTTAGGTTGGATAAAATAGGTCGCATTTTTAGTGGTATTCTCGCCCACGTTAAAGGTATAGCCACTCTCAATTGAGGCTGTAACACCACTGGACTTATAACTTTCAGTTGCTAGATCCTGCCCTTCAACTCGGTTATTAAACCAGCTGTATTGCGCCCAACTATCCACGTATAAACCCGACTTGTCGGCCTCATTGGCATACCAAGTGCCATACATGCCAAGGCTATAACCATCGACAGAGGAGCGCGCGCTGTAACCGGATAAACGGGATTCGGTCCGGCTTTTACTGTTACCGTAGCCCCCCATGATGCCCAGATGGAAACTGTCCACATCATTGTTACTCCACTGAGCAATATCTCCCCCCAGTTGCAATACATAGCGGTTGCTCTGGGTACCTAATTGATCATAGCTGTCTCTAGAACGAGTATGCCCGCCCTCATTACGCATCCACAGACTGGTGACTTTCTGCTCACCCGTAAAGGCGTCGATATATTGAGTATCCCCCACACGATCATGCAAACGTGTGACAAACATATTGTTTGCTGCGGCTAGGTTGGCGGAGTAACCACTGGCTTCTGGGCGCTCAACTTTCTGTTTCGGTCCTACCTCAACCGGAGGTGTGGGGTCGACTGTCTCAGGCGGGTCGACCGGTGTAACGATCGGAGCTGAAACATTCGTTAAATACCAGTGGCTGCTCTTACCATCATGGCTGCGGCCTAAGCTGTTATCCTGCCCACGATTCAGGCTGTAATCATAAGCACCAGCAACAATACGACCTGATTGGATAAATTCACCATCAGAATCACCATTGACCCGAATTAACTCAATACCCTCTAGGGTTTCATTACCCGCCCCACCCGCATTCCGTACCACGACGTAAGTGGTCCCAGAGGTGTTGCCCTCAATTAAGAGCTTATCGGTTTCAGAAGTATCGTCATTCAGCGCAGTATTAAAATAGATATAGCCGCCATCACTGTGGTAATTCCCCGTCACGGTCAGTGTTTTAAAGGTAGAACTGTTATCAACATAATTGACAATGGCGCCATTGGCTAAATTCAATGAGGTCAGATCTGAATTGCCAGACATATTCCAGATACTGGAATTACCACTCATTGCCAGATTAATAATGCCATTATTGCTGCTGGTACTGCCAAGACTTTTAGTCGCTCCGCTAAAAACAGAACCTTCAGCAAGGTTCAAGTCAATTAAGCCACCTTTTTCTGCCAGAATATTACCGTCAACATTGAAAACACCGGTAGTTGATTGATGATTAACAGCATCATAAGACTTTATTTCTGACCCTGTACCCGTAGCGTAAATGGCATTAGAATTACTGCCACTGACATTAATTGTCAGGCCGCCCAGTATATTAATAATGCCGCCACTGGTATTAGTATAAAGCCCTGTACTTGCTTTTAGACCGTTGGCATTTGTACCACTGGTCGTCACCTTGGTGCCATCACCTAGATTTACTACGCCACTTTTATTGGCAAAAATCCCATCAGCAGAATTACCAGAGGTGGTGATTGAGCTATCTTTACCGAGAGTCACACTGGCCGATCCTGTTTGCCCAGAATCCCCCATCTCACGGTTACCGGCATAAACACCATAACCTAGACCATCAAGAAGATTAGATCCTGAACCTTCGGTTGTGATGTTAGCCCTGTCGCCCAAGACAATATTATTATACTGCCCTGCGGTATTGGTCAGGTTGGCACGTACACCAATACCATACTTAGCGAAAATCTCAGCATCACTACCCAGTGTAATGAGACTTGAACCGGTGTTGTTTCCCGCATTTATGCCGTCACCCGAAGCCCCTAATGCGTAAATAGTGGCATTATTGCCCACAGTAATGATGGCAGGATTATTAGCAGATGCCCCTGATTTTACCTGTATGGCATCAGCTTTGTTGCCCGATACACTGATGTAGAGATTATTGCCAAACTTCATCTCACCAGCTTGGTTCTTATATAACCCGACAACAGCATTAGTCGGACTGGAAACTAAATCAAATGTATTAGTGATAGAGTAATCATCCCCAAAAATACCGTCCCAAAAAGTTGTGTCAGTACAAATGGTTAAATTACATCCGGCAAAACCAGGGGTACTAAACAAACCCACCGCCAATGAAATGATAATTGTTATTCTTTTCTTTTTAAACGTTTTAGCTGGGGAATTCTTCATATTAATGTCCTGGTTGCTCGGTGAAAAACTAAAAAATAGAAAATAATAACCTTCGTGAATTTCTATTAAAAATTCACTCTTTCTTTTATTTTTATGAAAAAAACATCTTGGTTACTTCTAGAGAAATATATCACCAACCAGTAAGACAATAATGTAGGATCACGCCACCCCTTCTTGTATGAATCTTCCTACAGCCATATCGAATTAATTTATTTCAATTTAAATTCAATGCATTGACTTAAAGCCACCTATTAGGCGGATTAAAATAAGTGGTAATTAGTTGATTAAGATCATCTAAACTTAATGTGTCGTTTATATTTCATTTACAATAGTTTCATCAAATTCAATCAAATTTGAGTATTCTATATTTTCTGGATGTGTGAAAAAAATTCGAATTTCGTCGCGTTTCCGAGGTGTCAGGTAGACTCTACGACAGGACAAAATTCCGTGATGGGAAAGCATATGATGCGACATTAATTATGTGTCCCAACTGATACACAAAAGTTGTATCGCAGCCGTTTCAATGTAAGAATTTCATTACAAAACTTTATTTTTCAGCATGCCCAGCCCCATCAGAACGGGTTTTTAAAATCAATCACTTGCGATTATTTAGGAGATATAGACTATGTTGGACAAAACTGCACTAATACTCGTTAGCGTGTTGACGACATCCTTGATGTTGAGTACCAGCACTGCTGCGGCTGAAATACCCGCGCAATGCCGAGCCCTATCACCCGGCGAATGGAAGGCATCTGTCAATATGCAACAGTCCGGTCCAGCCAAGCTTATCGTGTTGGGTGAGGTTGAGACTTCTACAGGTGGGTATGAGGTTACGCTTGAGCATGGTGAAACAGAGCTCAATCCTGCTATTGTAACGTTGGATCTCAAAATCGTCCCACCACCCGCCGACGCAATGGTATCGCAGATGATTACACCTCATGCGGTAAAAGCTGAAGTACCTGAAGTGAGCCGGGATCTGAAGCGAGTTGTAATCAACTGTGGCGAGGGAAAGCTCATGGAGATAACAGAAATCTCAGTGCTGAACTGATCAACCCATTGGGTGATGTTGCCCTGTATTTTAAGGGCATCTATCAACCCGACAATAGCGAGCAACCCCTTTCCCGTACCACGTATAGGTGATTGAACTACATTGATTAGCGCCTTAGGTGATAAACAAAAGTTATATCACTGCCGTTCAATGCAAAGAACAAGGGGATAACATGATGAATATCATGCAGTTAGCTGAAATGGTGGAGGCCCTGCCAGCTACATCCCGGCACACACCTCGCCTGCTGCGGCTGCTTCCTTCCGGACCTGACCGAGTTCACAAGTTAGTGTTGCGGGAGAACCAACAGGACCTCCATTGACGTTGACGGCTCCTTGTACTCTGGAGCGGTGGGCATTATCAGCCATGCCCCGCCAAATAGCAAGGTAACACAAGCTAACCGGTGGATTATTGCTCACTCACCTTTAGCTCAGCATTTATTCCAACAAAAATATCATCGCCACTGTTATTTATTTCGTGCGAAGCTATCTTTTGTGGCGATAATACAACCCAATATGATGCCGTCGTATTATTGAAAACCATCCTAAAAGTCAGAGTAATCCAGCCATGTCGAAAAATCAGGATGAGCATGATAACCCACCAATAATGGACAGCTTTCGCCAACGGGTATTCCAAGTGGTTG
This sequence comes from Yersinia massiliensis, assembly GCF_003048255.1. Lineage (NCBI taxonomy): Bacteria > Pseudomonadati > Pseudomonadota > Gammaproteobacteria > Enterobacterales > Yersiniaceae > Yersinia > Yersinia massiliensis. Next base: position 3,596,159 of record NZ_CP028487.1, read on the forward strand.
CCGCAATTCCCTATGGGCAGGTGACGACTTATGGGGATATCGCGCGGCTAATTGGTTCACCTAGAGCAGCGCGTCAAGTTGGTGGCGTTTTAAAGCGTTTACCGGAAGGTTCTGCATTGCCATGGTATCGAGTCATTAACCGACACGGTGAAATATCGCTAATTGGTGATGATTATCTTAGGCAAAAAAACGCCTTATTGGACGAAGGCATTGAAATTGAGGTAACGGGTAGAATCGATTTACAACGCTATCGTTGGCAATACCGTTAAGATCAGCGCCACCGCATAGTAGGAATGCAGTGACGACTGAAAACGTCCAATCACGACGCATAACAACCAAAAACGACCAGACTGTTGACAAATACCAGCAGCCCCTATCGCAAACGGCGAGAACAAGCCGAAGAGTAAAGCGTCCGCGCCAAGGATGGCGTGGCTCGAGCCATCAGGGATGATTTTACGGCGTCTTTACGATCTGCTTATTCTCGCCACAACAGGCACATTGTCAGCAATCTCAACTACTGTATTGTCGCCTCACTTGAGGTGGTCGCCGGAACCGTTTCTATCGCAACAGCAGTGGCTGGGACCAACGTTATATTGGCCTGTGTACCCGCACCATGATTTATCACTTCTTGGAAAGTATCCGTGATAAACATTAACTGTCCGTTATGGGTGATAGCCGCACTGACAATAACGCGCGCGTTAGGTTGGATATCTGAGGGGTTAAATGGCAGCGTAAATGTAAACGGAGCCTGCTTACCCTCGGTGCGAATGGCTTTCTGAGCAATGACCCGTGACGGTGCATCAGCCAATGAAGCATCCGACAGCGTCACCGTCACAACGGCATCAGGTGGCAATGCAATGCGCTCGCGGATGTTCAATGTCCCCTGCACCGCAGGTTGTGCAATAGGCGCTGCCGTCGCTGCACCAGCAGGCGCAGGAACCGGTACTTCAACCCCTTGTTGCGCACCGACGGTTAAGCTCATCACAAGTGCTGCCCCACTCGCTATTTGCCAAAATTTTATGGATTGCCAAGGTTTCATAGGTCGCACTCCTTCTTATTATTAAGATGCTGACTATTCACAGAATAAGCCCGCGTTTAATAAGTGGCTTCAACCACCTAGCAAGCTAATTATAGCACGATCTGCTGATACTGACCGTTTACGCCAAGATTCAGCCATTTATCAGACGATTCCTTAAAATATGTAGATAAACACAACCGGGATCACAGCAATATATTGACGCACCCCCAACAGATTCAGCACACTGTGGCAGTACTCATCATCAAGGGCCACAATCATGAGCCAGCCATTAGCAAAACTGCTCGATCTACTCCATCTGGAAAAAATTGAAGAAGGGATCTTTCGTGGCCAAAGTGAAGATCTCGGTTTACGCCAAGTTTTTGGCGGACAGGTCGTCGGTCAGGCGATTTATGCCGCCAAACAAACTGTCCCTGTTGATCGCATCGTTCACTCATTTCACAGTTATTTCCTCCGTCCAGGGGACAGTAGCAAGCCTATTATCTATGACGTAGAAACGTTGCGTGATGGCACCAGCTTCAGCGCCAGACGGATCAGCGCGATTCAAAATGGTAAACCTATCTTCTACATGACCGCCTCGTTCCAAAGTCAGGAAGACGGGTTTGAGCATCAAAACACCATGCCGAACGTACCACAGCCGGATGGTTTGATGTCAGAGACTGACATAGCACGTCAATTTGCACATTTGATCCCTGAAAAAGTGCGCGAGAAGTTTATTGGTAACCAGCCCATTGAAATGCGCCCCGTGAAATTCCATAACCCACTGCAAGGCTCGGTAGAAGAGCCAAATCGCTATGTTTGGTTCCGTGCCAACGGCGAGATGCCCGATGACTTCCGAGTTCATCAGTATTTACTGGGCTATGCTTCAGACTTTAATTTCCTCCCCACCGCGCTGCAACCACATGGTATTGGCTTCCTAGAACCTGGCGTGCAGATTGCCACTATTGACCACTCGATGTGGTTCCACCGTCCGTTCCGTTTGGATGACTGGTTGTTGTATGCCGTAGAAAGCACATCAGCTTCTGGTGCTCGCGGGTTTGTACGTGGACAGATCTACAATCAGCAAGGTGTGTTGGTTGCGTCTACCGTGCAGGAAGGTGTTATTCGTTTACATCGGTGATATTGAATAACGGTGCTGCTCAATAACGGTAGTACTCAATAAATAAAAGGGGCGATGTTTCCATCGCCCCTTCTGCCCATCATCATTATTATTTATCTTTTACATCTCAGTCTGTTTCGACCGTCTAACAAACATCTTTCTGACTAATATTCTTATTGGTTGTAAGCATTCTCACCGTGGCTGTTCACATCCAGACCTTCGCGTTCTTGCTCTTCTGGTACTCGCAGACCCACAATCAAGTCAGCAATTTTAAAGGCAACGAATGCAACAACACCGGACCAGACCAAACACACACCAACGCTGAACAACTGTACACCAACTTGATGACCCATAGTGACGCCAGCGGCGTAACCTGTACCACCCAATGAAGCGGAAGTGAAGACACCGGTCAGGATACAACCGACAATCCCGCATACGCCATGGACACCGAACACATCGCATGTATCATCGACTCGCAGCCATTTTTTCAGTAGTACCACACCCCATAGGCCAGCAACACCACCGATCAAGCCGATAATCAACGCACCACCTACACCCACAGTCCCTGCCGCTGGCGTAATCGCAACCAAACCTGCGATACAACCTGAACAGGCACCCAGTAATGAAGGTTTGCCACGTAAAATCCACTCAGCAAATACCCAAGAAAGAATGGCACCCGCTGTGGCGACTACAGTATTCAAGAACGCAAGGGCAGCAATTTCATTAGCGGCACTCGCTGAACCCGCGTTGAAGCCGAACCAACCAATATACAGAATCGCAGTACCGGTAAAGACCATTGGCAAGTTGTGTGGCTTAAATGCCTCTTTACCAAAACCAGCACGTTTGCCAAGCAAGTAAGCACCGACCAGACCTGCAATAGCGGCGTTAATGTGCACCACTGTACCACCCGCAAAGTCCAACGCGCCGTCCATTGCCAAGAAACCACCGCCCCACACCATGTGTGCCATTGGCAGATAAGAGAAGGTGAACCACAATACCGCGAAAATCAGCACCGCAGAGAAACGAATACGTTCAGCGAACGCACCGACTACCAGTGCAACAGTGATACAGGCAAATGAAGCTTGGAATGCCACATGGATATATTGGTAGAACGTGCCACTTAAACTGGTCAAACCGATGCCTTTCAACATCGCCGTTTCAAAGCCACCGAAGAAAGCATTACCCGCACTGAAGGCTAAGCTGTAACCGTAGAGAATCCACAACACGCAGACGAGTGCGAAAGTGACAGTGACTTGCGTCATCATCGATAATACGTTTTTGGAACGCAGCAAGCCGCCGTAGAACAGGGCAATACCGGGTACGGTCATAAACAGCACCAACGCGGTGCAAATCATCATAAAAGCATTATCAGCTTTGTCAGCTACAGCCGTTTCAGCAGCCATTGCCAAAGAAGGCAGCATCGCTACCGCACTCAGGCCCAACACGGATAAAAGTTTTTTCATCATCAACCCATCCCTATTCACTAAATTTGAGCCTGCAAATTACAGTGCTGCTTCGTCTGTTTCACCAGTACGGATGCGAATAACACGTTGCAATTCAGCAACGAAAATTTTGCCATCACCAATCTTGCCGGTATAGGCAGCCTTACTGATCACATCAATGACTTCATCCAATTGATCATCAGCAATGGCAATATCAATTTTAACTTTGGGTAAGAAATTAACGCTGTATTCAGCTCCCCGATAGAGTTCTGCATGTCCTTTTTGGCGACCAAATCCTTTCACTTCGGTTACGGTCAGCCCCTGAATACCCACAGAGGATAAGGCTTCACGCACATCCTCCAGCTTGAATGGTTTGATCACCACGGTAACCAGCTTCATATTTGCCCCTTCTCGAATTAAGTCGAATTTAAGTCTCCACGAAATAGATAAAGCAAAGGCTATGCCATAAATATTAATTGCAGAGAATTAGTCTAAAAATGGCGATCAGAGGGCGGTTGAGATAGGCAACCCAGATACGATGGCGTTGGACTGATAGTGCTGTGTGTTTTTTGCGCACCAAATTAGTGCGACACGCGTCACAAAAGTGCACGGACGTATCGATGCGTGATTAGGCTGCAAGATATTGGTGCGCTATAGACGCTATTTTTCCAGATTTTGGTGCATTTGCAGGGTGTTTCGATGGAAAAGGAGTTTGACGTGCTGCGCCTAAAAGAAAGCGAGGCCATTTGGCCCCGCAGCTTACCCTTTAATTTACTGCGCTTTCTAATTGGTCAATGGCAGCTAAATCTTCGCTGACTAGCTGCAACTGGTACATTTGATAATAACGGCCATGAGCCGCGAGCAGCTCTTGGTGCGTACCTTGCTCAACTGCCACACCGCGGTGCAGAACTAAGATGGTATCGGCATCGACAATAGTTGAGAGGCGATGAGCAATCACGACTAAAGTGGTTTTTTTCCGAATCAGCTGCAATGCCCGTTGGATGGCCTGTTCAGTACCAGAATCAATGTTCGCGGTTGCTTCATCCAAAATCAAAATTTGCGGTGCTTGTACCAATACCCGAGCCAGCGCGAGTAGCTGTTTTTGCCCAACCGATAAGGTATTGCCCTGCTCCCCTAACAGGCTATGCAACCCATCAGGTAGCGCATGAACCAATGGCGCAAGCTGTACCGTTTCCAAAGCATCCCAAACTTGCTGCTCGCTAATGTCACGACCTAAGGTGACATTGGCAAAAAAGGAATCGGCCAACACCACAGGGTCTTGTTGCACCATGGCAACGCCTTGGCGCAAAGTCTGATGGGATAGCTCGGACAACGGTCGACCATCAAGCAATATCTCGCCTTGCTGCACCGGATAATAGCCCATTAATAAATTAGCCAGCGTACTCTTACCACTGCCCGTATGCCCGACCAGAGCGACAAACCCGCGTGAAGGTACCTCAAGCGAAATATTTTGCAGCACCATTTTATCGTGACGATAAGCAAAGCTGACATTATTCACTTGGATGCGGCCGCTGGTCAGCGGACGGTCATCTGTTCCGTAGCCTTGTTGAGCGCGATCCATCAGATCAAAAATACGCTCCCCAGCGACGACTGCCTGTTGCAAGATTGACTGCTGAGACGTCAGTTCAATCAATGGCTCATTAAGCCGACCAAGGTAGTTGATAAACGCATACAACACCCCTACCCCAACCGAACCTTCAGGGCTAAAACCGAAAAGAAGTAACAAACCGCATAGCACCATGGCAGAGAACAAACTCAGCAAGGGACGTAATAGAAAACCTTCTAAGCGCAATGTTTGCATCCGCGCCATATAATGCGCGCGGCTAGCAGAATCCATACGCTCACCGAAACGTGCTTGCTGGCGGAATTGCTGAATGACACCCATACCATTGATAACTTCGTTAAAACCGTCGTTGATATCAGCGAGATAAGCCCGAACACGCCTGACTATGGGTGTGCTATAGCGCTGGTAGATAGCCATCACCACCAATACTGCGGGGAAAATGCAGATCGAAATCAACGCCATGCGCCAATCTAGACTGAACATCGCCACCAGCATCGCGCCAATTAATGCCGCACTTTTGAGTACCGTTGATACCACCATCACATATAAATCTTTGATGACTTCAGTGTCATTAGTAACGCGGGAAATCAATTGACCCACGGGCTGGGTATCAAATGCACTGAGGGGCTGGCGCAAAGCAGCATCCATGACTTCAATGCGTAACCGCTGAACGACCCCGACGGCAGCACGGTTAAACAGTAATGCCTGAAAATAGTGCAATGAAGCAGCCAGTAATTGCAGCAGTAAATATGCCACCGCTAACCCACCGACTAAACCGAGGGGTAGCGTGCCTTTTGCCACTACATGGTCAATAAAATAGCTGATTAAGAGTGGGCCACTGACTTCAGCGGCAGCGGCGACCCATAGCATCAATACCGCTAACCCTAATGGTTTACGATATGGGGAACCGTAGGAAAGTAAGCGTTTTAATGTCGGCCAAAGTTTTAATACTGGCAAAAACTTTACCGTCGGCGAAACTTGTTGAGACTTACTCATCCGTTTTAGCCTCCGGTTCACCATCATCAAGCGCAGCTTCTAATTGCTGATAACGGTACATCTCGCGATACCAACCCGATTGATTGACCAATAAGTTATGTGCGCCACGCTGCATCACACCGCCGTGTTGCATCACCAGAATTTCGCTGGCCTCCGTTAAAGCTGAAAGACGATGAGCGCTGATAATCACAGTACGACCCTCACCCCAGAGGCGCAGATTTTTTAAGATGTCATGCTCTGTTTGGCCATCAACCGCAGAAAGGGCATCATCCAGAATCAAGATCTCCGTCTCCAGTAATAGTGCCCTCGCAATGGAAATCCGCTGTTTTTGCCCGCCGGACAGCATCACACCGCGCTCACCAACTTCAGTGTCATACCCCTGAGGAAGACGCAAAATATCTTCATGTACGCTGGCTAAACGCGCGGCCCGTTCGATTTGTTCCTGAGTGGCATCAGGCTTACCCAACGCGATGTTGCCTGCGACCGTATCAGAGAACAAAAAGGGGGTTTGGCTGACCACAGATAAACGCCCACGCCAGTCATGCAGACGAATATCAGACAGTGAATGCCCTTGATAACAGATAGCGCCGTCATCAACATCAAACTGCCGCTGAATCAATGCCAGTAAGGTGCTTTTACCTGAGCCTGTTGGTCCACAAAGCCCTAACATCTGCCCTGGCGCCAATTTCAGTGCCACATCATGTAATGCTGGCTGCTCCGCTCCTGGATAGTAGAAGTGGCGAATATTGACGACTAACGAACCACGTTCGTTAGACAATTCGATGTGACCGTCTTTCACCACCGGTGCTTCATCCAGCAAACTACGAATACGGCTATATGCCGCGCTGCCGCGCTCGACGATATTAAACATCCATGCCAGCGCCAACATTGGCCATATCATTAATCCTAAATACATAACAAAACTGGTTAGTTGCCCCAGCGTAATGCTGTGATTAACCACCATCCAGCTACCACCACCAATGGCTAACAGATTAGCTACACCGATCGCAATATAAATGGTGGGATCAAAACGGGCATCAATACGCGCAACATACATATTCTTTGCGCCAGCTTCGGCGGCGACCTGCGCAAATTGCTGTGATTGATTATCTTCCAGACCAAAGGATTTGATCATGCGGATACTGGTCAAGCTCTCTTGCGCCTGATTATTGAGATTAGAAAATGCCCCCTGCGCCGATTTAAAACGCTGGTGTAGTTGGTCACCATAGTATTTGATCACTATTGCCATCACCGGCATGGGTAACAACGACAACAACGTCAGTTCCCAGCTAATTTGGGTACTCATGACAATCAGCACCGCGCAGCCCATTACCAGCGAATCCACTAGCGTCAGCACACCTTCACCCGCAGCAAAGACCACACGGTCGACATCGTTAGTGGCACGCGCCATTAAGTCACCAGTACGATGACGCAAATAGAAACCGGGAGCCTGGCGACTCAGTTGGCGATAAAAATTCGATCGTAGCTCTACAGCCAATTGATAGGATGCACCAAAGAGTAAAACCCGCCAGACATAGCGCAGTAAGTAGACCACGATTGCCGTCACTAACATCACACCGACCCACACCAGTAACATGTTGGTCGACATCTGTTTTGTACTGATGCCATCCACTATCACGCCTACCAATTTGGGCGGCAGTAATTGCAAGATAGCAATAATGATCAACAGCAACACCGCACCCACATAGCGACGCCACTCTCGGCGGAAGTACCAGCCTAATTGTGCAAACAATCTCACGCAGTTTTATTCCATGGTCTGATACCGAATAGCGTCGGTATTATTTCGCTCAAAGCGACAGGAAAGTAGAGTACCATCGTTAAAATGGCTTTTGACTCAAAAAGTTTTCTCACTCGGGCACCGGTAGCATCGTTGTGTATTTGATCTTCTCCATCGCAAAACTCGATGTCACATCAATCAGGCCCGGCACACCATTCACCATACGTTTGTAGAAGTTATCGTAACTTTTCATATCGGCGACTTCTACCTGCATCAGGTAATCATATTCGCCCGCCATACGATAGAATGCCAACACCTCAGGCATTTTCTTGGTGAATTCGACGAAAGCTTGATACCAATCGCTATTATGCTGCTGCGTCTTAATCAGCACAAATGCCGTCAGCCCCAGCCCTAACTTTTCGCTATCCAGCAAGGCAACGCGGCCACGGATAAATCCTTCATCCTCGAGTCGCTTCAGGCGCTTCCAACAGGGTGTTGACGTCAAGTTGACTGCTTCCGCCAGAACTTGCAGTGACTGCGTGCAATCTTGTTGCAACATACACAGCAGCTTGCGGTCTGTTTTATCTAGCATAACTACTATCCATGGAATAATTTTCTACCATTTGGCGACAAAGAAGGAAAAATGGCAACGTTTTTTTCTTTGAAAGTCGATATCATGGCTATCATTAGATGACTCTTAATATACAGGCCAGCAAATGACCAATACTTGGGTAAAAAATGCTATCAGTGAAATAGAAGCTGATTTTCAACGCTCCGCTGATACCCACTTGATTCGCCTCAACCTGCCGACCTTTCCTGGTATTTATCTCTATTTAAAAGATGAAAGTACTCATCCGACCGGTAGCTTAAAGCACCGTTTAGCCCGCTCATTGTTCCTCTATGGGCTGTGTAATGGGTGGATCACGGAAGGGACGACTATCATTGAGGCTTCTTCAGGCAGTACAGCCGTGTCTGAAGCCTATTTTGCCCGTCTAATTGGATTACCTTTTATTGCGGTCATGCCAAGTTGCACTGCGAAGCGAAAAGTTGAGCAGATTACTTTCTATGGCGGCCGCTGCCATTTTGTCGACCATGCAGGGCAAATCTATGCAGCATCGGAGCAATTGGCGCGTGAACTAAATGGCCACTATATGGACCAGTTTACGTATGCGGAACGAGCAACTGACTGGCGTGGCAATAATAACATTGCAGATAGTATCTTCCGCCAAATGGCACGTGAGCCTTTCCCGGTACCGGACTACATTGTGATGAGCGCGGGCACGGGTGGGACTTCCGCCACCTTGGGTCGTTATATCCGCTATCAAGGTCACGACACCCAACTGATGGTGGTCGACCCAGAAAATTCAGTATTCTATGATTGCTTCTGCAACCGTGATCGCGCAGTCACTGGCAGTTGTGGTAGTCGTATTGAGGGGATCGGCCGCCCACGAGCGGAGCCTTCATTTATTCCCGAAGTGATCGACAGCATGTTACGTGTACCCGATGCCGCCAGTATTGCAACGATTCATTGGCTTGAAGGCATTCTAGGGCGCAAAGTCGGAGCATCGACAGGGACTAACGTCTGGGGAGCTTTGCAATTAGCCAAACAAATGCGTGAACAAGGCAAAACGGGCGCGATTGTGACACTGCTTTGTGATAGTGGCGAACGCTATCTGGACACTTATTACGACACCCAATGGGTGAGTAGCAATATTGGTGATTTAACCCCCTTCCGCAATGAGTTAAATAACCTATAACTTGCCGATAAAAAGGGGCGTTAAGTGCCCCCTTTGAGGAAGAAAAAAACCGGATGGTTATCCGGTTGGCTAATAGCTATACCCTTTGTCATTGATGTTTTTGCACCAAGCATTGGGTATTAACCTCAGAATTCGGGGGAATAGGTGAGGTGTGGTGAACTTAGCCAATGTTGCAAATAGTGCGCCACGCCTTGGTGCTCGCAGCGGCCAATAACTTGTAGCTGAGGCAATTCTTGTTTCAATTGCGGTAAGGCATTCCCCATCACTAATCCACGCCCGACCCGTGACAGCATCTCTTTATCATTCATTGCATCACCAAAAGCCATGCAATCGGCCAGAGTTAAATCAAGGTGATGACTGAGTTGTTCCAACGCCGCGCCTTTATTGCAACCACGGGGAAGCACTTCAAGGCACTCAACAGCAGAGAAACAGAAATCAGCTTTGTCACCCATCTGTTGCTCCAACTGAGCTTTAAGCTCAATTAACTCTTGATGTGAAGCAATAAAGCAAATCTTGTGATTGCCCGTTAACGGTAATGCATCCAATGCCGTAAGCTGATACTGGAAACCACTGGTTTTATGAGCGGTAAGCAGCGCGGGATCATGAAAATCAGTAAACCAGCCCTCATCGCGGAATAAATGGATACTGGCATTCGTCTGCCAAGGCGTTCGCAGCACAAACTCCACCAACTCCGCGGGCAAATCCATTCCATATAAAGGTGCACCATTCAGATCGCAAACCCGTGTTCCATTGCCGGTAATCAGATAACCGTTAATACCGGAATGAGATAAAATACCTTTCATATCAATGTAGTGCCGGCCGGTTGCGAATGTCAGGATCATCCCGCTATCCACTAACTGATGCAATGCATTCAATGTCGCGCCACCAATATTATGGTCGCGCATCAGTAAGGTTCCATCCATATCAAAAGCGGCTAAACGGTACATTCAAAACCTCACTGAGAGTCATTCTGGTGGTATAGATTGAATTATGGCGTACTATTTACGGAACTAATAGTGAACAAATGATTTAAACTATTCCGTATTTAGTGTTAACCCGACTAGACGCCATTGTTGAAGGTAGACCTTTAAATATGCGCATTATTCACCGACTCACTCAATACCAGCGGTTGTATCAGAAATTTGGCGACCAACTCGCAGCAACCACCGTCGGGGAACTGGCAGAATTACTCTTTTGCAGCGAAAGGCATACTCGAACCCTTATCCAGCAGCTACAGTCAAACGACTGGCTCAGTTGGCATTCGCAAGTGGGTCGTGGGAAACGTGCGCAGCTAAAATGCCTGAAAAACCCTGATACGCTACGGGCAACCTACCTTAAATTGTTCCTTGAGCAAGGCGACCATCAAGCAGTGCTTGCGTTAGCCCAGTTGGAACCTGAACGTCTACAAACGCTACTCAACCCTCATATGGGGGGGCAATGGCAAGCCGATAGCCCAATACTGCGTATTCCTTATTACCGCGAACTTGAACCCTTAAACCCGATGCTCAGTACTGGCCGGGCGGAACAACATCTGATTTATACTTTACATGCGGGGTTGACCCGCTTTAATACCGGCGATCCACAGCCAAAGCCAGATTTAGCACATCATTGGCAAGTCAGTGACGATGGATTAACCTGGCAATTCTTCTTACGCAGCCAATTGCGTTGGCATAATGGGGAGCACATTCGCGGAGAACAATTATTACAAACATTGGCACTGTTACGGGCAAATCCGCGCAGCGAGCCGAATTTTGCCAATATCTCAGCCATCGACCTCCCCCATGCACTGTGTCTTAAATTTACACTTTTCAAGCCTGACTACTGGCTAGCGCATCGGTTGGCAGACTTACCATGCCGACTGTTTCATCCTGATAATCCGCAGTGGGGCGCAGGTCCATTCAAGTTGGCTACCTTTGACCAACGTTTGGTCCGGCTAGAACAACATGAGTATTACCATTTACAGCATCCATATCTGGAAATTATTGAATACTGGATAACACCAAATCTTGTGATGCCTTCTACTGATGGCAGTTGCCAACATCCCGTGCGTATCACCATCGGCCAAGAAGAGGATTACCCGCTAGCCCGTCCCGTTCAACGCAGTATGAGTCTAGGCTTTTGCTATCTGGCCATTAACCAGCACCTCAGTAATATGACGCCGCAGCAAATAACCAAACTACTGATGATTGTGCAAACCTCCGGCATATTGGAAGAATTATCCATGAGCCGTGGAGTCATAACTCCCAGCCATGAAATGCTACCGGGTTGGCCGATCCCGCATTTTGTCTCTGATGATAATCCTGCATTACCCACTCATCTGATATTGACTTACCAACCTCCGATGGAACTCAAAAGTGTCGCTGAACAACTAAAAAACCTATTAGCGGCGCAGGGTTGTACATTAGAAATCAGAGCCAGCCACGATAAACGGTGGAAAGGTACTCATCAAATTGAAAGTGCAGACTTATTATTAGCAGACCACCTAGTCGGTGAGTCTCCTGAAGCTACAATGGAAAGCTGGCTTCGCCTCGATCCAATTTGGCGCGGCATTCTTTCCCCTGCACAATTACTGCAACAGCAAAAAATACTAACTGATATTCAACAAATCGAACTGGAATCGGAACGATTCCGTCAGTTACAGGCGTATTACAATAACCTGATGCTATCAGGCTTGATTTTGCCGCTATTCAATTATCAATATCAGGTTAATGCTCCGCCACGTATTAATGGTGTCACTTTAACCGCTTATGGTTGGTTCGATTTTAGCCAAGCATGGCTACCGCCAACGACAAGCTGACAAGCAAGCGCAGGCTGCTACCTTTTAGCAGGCGAACTGAGTACCATACCGTCAGTTCTTTATTTTGCTGCGGGCTATATCATTCAAAACCGCAGTCGTACGAGGTCGCAGTATGAAACGTGCCGTAGTTGTTTTTAGTGGTGGACAAGACTCCACCACCTGCTTAATTCAAGCATTGCAGCAATATGATGAAGTCCATTGCATTACATTTGATTATGGGCAGCGCCACCGCGCAGAAATAGATGTTGCCCGCGAGCTAGCCACACAACTTGGCGCGAAAGCCCATAAAGTATTGGATGTGGGGATGCTCAATGAGTTAGCCGTCAGTAGCCTGACCCGTGAGAATATTCCTGTACCCCACCATGACGAAGAAGATGCTGATGCCATTCCCAGTACCTTTGTTCCCGGCCGTAATATTCTATTTCTCACCTTGGCGGCTATCTACGCTTATCAGGTACAAGCACAGGCAGTGATCACTGGGGTTTGCGAAACAGATTTTTCTGGTTATCCCGATTGCCGCGATGAGTTCGTCAAAGCACTTAACCAAGCGATTAATTTAGGCATCGGCCGAAATATCGACTTCATTACGCCGCTAATGTGGCTCGATAAAGCCGAAACATGGGCGTTAGCGGACTACTATCAGCAGCTCGATCGTGTACGAAGCTCAACCCTCACTTGCTATAACGGCATTCAAGGTGATGGGTGCGGCGAATGTGCTGCTTGCCATCTACGCGCCAAAGGGCTTGAGTTTTATCTGGCAAACAAACCCAATGTTCTTTTAAGCCTGAAACAAAAAACTGGGCTGGTTTGATGCATTCATCGTTTTAATCGCTGGCTAGCACAGATCGTTTCGGTTATAGCACCCTAGCCTCGCTCTACTAGAGCGAGGGATAATATTTTATTTGCCATGACTGTATTCACGATGACAGTATTCGAACTCAGTGCGGTTCACTTATAAGCTTCGGTCGACAAACTCTTGCAACTTCTCACGTAATTCCCCTTCCAATGGCACTGCTTTTTGGCTACGTAAGTCGATACAAACGAAGGTTAATTCCGCATCTGCAACAGGGGTTAATTCAGGTTCTAGCGAAACAGTCTGTTTCATCACCCCGCTTTTACCGTTGAGTTTTAATAGCTGGCTATCAATACGCAGTAAGTCCCCCAACACCGCAGGCCGGCGGTAGCTAATATTGATATTTACCACGATAAAAGCAATTTGATTCTCCGCCATCCACTGTGCTGCTGGCTCATCATCAAGCCATTCCCAGCGAGCCTCTTCGAGAAACTCTAAATAACGGGCATTATTAACATGTTGAAAAACGTCAATGTGGTAGCCCCGGACTTTGATGTGTGTATGCATAGCGGCGTACGTCTCCAGACAGAAATAATCATTATCAAGTTACCAGCACAACTGGTATGACCTCAAAGCAAGATTAGCAGAGGAAAATAACTACATAGCGTGTTAATTATATAATCTGGAGCAACATCACAGTTTGACCTTACGGCGTCGATTTACATTATGAGACGTTGGGATTTGTTTGCGGCGAAAAGGCCCAGACAAACACATCTAGCGCTTGCCTGGCACCTGAGTTAATCACCACTCATTTAGATTACAGTTTCAATTTTCCGCCGTTTCGCTCTATAAACGAAGGGCCAATTCCCTGCACTTCAAGCAGCTGTTCCACATCAGTAAAAGGGCCAAACTGCTCTCGGTAATGAATAATGGCATCAGCCTTCTTTTTACCAATTCCACTGAGCTTCTGAGCCAGCTGTTCGGCATTGTCACTATTAATATTGGCCTGATCTTGTGAGCCACTAGAGAGATGGCCAGCAGTTAACGCGGCTGAGGTATTGGACAGCCCACTCTCCTTCTCTACCGTTTTTAAAGGCGTTTGGCCCGAATTGGTCTGACTGACCTTTTTCACATCGTTAGGCTGATTTAGCGCTTTATCCTGCGCAGGATTATTTGAGCTTAATGGTGCGGCATGAGCGAACTGTTGGAGATTAACGCCAACTAACAATGCAGTGATAACGAACAATTTTCCTATGAATTTCATGCTGTATCCTCCTTGTGTTTGACAGCGTGGCTACCTTGCCCCAACAGCCTGTTAATCGCAAAGGACAGATTTTAGATATGCGAAAGGCCGCCAAAGCGACCTTTCGTTGTTACATTGAGTTGCAAATGAATGCGAGAGCTATTGCGGTTATTCTTTACTGTGGCTGCTGTTGCTCCGCAGGGCCCATCTTGATGGTTGCCTGTTTGTGCAGGTTCGCCATCAGGGCATCAAAGGTCACACTGCTCGACCCTTCTAGCATTTTAGCCATAAAGGCCTTCATTTCGCCTTCCGGTAATTTACCCGGCGTCACCGATAACAACTCGATCAATACGATATTGTCCTGACGGTCTTGAGACAACCCATATACTGGCTGACCCTCTTTCGGGTGCGGCAGTGTGAAGATCGTTTGCACTAACTGATCGTCATCAGGTGCTCGTGACATGGCTTTCTTCTCACCAAAGGCGATACCAGCGGCTTTCATCGCTTCTTCACCTTTGCCTTGTTTCAGCGCGGTCAGAAGCTTCTCACCATCAACACGTGCAACCTGCTCAGCTTTTTGACGTTTAACCAATTCAGTGACCTGATCACGAACTTGATCAAATGGCTCAATACCTTCTGGTTTATGGCCGTCAATACGGATCACAAAAGCGCGATCGCCATCAACAGTAATAACATCTGAGTTGCTGCCAGGCGCACCATTCTCACCCACTAAACCACCATCAAAGATAGCCTGTACAACAGGTTTAAAATTAACGTTGGCTGGGACTGAATCACGGGTAAACCAATCGGTTTGTTTTGCTTTCGCGCCAGCGGCTTCTTCAGCAGAAGCCAGGGATTCGTTATCACTGGTTGCTGCTTCGCTCACTTTTTGCTGTAACGCGTAATATGCATCAACCGCTTTTTCCTGCTTAACCTTTTTCGCCAAAGCATCATGCACTTCTGACAGTGGCTTAACCTGCTCTGGCTTAATGTCATTCAAACGAACAATTAAGTAGCCAACAGAGGATTTCACCACGTCAGATAACTGACCTTTGTCGCTCAGATTAGCTTGTTTCAGCTCATCTGCTGTTGTTTCTGGTTCTAACCAACCTAGTTCGCCACCATTCTTACGGGAGATGATATCGGTAGATTTCTCTTTTGCCATCGTGGCAAAATCCGCACCTTTTTTCAGCTCATCCAACGCCGCTTTTGCTTCAGCTTCGGTTTTAAACTGGATAACGCTGTAGTTACGGCGCTCAGGTTGGGTGTAGCTACTTTTATGCTGCTCGTAATATGCGGCGATATCTTCTTCAGTCACCGTAATTTTGTCTTGCATTACCGCAGCATCCATCTCAATGAAGCTGATTTTCATCTGCTCCGGTGCAATAAAGCTATTTTTGTTCTGATCGTAATAGGCTTTTAGTTCATCTTCCGTGACTTTTTGCTGCGCTTGAAGCGCTTTAAGGTCGATAGTTGCCAATCGTACGTCACGTTGCTGCAAAATCAGCTCTGACATAGCCTGTGCTTCGATAGGCAGAACAAAGCCAGTATCACCAAAGGCTTGCAACAATTGCTGGTTAATAAGCTGCTGACGCTGCATTTGAGCAAACTGATCGGGGGTGTAGCCCATCCGATTCACCAGTTCGAGATATTTGTTATTGTCGAACTTATTATCAGTCTGGAAATAAGGTGCCTGACGAATGGCATCTTTGACTTGTTCATCAGTGGCTGTCAGACCCAATTTTTTAGCGTATTGGTCAAGCAACATGTTATTGACCAACTGGCCGAGAACTTGCTGACGCAGTTGCAACATATAGCCTTCGTTAGCGGCCAGCGCGGAGAACTGCTCGCCTAATTGCTGTTGCAAACGGCCTCGTTCACTCTGCACAGCTTGTTCTAACTGAGCACGGCTAATCTCTTGGCCATTAACTTTGGCTGCGTAGTCGTTGGAACCACCAATCAGATAGCTGCCAACCCCGGTCAGGATGAAGGACAGCATGATTAGGGCCAGAAGGATTTTGAGCACGACGTTATTAGCAGCCGCGCGTAAATTGTCCATCATAATGTGACAATACTCCGCTGTAATATGAATTAAAACTGTTGCGCAGGTCTAAATAAACCCAGCATTCCTTGCGACAGCCATTCGTGCTGCTGCGCGTAAAAACTACGACCTAAACGAAAAAAAGCGCATCAATAACGATGCGCCTTGTATCTTACCTTACCAGC
The DNA here is from genome assembly GCF_003048255.1 of Yersinia massiliensis. NCBI lineage: Bacteria > Pseudomonadati > Pseudomonadota > Gammaproteobacteria > Enterobacterales > Yersiniaceae > Yersinia > Yersinia massiliensis. Next base: position 3,612,871 of record NZ_CP028487.1, read on the forward strand.
TCAACTGCGTCAGGTTATTGTTTATAGCAAACAATATACCCTTTGTATTTGAAGTAGCGAAGATGCTGGTCACTACCCCAAGTTTTTAAACAAAGACACAGGTGAGAATTGAAGCAAAAATCAGTTTACAGCGTCTTTCAGACCTTTACCGGCGCGGAAGCTTGGTACTTTAGCCGCTGGAATACTGATTTCTTTGCCTGTCTGAGGGTTACGGCCAGTACGTGCAGAACGCTCACGGACTGCAAAAGTACCAAAACCAACCAGAGCTACGTCATCACCTTCTTTCAAAGATTCAGTAACAGAAGCAATAATTGCATCTAATGCACGCCCAGCGGCCGCTTTAGAAATATCAGCACCAGCGGCAATTTTGTCGATCAGTTGTGACTTATTCACTCTTTCATCCCCTTTAGAATTCTATCGTCGCGCCGAAAATCCCTACGGACAACACGACAGCGCAGCTGTTATATCAATCCTGTCCGACCTTAGCAAGCAGCCCGAAGGCCAAAACTTTTACCGGACAGCCGAACTAACTTAGCGGCACAAAAAATAGCTGGCAAGTAGCATTTCACTTACCAGCATCAGTTTTATCAATACTTCTTGCGATACGTCACTATTTTGACGCTACCGGCTGTGCCCCGAAGGCAGGATTTTGCAAAGCAATGGCTAAAACATCATCAATTCGCTTAACCGGATGAATTTCCAGATCAGCAATAACGTTATCAGGAATCTCTTCCAAATCACGCTTATTATCATCTGGGATTAGCACAACTTTGATCCCACCGCGGTGAGCGGCTAGCAACTTCTCTTTCAAACCACCGATAGGTAAAACTAAACCACGTAAGGTGATTTCACCGGTCATAGCAACATCTGCACGCACAGGGTTACCTGTTAGGCAAGAAACCAATGCAGTACACATTGCGATACCTGCGCTCGGGCCATCTTTCGGTGTCGCGCCTTCTGGCACATGCACGTGAATATCACGCTTCTCGTAGAAATCAGGGTTGATACCTAATTTATCCGCTCGCGCGCGAACCACGGTCAATGCCGCCTGAATAGACTCTTGCATCACTTCACCCAGAGAACCGGTGTAAGTCAGCTTACCTTTCCCTGGGACACAGGCGGTCTCGATGGTCAGCAAATCACCGCCAACCTCAGTCCATGCCAAGCCAGTGACTTGACCAACGCGGTTTTCGGTATCCGCACGGCCATAGTCAACCTTTTGTACGCCAAGGAAATCTTTCAGGTTTTCGCCAGTGATCTCAATATGCTTAACCGTTTTGTCCATAAGCAGATTTTTGACTGCTTTACGGCACAATTTGGAGATTTCACGCTCCAAACTACGTACCCCTGCCTCGCGGGTGTAATAACGGATAATGCTCATAATGGCACTGTCGTCGATAGTCAGTTCGCCTTTCTTAATCGCATTGCGCTCAAATTGCTTCGGCAGCAAATGCTGTTTGGCAATATTGAGTTTTTCATCTTCGGTATAGCCTGACAGACGAATCACTTCCATACGATCCAGCAAAGGGGCCGGAATATTCATGGAGTTAGACGTCGCCACAAACATAACGTCAGACAGATCATAATCCACTTCCAGATAATGATCGTTGAATGCAACGTTTTGCTCCGGATCTAATACCTCAAGCAAGGCAGAAGCCGGATCACCACGCATGTCGGACGCCATTTTATCGATCTCATCCAAAAGGAAGAGCGGATTCTTGACGCCAACTTTTGCCATTTTCTGGATCAATTTACCCGGCATAGAACCGATATAGGTACGGCGGTGACCACGGATTTCCGCTTCATCACGCACCCCACCTAATGCCATACGCACATATTGGCGACCTGTCGCACGGGCAATAGATTGCCCCAGAGAGGTTTTACCCACCCCAGGAGGCCCTACCAGACACAGGATTGGCCCCTTAATTTTGCTGACTCGGCTCTGCACTGCGAGATATTCCAAAATACGATCTTTAACCCGTTCCAAGCCATAGTGATCGGTATCCAGAACTTCCTGCGCTTTGACCAAATCTTTCTTAACTTTACTGCGACTGTTCCATGGAACCTGCAACATCCAATCGATGTAACCACGAACTACTGTGGCCTCTGCCGACATCGGCGACATCATTTTCAGCTTCTGCAACTCAGCTTCGGTTTTCTCGCGTGCATCTTTCGGCATCTTAGCCGCTTCGATTTTACGCTTCAGCGCTTCATGTTCGTCAGGCGCATCGTCCATCTCGCCCAGTTCTTTCTGAATAGCTTTCATTTGCTCGTTCAGATAGTACTCGCGTTGGCTCTTTTCCATCTGCCGTTTGACGCGATTGCGAATCCGCTTTTCAACCTGTAGCAGGTCGATTTCTGATTCCATCATCGCCATCAGATATTCCAGACGTTCAGTCACATCGAACATTTCCAGAACAGCTTGTTTATCATTCAATTTCAACGGCATATGCGCCGCGATCGTGTCGGCAAGACGTGCTGCATCATCAATGCTGTGCAACGATGCCAGCACTTCAGGTGGAATTTTTTTATTCAGTTTGATGTAGCCTTCAAACTGATTAATGGCCGTGCGAACCAATACTTCCTGTTCACGATCATCCATCACAGGCGATTCAAGGTATTCCGCCTGAGCAGCAAAATGCTCACCACTATCAGAAAGCGTGGTGATGCGTGCACGCTGCAGCCCTTCGACCAACACTTTGACCGTACCATCAGGCAATTTCAGCATTTGCAAAATCGAAGCTACGGTGCCAACTGAAAACAGATCATTGATACCAGGTTCATCTGTCGAGGCTTCTTTCTGCGCAACCAGCATGATTTTTTTATCATGATCCATTGCAGCTTCCAGACACCGAATCGACTTTTCCCGGCCAACAAACAGTGGGATCACCATATGCGGATAAACCACCACATCGCGCAGAGGCAATACGGGGATTTCTATGCGTTCAGAACGCTCAGGGTTCATAGAGCTCTCTCTTAGTTTAGCTTCCGCCAGATTACTGGAAATCTCGTGAAACACGAATCATCACGAGTTTCACTAAATAGGTAATTGAGTATATGGGGACGAATGTCTTACATTCAACGATTACAATGCGAGGAAAAAGAAATGGGGGATAAAATCCCCCATTGTCATACTAACCATCTGGATTATTTGGCTAATTATTCGCCAGAAGCTTGAGCTTCGGGTTGGCCATAAATCAGCATCGGTGCAGATTGACCCGCAATAACGGATTCATCTACAACCACTTTCTCCACACTCTCCATTGACGGTAGATCGTACATGGTATCCAGTAATGCAGCTTCTACGATAGAACGCAGGCCACGAGCACCTGTTTTCCGTGCCATCGCTTTCTTGGCAATGGCTGTCAGCGCCTCATCACGGAATTCAAGCTCTACACCTTCCAGATTGAACAACGCCTGATACTGCTTAGTCAGTGCGTTTTTAGGTTCTTTCAAGATTTGAATCAGTGCGTCTTCGCTCAATTCACTCAAGGTTGCAACCACAGGTAGACGACCGATAAATTCAGGGATTAAACCGAACTTAATCAAGTCTTCTGGCTCAGCTTGGCTTAATAACTCGCCTTCCGTTGCCTTCTCTAACTTGCCTTTAACCTTAGCGCCAAAACCAATACCCGTACCGGTGTTAATGCGTTGCCCAATGACTTTGTCTAGGCCAGCAAAAGCACCGCCGCAAATAAACAGAATTTTAGAGGTATCAACCTGTAAAAACTCCTGTTGCGGATGCTTACGACCACCTTGTGGTGGTACGGCAGCAATTGTACCTTCTATCAGCTTCAACAGAGCCTGCTGCACACCTTCACCCGAAACATCACGGGTGATTGACGGGTTATCAGACTTACGCGAAATTTTGTCAATTTCATCGATATAGACGATACCACGTTGCGCTTTCTGAACGTCGTAATCACATTTCTGCAAAAGCTTCTGAATGATGTTTTCCACATCTTCACCCACGTAACCTGCTTCGGTCAACGTGGTGGCATCTGCCATTGTGAATGGCACATCTAAGAAGCGAGCTAATGTTTCCGCCAGAAGCGTTTTACCACTCCCTGTTGGACCAATCAGCAGGATATTACTTTTACCCAGCTCGATACCATTGCTAGTATCGCCGTTGCGTAAACGCTTGTAGTGGTTATATACCGCAACAGCCAGCACTTTTTTCGCCGGTTCTTGCCCAATGACATAGTCATCTAGGTGGCGACGAATTTCATGCGGTGTAGGCAGCGAACTACGCTCCCGGTGCGGAGCAACTTCTTTGATCTCTTCGCGAATAATGTCGTTACACAAGTCGACACATTCATCGCAGATATACACTGACGGCCCGGCTATTAGCTTACGCACTTCATGCTGGCTTTTGCCGCAGAAAGAGCAATACAGCAGCTTTCCAGAACCGTCTTTGCGCTTATCTGTCATCAGTAAACCTCTTTTTCAGTATCTGCCACACCCAAAAACACAGTGGCAGGGAGACTATTATCGCTATTTCTGGACACCACGTTAGCCTTCAACGGGCAGCCGATATATTGGGTCGTGTACGAGCAACCAGTCATTAAGCACCTTAAGCGCCACAATTTATTCTAATAACACACACGACCTGTTCTATTTACATCCAATTATAGTCTATCGGCTCACAGAAATAAGTCGTTAGTCACGACGGGTGAACACGGAATCCACTAATCCATATTCTACAGCCTCTTCGGCTGACAAGAAACGGTCGCGCTCAGTGTCTCTCTCTATTTCTTCAAGAGATTTTCCCGTGTGAAGTGCCATCAGTTCATTCATGCGTGATTTCACTTTTAAAATCTCTCTTGCATGAATTTCAATATCTGTGGCTTGGCCCTGGAAACCACCCAACGGTTGGTGAATCATTACCCGTGAATTCGGCAAACAGAAACGCTTACCTTTCGCGCCAGCCGTCAACAGAAATGCACCCATTGAGCACGCTTGCCCCATACAGATAGTGCTGACATCAGGCTTAATAAATTGCATGGTGTCATAAATTGACATCCCAGCCGTAATCACCCCACCTGGTGAGTTGATATACAGGAATATATCTTTCTCTGGGTTTTCTGCTTCCAGAAACAGCATCTGCGCTGTGATCAGGTTGGCCATATGGTCTTCAACCTGACCGGTCAGGAAAATAATACGTTCTTTAAGCAGACGAGAGAAGATATCGTAAGAACGCTCCCCACGTGAAGTCTGCTCAACCACCATTGGCACCAGAGCCATGTTAGGTGCAAATTGATCTCGTTCGCCACTGTATGACATTACCGTCTCCTAATAGAATTTACTTTGGCGCCATTCATAACCGATTCTACTTGAGATAAGTAATGATGACTATGTCCATGCATCAAGGTGCGTGCAAACTGCCTGGTTATCCAGACGCATTCTACAGCGGTAATCAGCCCGTGTTTCATCAACATCTTATGAACGTTCACTAAATAAATTGGGGATTAATCTTCTTTTTCAAGTCCCCTCACATTTTTTAGCCTAACAACCGTTCGCTATCCCTACCCTAATCCAGACGCCAAATTGTTTTTTATCCGTATATCACTTGTCAAATATAGCGCAAATTACACAGCAACATGCCAGATTAATCATACTATTGAGTGATTGTTGTTACCAAAAGAAAAGCCCGTGGCCAAAGGCAACGGGCTTCATCAATCAAAAACTGTTACACCCTTTCCAGTTTTAGGAGATGGGTTATATCCAGCTTGATGCGCTAAAAAACATTACGCATTAGTGGTCTGATTCATCAGTTCACTGAAGGTCGTTGGTTTTTCAGTCACTTTGGCTTTAGCCAGCAGAGTTTCTACAGCTTGTTCTTCCAGAGCAACACTGCGCATGTTGTTCATCAGCTCTTTGTTTTTGCTGTAGAACTCAACAACTTCTTGCGGATCTTCGTAAGCAGAAGCCATTTCTTCGATCAATGCCTTAACACGATCTTCATCAGCTTTCAGTTCATGCTTGCTGATAACTTCGCCCAACAGCAGACCGACAACAACACGACGTTTCGCTTGTTCTTCAAACAGTTCACGTGGCAGTTCAGCAGCTTGCTTCTCATTACCACCGAAACGCTGAGCAGCTTGACGGCGCAGAACATCGATTTCACCTTCAACCAGTGCAGCAGGAACGTCGATTTCATTTGCACTGACTAAACCGTCGATTGCCTGAGTTTTAACACGGTTACGTACAGCACCTTTCAGCTCACGTTCCATGTTTTTACGCACTTCGGCACGCAGGCCAGCAACTGAACCATCAGCAACGCCGAAACGTTTGATAAATTCTTCAGTCAATTCTGGCAGCTCACGCACTTCAACTTTCTTCAACACGATGTCGAATTTAGCTGATTTACCTTTCAGGTTTTCTGCGTGGTAATCTTCTGGGAAATTAACGTCGATGGTGAACTCTTCACCGGCTTTATGGCCGATAACACCTTCTTCGAAGCCTGGGATCATACGACCCTGACCCATTGCCAGCACGAAATCAGTCGCTTTGCCACCTTCGAATACTTCACCGTCGATAGAACCGGTGAAATCCAGTGTTACGCGATCTTCAGCCGTTGCTGCAGCATCAGTGTCTTTCCACGTTGCTTGTTGCTTACGCAGAGTTTCCAGCATGGTATCAACGTCAGCGTCATTGACTTCAACAACTGGCTTTTCGACTTCAATGCTTTCCAGATCTTTCAGCTCAACTTCTGGGTATACTTCAAACTCAACAGAGAAAGTAAAATCTTCACCCTGCTTGTATTCACCTGGCACATAATTTGGCGCGCCAGCTGGATTAATTTTTTCTTTAATGATCGTGTCAACGAAATTACGTTGCATCAGGTCACCCAGTACGTCTTGGCGAACAGATGCGCCATAGCGCTGTTCAACGATGTTCATTGGCACATGGCCTTTACGGAAACCGTCAATACGAACACTTTTAGCGGCTTTCACTAATTCACTTTTTACTGCTTTCTCAATGCTGTCAGCAGCAACAGTAATTGTTACACGGCGGCCAAGGCCTTGAGTGGTTTCAACAGAAACTTGCATCTTGTTACCTCAAAAAAATCACAGTGCTCGGTCAACTCCAGAAGCTGCAAACGAAGCAGCACCATTTACCTTTTCAGGAATGATGCAAACTCTGAAAACACCCTCTAAGAACCGGGACGGCCGCATTAAACAGAACCGAGTATCCCAGATGTCAGAAGCGTCCCGAAACCATTCCGGAAAAATAAGACGCGACATTATAGCGGCGCTCAAGGTATGAGTCGAGGAAAGCAAGCGAATGTTGTCGCGGTAAAATTCACGCGTGAATCGTTCCCTCGGCTAAAACTCCTGTCACGCACGAATAAAAACAGCGGTGTCGCCTATACAGAAAAACAAGCGGCCCTTAGGCCGCTTGCGAAATTCTCATCTACTAATACCCTAAATCAGGCCAGAATTACTACTGTTATCCAGTCTGTTTTTGATTAAATCCACAGTTTAAGCCAATGTCCCTGCACCACGACAAGAGGGTGAATTGGGAACAGTATCTTGTAAACCAGCCCACTCTTTTGATGTGTAAGTGTGCAAAGCCAGTGCATGGACACTGCCAGCCAACTCATCAGCTAACACACTGTAAATGGCACGATGACGGCTCAAAAAGCGTTGGTCTTGAAATTTATTACTGACGATCACGATTTTAAAATGGCTTTCGGAACCCGCAGGAACATTGTGGCGGTAGCTTTCATTAATGACCTCCAGATGATCCGGTTCGAATGCCTTTTTAAGTTTTTCTTCAATTTGTTCTCGAATCAAAATCATCATATTCTCCTTACTGCCAAGGCAAAAAACTGCCTACTCTCTAATGCAATATTAGCTGATTTTCGTTGTTTTATAACATTTCAGATACAAAATAGCCCGTATATCTACTGTCAGGTCGCTGAGGGTATGAAACTAACGTTAGATATGAGGTGAATCTGATAGTCAGGTAAAAACGTGACTTGTAAGGTCTTTATGTCAATTACACTCCCGCTTGAGTATAAATTGCCTTTTTTGCTGAAATTCTCTGCATCGGGATCTTCCACCGGCCAATCCCGGTGCTATGATGTCGCCATTGCAAACTTGCAAAATAACATGGCTGCTATCCCGCTCTGATTATTAAAGAATTCCATAACTATTGAGATAAAGTGAACATGCTAAAGAAAATTCTTTTCCCGCTGTTGGCTGTTTTTATCCTGGCGGGTTGTGCTGCCAGCAACAACACATTGAATGTCACGCCCAAAGTGGTATTGCCACCGCAAGATCCAACTTTAATGGGAGTCACTATCAGTATCAATGGTGCTGATCAACGCCAAGATTCCGCGCTGGCAAGAGTCAATCGTGATGGGCAACTGGTCGTGTTAACACCTTCTCGCGACCTTCGTTTCTTGTTACAAGAAGTGTTAGAGAAACAGATGACGGCCCGTGGTTACATGATTGGCTCCGACGCCCCTGTTGACCTGCAAATCGTTGTGAACCAGCTCTTTGCCGATGTTCAGGAAGGTAATCTGCGTTATAACATCACCACTAAAGCAGATATCTCTATTACTGCCACCGCGAAAAATGGCAATAAGCAGGTGAAAAACTATCGTGCCAGCTACAATGTCCAAGGTGCATTTACTGCCACTAACGAAAAAATCACTGATGCCGTCAATACCGTGCTAAGCGATGTGATTGCGGATATGGCGCAAGACACCAGTGTCAGCAGCTTTATTAAACAAAACGCGCGCTAAATAAGGCGTTTGCTTAGCATCATCATTACTGCTTAACAGAATGCTCCGCCCTCTTTGATCGGGTGGAGCATGTAGGTCTCACATGTCCAATCGCTATTCAAACCTTTTTACCCAACGTAATTCACTCATCCTGCTGCTGTTGGGGTTTGCTTCGGGCCTACCTTTAGCCCTGACTGGCGGTACGCTACAAGCATGGATGACCGTTGAAAACGTCGATCTGAAAACCATTGGTATCTTTTCTTTGGTTGGTCAAGCTTATGTGTTTAAGTTCCTCTGGTCCCCCCTGATGGACCGTTACACACCTTCGTTTCTTGGCCGTAGACGCGGTTGGTTATTGATAAGCCAAGTACTATTGATTGTAGCAATTATCGCTATGGGCTTTATGGAGCCTGCTAAGCATTTATGGTGGCTAGCGGCTATTGCCGTATTAGTCGCATTTTGCTCTGCATCTCAAGATATTGTTTTTGATGCCTATAAGACCGATTTACTTACATCTGAGGAACGAGGCACTGGGGCGGCAGTTTCAGTCTTAGGTTATCGTCTGGCCATGTTGGTTTCAGGCGGATTAGCGCTGTGGATAGCCGATCGCTACCTCGGCTGGCAATCAACCTACTGGTTAATGGCTGGGTTGATGCTCATTGGGGTATTTGCCACCTTATTCGCTCCCGAACCCGATATTCGTATTGCCCCCCCCAAAACATTGGAGCAAGCAGTTGTTGCCCCATTACGTGATTTCTTTGGCCGCAACAATGCATGGCTAATTCTCCTACTAATTGTATTTTACAAAATGGGTGATGCTTTTGCGGCGAGTCTGAGCACGACCTTCTTAATACGTGGTGTTGGATTCGATGCCGGTGAAGTAGGTCTGGTCAATAAAACGCTAGGATTGATTGCCACCATTATTGGTGCGCTTTATGGCGGTCTGTTAATGCAGCGGTTGAGCTTATTCCGAGCATTAATGATATTTGGCATTTTACAAGCCATTTCCAATGTGGGCTATTGGCTTTTATCCATCACTGATAAGAATATATTCTCGATGGGCAGCGCTATCTTCCTAGAAAACCTCTGTGGAGGAATGGGCACTGCAGCATTCGTTGCCTTACTCATGACGCTGTGTAACAAGTCCTTTTCTGCCACGCAATTTGCTTTGCTTTCTGCGCTATCCGCAGTCGGTCGTGTTTACGTTGGCCCTATCGCTGGCTGGTTTGTTGAAACCCATGGCTGGCCGCAGTTCTACTTGTTCTCTATTGCCGCAGCCGTCCCCGGCTTATTGCTGCTCTATGTTTGTCGTCAAACTCTCGAACATACTCAGCAGACAGATGAGTTTATGCCAAGAACTGAATTTAAAACGGCGTATCGTTGGGCACTACGCTTCTTAACAGTAGGTTGCATATTGCTTTCCGCGTGGCTGATTCTACTGATAAGTAACGCATTGGATTGGACCGCTGCACCACAGATAGCGGACATCTTACTACTTCGAGGCATTCAGCTTAGCGTGGTCGGAATGGTTTTTGGCGGCGTATTAGATTATCTGGCGCTTCGGCGAGAAAAACTAGCTTAATCCACTAAATTAACATTCAAAGGCTGGCATTAACACCGGCCTTTTTTGTTTTTATCAGCCAATAAAACAGTGTCTCTCGATAAGCCCTTTTGAAACTACCCCGCAAAATTAGTGACTCAAGTCACATGAATCGGTAACAGTTGCAAAACATTATATTCAAAACGAGATCAGTGTCACTTTGGTGGGTTTATCCTTTCGTGCGGTGAGATTATGATGAGCGCACTTTTTGTTAAGGACTGTGTCCTTTTGTTTTCACTGACATCTTTCAACTGCACAGAGGCATTTATGCGTAAAATTCTTATCGGTGCTATCGCACTGAGCACGGTTACTTTAGCGCCAGCCGTACAAGCTGAATACCAATGGGGGTTCGGTAATATCAGCATGAACTATCTCGACTGGACGCGCAGTACTACGCATAAATCAGGTGATTCATCGCATAAAGATGACTTTGCCTATATTGAGTTGGAAGGCGGTGCAGGTTATAGCTGGGGTGAGATCTACGGCTTTTTTGATTTAGAAAACCCGTTCAATTCCAAAACGGCTCAGCCGGGTGACAACCAGCGTTATACCTTCAAAACTACAGGTCGCTACTATTTGGGTGATACCGGCTTCAATCTTTATGGTCACATCTATGGTACTTACTCGCTGCCAAGTGCAGAAGGCAACGATTACAGCAACTTCCATGAAGTGAATACGCTGTATGGTATTGGCTATAATGCAACGATCGCAGGCGTGTGGATGAAGCCTTTCGTTGCGCTACATTATGTCGACCAAACTTACTATTCAGGCAATAACGGTTATGTCGTAGGCTGGGTTGCTGGGTATGATTTTACTGCGTTTGATGAGAAATTTAGCATCACCAACTGGAATGAACTGGAGTTCAACCGCGCAGAGCGCTACGCCGCAGGCAATGGAGGGCGTAACGGGGTAAATGGTGCCATCGCACTCTGGTGGACACCCATTAAACAATTCACCACGGGTATTCAGTATCGTTATGCTTATAACAAATTAGGCGAAGACTTTTTACAAGATGGCATCATTTATTCAATTAAATATAATTTCTAACTAAATGATTCCGAGGTGCTGAAATATGTCACCTCGGGATATATTTTAATTTACTTTCTCATCACATATTTTTCACAGAAAATAAGTCTACTTACGAATTTAAAATCAGTATTCCACCTAAATAAAACGCTAATTGACGTTGTTTTTCCTTAGTATCTCTGTGTGATTACCCAAGCTTAACGCCAACATATTGTTGCTATTAGTAAATTATCACACCAGTCAACATCTGTGACCCCCTTAACATAAAGTGTCAACAAGCCGCTGACACAATCTTAAGCATGTTTACAGTCTCGCAACCTTCCCGTAAAATGCCCGCACACATGAAACGACAATAGAGCCCTTTTGTTATTGAGGTCGTTAGATGAGACTTAAGAAATACATTAAAAATATGGGTATGTTGTCTTTATTTGCAGCCACGGTAATGCTTAGTGGTTGCGATATGGTATTGATGAATCCCAAAGGCGCAATCGGAGTCGAACAAAAAACACTGATACTCACTGCTATCGGTTTGATGTTGATCGTCGTGATTCCGGTTATTTTTATGGCGTTCGCTTTTGCATGGAAGTATCGCGCATCCAACAAAAGTGCGACCTACACCCCAAACTGGTCCCATTCCAACAAAATTGAGCTTGTTGTATGGGCTGTTCCAATCATTATCATCGCGATTTTGGCGACGATAACTTGGAAAACCTCTCATGAACTTGACCCGTTCAAACCACTTGAAGTAGCCGGCAAAGAGCCGATTACCATTGAAGTGGTCTCCCTTGACTGGAAATGGTTATTTATCTATCCAGAACAAGGTATCGCTACAGTAAATGAACTGGCTTTCCCTACTGGTGTTCCGGTGAACTTTAAAATCACCTCTAACTCAGTAATGAACTCGTTCTTTATTCCTCAGTTAGGCGGGCAAATCTACGCGATGGCTGGGATGCAAACCAAGCTGCATCTGATTGCCAACGAAGCCGGAAAATACAATGGTATTTCCAGTAGCTTCAGCGGTAAGGGCTTCTCTGGTATGAAATTCACTGCGATTGCAACACCAACGCAAGAAGACTTCGACCAATGGGTCGCACAGGTGAAAAAATCGCCGAATACCCTGAATACTACTGACGATTTCAATAAGCTGGCTGAACCGAGCGAAAATAACCCGGTTGAGTATTTCTCCAGTGTTAAACCGGAGATGTTTAAAGGAATCATTGGCAAATTTATGGGTGATATGAACATGCACAGTAAAGGCAATGATCCCCATAAAGGTATGGATATGAGCCAGGGCATGGATATGGGCGAACACGCCGCTCACGCCGGAGCCGAGGAATAAAACGATGTTGGGAAAATTAACACTTGATGCGGTTCCGCTACACGAACCAATCATTATGGTTACCGTTGCTGCAATCGTTCTGGGTGGATTAGCACTTGTCGCTGCCCTGACCTATTTCGGCAAATGGAAATGGTTATGGAGCGAATGGCTCACGTCAGTTGACCATAAAAAAATCGGTATCATGTATATTCTGGTCGCCATGGTCATGCTTTTGCGTGGCTTTGCCGATGCCATCATGATGCGTAGCCAGCAAGCACTTGCTTCTGCTGGTGAGGCTGGGTTCTTACCACCTCACCATTATGATCAGATTTTCACCGCTCACGGCGTCATCATGATTTTCTTCATGGCGATGCCTTTTGTTGTGGGCTTAATGAACGTCGTTGTACCGCTACAAATCGGTGCTCGCGACGTAGCCTTCCCGTTCCTGAACTCACTCAGTTTCTGGTTCTTCGTTGTCGGAGTGGTGTTGATTAACATCTCTCTGGGGGTCGGTGAATTTGCACAAACTGGTTGGCTGGCTTATCCGCCGCTGTCGGGTATCGAGTACAATCCAGGTGTCGGAGTCGATTACTGGATCTGGAGTCTACAGATCTCCGGTTTAGGGACCTTGCTGACCGGTGTTAACTTCTTCGCTACTATCTTGAAGATGCGTGCGCCAGGTATGTCTATGATGAAGATGCCTGTCTTCACATGGGCGGCACTTTGCACCAACATTTTGATTATCGTTTCTTTCCCGATTCTGACAGTAACCGTCGCGTTGCTGACACTGGATCGTTACCTTGGCACCCATTTCTTCACTAATGATATGGGTGGCAACATGATGATGTACATCAACCTGATTTGGGCCTGGGGCCATCCGGAAGTGTACATTTTGGTTCTGCCGGTGTTCGGGGTGTTCTCTGAAGTTACCGCAACCTTCTCAAGAAAACGTCTGTTTGGTTACACCTCATTAGTTTGGGCAACCATCGCGATTACCGTATTGTCGTTTATCGTTTGGCTGCACCACTTCTTTACCATGGGGTCAGGTGCCAACGTTAACGCCTTCTTCGGTATCGCCACGATGATCATTTCCATCCCTACAGGGGTGAAAATATTCAACTGGCTGTTCACTATGTACCAAGGCCGTATTCAGTTTAACTCCGCAATGCTGTGGACTGTTGGTTTCATCATCACCTTCTCTATCGGTGGTATGACTGGCGTTCTGCTTGCTGTTCCGGGTGCAAACTTTGTTCTGCATAACAGCTTGTTCCTGATTGCTCACTTCCATAACGTTATTATCGGTGGTGTAGTCTTCGGTTGCTTCGCTGGCCTGACTTACTGGTGGCCTAAGTCCTTCGGCTTTACGCTGAATGAGAAATGGGGCATCCGTGCGTTCTGGTTCTGGATCATTGGTTTCTTCGTTGCCTTCATGCCGCTGTACGTGCTGGGCTTTATGGGGATGACCCGTCGTTTAAGCCAAGACATCAATCCAGAGTTCCATCCGATGTTAATGGTAGCCGCTGGTGGTGCAGCATTAATTGCGTGCGGTATTTTGTGTCAGGTTATTCAGGTCTTCGTCAGTATCCGTGACCGTGAACAGAACCGCGATCTGACCGGTGACCCATGGGGTGGCCGTACGTTGGAGTGGTCTACCTCTTCCCCACCACCGTTCTATAACTTCGCTGTAGTACCTGAAGTGACCGACCGTGATGAATTCTGGGACATGAAAGAGAAAGGCGAAGCGTACAAACGTCCGGCTAAATATGAAGAAATCCACATGCCGAAGAATACTGGTGCAGGTGTGATTATTGCTGGCTTCAGCTTGATCTTTGGCTTTGCCATGATCTGGTATATCTGGTGGCTGGCCATTGTTGGCTTCGTCGGCATGATTGTGACCTGGATTGTGAAAAGCTTCGACGAGGATGTTGATTACTATGTGCCAGTTGCAGAAGTTGAGCGCATTGAAGATCTTCATCATGAACAAATCAGCAAAGCAGGCGTGAATCATGTCAACTGAAACTCTGACTAACCATAACGTCGCCCATGTCGAGCATGGGCATCACGATGCAGGAGCCACCAAAGTATTCGGCTTCTGGATCTACCTGATGAGCGACTGTATTTTGTTTGCGACCTTGTTCGCGACCTATGCAGTGCTGGTAAACGGAACAGCTGGCGGTCCTTCTGGACGGGATATCTTCGATTTGAACTTTGTTCTGGTCGAAACCTTCCTGTTGCTGTTCAGTAGCATCACTTACGGCATCGCTATGCTGGGCATGAATAAAGGCCATAAAAACCAAGTGAATACTTGGTTGGGTCTGACATTCTTGTTCGGTCTAGGCTTTGTGGCGATGGAAATCTACGAATTCCATCATCTTATTGCCGAAGGTTACGGGCCAGATCGCAGTGCGTTCTTGTCTAGTTTCTTCGCATTGGTCGCCACCCACGGTATTCACGTTACCGCAGGCCTGGTTTGGATCATCATTATGATGATCCAAGTAGCAAAACGCGGCCTGAATGAAACGAACCGTACCCGTCTGATGTGCCTAAGCTTGTTCTGGCATTTCTTGGATGTGGTCTGGATCTGCGTATTCACCGTTGTCTATCTGTTAGGAGCCATGTAATGAGCCATCCAACATCTAGCCATTCAACGACGTCTCACGGTGGAGCCAGCCACGGTAGTTTGAAGTCATATATTATTGGCTTCATTCTATCGGTCATTCTGACCGTTATTCCATTCGCTATGGTCATGAGCGGGACTGCCTCTCATACCACTATTCTGGCCACGGTGGTCGGTTTAGCCGTTGTGCAGATTATCGTGCACTTAGTGTACTTCCTGCATATGAATGGATCATCCGAAGAGCGTTGGAATCTGGTGGCGTTCCTGTTCACCGCTATGATTATTGCAATCGTTGTTGTGGGCTCACTCTGGATTATGTACAACCTCAACATCAATATGATGGTTGACTAAAGAGCTGCATGTGATGATTAAGCAATACCTGCAAGTAACTAAACCAGGAATTATCTTCGGCAATTTAATTTCTGTCGTTGGGGGATTTCTTCTTGCGTCCAAGGGCGTGATTGATTACCCCCTATTTCTCGCCACCCTGTTCGGTGTCTCGTTAGTTGTCGCCTCCGGGTGTGTGTTTAACAACTATATCGACCGCGATATCGACCGCATCATGGAGAGAACGAAGAATCGCGTCCTGGTCAAAGGGCTTATCGATCCGAAAGTGAGCCTGATTTATGCTTCAGTATTGGGTATTGCTGGCATGCTGCTACTTTATGTCGCCGCGAATGCATTAGCGATGATGCTGGCAGTCATTGGTTTCGTTATCTATGTCGGGGTTTATAGCCTCTACATGAAACGTAAATCAGTCTACGGGACGTTGATTGGCAGTTTGTCAGGTGCCGCACCGCCCGTCATTGGCTACTGCGCTGTTACGGGCCAGTTCGATATGGGTGCATTGATCCTGTTGCTGATCTTCAGCCTGTGGCAAATGCCCCATTCTTACGCCATTGCGATCTTCCGCTTTAAGGATTATCAGGCTGCCAACATCCCAGTATTGCCCGTGATAAAAGGAATATCGGTCACCAAAAACCATATTACCCTTTATATTCTGGCATTTATGGTGGCAACCCTGATGCTGACACTGAGTGGCTATGCTGGCTATAAATACCTAGTCGTTGCTGCAGCAGTGAGTGTTTGGTGGCTAGGCATGGCATTACGCGGTTATAAGGCAACCAATGACATCGTATGGGCGAGAAAACTCTTTGTATTCTCTATCATTGCCATTACGTCATTGAGCGTCATGATGTCGGTTGATTTTAATGTTCCTTCCTCGGCAGGATTACTGACTTACGTCGGATAATATTGGTCGATAAAAGAAACATACCGAAGAACGTGAAGTGGTCGGCAGGCCTATCACCTGCAGGCCACTTTTTTATTTCCGACCCTCCCTATCTATCTTCATGCCTCTGAACCTTTATTGGCTATTTCAGTTTTGTTGGTCCCATAACAATTAACTCTCTTTATCTCATAAACTGTGTCTATTCTAGCCACCCACCACGCATATTTTGCTTAAAATATCGCCTGTAATACATTCTATAGATCAATAGATTTACCCGTTGCCCATAACATCATTACAATGGCGCAGATTGTTTTTTTGAGGTGGTAATGAACGATAACAAAATGACCCCGTTAGAGCTTCGGGCGACTTGGGGACTAGGTACGGTATTTTCACTGCGCATGCTCGGCATGTTTATGGTTTTACCGGTTCTCACCACCTATGGTATGGCGCTTTCCGGAGCCAGCGAGGCGCTGATTGGTCTCGCTATTGGTATTTATGGCTTGGCTCAAGCAATTTTCCAGATTCCATTCGGCTTAGTCTCTGATCGTATTGGTCGCAAGCCTCTCATCGTTGGTGGCTTGCTCATATTTGCCCTCGGTAGTGTCATTGCCGCGTTGAGTGATTCCATTTGGGGCATTATTCTTGGCCGGGCATTACAAGGTTCCGGTGCAATTGCAGCAGCAGTGATGGCTCTGTTGTCAGATCTGACCCGTGAGCAAAACCGTACAAAAGCCATGGCATTTATTGGTGTCAGTTTTGGCGTCACTTTTGCCATCGCCATGGTGCTCGGACCTATTGTCACCCATGCCTTTGGCCTACAGGCACTATTCTGGGCTATTGCATTGTTGGCGCTATTAGGCATTGTGATAACGCTAGCTGTTGTGCCAAATGCCGATAGACATGTGCTTAATCGCGAATCTAGCATCGTTAAAGGTAGCTTCACCAAAGTTCTTAATAACAGTCGGCTACTTAAACTTAACTTTGGCATCATGTGCCTACACATCTTATTGATGTCGAGTTTTGTGGCTCTACCCCAGATTATGGCCAGCGCAGGATTAGCACCAGCCCAGCACTGGATTGTCTATCTGGTTACTATGTTAGTTTCATTCGCCGCCGTAGTACCATTCATTATCTATGCTGAAGTCAAACGCCGAATGAAGCAGGTCTTTATGGGCTGTGTGGCCGTGCTTTTTGTTGCAGAAATAGTGCTGTGGTCAGCGGGACAGCAGTTGTGGGTGATCATCGCGGGTGTACAGCTATTCTTTATTGCATTCAATGTGATGGAAGCAATATTGCCATCACTGATTAGCAAAGAGTCCCCTGCTGGCTACAAAGGGACTGCTATGGGTATTTACTCCACCAGCCAGTTTATTGGTGTCGCTATCGGTGGCAGCTTAGGTGGCTTGATCTTCGGTATAGGGGGGGCAAGTATGGTATTTGCCGCCGGTGCTGTCATCGCCTTGGTCTGGTTTGCTATCAGCACCACGATGCAGGAACCACCTTACGTCAGTAGCCTGCGAATTACACTTTCAGAATTAGCGGTAAAAGACTCAGCGTTGGAAGAGAGGATTAAAGCTCAGCCAGGTGTGACAGAAGCCGTTGTTGTGACTGCAGAACGCAGTGCCTACGTGAAAGTGGATACCAAAAAAACCAATCGCAGCCAGCTCGAACAGTTAGTTAACGCGATATAAGCCTAAATCAGGTACATAGCTTTTGTACCTGATTTAGCTGATCATTAATCCCCGCTAAAATTAGTCGCGGAAATTATTGAACTGGAAGGGTTGACCAAGATCAGCGCCGCGAATCAGAGCCATCACACCCTGTAAATCATCACGTGCTTTACCGGTGACCCGCACCTGTTCACCTTGAATCTGAGCCTGAACTTTAAGTTTGCTGTCTTTAATCAGCTTCACGAGTTTCTTGGCCTGCGCACTCTCAATCCCTTGCTTCAGTTTTGCTTCCACGCTGTAGGTTTTGCCACTGCGATCCATCTCTTCTGGGATCTCAAGGGCTGCACCTTCAATACCACGTTTACTCAATTGGGCACGCAAAATATCTAATAGCTGTTCCACCTGAAAATCAGATTCGCTGGCTACTTTGATGCTTTCGTTTTTCTCATTTAACTCAAAACTTGCTGGTACATTCCGGAAATCCCAGCGGTTCGCCAGATCACGGGTGGCGTTTTCAACAGCGTTACGCACTTCCTGCATATCAATTTCAGATACAATGTCGAAAGATGGCATATTCGCTCCTCCTGATAAGATGAATGGCGAGCATGATAACCGCTTTATCTCCCACAAACAAAGCCAAGCCGCTGACAATTGTTCTACAGACTCTCTATAGCGGCAGCTCCTGCGTTTAGTGGCTAAAAAGTCTATAATCACAGCATAAGTGATAAAAAGAAAAACGGTATTTTCCGCTTATACCAAGGAGGCCTCATGAAAATTACTGTGCTTGGTTGCGGAGCGTTAGGGCAATTATGGCTTTCTGCGCTTTATCAGCAAGGCCATGATGTACAAGGCTGGCTTCGCGTCCCACAGCCATATTGTTCAGTCAATGTCATCACGTTAAGCGGTGAAGCATTCAATCAGAATCTACCGACAAACGACCCTGAGCATTTATCGAAAAGTGAATTACTGCTGGTGTGCTTAAAAGCGTGGCAGGTGTCTAGTGCGGTCACAGCATTGCTGCCCAAACTCAACCCTGAATGTCAGATTTTACTGCTACATAACGGGATGGGAACACAGCAAGAGCTCCCCCATGATGAGCATATTTTTCTGCATGGCGTGACCACTCATGCTGCGCGTCGAGATGGCAACACGATTGTCCATGTCGCCAGTGGCATTACCCATATTGGACCGATGTCACCCATTACGATGGATATCAGCCATCTGGCCGATGTTCTACATCAGGCGCTACCTGACGTTGCTTGGCATAATGATATTTCAGCCGCTTGTTGGCAAAAATTGGCGGTTAATTGTGTCATCAACCCCTTAACCGGCCTCTATAACTGTCGCAATGGCGATTTACAGCGCTATCCTGAGCTAATCGAGCGTTTGTGCGCTGAAGTCGCCAGCGTGATGGAAATGGAGGGCTACCATACGTCAACAGAGAGCCTGCTAAGTTATGTCAATGATGTCATCCAAAACACTGCAGATAACATCTCTTCACTATTACAGGATTTGCGCTGCCAAAGGCACACTGAGATAGACTATATTACCGGCTATTTACTGCGCCGCGCGCGCAGCCACGGCATGTCACTGCCAGAAAATACTCGGCTGTATGACTTAATTAAACGTAAGGAAAATGAGTATGAGCGTATCGGCGCTGGTTTGCCTGGCTCCTGGTAGTGAAGAAACTGAAGCAGTCACCACCATTGATGTTCTGGTGCGCGCTGGTATAGAAGTCACAACAGCGAGTGTTGCTAGCGATGGCGCATTAGAAATTGTCTGCTCACGCGGCGTACGATTATTAGCCGATACGCGTTTGGTGGACGTCGCCGATCAGAAGTTTGATGTTGTCGTTCTTCCTGGTGGGATCAAAGGCGCGGAGTGTTTTCGTGATAGCCCATTGTTGGTTGCAACGGTGCGCCAAACCCATAATGAAGGCCGCTTAGTCGCGGCAATTTGCGCGGCCCCTGCATTAGTGCTTGAACATCACAATTTGTTTCCCGTCGGTAACATGACAGGTTATCCAGCACTCAAAGATAAAATTGATGCCACTAAATGGATGGACCAACGCGTGGTTTATGATAGGCGTGTCAATTTAGTCACCAGCCAAGGACCAGGAACCTCTATCGATTTCGCTTTGAAAATTGTTTTCTTGCTACTCGGAAGAGAAAAAGCTGAAGAGATCGCTTGGCAGCTAGTGTTACCACCGGGGATCTATAACTATCGGGAATAATACTAGACAAGCGAGTGAAGGATTGATCGAAACTAGCAGCGGACACTGCGCAAACCCTGAATGGTGAAGCGCAGTAACCGCAAATATCATAATCTAAGGGCGGTACACTTTCACATTGGTATACCCTTGCTCACGCAGATAAAGCGCCTGCAAACGGCTCATCACGCCACGATCGCAATACAACAAGTATGTTTTACTTTGATCCAGATCGGCGAATTGCGAGCCTAACTTATAGAACGGTAGCGCTTTTACCGTCACTTTTTCGAGTTTCAACGGTTTCTCTTCCTGCTCATCTGGCGCACGGATATCCAGCAATACATCGCTTTCCGCCAACTCAGCAACGGTTTCGACTTCCACCACTTGCTCGCGGCTTTGCTCCGCAATTTCACGAATATCGACGTTTTTAGCTTCGCTGACGACGCGATCTAAAATAGCGAAATCGAAGTGAGATTCTTCCTCTTCGATCTTCGCCTTAACCGCTTTCACGGTTGGGCTCTTTGAAATCACACCACAAAATTCCGGCATCGTTTTCGCGAAATCTTCAGTACCAATTTTTCGAGCTACATTGATAATGTGTTCTTTATCATGAGAAATCAGCGGACGTAGAATCAGCGTATCTGAGGCATTATCAATTAAGCGTAAATTGGTTAGTGTCTGACTGGATACCTGCCCCAGCGCTTCACCAGTGACCAGTGCCTGAACACCGTAACGTTCGGCAACCTGAGATGCTGCTCGCACCATCATACGTTTCAAAACGACACCCATCTGCCCGTCTTCGACTTTCTCCAGAATTTCGCCCACTACCGGCTCGAAATCGATCGCCACAAAACGCACTCGATGGGAGCTACCAAAGCGATTCCACAGGTAATGTGCAACTTGCTTCACCCCAATCTCATGGGCCGAACCACCGAGATTAAAGAAGCAATAGTGTACTCGGCAGCCACGGCGCATCAGCATATAGCTAGACACACCTGAGTCGAAACCACCTGAAATTAAAGATAAAACATCTTCCTGCGTACCGATAGGGAAACCGCCCAAACCTTCATGACGCGCTTTGATCAGCGTCAGTTTGTCTTGGTCGATTTCCAAATGCACCGTGACTTGAGGATGAGTCAGTTTTACTTTTGCGCTTTCAATATGTTGATTTAAACCACCACCAACATATCGCTCTGCATCACCAGACGTAAATTCATGTTTACCACGGCGTTTCACTCGCACGCAGAAGGTTTTCCCGATCAGAGTCTCACGATAGGCTTCCAGCGTTTGCTCAAAAATATCGTGCATATCGGTATAGCTACGATCTTCAACTTCGAGGATATGGTGAATCCCCGGTACGCGAGTCAGTGCATCACAGATTTGCGGACCCAGTTGATCATCTTTAGTGCGAATTTCAATATGATCCCAATGACGAACAACCGCTAGGCTATCATCCTCAAGATTTTTCAGTACGTTGCGGATATTTGTGGTGAGAATTTTAATGAAGCGCAATCGTACTGATTGACTCTTGATGGTAATTTCTGGGAACAATTTAATGATAAACTTCATGGCGGTTTTAGTTGTCTGGTTATGGAGTGATGGCGCTGCTATTGGTAGCAACAGTCGATAGACGTTAGCAAAAACATGCAAGCCGTGGAGTATATCACTATATGATGGGTCACTGCGTATTAAAAACCAGACTTAAACGCCACGATTTCCCCCGCATTATCCGCTAGAATAGCCGGTAATCCGTTTTTTGCCTGATAGTGCTCCTCAGCCAGCAGGAAAACGTTACGTGCCTTCAAGGCTACGTTTCACAAAAATATTGAGTTGAATAAAAACTATGCCGAAAAAAGCCGTCGCACCAGAAACCAAAGCAGCCAGTTTTGAAACCTCACTCAGCGAACTGGAACAAATTGTGACTCGTCTGGAATCAGGCGAACTCCCGCTGGAAGAAGCACTGAATGAATTTGAGCGGGGTGTACAGCTAGCCCGTCTTGGGCAACAGACTCTTTTGCAAGCCGAACAGCGCGTACAGGTGCTGCTCAGCGATGATGTTGATGCACCATTAACGCCCTTCACACCCGATGCTGAGTAAGCCATATGTCTACCGTTGATTTTAGCCAACAGCTTGCCGTTCATCAGCAGCGAGTCAATCAGGCGTTACTCCATTTTATTGCGCCCCTCCCTTTTAGCGACAGTGATTTGGTCGAGGCGATGCGTTACGGTGCCGTGCTTGGTGGCAAACGTCTACGCCCTTATTTAGTCTATGCCACGGGCCAAATGTTTGGTCTATCGCACACGAATCTTGATGCCCCTGCGGCGGCAATTGAATGCATACACGCCTACTCATTAATTCATGATGATTTGCCCGCGATGGATGACGATGACTTACGTCGTGGGCAACCGACTTGCCACGTAAAATTTGGTGAGGCTAACGCTATTTTGGCGGGTGATGCATTGCAAACACTGGCCTTCTCAATTTTGGCTGAAGCGCCAATGCCCGATGTAACAGATAAAGATCGCCTCGCGATGATTGCTGAACTCGCCCGAGCCAGTGGTGTTGCTGGGATGTGTGGTGGTCAGGCGCTGGATTTGGAAGCAGAAGCTCGCCAGATTTCATTGGAAGATCTTGAGCAAATTCATCGTCATAAAACAGGGGCATTGATCCGAGCAGCCGTTCGTCTTGGCGCGCATGCTGCAGGTGCTCCTGGGCGCGCTGCGCTGCCGCTACTTGATCGTTACGCCGAAGCGATTGGCTTAGCCTTCCAAGTTCAAGACGATATTTTAGACGTTATCGGTGATACCGCTACAATTGGTAAACGTCAAGGGTCAGATCAGCAACTTGGGAAAAGTACTTATCCCGCACTTTTGGGGCTAGAATGCGCCAAAACCAAAGCCATGGATCTTTATCAGGAAGCGGTCAGCGCCCTTGATGCCCTTTCAGCGCAATCCTATAACATAGCGCCTTTGCAAGCATTAGCCTGCTTCATTATTCAGCGCGATAACTAGAAATAAACCGGCAGTGCGTGAATGCCAACTTAACTTTTGATATGAGCATCGAATGAGCCTTGATATAGCCAAATACCCGACATTGGCACTTACGCAGACCCCAGAAGAACTGCGCATGTTGCCAAAAGATAGTCTGCCGAAGTTATGTGATGAACTACGGCAATATTTGCTCGCGTCTGTCAGCCGTTCCAGTGGGCATTTTGCTTCTGGGCTGGGTGTGGTGGAGCTTACTGTCGCGTTACATTACGTCTACAACACACCATTCGATCATTTGGTGTGGGACGTCGGCCATCAGGCTTATCCCCATAAAATATTGACGGGTCGCCGTGAACAGATAGGGACAATTCGCCAGAAAGATGGGTTGCATCCATTCCCTTGGCGCGGTGAGAGTGAATATGACGTGCTTTCTGTCGGCCATTCTTCAACCTCAATCAGCGCTGGCTTAGGTATGGCCGTTGCCGCAGAACGAGAAGGTAAAGGGCGTCGTACCGTGTGTGTTATTGGCGATGGTGCGATTACTGCCGGAATGGCTTTTGAAGCCATGAATCATGCGGGTGATATTCACTCAGATATGCTGGTTATTCTCAACGATAACGAAATGTCTATCTCAGAGAACGTGGGGGGCCTGAACAACCATTTAGCCCAGCTATTGTCTGGGAAACTTTACGCCAGCCTGCGCGAAGGGGGTAAAAAAGCATTTTCTGGCTTGCCGCCCATTAAAGATCTCCTAAAACGTACCGAAGAACACCTAAAAGGCATGGTCGTCCCAAGTACATTATTCGAAGAATTGGGCTTTAATTATATTGGCCCAGTCGATGGCCATGATGTACAGGCGCTGACACAGACGCTAAAAAACATGCGTGACCTGAAAGGCCCACAGCTTCTTCATATCATGACCAAGAAAGGTAAAGGCTACGCACCGGCAGAAAAAGATCCGATCGGCTGGCATGCAGTACCAAAATTTGATCCCGCCTCGGGGACATTACCCAAAAGTCAGGGCGTTCTACCGACTTATTCCAAAATATTTGGTGAATGGCTATGCGAAACTGCCGCCAAAGATAGTCAGTTAATGGCAGTGACCCCCGCCATGCGCGAAGGCTCTGGCATGGTGCGCTTTTCTCGTGAATATCCGCAGCAATATTTTGATGTGGCCATAGCCGAACAGCATGCCGTCACCTTCGCTGCTGGTTTAGCAATTGGCGGCTACAAGCCCATTGTCGCTATCTATTCGACATTCCTTCAGCGGGCATATGATCAGTTGATTCATGATGTTGCCATCCAGAATCTTCCTGTCCTGTTCGCCATTGATCGTGGCGGTTTAGTGGGCGCTGATGGTCAAACCCATCAAGGCGCATTTGATCTCTCCTTTATGCGCTGCATACCTAACATGGTTATCATGGCGCCAAGTGATGAAAACGAATGCCGCCAAATGTTGCACACGGGGTATCACCACAATGGCCCCGCCGCAGTACGCTACCCACGGGGTAACGGGACAGGAGCGACACTCGAACCATTAACCATCCTGCCAATTGGTAAAGGCATCGTTCGCCGTGAAGGAGAGAAAATTGCGCTTCTGTGCTTCGGTACTCTGCTGGATCAAGCGCAACGTGTGGCCGATAACTTGAATGCTACTTTAGTGGATATGCGTTTTGTCAAACCGCTGGATGAAGAGTTAGTGCTAGAGATGGCTGCCAGCCATGAATTTTTGGTTACGATAGAAGAGAACGCCATTATGGGCGGTGCGGGCAGTGGCGTAAACGAGCTGTTGATGGCGAAGCGGCAGTTAGTGCCGGTTCTGAATATCGGTTTACCCGATCACTTCATTCCGCAAGGCGAACAAGATGAAATGCGTGCCGAATTTGGTCTAGATGCCGCAGGCATACAGCGCCAAATTGACCTTTGGCTCGCCTGACTAATATTAAAGGCATAACCAGTAGGTTATGCCTTTAATGGCTATTTATCTGAATCTTAGCCGTTCAACTCCCAGCTATTCAATTACCGGTCGTTCAAAATAAGTTTATTGGCCAGTAGTGTCCGATGACAAAAATAATCGCGGCAGCAATTACCCCAGCAATAATGTCATCAATCATTATCCCCATACCGCCATGAACATTACGATCAAACCAGCGAATCGGCCAAGGCTTCCAAATATCAAAGATGCGGAATGCGACAAAACCGGCGGCAACCCATTGCCAATCATTCACTGGCAGTGCCATCAAGGTAATCCACATGCCGACAAATTCATCCCAGACAATACTGCCGTGGTCATGAACCTTCATATCTTTGGCGGTGCGATGACAGATATAAACGCCAATACAGATACTGAACATCACCAACAAGGAGTAAAGCTGCCAAGGTAGCTGAATCAGTAACAACCAGAATGGGATGGCCGCAATAGACCCCATAGTGCCCGGTGCCCACGGCGACAAACCACTGCCAAAGCCAGTTGCCAACAAGTGCCAAGGGTTAGATAGCCGCAAGCAGCCTTTGGCTTCATCCATGGGATTTACCCGTTGAGAAATGATCAAAACCGCGAAAATCCAGATCAACCACTTTCTCTTCACGGAAGAACTTTACCCCTTCCGCCTGCGGCCCGATCTGACCAATGCAAGTATAGCTTGCCCCCGTATTGCTGAGTGCAACATCTAATGCACCACGGTTTATTTCGGGTACAGTGAAGCACAGTTCATAATCCTCACCCCCGCTCAGTGCCCAGCGTAACGCTTGTTCAGCATCGACTTGGTTTTTTAGCGCTTCCGAATAAGGCAAAGCATCAAGTTCAATGCGAGCACCACAATGACTCGCCTTCAAGACATGTTGTAAGTCGGAAATTAAACCATCAGAAATATCGATCGCGGAGCTGGCCAGTGACCTCAACGCTTGCCCTTGTAATACGCGAGGTTGTGGGCGTAAATGGCGGTGAATTAACGCCGCCCGATCGCTTTCATCGTCGACACGTAATGTATTTTGCAAGATAGCCAGACCTGCCGCACTATCACCCAAAGTACCCGTCACGTAAATCCAATCACCAATTCTCGCACCTGCGCGGGTCAATGCCCGACCTTCCGGTACTAAACCTTGAATGGTCAGCGTTAGGCTCAATGGCCCTCGAGTCGTATCGCCACCAATCAATTGCATACCGTAATAATTAAGCTGATCAAATAGGCTATCACTGAATGCCTGTAGCCAGTCTTCATTGACATTAGGAAGCGTTAGAGCAAGGGACAACCAGGCAGGATCGGCACCCATCGCAGCTAAATCGCTCAGGTTTACCGCTAGAGATTTATAACCCAAATCGGCGGGATCAATATCCGCAAGGAAGTGAACGCCAGACACCAGTGTATCCGTACTGATGGCTAACAGCTGTTTTTCTGACACTGTAAGAAGTGCGCAGTCGTCTCCAATACCCAATTCTACATCCCGGCGATTACTTCTAAACCGGTCAAAGTAGCGGGCAATGAGATCAAATTCACCACATGCCATAATACAATTCCAAAAATGTTAACCGATATATGATTAAGGCCGGAACCCGGCCTTAATCATACCTTTCATCATTGGAGCGGTGGCGACACCGATCCCCGAAACACCGGTCGATATCAGCTTATCGGGGTTAACTCAATGGCTGCCTAGCTAAGGCTCCAATGACTGTGGGTAGGTCATGATAATGAGATTACTTTTTCTTGCGTACTGACGGAGCAACCTTATCTAGCACGCCATTGACGAATTTGTGGCTATCTTCCGCACCGAAAGTTTTCGCTAATTCGATCGCTTCATTGATTGCCACTTTATAAGGGACATCATGACGTTTGCTCAGTTCAAACAGCGCAATACGCAGGACAGCTCTTTCAACCTGGCCTAATTCTTCGAGTTGGCGGGAAAGGACAGGTGCCATCAGCGCATCCAGAGAGGCGGCGTTAACTGCAACCCCAGACAGCAATTCGCGAAAATAGGCGATGTCTACATCTTTGACATCCTGCTCCGACAGGAACTGTAATTCAACATCAGCGATGTCGTTTTTAGACAACTGCCAAGAGTAAAGCGCTTGAACAGCGCACTCACGAGCGCGGCGACGAGCAGCAGGTTTCACGGAATTCCCCTTAAACTTAACTAAATTCAGCCTTTAATAGCTTTGATTACATTAATCATTTCAAGCGCGGTCAGGGCAGCTTCTGCACCTTTATTACCCGCTTTAGTACCAGCACGCTCAATTGCCTGCTCAATACTTTCAGTGGTCAGCACACCAAATGCGATTGGAATGTCGGTGTTCAAGGCCACGGTAGACAAACCTGAACTTGCGCCACCTGCAACATACTCAAAGTGCGCTGTGCCCCCACGGATAACGGTACCCAAGCCAATAACAGCATCGTAACGATTTGTTTTCGCTAACACATTGGCAACCAGCGGCAACTCATAAGCACCCGGTACCCAA
Organism: Yersinia massiliensis; assembly: GCF_003048255.1. Lineage (NCBI taxonomy): Bacteria > Pseudomonadati > Pseudomonadota > Gammaproteobacteria > Enterobacterales > Yersiniaceae > Yersinia > Yersinia massiliensis. The sequence goes on from NZ_CP028487.1 coordinate 3,640,717, forward strand.
ACAACAGTGATGTTGTCATCAGAGACTTGACCAATGCGTTTCAGGGCATCAATTGCACCGTCCAGCAGGCTGTCGTTGATAAAGTTGTTAAAACGCGCAATCGCAATCGCCACGCGGGCAGTAGGAGTAGCAACAACACCTTCGATAACGTTCATAGCTTTCCTCAATATGGGTTCGTACCCCGCAGGGGGGCGGATTCTATCATATTCTTTCACGTCCTGCCCCTGCGCATTTGTAAAACGCGGGCAAGAGAGTGATTAGCAGAGGGATGCTCTGCCAGAAAATTTAATTAATACTTCGCTTTCAAGCGCAAACGCAGGTCTGGCCCCACCTGCCTCACATCGCTAAATACAAACTCAGGTGCTTGCGCTAGGCTCGTTAACCCTGCGAGTTCGCATAAGCCTCGGGCATCACTGCCGAGCAGTTTAGGCGCGATATACACAATCAATTCATCAACCACACCAGCTTGTAGCAGCGCTCCGGCCAGTTGCGGTCCGGCCTCGACCCAAACTGAATTAATTTGTCGCTTGCCCAATTGCATCATCAACAAAACTAAATCAACACCATTACCATGGCGGGGAAGCAATATTTGCTCGACATTAGCAGGCCATAGCTGCTCATCAGCCTCAACACGAGCCAGCCAGCATGGGCCTTCTTGCTGTATCACTTTATGCTGCGGCGTCACGCGGTTATTGCTATCGAGTATGATACGTACTGGTTGGCGTACCGTATCTTGAGGATACAAAGCTTGGGTTTCGATATCCAACTCATCCCAGCGTACGGTGAGCGAGGGGTCATCCGCCAAGACAGTGGCGCTCGTACTCAGAATCGCCGCGCTCTCAGCCCGAAACCGCTGAACATCCTGACGGGCCTGTGGCGAGGTAATCCACTGACTTTCGCCTGATGCCATCGCCGTTCGACCATCCAAGGAGGCAGCCATTTTCAATTGCAAATAGGGGAAGCCAGTACGCATCCGTTTGAGAAAGCCAAGATTAACGGCCTCAGCCTGTGCCAACATGAGGCCATGATCGACAGCAATACCCGCTTGCTTCAATTTATACAACCCACGCCCAGCAACCTGCGGATTGGGATCCTGCATGGCGGCAACCACATGTACAACACCAGCGTTAATCAATGCATCGGCACAAGGCGGCGTGCGGCCTTGGTGGCTGCAGGGTTCGAGCGTGACATAGGCGGTAGCACCTCGCGCTTTGTCACCCGCCATACGTAGCGCATGTACCTCAGCATGAGGTTCTCCGGCCCGTAAGTGATAACCTTCACCGACAATCTCACCATCACGAACCAGCACACAGCCGACATTAGGGTTAGGATGCGTCGTAAATCGCCCCTTTCGCGCCAATTCGAAGGCGCGAGCCATATAGAACTCATCAGACTGCATGACTTTCCTTATTATTGCCGCAAGGGCGATATTTCGTTGTAATGAAAGACTCGTGCGTTGTAATAAAAAACTCAGATAACGTATTGGTTAATCTTGCAAACGGGCAATTTCTTCGCCGAACTCACGTATATCTTCAAAACTACGATACACCGAAGCAAAGCGAATATAAGCCACTTTATCCAATCGTTTCAGCGCTTCCATCACCAGATTACCGACCATCTTAGTGGGGACTTCACGTTCGCCGGTCGCACGTAACTGAGACTTGATATGGCTTATCGCGGTTTCAACGTCATCTGCACTGACAGGCCGTTTTTCTAACGCTTTTAGCATGCCACGCCGTAATTTATCTTCATTAAATGGCTCACGGACATCATCACTTTTAATGACGCGCGGCAAAACCAGCTCGGCGACTTCGAAAGTGGTAAAGCGTTCATTACAATCTAAACACTGGCGGCGACGGCGCACTTGCGAACCATCGCTCACCAAACGAGAGTCAATGACTTTAGTATCCACAGCGGCACAAAACGGGCAATGCATAGCGCTTCCTGATGAGTGAACTTAAACATTGCGACAGTTTACCGCGAACTGCTGTGACAACAAAGGGTGTATCAGTCGGTGTTGTGCATCATTGGTGCTGTTTTTACGTTAGTAGGTGTGCTCACTTGTGCTTGAGGCTTGGACCACCATTCTTTCAGACCGCGGTTTATGGCTCCTTTGCGATATTTCCACGCTTCCATCCAACCTACATCATGGGTATCCAAATAGAAGTCTTGTTGATAAACCAAGTTATTCATCGCCTTGGTCAATTGTTCACTCATCGCACTTTTTTCTAATTTAGGTTTGCACTTAGTGATGAGATAGTAGATTCCTATACAACATATCCCAATAGCAAAGATTGGCGCGAGTGGTGCTATTAAGGGGCTTAGACTACCGGCAATTAGCACGCCAATTGAGAGCCCCGCTACTATGGGCACAACAACCTTAGCCTTGCTTCTAAATCTTTTAAAATTTAGTGATTTAGATTGCTGCTTGAGGTCAACACACTCAGATGCAATTGAATAACAGAGGGCGAAGGTTAATTTCTTTGCCAAATCTGCAGGGATAAGGGAGTTGGTAATGAGGTAGTTTAGTGTTTTAGCCTGCTGTTCTATCCGATTAAGCCCTTCGTTAACAATTTGATACTTAAAGCCATTCAGAACAGTCTTCTCATAATTCTGATTATTTAGGTTTTTATTTAAAATCTCACGAAGATTTCTTATCGTATCGATAGGCTTGTCATTCTTACCGCCAAAATAAGTTTCTTTTGTTACACCCCCAAAGACATCCCCCCATTTAACTTGCATCCAACGCTTAGCTGAAATAAAGCAACCTCTCGGTTCGGTATAATTTGAGGAATGAATATCGAAAGCTAATAGTTGCTCAAAATGATACTCTTGCAATTGGGCTAGTGACGCGCCTTCTTCAGGCTTCTTTGGGAAAGAATCTAAAGCGGTACTAATATGTTTTATATGTGGACTAATGAACTCTATTAATTCACTTAGCTTAATTATTTTATCATTTACTGACTCAATCGTATCTGGATTAACGACAACAACTACTTTCTCCATACCTAGCAGAGATTGCAATTGCATATAAGCGCCTAGCTTTGATGTTTTCAAATATTCAGTGATTTTATGACTTAATGTTCCGCTAGCTTTATGTTGTTCTAGCAATGCCGTAAGAACAATTGCAATTTTTTCATTATCATCGGGAAAGCGTCTAACAACCACATGACCATTATCTTCTAACTCAATTGATATATTTTCCCTGAGCATTGTATTTTGTAAGTCTCGGTGGATTTTTTTACGACGCTCAGCTTGAAACTTCCCCCCCTCGCTGGTCCCGTTCACGTACTCATTTAATAGCTGCTTCAACAATATGCCGTCATGATTAATCAACTCGGTTTGCTTTGTATAAAAGTCTCCTGGAGCACCTTCCATTTTACCTAATAACCTTGCTACACATTCATTTTTCGAAAACTCAACTAAGAGATTATAGCGAGAGCTCAAGTGAGTTTCACTAGTATCATTTTTTATCTTATTAAGCTCATGACATAACTCATCCAAACTGCCAATATTCTCTTTTAAGCCAACAACCTTTTTACCATTAAATTTCTTTACGACCATCTCATTATATATAGCAATCATTTCTTCCACATCGGATGTCTGATTGGAAAATGGATTAGTTGATATTGCTGTGATAGCTGTCGACAAATTAGTTTTAACAAGCTTAACAGGCTCTGGGGATGAGAATTTTGGCGAGATTAACTCATCGTTCAATAAGCGAACTCTTATTTCAGAAGAAAGATAGCTAATGTTACTTTCTGTTGTATGACACACCTGCTCATTTTCATCATCAACTTCCAGCTTAACTAATTGATAAAAATCATTACTATTATCGCGGCTATGGATAATATGTGAAAAGTCATTATTGCCCACTAATTTATCAAAAGCCTTTTTAAGGCTACTGCGTTTTATTGAATTTATATAGCTATATATACGATTAATTTCACCGCAAAATTCTGATAGAGTCGTGATATCATCCTTTAGCTTGATATCTTTACCCCCTTTATATTCACGTAACATAACATCATTATATAACCCCACTAGCCGTGATACTTCGTCTGATTGCGTGTTAAATGGGTTATCTGAAGACACTTTAACTTCTTGTGTATCTAAATAAAAATGGTCATTACGCACTTCAAGTCTATAATTTTCGTCTTTCAAAAAATCTTGTTCATTTTTAATTGATTCTATTAATACCTTACATTTATTTCGATTATTATTATCTCTAAAATAGTTATTTAGCCCTTCTATAATCTCAGGTACTGAGTGGGCGTCTTCCATCAAATTAATTAAGTTGGTGTAGTTACTATCAGTTTTCTTATAACTTACCTCATGTAATAAATTAATTATTCTATCTTTTACTATTTTGTGCGACTCATTGCTCTCATTTTCATCTGAGGTGATATTAAGTCTACTTACTTGGCTACAACTGATAGGGTGAATGATTACTTGTTTCACGAAAGTCTCCTTACTGGCAAAGTACCTATTGAATACTCATATCTAAAGAAACAATAGTGGACACTCCCTATCTAATCTATCAAATAAAACCAACAACCTATAAAATAAGCTAACTTAACATTTTTCACTTAATAGATTAAATCTAGTAAATATTGTTATGATTCAATTTTCATATTGAATTAGCTTAAATATCTTCAACTCACCACTCTCAAAAAAAAGCCCCGACACCCGCTGTATCCTTAATCATTCTAAGGTACAACGAATATCAGGGCTGATTTTCCAAACTATGGCTTACACGCTATTACGGCAGGATTGAAGGCTGATCTGCGCCTTCTTTCTCAACTTTCTGCTGCAACATATGCTCGCGTTTCATACCCAACTTCAGCGCCAGCGCGGACGCAACGTAGATGGATGAAACTGTACCGATAGAAACACCGATTAGCATCGTCAATGAGAAGCCTTGCAGCATCGCACCACCGAAGATAAACAGCATCAATACCACCATCAGCGTTGTGGCTGATGTCATGATAGTACGACTCAAGGTCTGGGTCAGCGATACGTTCATGATTTCATAAGGTGTACCGCGACGGATTTTGCGGAAGTTCTCACGAATACGGTCTGATACCACGATACTGTCGTTAAGTGAGTAACCGATAACCGACATCAAAGAAGCGATGATAGTTAGGTCAATCTCAATATGAAACAACGACAAGATCCCCATGGTAATGACCACGTCATGGGCCAGAGCGATAACCGCCCCCAATGCCAAACGCCATTCAAAACGGAAACCGACATAAACCAGAATACACAGCAACGCGACCAACAGCGCCATGCCACCAGCTTGAGCTAAGTCACTGCCCACACTTGGCCCAACGAATTCGATACGTTTTACCGATGCATTCTTATCAACTGACTCATTGATAACTGATATGACTTTGTTACCCAATTCCTGCCCGGCAGTGCCAGTTGCTGGTGGCATACGGACCATCACGTCACGAGTGCTACCAAAATTTTGCAGAATGGGGGATTCAAAGCCCGCTTTTTCTAGCGTGTCACGCAGTTGATCCAAATCAGCAGGTTTTTCCAAGGAAATTTCAATCACCGTACCACCGGTGAAATCAAGACCCCAGTTAAACCCTTTGGTGGACATCACGACAATCGATGCCACTAACAGCAGCAACGAGACGCTAAAAGCGACGTTATCCCAGCGCATAAAGTCATAGACTCTACGGCCATAGTTCAGTTGTTCAACAGTATAATCCTGTGCCACAACGTACTCCTCAAATAGACAGCTTGTTAATGCGCTTGCCGCCGTAAAGCAGGTTGACGATGGCACGAGTACCGACTATTGCGGTGAACATTGACGTCACAACACCGATGGCAGTTGTAATGGCAAAGCCTTTAATCGAACCAGTACCCACAGCATAAAGAATAATGGCTGTGATAAGCGTTGTTACGTTCGCATCGACGATACTTGAGAAAGCACCTTTGTACCCTTCATGAATCGCTTGTTGGATCGTCCGCCCGTTTCTGTACTCTTCTTTTATTCGCTCGTTAATCAGTACGTTAGCATCTACTGCTACCGCCAGCGTCAACACGATCCCGGCGATACCCGGCATGGTCAATGTCGCCCCCGGTAACAAGGACATGACGCCCACGATCAACACGAGGTTAGCCAACAGTGCAGTACTGGCAATCACGCCAAACTTACGGTAGTAAATCACCATAAATAGGATTGAAACCGCCAAGCCCCACAAGCAAGCTTCCAGACCTTGGGCAATATTTTGCGAACCCAAAGTTGGCCCAATAGTCCGCTCTTCTACAATCTGGATTGGGGCAATCAAAGCACCCGCACGCAGCAACAGTGAAAGCTGACGAGCTTCAGCCGGATTATCAATGCCGGTAATACGGAAGCTGTTACCGAGGCGCGACTGAATAGTCGCAACGTTGATAACTTCTTCTTGCTTAACCAGAATCGCACGGCCATTCGCATCTTTTTTACCGCTGTCTTTATATTCTACGAACAAAGTCGCCATCGGTTTACCGATATTGTCTTTGGTAAAATTAGACATCAAAGAGCCGCCAGCACTATCGAGTGAAATATTAACCTGAGCTTGGTTATATTCATCAGTACTAGACGTTGAATCGGTAATATGGTCACCGGTCAGGATAACGCGCTTGTACAAGACAACAGGGCGACCTTCACGGGTATTTTTGACTTCTGAGTCACCCGGCACACGACCAGTGGCGGCAACAGAAGCATCAACATTGCTGTTAACCAGACGGAATTCCAACGTTGCCGTCGCACCAAGAATCTCTTTGGCACGCGCTGTATCTTGGATACCCGGTAACTCAACTACAATACGATCTGCACCTTGGCGCTGAACCAACGGTTCGGCTACACCTAGTTGGTTAACCCGGTTACGCAAGATCGTAATGTTTTGCTGAACAGCATATTCACGAGCTTCCCGCAGACGGTCATCACTCATGACAGCTTTTAAGGTATTGCTGCCATTGGAGCCGATCACCAAATCTCTGTGGCGAGAAGACAGGTAGCTGATAGCGTCATCACGCGTTTTATCGTCGCGGAAACGCACTTCAACACCATAGTTATCGAGCTTACGTACCGTCGCATACGGGATATTTTTCTCACGCAAATCAGTGCGTAAGGTATCCATTGTTTGCTCTTGTAGTTTGCCCAGCGCCGTATCCATGTCCACTTCCATAAGGAAGTGCACACCACCACGCAGGTCAAGGCCCAGCTTCATCGGGTCTGCGCCCAACTTGGCAAGCCAAGAAGGTGTAGCCGGTGCTAGGTTTAACGCGATAACATATTTATCACCCATCGCAGCTACAAGTGCCTCACGGGCGCGTAGCTGGACGTCAGTATCTTTAAAGCGAGCCAGAATCGCACCATTCTCTAGCGCAATAGATTTGCTCGCTATATTGTCTTTTTCTAAAACATCACGGACTTGGACCAGCGTTGTTTCACTGGCGGCGATTCCTCGCGCACCAGTGATTTGAACAGCCGGATCCTCACCATAAAGGTTGGGAAGTGCATAAAGCAGACCGATGAAGATCACAACGATCAGCATCAGATACTTCCACAAAGGATAACGGTTTAACACGGCAATTCCCTTCGGGAAAATCGAAAATTACAGAGCCTTCATTGTACCTTTCGGTAAAACGGCAGCAACGAAGTCACGTTTGATCATCACTTCAGTGGTGTCGTTCAGTGCAATAACGATATAACCCGTTTCTGCAACTTTAGTAACACGACCAAGTAAGCCACCAGTGGTCAATACTTCATCACCTTTACCGATAGAGTCCATCAGTTTTTTGTGTTCTTTAGCACGTTTTTGCTGTGGACGCAGGATCATGAAATAGAAAATCAGACCAAATACCACCAGCATAATCACTAGGGAGTACGGGCTGCTCTGAGCTGGAGCCCCAGCGGATGCGACAGCATCAGAAATGAAAAGACTCATTAAAATTCCCTCATTGTTATCAATATCAGTAGTGTAAAATCGGTGCGATATAACAGCCGCGGTGAATCGTAACCGTTAGATCGACAAATACAAAAGCAATAATTTTAAAATCAAACGTTTAATGGTGGAACAGGTTTCCCTATCCGACCATAGAAATCTTCAACGAAGCTCTCTAATTTACCTTCTTCTATAGCCTGACGTAAACCGGCCATTAAGCGCTGGTAGTAACGTAGGTTATGGATCGTATTCAGGCGCGCACCCAGTATTTCGTTGCAACGGTCAAGATGATGCAAGTAGGCACGACTATAATTGCGACAAGTATAGCAATCACAGTGTTCGTCTAGCGTTGCAGTATCACTTTTATGCTTGGCGTTACGAATTTTCACGACACCGTCAGTCACGAACAGATGGCCGTTACGCGCATTACGAGTAGGCATTACACAGTCAAACATGTCGATACCACGACGAACGCCTTCGACCAGATCCTCGGGTTTCCCCACGCCCATCAGGTAACGTGGTTTATCCGCAGGGATCTGCGGGCAAACATGCTCCAAAATACGGTGCATATCTTCTTTTGGCTCACCGACCGCCAAGCCGCCCACAGCGTAACCATCAAAACCAATATCTACCAGTCCTTTTACGGACACATCACGTAAATCTTCGTAAACGCCACCTTGTATAATACCGAACAATGCATTTTTATTGTTCAGCTCATCAAAGCGTTGGCGGCTTCGCGCTGCCCAGCGCAAAGACATTTCCATTGAGCGTTTAGCATAATCCCAATCCGCTGGATAGGGAGTACATTCATCGAAAATCATCACGATATCAGAACCGAGATCGTATTGGATTTCCATGGATTTTTCCGGACTAAGGAATACTTTATCGCCATTGATTGGGTTTTGGAATGTCACCCCTTCTTCTTTGATCTTACGCATCGCCCCTAGGCTGAACACTTGAAATCCACCTGAGTCTGTCAAAATCGGGCCTGACCATTGCATGAAATCATGTAAATCGCCGTGCAACTTCATGATTTCCTGACCAGGGCGCAGCCAAAGGTGGAAAGTGTTACCGAGTAAAATTTGCGCACCGGTTTCTTTGACTTCTTCCGGCGTCATTCCTTTTACAGTGCCGTAGGTGCCAACAGGCATAAATGCCGGTGTCTCTACGACACCGCGATCAAAGATCAAACGACCACGACGTGCGCGCCCGTCAGTTTGTTGTAATTCGTACTTCACATAACCTCCAGCATCAGAGATACAGTCCGATGTTGTTTTAGCCTGATCACACCAGGTGTGTGACCTAAAATTTACGGGTTAACCGTCTCTTGCGGTGCCCGTGGGTTACGGCTGATGAACATGGCATCGCCATAACTGAAAAAGCGGTATTGTTCTGCAACAGCCTGTTGATATGCATTCATGGTATTTTTATAACCCGCGAATGCAGAAACCAACATTATCAATGTTGATTCAGGTAAATGGAAGTTGGTCACCAATGCATCCACCACCTGATATTGATAGCCCGGATAAATAAAGATACAGGTATCACCAAAGAAAGGGGCGATCAGGCCATTCTCCGCGGCGTTAGCCGCGCTTTCTAATGAGCGTACTGATGTCGTTCCGACAGCGACGACACGTTTGCCTCGCGCTTTACAGGCCAGAACTGCATCAACCACCTCTTGAGGCACTTCAGCATATTCAGAATGCATGATGTGGTCTTCAATGGTATCGACCCGCACAGGTTGAAACGTCCCCGCCCCGACATGCAAGGTCACGAAGGCCATTTCAATGCCCTTATCGCGCAATGCCGCCAGCATTGGCTCATCAAAATGTAACCCCGCGGTAGGTGCAGCAACTGCACCAGGGCGCTCACTGTAGACAGTTTGGTAAAGCTCGCGGTCAGCATCTTCGTCAGGACGATCAATATAAGGAGGCAACGGCATATGGCCGACAGCATTCAAGATAGTAAAAACATCCCGCTCATCATCAAAACGCAGCTCAAACAAGGTGTCATGTCGTGCCAGCATGGTGGCCCGGATACTCTCATCATCGCCAAGTAACAGTTCTGTACCCGGTTTAGGGGATTTTGAGGCTTTAACATGAGCCAAAACGCGATGATCATCCAAAACACGTTCGACTAACACTTCAAGCTTACCGCCACTGGCTTTGCGGCCAAACAGGCGGGCTGGAATCACGCGGGTATTATTGAATACCAGCAGATCACCTGCCTCCAACTTATCCAACAGATCAGTGAAAATACCGTGCGTTAACGCCCCTGTAGGGCCGTCGAGCGACAGTAAGCGACAACCGCTCCGCTGAGGTTGAGGATAATGGGCAATTAGAGATTCCGGCAGCTCAAAAGAAAAATCGGCAACGCGCATAGCTTTCCACTTCGTATTAGTACTGACCTGAACCAACAAAAATGATGGGCAGGTACACAAAAACAGGCCGCTAGTCTAGAGCCCTCAGGGGCTAGCTGCAAGAAATAAGGAGAATTGGTCGTCATTTGCGCTACACAATTCATGGGTATTTTAGACTGACAGTAGAAGAACACATCGTGGTGGGCTAATTCACCTCAGTGATTCGAATGAAAATGTGCTGCTGCAACTTCAAGTCAGAAAAGTATATACTTGATGCATGAACTTCCTCGCTCATCTTCATCTCGCTACGCTGGCTAACAGCTCCTTACTGGGTAATCTGTTGGCAGATTTTGTCCGCGGCAATCCGCACGGTGAATATACGCCTGATATTGTGGCAGGTATCATGATGCATCGCCGTGTTGATGTCATGACGGATACCTTGCCGTTGGTCAAAGAAGCACGGACCTATTTCAGTGCCGATTACCGACGTGTCGCTCCTATTACTCTGGATGTGCTGTGGGACCATTTTCTTGCCCGAAATTGGGATAAACTGGAACCCAATTGCCAGTTGCCCGATTTTATCCAACATGCGCAAAGCCAGATTTTACCGCATTTGCCACTGACGCCGACGCGCTTCCAGACCCTCAATACCTATTTGTGGCCGGAGCGTTGGCTGGAGCGTTATGCTGAACTACCCTTTATAGCTGATGTGTTACAAGGTATGGCTAATCGCCGGCCAAAACTGGCCGCTCTCGCGGGTTCTTTTTATGACATAGAGCAACACTATGAGCCGTTAGAACAACTGTTTTGGGATTTTTATCCGGCCATGATGTTACAAGCGAAGCATCAGCAGATTTAATTAAAGGCACCTCTTTTGATAAGGTTATTGGCGTGATGTCACTTGCGCTTTCAATCAAAATGGGTATCTTAGCAAGACTACGAAACTAAAATCGTTGTAACAATAGGTAAAAGCTATCACAGCGATTGGTATTTATCCCTTTATTCATTGAGCTTAAATACCTATGCTGTGCCGATACTTTTAAGACAACTGGTTAATCCATCCCTATTAACAGGAGTAATTTATGGTTCTGGTAACTCGTCAAGCCCCTGATTTTACAGCAGCTGCTGTTCTTGGTAGCGGCGAAATCGTTGAAAACTTCAACCTGAAAAAACACCTGAACGGCCGCCCTGCCGTCCTGTTCTTCTGGCCAATGGACTTCACTTTTGTTTGTCCTTCAGAGTTGATCGCTTTCGACCACCGTTACGAAGAATTCCAGAAACGCGGCGTTGAAATTGTTGGTGTTTCATTCGACTCCGAGTTTGTTCATAACGCATGGCGTAAAACCCCAGTAGATAACGGCGGTATTGGTGAAGTTAAGTACCCAATGGTTGCTGATATCAAACGTGAAATTCAAAAAGCCTATGGCATTGAGCACCCAGATGCTGGTGTTGCACTGCGTGGTTCTTTCCTGATCGACAAAAACGGTGTTGTTCGTCACCAAGTGGTTAACGACCTGCCATTAGGCCGTAACATCGACGAAATGCTGCGTATGGTTGACGCGCTGCAATTCCACGAAGAGCACGGCGACGTTTGCCCTGCACAGTGGGAAAAAGGCAAAGCAGGTATGGGCGCATCACCAGATGGCGTCGCTAAATATCTGTCAGAAAACGCCTCTAAGCTGTAATACAGTTTAAGCGGCCCTGATTTGCTCAGGGTATCAAGCCAGTCAGTTCATGCTGACTGGCTTTTTTTATGTGAATGCCAGTGCTGTTATACAAACAATTAACAGGCATAGAACAAGCGTATTTTGTGGCATATTTGGCCTCCATGTCTTGCCTTTCAGCGGGTAAGAGGCACCGTAATGTTGTTGGGCATTACAGAGAGCCTCGTATTCATTAACATTGATACGGGGCTTTTCTCTGCCTACTCTCAGCCGAACACAAGCGCTAAAAGCAGACAGCTTCAAGCACCCGCCGCAGAGTCTATATAATAATCATTCTTATTCCCAGCGTCTCGACCATAGTCCTATCTCTTTATTTTCAATCAGTTGTTTTCATTTTAATTAATCTAATCCAACAAAAAAACGACCTATCAGCTTAACCTTGGTTCATTCATTCTCCACCCTGCTGCCATTAATTAGCCGCAATAACTATTAATTCTGCTATTAATTATTGTTGGTGTGTTTTTTACGCATCTCATTAGCAGCGATTTTAGGCGGCTAAACAAAAATGACCGGGTAACCCCTGGCGGGCAGGAAAAACAGGAGACAGAATGCTTTTGAAAAAATGGAATAAGCCCTTGGCGGTATTGGCTTTACTGATCAGTGGCACGCTACATGCGGCTTCAACACCCGCAGTCGAAGCGAAAAATGGCATGGTTGTAACTTCCCAATATCTGGCTTCACAGGTCGGGACCGATATTTTAAAAATGGGGGGAAACGCGGTTGATGCTGCCGTTGCTGTGGGGTATGCGCAAGCCGTGGTGAACCCGTGCTGCGGGAATATTGGTGGTGGTGGTTTTATGACGATACACCTTGCTGATGGAACCGATACCTTCATCAATTTCCGTGAAACCGCACCAGCCGCCGCCAGTGCTGATATGTATCTGGATAAAGACGGCAAAGTGACCAAAGATGCGAGTTTATATGGTTATCTGGCGGCTGGTGTGCCCGGTACCGTGTTAGGGATGGACAGCGCGCAAAAAAAATATGGCAAACTGACCCGCCAACAAGTGATGGCACCTGCAATCAAACTGGCTCGTGAAGGTTTCATCTTAACCCGCGCGGATACTGATATTTTAGATACCACTGTCAAACGCTTCCGTCAGGACCCTGAAGCTGCTCGTATCTTCCTACGCAAAGATGGTGAAGCCTTGCAACCCGGAGATCGACTGGTTCAAGCTGATTTAGCTGAGACATTGGCGGCCATTTCAGAGAAAGGACCGGATGCATTCTATCAAGGTAAGATACCGCAAGCGGTAGAAGCGGCAGCTAAAAAAGGAGGAGGGATTCTAACAGCGGCTGATTTTGCTAACTATAAAATCACTGAAACGGCCCCTATCACCTGTAGCTATCGCGGTTATAAATTTGTTTCGTCTCCTCCGCCCAGTTCGGGTGGCGTGACCTTATGCGAAACATTAAATGTGCTGGAAGGCTATGACCTGAAAGGCATGGGCTTTAACTCTGCGGCTTACATTCATACACTGACCGAAGCGATGCGTCACGCCTATATGGACCGCAATACTTTCCTCGGTGACCCTGAATTTGTTAAGAACCCCATTGATCGCTTGTTGAGCAAAAGCTACGCAGCCGATATCCGTAAGCAAATTGTAGCCAACCAAGCGACACCTTCGGCAAAAGTGCAGCCGGGTATGCAACCACACGAAAAACCTGAAACAACCCATTATTCTATTGTCGATCACGAAGGCAACGCCGTGTCGACAACTTATACCGTGAATGGTCGCTTTGGCGCAGTCGTTATTGCCCCTGGGACAGGCTTCTTCCTCAATGACGAAATGGATGATTTTACGGTTAAAGTCGGTGAACAAAACATGTACGGATTAGTGCAGGGAGCCACCAATGCTATCGCCCCCGGTAAGCGCCCACTATCGTCCATGAGCCCGACATTGGTAACTAAAGACGGTAAAACATTTATGGTTTTAGGCTCTCCAGGGGGTTCACGAATCATCACGATTACGTTGCAAACCGCATTAAACGTCATTGATCACGGCATGGCACCTCAAGAAGCCGTTGATGCACCACGGATTCATCATCAATGGTTGCCGGACGAAGTTTATTACGAGCAACGTGGCGTATCTGCTGACAGCCTTAATCTGCTGAAAACGATGGGCTATAAAATGGTTGAGCAAAATCCATGGGGCGCGACTGAGCTGATTTTAGTTGGCTTAGCTGGCGTTGAGGGAGTCGTACCTGCCAATTCAGGGAATGACTCTGCCGTTTCTGGAAAAGTGCGTGAAGGCTATCTGTATGGCGCGAATGATGTACGTCGTCCTGCTGGGGCGGCGATAGGTTATTAATCACTGATAACAGTCGCTTTCGCTCGCTAAAAGGTGATCGATATACTATCCCCCATCAAAACATTGATGGGGGATAGTATTCAGTCTATCAACATCATTCCGACATCCATCACCACGGCAATGAATGCCCTTGGTAATCAATGTAACCGTGACCACCTTTACCTGAAGCGTGCTCAATTTGGTCGACAACCCCTTTAACGCTAGTCGCTATCGTCAGTGGTGCTGCATCACCACCCATGTCCGTTTTTACCCAGCCCGGATGAATAGACAGCACGGTCAGTGTTGGGTCAGCAACTTCAGCGACCAAATTTCGCGTCATCATATTCAGGGCCGCTTTACTGGCTGAATACAAAGGTTTATGGCCAGAAGCATTGTGGCCTAAGCTCCCTAACTGGGACGACATGAAGACCAACACACTGCCTGTTGGGTTACGTTGTGCCAGTAAATACTGAGCAATGCGGATAGGTGAAACCGTATTGGTTTGGAACAGTTCGAGAATTTCTTCCGGAGTCGCATCAATGGCTGATTGATGTTCTGGCCCTGAAATCCCTGCATTCACGAAGATAAGATCAAATTTCTGCCCCTGAACTTGAGGGAGGAACTGCTTAATACTTTCAGGTTTGTTGATATCTAACGTGAGCCAATGAGCCGCATGTGCGCCGGTATCTTTCGCTGCACCACGCGTCGTCGCAGTGACTGACCAGCCACGACGACTCAGTTCATCGACCAATCCCAGCCCTAGACCCCGAGATGCTCCGATAATCAATGCCTGTCTTTTCATTGTGCTCATATCACTTTCCCTTTGGTGAGTTTACCGGCCCATTATTGATGCCCGTTATAAGCTAGCTTCATAAAATACCATCCTATATATAGCATCTCACCCATATAGAGTATCTCACCCAAAGAAAAAGCGGCGTTATGCCGCTCTAATAATCAATAGCACGCTTTTTTGCTAACCACACAAGTTAGCACTCACCAACGCCACGCCACAGTGTGACACTCTCACCAGAGAGCTGAAGGTTGATACCAACCTCAACGATATCCAGTTCCGAGCTGCCCTCTAGGCGCTGCCACTGCGTCACATTCAGCAAAGGTGATGTCGGCAATAAGATATTGGCATCGTGATTACGCTGTAGGGCGACCATAACGCGCTCACCTTGGTAGCTGCGGATAAAGATCAAAGAATCATCATTGGCGTGAATTACCTGACAACCACCGCGGCGCAGTGCCATGCTTTTATGGCGCAAAGCTGCCATACGTTGGCTTAGCGTCAGTAAGTCTCGATCCCACTGTGACTCATCCCATGGGAAAGGCTTACGGCAGAAGGGATCATTGCCGCCATCTAAACCAATCTCATCGCCATAAAATAAGCAAGGTACGCCAATCCAACTGAACAACCACACCAGTGCCATTTGCATACGCGTTTTATTGCCATTCAGCATCGTGATAAAACGAGCAGTATCATGACTATCCAACTGATTAAACAGGCGAAGTTGATGACCATGAGGTAATCCAGCGCGATATTCATCCATCCAGTCAGCACAATCCTCTGCTTTAAGTTTTATCGGATGATAGGCCACGTCAATACCCGCTAAGAAGCCACGCACGGGTAAAGCAAACCCCATATAATTCATGGCCGAATCTTCTACGCCTGCATGTAGCCACTGCCGCGCATCACCAAAATGCTCGCCCAGAATATAAGCTTGTGGGTTCTCTTCTTTCGCGGCCTGATAGATACCCGCCAGATGGCGTAAATTCCCGCGAGCACCGCCCTCTTCCCCCAGCATATGCACCACATCCAATCGCCAGCCATCGATACTGTAAGGGGGCCGTAACCAATACCGCACCACGCTATCATCACCATGATAAATCTGATTCACTACCCCTTCATTGGCGAAGTTTAACTTTGGTAAACTAGCATTACCTTTCCAATCCAGCGCTCGCCCGTCAGGAAAGAAATTAAACCAACTACGGTAAGGTGAATCATGATCGTAACAAGCACCGTTGACACCTTGCTGATGGCGATCAAACCAGTGATGGGAGTCTCCAGTGTGGTTAAACACCCCATCAAGTATCAATTTGATGCCCGCATCACGGGTGGCTGTTCGTAGCGCTAAAAAGTCACGTTCGCCACCAAGATAAGGATCAATCTGATAATAATCTTGGGTATCGTATTTATGCACGCTAGGCGCAGTGAAGATGGGATTGAGATATAACGCAGTCACACCAAGCTGCTGCAAATAAGGGAGTTTTTGGGTAATCCCTGCCAGATCGCCGCCATAAAATGTCGAGGCGGCATTCACATCATCCAGCGGTTGTTGCCAGTCACGACGAGAAACTGGATAACCTGCAGCATGATGGATATAGCTGTCATTCTGTACGCCATGAGCACCTTGGCTACTGGCAAAACGATCAGGGAATATTTGATAAAAAATTTGGTCAGCGACCCAGTCTGGACTGTTGTCTGGTATATCCAGGGCAAATTGTGCCAACTGTGCCGGAGGAATGACGGAGAACCCTCGTGGCCCAAACCATAATTGATCGTCATTCCATAGCAACTTGAAACAATAGCGCCGCGTAGGTTGCCCTTCATTAAGGGGTAACGTTGCGCGATAACACCAAAAACCATCGCGTTGCTGCCCCTTCATGGTGAGCAGCCACTCTTCGTTATCGGGTTCACAACGTAAGAAGACTTGAGCAGGCCTCTTATCACCTTGCAACCATTCACCTTTTAACCAAAAAATTATCTGTATTGTGTCGCCTCGTTGATGGACGAACGGCGGGACCGGTAGATGCCAACCACTAAGCATAATAATCTCCTGCTTTAACCAAAACGATTGCTGTTAAGGCTATCTGGTGCAGGCATCAACGCCGCGACACATTCACCTGTATAAAAACATTCACCTATATAGACACGCTCATTTGCATAAAGGTAAACGCGATAAACAATGCCACGTTATACGGGGTTTCCCCTCATCTATCCGTATAAATATCGGGGATGAGGTCGGGGGCGGAGAGACTGATTGGCGTATCAGAATGAATCTACGGCAGGTTAACTCAAGAGCATCAGGCAAAAAAAAACCGGGAAATATCATCTCCCGGTTTGATATGACAGTAAACTCGGCATCACTCTGCTAGTTTTGTCATCGCCGCCTGTTTTTTCTGATGGTTAATCTTGACGTAATAGCCCACCAGCAACAAGGCAATCCACACTAGCCCGACATACAGTGAGATGCGCGTCGTTGGGAACCAGCCAATCAGACCGATGATAAACACCAAGAAAATGATAGCGATAACTGATGTGAAGGTGCCGCCACGCAGTGGGAAATCTAGCGCCTTAACTTGTTCTTTGCTTAGCGAGCGGCGGAAAGCAATCTGGGAGAACAGGATCATAATCCACACCCAAACTGTCGCGAAGGTCGCGAGTGAGGCAATCACCAAGAACACATTTTCCGGCATGATGTAGTTAAGATAAACCGCCGTCAGCATGGCAAACATCATCACTAACACCGTCACCCAGGGTACGCCGCGCTTAGAAATCGCAGCAAAAACCTTAGGTGCATGCCCCTGTTCTGCCATCCCGTTCAGCATACGACCCACACCAAACACATCACTGTTAATCGCGGATAACGACGCGGTGATAACGACAAAGTTCAGAATACCCGCCGCGACAGTGATCCCCATATGCTGGAAAGTCAGAACAAATGGGCTACCATTCGTGCCAACTTGGTTCCATGGGTAGATAGACATGATGACAAACAGTGTCCCGACGTAGAACACCAGAATACGCCACGGAACTGAATTGATTGCTTTGGGAATGGATTTTTTTGGGTTCTCAGCTTCACCGGCAGTAATACCAATGATCTCAATACCACCGTAAGCAAACATCACCAGTTGCAACGACAGGATCATCCCGACGAAACCGTTACTGAAGAAGCCGCCATGCGTCCAGAGGTTTTGGATACCCGTCGGCTGCCCGCCGTTACCGATCCCCCAAACAATGATACCGATACCGGCCAGAATCATGATGATAATCGTGGCCACTTTGAAGAAGGAGAACCAGAACTCCATCTCACCGAAGACCTTCACACTCATCATATTGACTGCGCCAATAATCAGAACAACACTCAGCACCCATACCCAATGAGGGACATCAGGGAACCAAACGCCCATGTAGATACCAAAGGCGGTGACATCTGCAATCGCAACAATCAAGATTTCAAAACAATATGTCCAACCGGTGATATAGCCCGCCATTGGCCCAAGATAATCTTGTGCATAGCGAGAGAAAGAGCTGGCCTGCGGGTTATTCACTGACATCTCACCCAAAGCGCGCATGATGATAAATGCCACCACGCCACCAATGAGGTAGGCCAGTAATACGCTGGGTCCCGCCATCCTTATTGCATCAGCCGATCCATAGAATAAGCCCGTACCTATCGCTGACCCCAATGCCATAAAACGGATATGGCGCGTTGTTAGGCCGCGCTTAAGCTTATTTTTGACTGGTAATTCCATGCATAAAACCCCGTCTTTTTTCAGCAAAAAGCCACGGGGATGAGCCGTGGCTAAAGAAAATCTATCACTACCCAGTTATTGCTTAGCAGCAACTTCCTGGCGACAGCAGACGCGATCGTACAACCCTACGACGACGAATACCAGCAGCGAAGGTGATAACCATGCCAGACCTTGCTCAGCCAGCGGCAAATGTTGTGTCCACTCAGGCAGGAAATGCGCAAACGCAGAAGCTTTGACCGCATCAAGAATACCGAACAGCAAGCTCACTAACATCACCGGTGCCACAATACGGGAAGCGTGGTTCCACCAGCGCAGAGTGAAGCTCATCAGCACCAGCACGATACAAGGCGGATAAATGGCTGTCAGTACTGGAATCGAGATCTGAATCAAATGACTCAGCCCCAAATTCGACACCATCATCGAGAAGATGCCGAGAATAAATACCAGCGTGCGATACGACAATGGCAAGTATTGCGCGAAGAATTCGGCACAGGCACAGGTCAGGCCGACAGCTGTCACCATACAGGCAATAAATATCAATGCTGCCAAGAATACGCTTCCTAACCCGCCGAAGGTGTGCTGAACGTAAGCATGCAACACTACAGCACCATTTTGTGCCTCTGGTACCAAGCTACCGCTGCTAGAACCCAGTTTAAACAAGCTTAGATAGACCAGTGTCAAACCGATACCGGCAATCAAACCTGCCCAAATGGTATAACGCGTCAGCAACTGGGCAGAAACCACGCCACGCGAACGGGCCGCATTGACGATAACAATACCGAAGACCAAAGCGCCCAAGGTGTCCATGGTCAAATAGCCATTAACAAACCCTGAAGAGAACGGTACTTGCAAATAGGCATCCGTAGCAGGAATCAGCGGACCTGCAGGCCAAAGCAGCGCAGCAATCCCCAGAACTGCCAGTGCTAAAATCTTAAGCGGTGCCAAAATATGGCCGACCGTGTCTAGCAAACGGCCTGGGTACAGCGAAATACCAATCACTAAAGCGAAATAAACTACGCTATAGATAAACAAAGGTAATGGACCATCACCGGTCAGAGGGGCAATACCGACTTCGAAGGAGACTGTTGCGGTACGCGGGGTCGCGAACAGTGGGCCAACCGCCAGATAGCAAACCGTCGCCAGTACCAGACCGGCACTGCGACCAATTGGAGTACTGAGCGAATCAATGCCCCCGCCGACTCTTGCCAGCGCAATCACCGTAATAACCGGTAATCCGACTGCCGTGATCAGGAAGCCTAGTGCAGCCATCCAAACATGTTCACCCGATTGCAAACCTACCATCGGCGGGAAAATGATATTGCCGGCCCCAACGAATAAGGCAAAGGTCATAAAACCTAATGCCATAATATCTTTAGACGATAAACGATGACTCATAGTGATGTGCGTTGCCTAGTTAAATGACAAAAGAAAAAGTCCTAAGTCGTGGTCTTTCCGACGTGATCGAAACGATACAAAGCTCTAGTAAACGCAAACTTCGGCGGTTAATAAGCAATCTATTTCGTCAGTATGCAGTGTTTTTGAAGTTATTTGCAGGTGGAATAGGCCAACAACGGCGGTAAGTAGACCGTTTATAGCGGCGAAAGGCAAGTAGGGATCACAAATGCAGAGTCATCAACCAGATAATTTCTTAAAGCCAGTTAATCGTGCCAGATTTTGATAAATACGCATCACAAGATTTGTATCATTTATATCCAATCGTTAACAATTTACTGCCAATATCACCCAACCTCCCCCACCAAATGGATGAAAATATCATCAACTCATTGGGGGAATGATGTAACACGAAATTGCCCTAACTGAGGACGTCAAAAATAACGATTAACACCCGCTAATCAGCAAACCCCAACGCTTTTCGTGTGCGCATCAATACTTCTGGCGGTAAAGGCAGATAACCATCATGGGTGACCCGCTTTTGCCCATCTGGTGATAAAACCCGTTCAAGGAAGGCAGCTGTAAGTGGCTCTAATGGCTGACCCGGCACCTTATTGATATAGATATACAGGTAGCGCGACAAAGGATAGCGGCCTTCTTCGACATTTTCAGGTGTTGGCAGGACAAAATCCTGCCCCGTTGCCGATAACGCCAAGGGTTTGACCCCACTATTACGAAAACCAATACTGGCGTAACCAATGCCGTTTAATGATCCAGCTACCGCCTGCACCACCGATGCAGACCCCGGTAGTTCATTGATAGTATCTATAAAATCACCATCGCAGAGGACCCGATGCTTAAAGTAACCGTAGGTGCCAGAAGCTGAATTTCGGCTATAGCGCTGCAAGGCACGAGCCGCCCATTCCCCCTCTAATCCCAACTCACCAAAACGCTGAATCTGCCGAGGCTCACCACACCGACGATTCTGCGAAAAAATCGCATCAAGTTGCGATAAGGTCAATTTGTTCAGTGGGTTATCTTGCTGGACAAACACCACCAATGCATCGACAGCGACAGGAACTGCGAGTGGCGCATAACCATAGCGTTGAGTAAAAGCGGCAATCTCTGCGTTTTTCATTGGCCGACTCATGGGGCCAAGTTGCGCGGCGCCAGCGGCCAAAGCAGCAGGCGCTGTCGAAGAACCAGCGGCCTGTATCTGCAAATTAACGCCAGGATAGTGATGAGTGAAATCATCAGCCCACAGAGAAATCAAGTTAGCTAACGTATCGGAGCCAACACTGGAAAGATTGCCAGACAGAGTATTAGAGTCTGAAATGGGTGATAATGACGGCTGTGTCGCCATTGGCGATATCACTACTTGCTGCGCGAAACCACCCTGACTTAACCATAGCAGAGCGGTGAACAGCGCCAGTTTTCCCCATCTCATCAGCTTGGTATCCAGGCAGTATTAGGATTTGACTGCATTCTCAGCTAAAACGGCAGGAACAATCAACCGGTTCGGCAAGGTAAAAATAAATCGTGTGCCGAGCCCAATTTCACTCATGACATCTAAACGTGCATCGTGATGACTCAGCGCATGCTTCACAATGGCCAGTCCCAATCCACTCCCCCCTGTTTGCCGTGATCGAGCCTTATCTACCCGATAAAAACGCTCTGTCAGCCGTGGCACATGCTCCGGACCTATCCCCGGCCCATTATCGCTAACCTGGAATTGTGCGCCTTGCGGCGTTTGCTGCCAACACACCTCTATTTTGGTCCCTTCAGGTGTGTGATTCACCGCGTTATACACCAAGTTCGACACCGCACTGCGCAGTTGATCTTCGTTACCAAAGACTTTTAATTGATCGTTTACTCGGAAAGTAATTTCATGACGTCCGTTACTCAACGCCTGCACTTCTTGCTGCAATACTCTGAGCATCAACGGAATATCCACACGCTCATTCATATCCACATTCGGGGCCGCTTCAATACGTGATAACGTTAGCAGCTGTTTTACTAGCCCATCCATGCGCTTCGTCTGTTCCTGCATCGTCCCGAGAGCTTTATCCCGTAATGGCCCCGCTAACTCTTGGTCATGCATCATTTCCAAATAGCCCTGCAATACCGTCAGAGGTGTGCGCAACTCATGGCTGACGTTAGCAAAGAAATTACGCCTCGCCCCTTCTAACTGCCGCATTTGCGTTACATCGCGGGCGACCATCAAGAGTTGCCCTTCGGAATAAGGCATCACGCGGAACTCCACGTAGTAGCCATTATTTAATTGCAGGGTTAATGGGCGAGTAAATGTTTGTTGTTGCAGATATAGACTGAATTCGGGGTAACGCAATAAATTGAGAATATGCTGACCATTATCCTCGGGCCAGCGGAACCCCAATAATTGCTGGGCCAAACCGTTACACCAGAAGATATTGCCATCGACCGTCGTGATCACCACGGCATCGGGTAACGATTCGGCACCACTGCGAAAACGTTTAATGAGTAATGCCAATTCACGCCGCCGACGACGATTTCTCAGTTGCATCTGGTACAAGCCGTAAAACAACGGCTCCCAGCTCCAACGGCCAGCAGGCGGAGTCATACTGCGGTCTAACCACAGCCAATGAGATAACTTGAGTTGGTTATAGAAATTCCAGACCAGCGCCGCCAGTACTGACACCAGCAATAGCCAAGGAAGATAGCCGATAAAAGCACCCAGCAATAAAGCTGGCAAACAAAAAAGCGCCAGCTCTAAAGCCAGCCTTTTCCATGATAAGCGTTCTAACACAACGAATTCTCCGGCACTGAAAACTCAGTAGCGCGTTGAGAAACGGTATCCAGTTCCCCGGACAGTTTGTACCATGCGGTCATGACCATCAACTTCAAGCGCCTTGCGTAGCCGACGAATATGCACGTCAACCGTACGATCTTCTACATAAACGTTAGTGCCCCAGACATAATTAAGCAACTGTTCACGGCTGTAAACACGCTCAGGGTGGGTCATAAAGAAGTGTAACAGTTTGAACTCAGTAGGCCCCATATCGAGCGCTTGCTCATTGGCCATGACGCGATGCGATGAAGGATCAAGACTCAAACCTTGCATTTCAATGACTTCTTCAACTGCCATGGGGGATATTCGGCGCATAACAGCTTTGATACGTGCCACCAGCTCTTTTGGCGAGAAAGGCTTAGTAATGTAATCATCAGCCCCGACTTCTAAACCACGTACCCTATCTTCTTCTTCACCACGGGCAGTGAGCATCATCACCGGAATGTCTCTGGTGAGTGCTTCACGTTTCATATGCTTGATAAACTGAATACCCGAACCGCCAGGTAACATCCAGTCCAACAACACTAAATCAGGGAAAGGCTCCGACAGACGAGTGACTGCGCTGTCATAATCTTCGGCTTCTAACGGTTGGTAACCATTCTGCTCCAACACAAAGCACACCATCTCACGGATTGGCGCTTCATCTTCCACCACCAGTATGCGTCTTGCCATCATCAACCCTGCCAGTAAGTTAGTGGTCACTATTTGATTTCGGGAGCCATTATGCGTCAGTTTTGTGACATTTTTATGAAAAACATCACGCTTCTGCAAGCAATAAGCATAGTGATAAATTTCATCGTAATTGCAAAATGCAGCAGCCAACTTTGCGAGACGTCTCGGAGATTTGTCGTATGGTACGGTTTTAGCCGCGACAACGCGCTGCCAGCGTTTATAATCAGCGCCATTCTCTGTGACTGATAACCTGCCGTGCGGGAGATTTATGCGCATTATCCATACCTCTGATTGGCATTTAGGCCAGCATTTCTTCACCAAAAGCCGAGCTGCTGAACATCAGGCGTTCCTGCACTGGCTCATTAAGCAGATCGAAGAAAATCAGGTAGATGCGCTGATTGTTGCGGGTGATATTTTCGATACTGGCTCACCACCAAGCTATGCACGAGAGCTCTATAACCGTTTTGTGGTGGATATCCAAGTCACTGGCTGTCAGTTGGTTGTGCTCGGGGGCAATCATGATTCAGTATCGACCCTCAATGAGTCTCGGGGTTTACTTTCCTATCTCAATACAACAGTGATCTCTTCTGCTAATAGCAACCTCGAACAGCAAGTTATTACATTGAAAAACCGCCAGCAAGAGCCTGCCGCCCTACTGTGTGCTGTCCCCTTCTTACGCCCGCGTGACTTAGTCACCAGCCAAGCAGGCGAATCTAGTGGGCAAAAACAGCTGGCCTTGCAAGAAGCCATTGCAGGCCACTATTTGGCGTTATATCAGCAAGCCGTTGAGCTGCGTAGCAAATTGAACCTAGCGATACCGATTATTGCCACTGGGCATCTCACCACTGTGGGAGTGACAACCTCGGACTCTGTTCGTGAAATCTATATTGGTACACTGGATGCCTTTCCTGCGCAGGCGTTTCCACCGGCAGATTACATTGCATTAGGCCATATTCATCGTGCTCAACAGGTCGCAAAAACCGAGTATATTCGCTATAGCGGATCCCCCATCGCGCTAAGTTTTGATGAGCTGGGTAAAGAGAAGAGTGTCTATCTGGTTGAATTTACCCAACAAACATTGACATCAGTCACCCCACTCATCATCCCGCAGTTTCAACCCATGCGGCTTATCAAAGGGGATTTGCAGCAAATAGAACAGCAATTAACTCAATTTGCTGACCATCAAGGCTTACCCGTATGGCTTGATATCGAAGTTGCCACTCAAGACTATCTTACTGATATCCAAAGGCGTATTCAGGCACTGGCCGCTGACCTCCCTGTTGAAGTCGTGTTATTACGCCGTAGCAAAGAGCAACGCAACAATCTGATTGAGCGCCAAGAGAAAGAAACACTTAATGAATTGAGTGTCACTGAGGTCTTCGAGCGCAGGCTTGCTCTAGAGAGCGATTTAGCTGAGCCGCGCCAGCAACGAATGCGCCAGCTATTTGGCCAAGCGGTTGAAGATATCACGCAAGGAAAAGATGCCGCAGAGGAGCAGCCATTATGAAAATTTTAAGTCTGCGCCTGAAAAATATTAATTCGCTGCAAGGGGAATGGAAGATTGACTTCACCGTCGAACCCTTTGCCAGCAATGGATTATTCGCGATAACCGGCCCCACCGGTGCGGGGAAAACGACATTATTAGATGCAATTTGTCTTGCGCTGTATCACCAAACGCCTCGGCTGAATGTCACCCCCAGCCAAAATGAGCTGATGACACGCCATACTGCTGAATCATTGGCCGAAGTTGAGTTTGAAGTAAAAGGCACGCGATATCGTGCATTTTGGAGCCAACGTCGCGCCAAAAATAGCCCTGAAGGCAATCTACAAGCGCCGAAAGTGGAATTGGCCATATGCGAAAGTGGGAAAATCCTGGCTGATAAAGTACGCGATAAGCTCGATATGATTGCCGAGATCACTGGGCTGGATTTTGGTCGATTCACCAAATCCATGATGCTGTCACAGGGGCAATTTGCCGCGTTCTTAAATGCTGACGCCAATGATCGTGCGGAGTTACTGGAAGAGCTAACAGGCACCGACATTTATGGGCGGATATCCGAGCGGGTGTTCGAGCAACACAAAGAGGCCAAAGTCGCTCTGGACGCCTTGCATCAGCGGGCTGCCGGTATTGAGCTGCTAAACGAAGAGCAGCGTTCAGTTTTGGCACAACAAATAGAAGCACTTCGCCAACAAGAACAGCAGCTCACATCAGAGCAATCCGTTAATCAACAACAAATAAGCTGGTTGACTCGTTGGCAGCAGCAACAAAAAGAAGCGCTGGAATATCAACAACAGCAAGTCTCTATTGAACAGGACTTTGAACAGGCTCAGCCTGAATTGTTACGGCTTGCCCGTAGTGAACCGGCTGAAAAGTTGCGTCCCTTATTGCGAGAGCGTTCACGCACCCAAGAAGAGTTACAAAAAATTCAACTTCGTATCACCACACTGACCGAACAACAGCAACAACTTCAAACTCAGTTGATACCCTTGACCGAAGCATTGGAGCACGCCATTTTGGCGCGCCAACAACAAGTGCTTAAGCAGCATGAACAAGAAACGCTGATTGAGCAAAAAGTCATCCCGCTGGATAACACCCTCGCACAACAGCAACTCGTATTGGAGCAACTAGCGCTACAACTCCAGCAGTTACAGGGCAAAGAACAGCAAGAACGCCAACTGCTTGAGCTTAATGAGCAGCAACTGCTAAAAACTCAACAACGCCTACAGCAACTGGCAGAATACACGCAACTTCATTCCCACCATCAGCACTGGGAAAAGAACCTGCCATTATGGCGTGAGCAGTTCCGTCAACTGCAATTACAGCAACAACAATCGGTTGAAAACGAACAACAGCAGCAGCAACAAGTTACATTACTCAATACACTGCAGCAGCAAATCACCACATTGAATGAGCAGAATAAACAGCAGCAAATTGCCCTGACACAGGCCAGTTCGCATACGGATAACATCCAGCGGCAATTAGCCGAGTTTGAGCAGCAACAGCCCTCGGCACAGTTACGCCTGCAATGGATCCGCCTCCAAGAACAACGGTCCGTACGGCAGCAATTGGCAGCACTTTCGCCGTTGGCGCAACAAGTGCAATTATTGATTGATAAACAGCAGCAGCAATTCGTTAGCCAGCAGCAACAGTTAAAGCTGCTTGAGCCGCAATTAGCCGAAAAACGTCAGTTATATAAGCAACAAAAGCAACATCAAACTGATTTGGAAAGTTTGTGGGAACGAGAAAAACAGATAGCAGGGTTAGAGGCAGAGCGGGCGAAACTCGAATCGGGAAAAGCCTGTCCATTATGTGGTGCTCTGGATCATCCGGCGATTACCGAATATCAAGCGGTAAAACCCTCAGAAACGGCTAAGCGTCTTGATGCGTTACGTCAACAAGTTGAACAGCTCTCCACTGCTGGAACGGAGCTACGCACGCAAGTCGAAAACATGCAGCTACAGCAACAGCGATTGGAGCAAGAATTACAGCACCATCACCAGCAATTGGCTGATTACCAACAACGCTGGCAAGCACTCGTTAAACCTCTGGCATTGACAATAAGCTTGGATGATTCGGAAGCATTGGCCATTTGGCTGGATCAACAAGAACAGTTAGAGCAAAACTGCCAGCAAAAATTGGCTGAATATGAACGCTTAAATCAGCTACATCAGCAGGCCAAAGATGCGTTGTCTCAAGCCGAACAACAGCAGCAAAAACATCAGCAACAAGTGGCTCTCATCACGCAACGCCAACAAGATGCCCAGAAACCCCATCAAGCGTTGTTAGCGCAGCATCAGCGGCAACAGGATGAACTGGCCCTGATGCGCCAGAACTTCCATCATACGTTAGCTGAATTATCGCTATCATTACCGGAAACAGACCAACAGCAGAGTTGGCTGGCGCAACGAGAAGAAGAGAACCAACGCTGGCAGCTGTATCAGCAAGAGCAACAGCAGTTGGCCTTGGGGAAACAAGCACTAGAGACGCGAATTGAAGATGAGCGTCGCCACTTGCAAGCCTGTGTTGAGCAATTAGCTGAACTTACCGAAAAGCATCAACAGGCTGAAGCCCTGTTGCAGCAATACCGTCAGCAGCGCCAAGGGTTGTTTGGTGATAAACGTGTCATCGAGGCGCGCCAGTCACTGCGCCAAGAGCAGCAGCAAGTTGAGTTAATGCAACAGAAGGCTGCAGAATCTTTGCAGTTGGCTCAATCCCAGCTCAACCGACTTTTGGGAGAACTGGCGGGACTAGAGCAGCAATATCAGCATAATCAACAAAATGCGGCAACAGCTCAAACAGAGTTACAACAAGCACTGGAAAACAGTGAATTCGACGATGAAGCGGCATTAACGGCGGCCTTGCTTAGCGAAGAAGAGAGGCAACGTTTACAGCAATTACAACAACAATTGAGCGAACGGCGACAGCAAATACAAATTCGCCAACAACAAACCCAAGAAGCACTGGAGCAACACCTCCTACAGTGCCCCGCAGGCGTCTTTCAAACATCTGAGTTGGCGGTATTAGAACAACAACTCGAACAGATATTTGCACAGCTCAAAGCTAATACTCTACGTCAGGGTGAACTACGTAATCAGCTAGAAAGTGACACCGCTCGTCGTCACAATCAACATGCCTTGTTTGAACAAATTGAGCAAAGCCAACAGCAATATGATGATTGGAGCTATCTCAATCACTTAATTGGCTCTAAAGAGGGTGATAAATTCCGTAAATTTGCCCAAGGGCTGACACTCGACCATTTGGTCTATTTAGCCAATATTCAGCTTAGTCGTTTGCATGGTCGCTATTTGTTACAGCGTAAAACCAGTGATGCATTGGAGCTGCAAGTGGTGGATACGTGGCAAGCGGATGCAATACGCGATACGCGAACGTTATCTGGCGGTGAAAGTTTTCTGGTCAGCTTAGCGTTGGCGTTGGCGCTGTCGGATTTGGTAAGCCACAAAACCAGCATTGATTCGCTGTTCCTTGACGAAGGTTTCGGTACGCTAGATGCCGAAACGCTGGATACCGCCTTGGATGCTCTCGATAGCCTGAATGCGTCGGGTAAGACGATCGGGGTGATCAGCCACGTTGAGGCAATGAAGGAAAGGATTCCAGTGCAAATCAAAGTGAAGAAAGTCAACGGACTCGGGGTTAGCCGTTTAGATAATATCTTCCGCGTTGATCAAGACTGAACCCACCCGAATCCATGATTCGAGTAAGTGATGGCTGCCCTACCGACGAAGGCCATGCCCAAAGTCATTGGCGTGAC
Organism: Yersinia massiliensis; assembly: GCF_003048255.1. NCBI lineage: Bacteria > Pseudomonadati > Pseudomonadota > Gammaproteobacteria > Enterobacterales > Yersiniaceae > Yersinia > Yersinia massiliensis. Next base: position 3,669,737 of record NZ_CP028487.1, read on the forward strand.
AGCTAGGCAGCAAGCGAACGCATCCCGATGAGCTGACTCAAGTCAGTGATTCGGGTAAGTAAGTGCCGCTAACAACGCTGCCACGTCAAAAATGGAAGGGCATGCCCAAAGTCATTGGCGTGACAGCTAGGCAGCAAGCAAACGCATCCCGATGAGCTGACTCAGGTCAGTGATTCGGGTAAGTAAGTGCCGCTAACAACGCTGCCACGTCAAAAATGGCAGGGCATGCCCAACGTCATTGGCGTGACAGCTAGGCAGCAAACGAACGCATCCCGATGAGCTGACTCAGGTCAGTGATTCGGGTAAGTGAGTGCCGCTAACAACGCTGCCACGTCAAGGACGAAGGGCATTTGGCCACAGCCACGCAGCGCCACGAACCCCACTCGAATCACCATGCACAGCCCGACGAATTGGCGTCTCACATTCACCGCCAAACACCCATGGGCGGATTAATGCGGGTAGTGTTTTATAGAGGCGGTTGACGTTACTCATTCCACCGCCCAGAACGATTACGTCGGGGTCGAACAGGTTAATCACCTGAGCCAAGGATTTAGCAAAACGTTGCTCATAATTATGCATAGCCTGTTCTGCTATCGCATCACCTTGTTCGGCCAATGTAATGATTTCATGGCCTTTAAGGGGCTGTCCGCTCAGACGAAAATAGTCGGTGGCAAAACCGGTGCCAGAGACAAAAGTCTCGATACAGCCTTTTTTGCCACAATAGCAAGCGACCTCCTGCTGATATTGCCGCTCTTCGTCATCTTGCCACGGCAAAGGATTATGGCCCCACTCACCGGCAATACCATTGCCCCCCGCATGCACTCGCCCATCAATCGCAATTCCTGAGCCACAACCGGTACCGATAATAGCAGCAAAAACCAAATGTTTGCCCGCCCCCGCCCCATCGGTTGCTTCAGAAACAGCCAGACAATTAGCATCATTCGCCAAGCGTACTGGGCGAGAAAGTAGATCAGACAGGTCTTTATCGACAAATTGCCCATTCAGCCAGACTGAATTGGCATTTTTTACTTTGCCCGTAAAAGGAGAGAGTGTTCCAGGTATCCCGACACCGACACTGCCTCGTTCCCCCGTCGCCAGCTCAGCGTCAGCCACTAAATCAGCAATCGCCTGCAATGTTTTTTGATAATCATGTCGTGGGGTATCAACCCGCTTACGAAAAAGTTCCTGTCCGTCATTACTCAGTGCAATGACTTCTATTTTGGTGCCACCCAGATCGATACCAATACGCATAACGCTCCACCTCGTTGATAGGGTTGTTCATTGTGTTGCGAGCGATTAACAGGCTTCAATAGACTGCGAGTTTAGAAATAATAAAAATCTTATCATTTCAGTGTGGACAATGCGCGGCGGTGACACAATCTTTGTTGCCCTTAATTTTACATTCTGGGTACTTAAATCTCATTAGGTTAAAAAGGTATGGAACAAATTATTGGCTAGCACTCTTTTTTCTGATTCTTTACTAGGGGTCAAGGCGCCAATTCGTTATCATGCCGCCCTGCGTTTGATTAACTCGCGCGCTCAAGGCGCGCCCGAGCCAGGGAAAACACTATGCTGTGGTTTAAGAATTTAATGGTTTACCGTTTAAGCCGGGAAGTTTCGCTGTCTGCGGATGAAATGGAGAAACAGTTAAGCGCCCTCAGTTTCACCCCCTGCGGTAGCCAAGATATGGTCAAAACCGGTTGGGTATCACCGATGGGTTCACACAGCGATGCATTAACACATACGGTTAATGGTCAGATCGTGATTTGTGCGCGCAAAGAAGAGAAAATCCTGCCATCACCGGTGATTAAGCAAGAGCTGCAAGCCAAAATCGAACGACTGGAAGGTGAACAACACCGCAAACTGAAAAAAACTGAAAAAGACTCGCTAAAAGATGAGGTTTTGCACAGTTTACTGCCACGTGCATTCAGTCGGTTTAACCAAACCTTCTTGTGGATAGATACCGTCAATGACCTGATTATGGTCGATGCAGCCAGTGCTAAGCGAGCAGAAGATACCTTGGCATTACTGCGAAAAAGCTTAGGCTCCCTGCCCGTTGTCCCTCTGACATTAGAAAACCCGATTGAGTTAACGCTAACAGAGTGGGTACGTAGCAAAGAGTTACCTGCTGGCTTTACGCTGATGGATGAAGCTGAACTAAAAGCTATTCTGGAAGATGGCGGCGTGATCCGCTGTAAAAAACAGGATCTGTTTAGCGATGAAATCGCGGTGCATATCGAAGCTGGCAAGTTAGTGACCAAACTGGCACTGGATTGGCAGGAGCGCGTTCAGTTAGTGCTATCTGATGACGGTTCACTAAAGCGCCTGAAATTCTCTGACACTTTGCGTGAACAGAACGATGATATTGATCGAGAAGATTTTGCGCAGCGCTTCGATGCCGATTTTATTCTGATGACCAGTGAGCTGGCCGCTTTGATTAAAAATATGATTGAAGCATTGGGTGGTGAAGCTGAGCGTTAATACTGCGGCTACCTAGCAATGAAAGACTACTGCCCTTTCTGGCATGGAGAGGGCAGAAATGAAAGTTAATCTAAAAAACTAACTCAAGTATTTACACAAATACGATGATGCTTCAGCAACTTGCAGGTTAAATTCACTTTCCCCAGGGATGTAGAATGTCTCACCTGGTTTGAACACTTCCCAACCTGACGACCCAGGGATCAGCACTTTTAAGCTGCCCGTAATCACGGTCATTTCTTCAGGTTTAGCCGTACTGAAGGTGTATTCACCCTTTTCCATCACCCCAACACTCGCTGGCCCAATACTGTCACTGTCAAAACCAATAGATTTCACTTTCCCGGTAAAATACTCATTAAATTTCAGCATAGTTTTGCACCCGCATCTTAATCAGAATTGAGCTTTCATATTAGAGTCTCTCTAAACGCTCTGTCACTGAATATTATGGCGAAATGGGATCATTACCGGTTTCACTCATCTGGTTGCGGATAAAACACACGAATTGGCGCTGAATTTCTTCAGTATGCTCAAAGAATCGCGGCTATTTAGCGAATAACAAAACCACTGCATTGGGTTTTGCAGCAAAAGTGAATAGCGCTTATCAGAAAGAGAGTGTCATATCAGAGGTTTCGTAGAATGTACAACGCCAATGAGGTTTCGAAGATCACAATCAATATTGACCAAAATGCAGGCATAAAATTGGTATGTTGATGGATATACAGTTTGAGGGTTTTCATCGGCCCGCCTTGATTGGCCTTACCTAGGTGGCATTAAGCAACGCAAATGGTTTACGTTGAAATGATTACGTAGGTGATGATTGTACTCTTCGTATAATTATCAGGCAATCAGATGGCTTGCTATCGACGTAATAAAAACATACGCCTTACAAATACCTTTATAGTACAAATCTTTTCATCTCACCGATCAGGCTCAATTTCGCCGCTATTTTACTGTTTCATCAGCCAAAATCTGCAAAATACGTTCAACTACCTCGTCTGGTGATTGAGTGGCGTCAAGCACATGATGAGCGACCGATTGATAGAGTGCTTCACGGCTAGCGAGAACGTCCAGCATTTCCTCAACGATAGGTTTACCGGTTAGACTTGGCCGCTGAGCATCTTCTGGGTCTTCAGTTAGCCTTTCTGCCAGTACATTGGCCGATGCGCGCAAGTAAATCACCACACCGTGATGACGCATAAATGTACGATTGCTCGGAGTTAAAACCGCCCCGCCACCAGTAGCAACGACCGTTTTTGGCGCAGTGACAGTCTCTAATGCCATGCTTTCACGCAAACGAAAACCATCCCACCCTTCACGGGCCACGACATCGGCAACAGTCAGCTGTAAAGTCTGCTGCATAAACAGATCTGTATCAACAAATCGATACCCTAACGCCTCTGCCAACGCCTTCCCCACCGTGGTTTTACCTGCGCCACGCGCACCAACCATGAAGATAGTTTGTGTCATTACTTGAAAGTCCTTTCGTATCAACTTCTGAGAATAAATTCTCGGTATCAAAAACGGGCCATTACTCTTAACTGACTCAGTGTTAATCAGCTTAATTTGATTAACACTCAGCCATTTGCTGTAGATGCAAATCATACCGATAATTGAGAGTAGTGCAAACTTTACAGTATCGTAAATTTAATGATACAGATAATCCAATGTGATAATTTGATATTGTGCAACAATTCCAATGTATCACACCTAAACAGCTATCATTTTCACGCTAAATTTGCTCAGTGAATGACCCCATTCACTTGATAGTCTCACTAGAGAATAGAGACAACGTCGCAATGAATGGGGAAAGTTAATGATAGAACGCTAACGAGGCTGACAGATATAAACTAATGCAGGGGGGAAATTACGGACGACGCGTATTTTTTTCCACATAAAGTAGCGGGATAACAAGGGTTCAGACAGGTGGCTGTATTGAAACAGAACGAGTACCCCATTATTTGCCCGTAAACGTTGTTGAGTTTGCTGCAAGATTTTGATACTTATTTTTGTGGGTATCGAGAGCAAGGGCAAGCAACAAAATACCACATCGTAGTTCTGATCCAACAGTTCAGCCGAACGATCGGCAACTTGCAGACGTGGGTCATTTATCTGGTGCAAGGCATGCACAAAATGGGGTTGGATTTCGTAAGCTTGTAAGCGAGAGTTGACAGACATATGTGACAAAATTCGCTTTGTTAGCACGCCATCTGCCGCACCTAACTCTGCAATATTCAGATGTTGTTGCCAATCCACCTGATTCAACATCGCCTGACATAACCAAGGCGACGAAGGGGCTAACGTGCCAATGGTGCGTGGTGAGGCAATAAAACGCTGTAAATAGGAAAATTGGCTTTTAAAATTACGCCGAACAGTGTTTAACATAGCCTCTCCTCAGAGCCCAAGATATACCACAATAACACCTTATATTTCTTACGCTATCATTAAGATTACTCTAATAATTAATTATTTTGAGTCTGTGACTATAAAGACCATCAGAGAGAATATGATGAATAAAAATAAGTCAGCCCAAGGTAACAATAGTCATTCATTGTTACCTTGGGCTGACCGGCAAACGAAAATATTATTACCGTACTGACAGAATCTATTACTCGTTCCTTCATTAGGATTTATTGCGATGTATTAGCGGTAAATCTCTGCTGTAGCACTGTAATTGCTTGAATCCCCCGGATTGCTCATACCGATGATGCGATAGTGGCTAGCACCATCAGCGGTTGCTTTTGCATTTAAGGCTGACTCAACATCCATTGGCGATCCACTGACGTTTGAAAGTGAAATCACCCCGATACTTTGTAATTTTGTCGCTTGTTCCTGACTGACTTCTTGTGCTGCCATTGTAGCAAATGAAGTGGTGGCGATGAATGCAGCGACGATAACAGGTAATAGTTTCATAAACTTCTCCAACAAGCAGGTAATGGATAACGTCTTTGTAAGATTAATTATGAGCGCTCCACTGCAAGGAGACGTAATAGAGTGTAAAGAACATCAATCATTGTGAGGGGAATAAGGAGGAAATAACTTTATTTGTGTCTCTGGCGGAAATGAACGTCAATATAAGTGAAAAGAATTTAATCTTTAAATCTTCCTCATATTTATACCCAATAGATTTCAAGCGGCAGGAAGGCGGCAAGTAAGGGAATCCCGATGAGCTGACACTCGTCAGTGACTCGGGTTACCGCGCGCAGCCAACACACCTGCAACTTGAAAGATCCCTCACAAATACCCTATAGATTTCAAGCGGCAGGAAGGCGGCAAGTAAGGAAATCCCGATGAGCTGACACTCGTCAGTGATTCGGGTTACCGCGCGCAGCCAACACACCTGCAGCTTGAAAGATGACGGGTATTAGGATTGGGCAACAACCATCATAATATCACTACAAAACGAACCATCAGATTGAATCTGATAATGATTAATAACGCTATCGGATGCTGATTTTTGTAGCTCACGGATGGCTGTTGCGAAATGTTCAGGCGTGCGCATTCTGGCTATCCAGCTACTGAATTCCAAATACAATCGATCGGATGTCACTTCACTAATCAGTAACCCAGCATCGGTAAACAGTGCCAACCATTCGCCTGGTGAGTAATTTCGGACATGTGAGGTATCACGTAGCACTTCCACGGTTTGCAGATAAATATCCAGTACTGGATGACCCGGTGAAACCACATCCATAAAGATCACCCGACCACCGGGGCGCAGTACCCGCTTAACTTCACGCAACGCTTGGCCGACATCGTGCCAGTGATGGGCAGAGTAACGGCTGATGACGATATCGAAACTGTGGTCATCAAAGGGTAATGATTCCGCTAGCCCTTGTTGTACGACAATATTCGTTAAATTTTTATCTGCTGCCGCCTGACTGACCACCTGTAACATCTGCGCAGAGAGGTCATAGGAAACAACTGATTTAACGACAGCAGCAGCGGCAAAACTGGCATGTCCCGCCCCACAGCCAAGATCGAGCAAGTGAGCATCACCATGGGGTTGCAGTAACATAGCCAAGCGCTGTAAATCTTTACCCTGAGCATGAACCGCACTCGTCAGATAGGCATTAGCCTGATCACCAAACTGCCGTTCAACGGTATCTGTATGGCTATTTTGTTTTGTCATTACATCCCCACTCATGATTTAACCTGCTGATTTATTTTATCTATCTTCTTTCCTGCCACGCGCTAATCTGCTTTTTTCACACCAAATCCACTATAGTGGCAGGATTGAAACGTCACAATAGGATGGGGAAATATTATGGTCACGCTAAGAGCAATGCGTAATGAGGAACTTTGCGGCTATAGGAATTTATTTATTACCGAGTATGCGCAAGATTTATCATCTAATAGCGATTATAGCGCTGAGCAAGCATTAGCTTATGCGACACATAGCTTTGATAGCTACTTACCGAACGGCGTTAATAGTCCAAACGATCACCTTTTTTGTATCGAAAATAACGGCAATCTTGGCGATGAAAATCAGTTGGTCGGTTATTTATGGTATGGATTGGGGAAAGAGGATAGCGCTGCCTTTATTAAGGATTTTTATGTGCTGCCACAATACCAGCGTAAGGGTTATGGCTCTGCCAGTTTGGAGGCGCTCGAAAAACGGTTGATCGACCAGGGGGTATTCGAGATAAAACTGCGGGTCGCCGCTGATAATCCGCACGCAAAAAGATTGTATGAGCAAATGGCGTTTGTCGTCACTGGGTTTAATATGTCTAAATCGCTGAAATAAAAAGATAGGCTATAACAACATTGGAGACAATAACAAAAATGGAGGCAATAACTTAGGCGCGCTTGCAGGGCTGCAAACGAAAAGCTCACACTGATAATCGGATGAACAGTGCATCAGGCATAAATACCTGCTGTTCTTCTGATCAATCAGTAAAAGGTCGGTTTTCTCTATACTGTTTTATCTTCACCCAACTGTTGTAACTGATTTCTATACGATTTTACTTTTTGGCGTTTCTTCATCCAAGTTGAGAATGACACAATAAAAATACCGCCAGCCAGCGTTAACACACCCAATTCGTGCTGATAAAACAGCATAATAACAAAATAGACCGCTGAAATGATGGCGACCCATTTAGCCGAATGACCAATCGAACTTTTCTCATCAGTCAAACGGCGGATACTCTCTTCTTCGCTAATCCCCATGCTTATTCCTCCTTGTTGACCAGCTTATAATATTGGGCCAGTAGCATGATAATTCAACACATTTCTGAGATTTTATTTGATAAAGTCGAGATAGCGCCGATTGACTATCTCGACTGAGTTAATAATCATGACAAAATAATAATTAGTTCATATTCGCCACCATCTAATGCCACATGTAATCCATCAGAATAGCTGGATACCACGACACCATTCAGTGTCGCAGAGTGAATTCCCTGACAACGCTGGCTTGGACTTTCGACACGGATGATATAACGCGTATCCGCTAAATTAATCGTCGCTTCAAATCCCTGCCAGCTGGCTGGAATACAAGGATTAATGACTAATTCCTCCCCTTGACGCCGAATGCCGAGAAGGCCTTCAATACCCGCGCGATACATCCACCCCGCCGAACCGGTATACCAAGTCCAGCCGCCACGCCCTACATGGGGTTCGACTGAATAAACATCGGCAGCCACCACATAAGGTTCAACTTTGTAACGCGCAATCGCCTTAGGACTATTACCATGATTAATGGGATTCAGTAAGGCAAACAGATCATGGGCTTTATCACCCTCACCTAATTCAGCAAAGGCCAAAATCACCCACATCGCGGCGTGACTATATTGTCCGCCATTTTCTCGTAAGCCCGGTGGATAACCTTTAATGTAGCCGGGATCATCGGCGGTATGGTCAAAGGGTGGAGTGAACAGTAATGCCATGCCATCATCGCGGCGAATGAGATGTTGCTCCAATGAAACCATGGCCTGTTTTGCTCGACTCGGATCAGCGGCTTTTGACAGCACAGCCCATGACTGCGCAATAGAGTCAATGCGGCACTCTTGGCTCGTTTTAGACCCCAGCCAACTGCCGTTGTCAAAGGTTGCCCGCCGATACCAATCGCCATCCCATGCTTCCTGCTCTATTGCAGCAATTAACCCCGTGAGGTGACTCTGCCACCGTTCGGCCCGTTTGGGATCACGGACTTTCGCCAACGGAATAAACATTTTCAGCGTCGCCGCCAGCAGCCATCCCAGCCAAACACTCTCTCCTTTCCCCCCTTCCCCCACTCGGTTCATCCCATCATTCCAGTCGCCAGTTCCCATTAGCGGCAAGCCCAGCTCACCGGTCAATTCGATGCACTGATCCAATCCTTTGGCGCAGTGTTCAAAGAGTGAGGCCGTTTCCTGCGCAACTATTGGCTGGAAGAATGCATCGTGCTCGCCAGGGTGCAAGGTTGGCCCTTCGAGGAAAGGCACGATTTCATCCAGCACACTGGCATCACCACTGGTGAGGATATAGGTCGCAGTCGCGAATGAGAGCCAAACCCGATCATCAGAGATGCGAGTACGTACCCCCTGCCCTGAGTGAGGCAACCACCAGTGCTGCACGTCGCCTTCAATAAATTGTCGTCCGGCTGCGCGTAATAGGTGGTGACGGGTGGTATCGGGCATGGCAAAGGTGAGCGCCATGCCATCTTGCAATTGATCACGGAAACCATAAGCGCCACTGGCTTGATAGAAAGCCGAACGCGCCCATACGCGACATGCCAGCGTCTGATAAAGCAGCCAACCGTTGAGCATGATGTCCATTTGTCTATCTGGCGTTTTCACCTGAACGGTCTCAAGCAAGGTTCGCCAGTAATCAATGACTTCACTGAGTACAGCATCCAAATCTGCCGCGCGGTAACGTGTGATTAGCGCCTGAGCTTTACTGACGCTCGCACATTGGCCGATAAACCAAACCACTTCAATCTGCTCGCCAGCGGCTAGCTCAATCGTCTGCTGTAGCGCACTACAGGGATCCACGCCCGCACCGGTCGAGCCTGACAGCGGAATACCCGCCACCAGTGCGGTTGGCTCGGATGAGTTGCCATAATAGCCAAGAAACTCGCTACGATTGGCAGTCCAACACTGTTGTCGGCCATTGAGGTCAGCAAAAGAGATTCTGCCAGGAAATGCCATACTCCACGGATTGCGAGCCAGCATAGCACCGGTTAACTCATCCATTTCAGTGATAATAAATGGCCCAGTAGCGCCGCGGGAGGTAGCTAGCACCCATTCCGCATAGGCGGTCACCGAAATACGGCGTGGTTTATCTGACTTATTGTGCAACGTCAGTCGAGATATTTTGATGGGATCAGCCAGTGGGACATATTGCAGCAACGTCATGCCAATGGCGTTAACCTGATGTTCAAACCGACTGTAACCATGGCCGTGGCGGGCAATATAAGTGCCGCCGTCACGAATTGGCTGCGCTGTCGGACTGAAGAGTTGTCCCGAATCCTCATCACGCAGATAAAAACATTCGCCCGAAGGATCAATGACCGGGTCGTTCAGCCACGGTGTTATTTGGTTTTCTCGGCTATTTTCAGCCCACGTATAGCCGCTGCCGGTGGCCGAAACCTGAAATCCAAAAGTCTGATTGGCAATCACATTTATCCAAGGCGCGGGCGTATTTTCCCCGTCATTTAGGCAGGTAATATATTCCCGCCCCTGTTGGCCAAACCCGCCTAGCCCATTGAAAAACTCTAGATTAGCCGGTGGTGGTAATCGCGTTGCCGTCACTAAGTCTGTCGTTTTAGCATGAGAAAACTCGGTTTTCATCTCCAGTTTTAATCGTTTTTTACCCGCTGGCGCGCCAATTTTATCTGATGCAAATAACAGATGATTAAGCTGATTACCCAGCGTTCCGGCTCGAGCAGAGAGCACTACTCGGGCAATCGAACGCAGTAACGCACGGGTTTCAGCGCTCATGAGATCGGCGCGTAAGGCATATACCGAGCCTTGCCGAAGTTCATCACCTAAGCGAGGCCGCGACTGGCTGCTGCGCACCGCTGTTTCGATAGCAATTTGCAAATCTTGCACATAAGAAGACGCCCGCTCGTTGATGATAACCAGATCAACTGCCAGACGTTTTATGCGCCAGTATTCATGGGCGCGCAGTAATTGCCGTACCTGTGCAATGTCTTCACTATCATCAATGCGCAATAAAACGATGGGCAGATCGCCCGATATCGACTGCGCCCATAACGCTGACTGCATCCCTGCACCTTGCATAATCGTGGCTGAAGGTGAACGGAAGCGGGCGTCTGCATACAAAATAGGTGCCGCAAGTTGCTGAAAATCAGTCGCCTCTTCCGCTTTAATATCGAGATGGCGTAACTGTACCTGCGCCTGTGTCCAAGCCAGTGTTTTAGCGCGGTCATAAGCACTGCGGTCGCGATGCTTATCCACCATATCCAGCAGATCTTCTCTTGAGGAGGCAATCAACGTCCAAAATGAAACCGTCACGGTTTTACCCGCAGGAACCAGTAGGCTATGGCGTAATGAAAATATCGGGTCAAGCACGGTTCCGACGGTATTTGATAACGGCACATCCATTTGCAATGCCGCAGAAGTGGCAACACGATGACCACGACCAATAAATTTGGCGCGATCAGACTCATATTGCAGTTCACGTACCGGCAAACCATCCGCGACCGAGAAATGCGCGGCCCAGACTTGAGGTTCTTGCGCCGTTCGAGGCCGACGTGTGGCAATTAATGCCCCCAATGCGGGGAGAAATTCAGTCACCACAAACATCTTGGCGAAGGCGGGATGAGCATTATCTGCGGCGGCGCCAGTGAGTACCACTTCGGCATAGGATGTCAGCTCAATCTCTCGTGAACGGCGGCCAGTATTGAGCAATGAGACTCGCCGCACCTCGCCATCGTCTTCACTGGAAATCAGCACATTCATCGTGCTGGTCAACGTGCCGTCACGGCAGATAAACTCCGCATGGTCCTCGGCGAAAATCACTTCACGCTGGGCTTTATCGCTGGCGGCTAATTGCGATCCAGCCGACCAAGTGCGACCACTGCGTAAATCGCGTAGGAAAATAAATGCGCCGTCACTATCACAAGTGGCATCTTCCCGCCAGCGGGTGACGGCTACATCTAGCCAACGGCTGTAACCCGCACCCGCGGTCGTTAGCATAACCGCATAGCGGCCATTGGATAATAGGTGGGTGATGGCTGAACCAATCACCGGTGACGTGAAGCGACGTGTCGGTGGCAAAGCATAATCTGCGGTCGCAGAAAGCCGCACTTCTTCGGTACGCGGATACGCAATGGCCACATTGCGAGGCATCCGTTCCTGTAGCAGCAATTCGCAGGCTTGGATCATCGGTTCATGATGGAAGCGGTTACGCATCACCCCCTGCTGTAGGGTATTGGCGATAGCCACAATGCTCATGCCCTGATGGTGCGCCATGTAGTTTCGAACAATCACCACTTGTTGGTTTTCAGGTAACCGAGAGCGAGTGAAGTCTAGCGCCTCATAAAAGCCATAACGCCCCAACGCCCCCATATCCGCTAAGCGTTCATAATTTTGCATCGCGCCATGGGGATCGACCATGGTGGCTAAACCCGTCGCATAAGGCGCGATAACGGTATTTTCTGATAAGCCTCGTTTTAACCCTAATCCTGGCACGCCGAAATTAGAGTATTGATAGGTAAACTCGATGTCTCGTGCACTGTATGCCGACTCCGATATTCCCCATGGAATACCCAAACTACGCCCATAAGCTTGTTGGCGCTCAACCACGAGTTGATTGGTTTGTTCCAGTAAACTCCCCGCAGGCGCACGCATAACCAGAGAGGGCATCAGGTATTCAAACATTGAACCGGACCAAGAAATCAGCGCCGCTCCTTTGCCAATAGGGGTAGCTGCTCGCCCAAGACGGAACCAATGGCGGGTCGGGATATCACCTTTGGCGATTGCGAACAAACTGGTCAGGCGGGCTTCTGATGCTAACAAATCATAGCAACTCGGATCCAAGCTGTTATCCACCAGCGAATAACCGATTGAGAGTAATTTACGTTCGGGGTCGAGTAAGAAGGCAAAGTCCATTGCCAACGCCATGCTGCGGGCCTCATCGGCCAATTTCAGCAATCGAGCATAGACTTCATCCTGCCGTTCTTGCGTCAATTGCTGGTCGTACTCATGTTCCGCAGCTGCCAAAATGAGAGCTTCAATCCAATAACTCAAATCAATAAAAGCGTTATCATCAATTGGACGTGCAACGCCGTGCACCATCGCCGAGGCTTTCGTAAGAAGCGGCTTCAACGTTGATGGTAGCATCTCCGTTTCGCCCACACTTTTAAGATCCATCCTGATTTGGCCCAACACGGCCCAGAGTTGGCGCTTAAAGTCCTTATCCCCTGGTGGTAGCTGCCTAAAAGCGGCCTCAGCCAACAACAAGCTATCCATTAACCCTTTAGCCCCATTGGTTGCCAACGGCTCTTTCGCCCACTCTTCACAGGTATTGGCGAGCGCAATCAAGTGCCCCGCCAAATTGCCGCTATCAACCGAAGAGACATAGGCCGGCTCCAGCGTTCGTAGATCCTGCGTCCCATACCAGTTGAAGAAGTGCCCTTTGAAACGCGCCAACTTATTCATGCTCTCAAAGGTGGTTTCCAGCCGGACTAATGTGCGATAAGTTCCGGCCCAGCCAAAATCACGGGCAACAGCGGTCGAGAGTAGATAGAGGCCTAAATTGGTCGGTGAAGTTCGATGAGCGACGACGGGCTTAGGGTCTTCCTGAAAATTGTCAGGCGGCAACATATTCTCGTCTGACGTGACAAAAGTTTCGAAGAATCGCCAAGTGCGTCGCGCCGTCAGGCGCAATGCGGGAATATCCTCAGCTGTCATTGGATGATACAGCGCGACCTGATGAGACCGGCTCACCCACAGAGCAATGGCAGGGGCAAATAGCCAGATAAGCGCAAAAGGATAGATTAGCGGCCAAGCAGACGGGGACACAGTCAGAGCAGTGATCGCCATCAGCAAACCCAATAGCGTTCCCTCCATCATATGGCGATAAAAACCCAGTAGATCGGGGCTGGGTTTGCCTGCCGATTGGGCTGCGGTGGTCCATTCCAATAAATGGCGACGAGTACGAAGTAACCGAATCAATGTACGGCCAATGGCATCGACCATCTGCCACGCGCTATTGGCTAAAAAGACCAGTACTAGTAACGTCTGGCTACTGGCCCGCTTAATGTCATTGAATAACGAGCGGAAATGGTTACTGAGCCGAACATTCTGCGCAGGCCATAAAGAGAATAAAATCGGTAAGAAAATAGGTAATGCGGTGAGCAGGATAACCAGCAGTAAACCGATCCATGATGCTGGCATGGGCAGTATCCAACTGACGCCCAACAGTAGCAACGCAAAAGGCGCGACCAATGAGCGCCGCAAATTATCGAGCATTTTCCAACGGCCCAAGAGTGGTAGGCCTTTACTGTCTTGACGACTCTTGAGTAACCAAGGCAGTAATTGCCAGTCGCCTCGCGTCCAACGATGTTGTCTCTTGGTCGCCACGTCGTAACGTGCCGGTGAGTCCTCTACCACTTCAATGTCTGAGGCTAATCCCGCACGGGCAAAAATACCTTCAAACAAATCATGGCTGAGTAAGGTATTTTCAGGCACTCTGCCCGCCATTGCCGCCTCAAATGCATCCACATCATAAATACCTTTTCCGGTATAAGAGCCCTCCCCAAATATATCTTGATAAACATCGGATACCGCCGCGGCATAGGGGTCGATCCCCCCCGGCCCAGAAAATATCCGCTGATACAAAGAGCCCCCTTTTCCCGTCGGCAATGCCAATGTCACTCGCGGCTGAAGAATACCGTAACCATCAATGACGCGCTGCTGATCGGCACTGAAGCGGGGCTGATTTAAGGGATGTGCCATTTTGCCGATCAACCGTAGCACTGCATCTCGTGGGAGACGGGTATCGGCATCCAATGTAATCACATAGCGAACATTCGCTGGCACCTGCGGCTCACCGGCTGCAGTCGCGATGAATGAAGTATCCGTTGCCCCCCGTAACAGACGATTGAGTTCATGCAATTTGCCTCGTTTACGTTCCCACCCCATCCAACAGCCTTCACTGTCATTAAACAGTCGTTGGCGATACAACAGTAGGAAGCGAGGACCAGAAGGGGCTGGGCCATATTGCTGATTCAGCCGCGTAATCGCCTCATTCGCTAAGGCCAGTAGCGGGCCATCACTGGGCAAAACTTGTTGATCAGCATCGACACCATCCAACAATAGAGCAAAGGTCAGTGAACCGTTTGTACCAGAGAGATAATGGACTTCGAGTTGCTCTATTTGCGCTAGAAGATCTTCTTGGCCAGTGAGTAACGTCGGCACCACCACCAAAGTACTCAGCGCATCAGGGACGCCTTTGCTCAGTGAGAGTCCCGGTAAAATCGTGGCCCCAAAGGTCCATGTGATGACCCGATTGACGAGCGCTGTCGCCACTTCCGTCAAAGGAATAAAAGCGATTAAAGCAAAAAGCACCAATCCGCCCGTTGCCAGACTGGGGAAGGAAAGCGCCCAAAGTGCCAATGTCAATAATACGGTTGTAGTCAGTAAGATGGCCCCTACGTAACCGTCGACACCGAGGCGGATACTTAAGCGGCTGAACCATAGACGCATTGAGGGACTAAATCTGAGGTGATTCTCCAATGCATGCCGTCCGGCACCGATTAAATGGTAACCAGGATCACTGCGGCGCTCGATATCATCCTCTCGATCTGTGGCTTCAGCGGCATCCTGTGCGGCTTGCAAGGCGAGATTCGCAATCTCCAGTTCGGTGAAACTAGACCCTCTGCATAACTGCTCGATGGCACTGCGGTACAGATTACGGGTTTGAAAATCCATGCTGGCAAAGTGACTCCCTTGCCGCAAGCACGCATCCACCAAGCTAACGCGTTCAAACAGATCCGCCCAATCGATATCCGAGATCAACCGCATACTGGTGATCACATTACGCACTGAGACGTTAGATGTCCCCTGCCGTAATTGCGTATGCTGTACGACTTCACTTACCGATAACCCTTGTAATTTCAATCGTTCTTCTAGCCATCCCAACGCTGGCGTGGTACGCGGATCTTGATCCCGTAATCGTTTCGCTAGCTGAGAGGCGAACTGTTCGGACAGCGGCTCGCTGGAGCGTGCGGCAATATCGGATTCCAGCGCGAATCGACTTCCCCCTTCAGCCAATAATCGATTCGCAAATGCTTCAGCCTCTGCACGGGCTTGACGCCCTTGTGTTATTTGATCGGCCAAACGGCGTAAGTTTTCTATCAGCACGATACGCAATGTAATCGCAACCGCCCAGAGTTCACCGATAGTTAATGGCTGCACACGCTGATATGCCATGATAAAGCGGCACAAAACCTCTGGGTCAAGATGGCTATCAGTGTGCGCAACAAATGCCCAAGTTATGCCAAAAACCCGTGGATAGCCCGCAAATGGCCCCTCAGCCAGTTTGGGCAACTGACGATAATAGCCCGGCGGTAAGTCATCACGGATTTCACGGATTTGCTCTTCAACCAAGTGATAATTGTCTAGCAACCACTCAGCGGCGGGTACAACAGTGCGGCCCTTTTCCAGTTCTGCCGCGTTGGCACGATATGCTTCCAACAAGGTGTTAGCATTATCGTTTAGGCGAGCACGCAGCGTGGATACCTTGGGGGGCTGAGAGGTTATCGATTGAGCTTTGGCAAGGCTTTCAGCATGTTGCTCCAGTCGCTCTACACTGAATAATTCTTCTCTTACCGGTGCCGTGTCACGCCAAGGTGTGATGGCGGTACGTCGTGCAAAAATAGCCTTTAAGAATTGTTTCATAGATACCTTTCTGATCAGGTAAGCGCCTTGAGCTGTACTAGACGCGAGACATTGAGCAGGAAACGCCGTGACAGGCAGAATGCTGTCAAAGATGCTGAGTGAAGGTGGCAAGCAAAAGTCTGATACGCCGAAGCGCTCAGTCACAAAAAGAGGCAAGTAAAGGCTGAAAACACGCGATAAGCGTACTACAGCAAAAAAACCGAACAGTATTAACTGTAGTTCAATCAGGAAATATTGGAGTAGAGAATGAAAGGTGTAAAAAAATCAATTCGTTAACAAACCAAGCGAAGGGAAATTAACTACCTGCAGCCTATACGTAGACCGCAGGCCATTTCGCCGTAAACTCAAAAACTAAATCCCCTCCTGAAATTTTCGCGCCTTGGCGGTTTGCTGTTTTTCTAACTCAAAAATAGCGCGTTGCAGCCCTTTTTCTTGAATAGGGCTTAAGCGAGGGAATTTAAAACTGAGGCGCTGCATGGTCAGCGTTTCACCTTTGTTATTGACGACTTGCTTATCAATGGAGCGAATAAATTGCAGGTCCAATTTAAAAAGGCCAAAACCACATAAATCAACCGAAACATCCCGCAAAACACCACATCCTTGCAGGGGGAATTCACTGCCTTTCAGAGCGTATAATCCCATTCCTCCCAAAGAAATATCCGCGAGTGTATAGGAGAATTTACTGCCATCAGAGAATTTCCCAGTGCAATAGTAGGCAGGCCATTGAGGGATATTAATGCGAAAATATTCACGTCGTTGGATAAAGTAAAGTTGTTCAGGTAGGGGCGAGCTATAAGCAGGCAATGACAAATAGTGTATTTCTTGCAATTTATGACAGGCGAATTCAATTTTGGCACCCGTAGGTTCCGCGATGATAGTGATTTGGTTCGCGGCAAGCGCGAGAGTGTTCTCATGTTCTACGCTGCCAAAATCAAAAATAAACTGATTCGTCTCGGGCATAACATCTAAAATGCGGCTAATAAACTGCCCGCGAGCATGCGTCACCATGACGGCGGTATCATTCTTCTGTAGATCTCGAAGAATTGCACAGATCGCTAATTTATTCGTTTTGACAAAGTTTTCTTTAGACGTTTCGCTCACCTGCCATTCCCCATCTTTAATGTTTCGCTCTGGCTCACCAGATAATTTGAAGCCTACAAGTATCAGAAGGGTTATCGGCAGAAAATAGATTAACTTTAATGATGATTTGTTGATTTCTTTGCGGGGAGGAGGATGAGGTAAAAATAAAGCGACATTGGCGCAGGCCGAATATCGCTTTTATGTTCGACATACCGCAATTTGCGGTAATCAGCTACGGACTAAATCATCACCGTAACCAATCCACTTGTAGGTGGTTAATGCATCTAGCCCCATCGGGCCACGTGCATGGAGTTTTTGGGTGCTGACCGCCACCTCAGCGCCTAAACCAAACTGCCCCCCATCGGTGAATCGTGTGCTAGCGTTGACGTACACGGCAGATGAATCCACTGCACGGACAAAATGTTCGGCGCTACTGAGTGAGCGAGTTAAAATCGCATCTGAGTGACTGGTGCCATGCTCACGAATGTGTGCAATAGCGCTATCAATATCAGTCACGATATCCACATTCAGATCCAGTGATAGCCATTCATCATCGTAATCAACGGCCTCTACAGCGACAAGATTAGCCTTACCTTCTGCGAGATAGGGCATGGCTTGTGGGCTGGCATGGAGTGTGACACCAAAAGCATGCATTCTGTCACTCAATACGGGCAGAAATTCTTTGGCGATAGCCTGATGAACCAGCAGTGTCTCCAACGAGTTACAGGCGCTTGGACGCTGAACTTTTGCGTTTTCAATGACTAATAATGCTTTCTCAAAATCGGCACTTTCATCGACAAAAGTATGACAGACACCAATACCGCCAGTAATCACTGGAATGGTGGATTGTTCACGGCACAGCTTATGTAACCCAGCCCCCCCGCGTGGAATCAACATATCGACATAGCGATCCATCCGCAGCAATTCATTGACCAATTCACGATCTGGACTTTCAATCGCCTGTACAGCGGCGGCAGGTAGACCGCATTGTTCCAAGGCTTGTTGAATCACTTTTACCGTTGCCTGATTGGTGTGATGTGTCTCTTTGCCACCACGCAGAATGACCGCATTACCCGTCTTCAGGCATAAACTCGCCACATCAATGGTGACATTAGGGCGGGCTTCATAAATCACGCCAATCACACCTAGCGGGACACGGCGGCGTTCTAATTTCAAACCGCTGTCGAGCAAACTCCCGTCAATCACTCGGCCCACGGGGTCATTGAGGCGGCATACCTGACGCACATCATTTGCAATAGCCACTAAACGGGCGGGGGATAATAACAGCCGGTCTAACAATGCCTCACTCATACCACTGTTGCGGGCGGCGATCATGTCTTGTTCATTGGCCTGCAAAATGGTTTGGCTTTCAGATTCTAGCAGGTTAGCCATCACCGCAAGCGCCTGATTCTTCTCTGCTGTGCTCAGCATCGCTAATTGCCAAGAAGCCTGTTTGGCGGCTTTCCCCATCTGTTCCAGCATGCTCATGCTTGCTCCTTAACTGACAATCATATCGTCACGGTGAACAGCCACTGGGCCGTATTCATATCCGAGAATATCGCTAATTTGTTGTGAGTGGTGGCCCGCTAACATGCGCAAGGCGTCACTGTTATAACGCGAGACACCGTGAGCTAAATCTCGCCCACTAAGATTGAGGATACGAATGACTTCGCCGCGAGAGAAATCCCCTTTGACGCTACGGATCCCTTTTGGCAGCAGTGAACTCCCCCGCTCCATAATCGCCGCGACAGCACCATCATCAACGGTGATTTCACCCGCAGGTGGCGCACCAAAAATCCAGCGCTTACGATTTTCCAGCGGTGTTTCCAACGCATGAAAACGTGTCCCGACGGGGGTGCCATCTATCACATCAGCAATGACACCAGCTTGGCTACCCGCTGCAATCACCACATCGATGCCCGCACGGCATGCGACATCAGCGGCTTGCAGTTTGGTCGCCATACCGCCAGTGCCAAGACCCGAGACACTGTCGCCCGCAATTTCACGCAGTGCATCATCAATCCCATGTATTTCGCGAATGAGTTCAGCTTCTGGATTATTACGGGGGTCTGCAGTGTATAAACCGGCTTGGTCCGTCAGTAACAACAGCTTATCTGCACCCGCGAGGATCGCCGCCAGCGCAGAGAGATTATCGTTATCGCCCACTTTTATTTCAGCGGTCGCGACCGCATCGTTCTCATTGATTACCGGTACGATGCGGTTATCCAATAAAGCATTCATGGTGTCGCGTGCGTTCAAAAAACGCTCACGATCTTCTAAATCAGCACGGGTCAGCAGCATCTGGCCCACATGGATGCCATAGATGGAAAATAGTTGTTCCCAGAGCTGAATCAACCGGCTCTGCCCGACGGCGGCTAATAGTTGCTTTGACGCGATGGTGGCGGGCAACTCTGGGTAACCCAAGTGTTCACGCCCAGCAGCAATCGCCCCTGAGGTGACAATAACGATACGATGACCTTTTGCGTGTTGCTGGGCACATTGACGCACCAATTCAACAATATGGGCACGGTTAAGACGGCGGGAACCGCCTGTCAGCACACTCGTCCCCAATTTCACAACCAATGTCTGGCTGCCACTCATAATTTTTCTGCCGTTGGGATAAATAAAAGAAACAATATATACCTAAAGTCACTGGCGTTGCAGCTAGACGTCTGTCTCACTGAAGCGGACCTCATGGATGAACCTAAGAGCGAACATCGTTGATTAACAGCCTTGTGACTTCAAATACGAAAGGTGTAGGTCTTTGTAGCAGGCGCAACGCATTATGCCAACAGGCATGATAATAAATTCCCCTTTTTATTGTGCTAAAAGGGGAATTTATTGATTTGGGTAGAACGACTTTTGGGTATAACAAGTTTTTGGGTAGAACGGCACTATTCTTACGCGAACAACTTAACGTCTTACGCGGACAACTTAACGGGTTGCTCGCTAAAATCTTGTGCAGGGACCAATTTCATTTCAATAGAGGTGAGCATTTCAGCTAAACGCTGATGGAAACTCCGCAGAGTGGTCTCCAGCTTCTCTTGTACTTCAGGATCTTTAATGTTTTCCGCTTTCCAAGTGCCTTCTTTATTGAACAGGCCAAACTGGTAAACATAAGTAAAATGGTCTTGCGCAGGCTCCAATTCTATCCACCAACCCCAGAACTCACGCTTTTCGGGAGCAAGCTTTACATTGACGCAAACAGCTAAACAGTCAAAGAAAAAACGGTCATTCTGGCACTGCCCTTCACGTAGGTATGGCCCCAAAGCGGCGAAACGTTTCATAAGCTTACTTTTAGGATGAGCACTGGTTGACGTCATTCTTAAATCTCCTTATGTAGACGCACCTTTTTAGCAAACTGTTAAAAATTAGCAACTCATTAACGCATTTTATCTTCTAACCATTGGCTGGTTTGCAATAATGCACGATGGAAATTGTCATAGAGCGGCGTAGATGATATAGCCAATAATTTGCCGTCAGCGGAAGAAGAGCATATGAGCTTAGATTCTTCTTTCGGGCTGAAAGGATCGTTTTCCCAGAATCCTGCCAGCATTGGCGTTTGGCAACGTCGCCCCAGTAAACCTTGTATTTTCAATGAATAACTGTTCATTTCTGTTTTCAGTGTTTCATCTGAAGCATCAGCCATACCTAAACGACTGGCCATCACATCCATGTACATATCCGGTACTTTGCGCTGGCTATCGCTGTTGCACAAAAGGTGATGAACAATCGGCCCAAAGCATGCCACGGCACGCACTCGTTGAGGTTCCAGATAACCTAAACGAACCGCGACATTGGCACCAAAACGGAAACCGAAAACACTGACGCGCTGATGGTCAACCCAAGGGATATTGGGCAAGGCATGCAATACCTGTTGATGCAGATAACTGGTATCTTGCGTTAACTTCCAACGAGATGAGGCCCCTACTGAAGGCATGTCGATGGTCAACATGGCTATCCCTTTCGGCGCAAGATAGTCACGGAATAAGCGATGATAGTCACCTTGCAAGGTGTCCAACCCACCACAGATCAGCACCGTTGGGAATGGCGCACTGCCCACGGTCGGCATATGCAAGAATCCGCAAAGTGTGCCCCCATCAGCAATAGAAAACTCTAATTCTTTCAGGGTATAAGGTAAATGTTCAGCGGCAGCTTCATAAGCGCGGTTAGATAAAACCTCGACTTGTTCAGCGAGTTCATCACCTTTCAGATGTGGATAACTGGCGATGCTGTAGAGGTTGGATGCGTTTAACCAATATTGGCCCGCGCTCTCAGGATCGGTCTCTTCCATCGCTTTTTGCTGCCACTTCATCGCCTGCTGTGCCCATTCATAAATCCAGTTACCGTTACGATAACCGACGACGGTGTCCAGCAGCTCGTTATCGCTGTGCTCAGCTTTTGAACAGGCAATACGCGACAAGACTTCTTCTATCTCAAGGGGATCGACACCACGCCAAGTCCAGATGAGGCGGTTGATCATTCGATACCAATGGCAAGTGGTATCCCCATCCAAAGCAGAATGAACGCTCATTGGATGGTTGCAATGGGCATGCCGCACTAAGGTCGACGTTTCAGGGTGCTTAAATTTAGGTTTGAACAAAATTTCAGAAAGGTTGGCTTGTGCCATAGTAACAATAGCCTCCATAAGCCGTGATGCAGGCCCGATAAGGGCTGCTCAGATGGAGCCAAGTTTACTCATACTGCGGGAAAAATGAAACGCCCGGTCAACACCGAGCGTTTAAAGTTGGGTAAATTACTTGCTATTTAGAGGGGCAACAAAGGTTACCGCCATATCCCAAGGCTGTTCAATCCATGTGTCCTGAGGAATATCAACCACATAGTCATCAACTAATGGGCGACCCGCAGGTTTAGCGAACACGGTCACAAAATGAGCTTTCGGGTACATATCGCGAATGGCTTTTGCCGTGCCGCCAGTATCGACCAAATCATCAATCACGATAAAGCCTTCACCATCGCCTTCAGCGCGCTTTAAGACCTTAAGATCACGTTGATTGTCATGGTCGTAGCTAGAAATGCAAACGGTGTCTACATAACGAATACCCAGCTCACGCGCCAGAATGCCAGCAGGTACTAACCCACCACGGCTGACCGCGATGATACCTTTCCATTGATCCGCTGGCAGTAAACGCTGTGCCAATTTGCGGGCGTGAATTTGCAACATATCCCAGGTAACGACGTATTTTTCGCTCATAAAATGTAATCCCAGCCAGTATAGAAGTGGCGTGCCATGTATCAGAAGGGGAAAAAAGGTTGCGCGAGATTATAGTGAGCCAACCGAATAAAAACCAGCGATTATCTGGCTAATTAATCGAATCTGAGACAGTAATTGTGGTGCGATACGCGCGTAATGCCAATGAAAGTGATATTCTCAAACTATCTCGCCATTACGATGGCGGTTTATCGCAACCCCTAAAATCTTTAGTCATCAACCCAATAGCATCTCTGAAATCTCCGTTGTGAGACTGCCGAATGGGAATGCTATTACAGGAGACTTACAGTGTCTGAACTGTCTCAACTTTCGCCACAGCCGTTGTGGGATATTTTCGCAAAAATTTGCTCTATCCCTCACCCGTCTTACCATGAAGAAGCGCTGGCACAGCATATTATGGCGTGGGCCAAAGAAAAAGGCCTGCACGCGGAGCGTGATCAAGTCGGTAATATCCTGCTGCGCAAGCCTGCGACCAAAGGGATGGAGAACCGTAAGCCCGTGGCACTGCAAGCCCATTTGGATATGGTTCCGCAGAAGAATAATGACACGGTACATGACTTCACCAAAGATCCCATCCAACCTTACATCGATGGCGAATGGGTCAAAGCCCGCGGCACGACATTAGGGGCCGATAATGGGATTGGTATGGCTTCCGCACTGGCTGTGTTATCTGATGACAGCGTTGAGCACGGCCCACTGGAAGTGTTACTGACCATGACCGAAGAAGCCGGCATGGATGGTGCATTCGGCCTGCAACCTAACTGGTTGAAAGCCGATATTCTGATTAACACCGATTCCGAGCAGGAAGGTGAAATCTATATGGGCTGCGCCGGTGGTATTGATTTCATCACCACGTTTGCGCTTCAGCGTGAAGCTGTGCCAGCGGGTTACCAAACGCTGAAGCTGACCCTAAAAGGTCTGAAAGGTGGTCACTCAGGCGCAGACATTCACCTCGGTCTAGGCAATGCTAATAAGCTGCTTGCGCGTTTCCTGTTTGAACAGGCTAAAGAGTTAGACCTGCGTGTATTGGATTTGAATGGCGGTACGTTACGTAACGCTATCCCGCGTGAAGGCTCTGTGACGTTGGCCATTGCCGCAGATAAAGTCGAGCAACTGAAAAGTTTGAGCCAAGATTATCTGGCCACACTGAAAAACGAATTGGCTGCAGTAGAAAAAAATCTGACGATACTACTTGAGCCTGTTAGCTCCGAGGCGAAAGCCCTGACGAAAGAGACTCAGCAACGTTTGGTGGCATTATTAAACGCGACACCTAATGGTGTCATTCGCATGAGCGATGCAGTTAAAGGCGTGGTAGAAACCTCACTGAACGTGGGTGTGGTGACCATGAATGAAGACGAAGCCGAAATCATTTGCCTGATTCGTTCCCTGATCGACAGCGGAAAAGATTACGTGGTAAGCATGCTGACAGCAATTGGTCAGTTAGCGGGTGCGAAGACCTCACCAAAAGGTGGCTATCCTGGCTGGCAGCCAGATCCTAGCTCACCGGTAATGGCCCTTGTGCGAGAAACGTACCAAAAGTTATTCAACAAAACGCCAAACATCATGGTTATTCATGCGGGCCTTGAATGTGGTTTGTTCAAAAAACCTTACCCAGATATGGATATGGTTTCGATTGGGCCAACCATGACGGGGCCGCATTCGCCGGATGAACAAGTTCACATCGAGAGCGTAGGCCAATATTGGCAGTTGCTGACCGCATTGCTCAAAGCAATTCCAGAACGCGCATAAAAAGATTGAGTTAACATTCTGACACGAAACGGCGGCTCAAATGGGTCCGCCGTTTTTTATGCCGCCCTATTCCCAGCTCAGCAGTAATTGCCGCTCAAGTTGTGGATCCAGCAATGTGACATGCAGGCCCACCAAGCGCACTCCCCGCCCAGCGCGGCGCTCATTCCACGCCGTTTTCGCTACTTGCAGTAAGTCTGTTTTATTCAGCTGCGGCCAAACATGTTCTTGCGTCGTTTGCTGAAAATCATGAAATTTCAGCTTCACCCCTTGCCGAGCAATATGTAGGTCTGGCCTGACCTTACTTAACCGCGTTTCCAGCTCAATATATAGCTGCTCAATCAATGATTCACAGCTATCCCAGTCATGGATATCCTCTGCCAAAGTCCTTTCAACACCCACCGATTTACGCAAACGTTCGGGGGAGACCTCACGTTCATCAATACCGTGGCTGCGCTCCCACAACACATGACCAAATTTACCAAAGCGTTTCAATAATTCAGCCTGCGAGTAGTTTTGTACGTCACTACAGGTGGCTAACCCGACATCCTGTAAACGTTTAGCGGTCACTTTCCCAACGCCTGGAATTTTGCTCAAGGGCAAATCATGTAAGAAGGGTAAAACCTGATCGGGCGTTATCACATATTGCCCATTGGGCTTGTTCAAATCGGACGCTATTTTTGCCAAAAACTTGATAGGAGCGATGCCAGCCGAAGCTGTCAGGTTCAGTTCATCAGCGATTGATTGGCGAATCTCTTGGGCAATTAATGTGGCTGAACCGCTGCACGCCAGGCAATCAGACACATCTAAATAGGCCTCATCTAAGGAGAGCGGCTCAATCAATGGCGTGTAACGAGCGAAAATTTCACGAATATGCAGTGACGCTTCTTTATAGGCTGCCATACGGCCGGGGATAACTTTCAGTTGTGGGCATAGTTTCAGGGCCATGGCCGTTGGCATCGCACTGCGGACACCATAATGCCTAGCAGGATAATTGGCGGTACTGATGACACCACGCCTGTCGCGACTACCGCCAATCGCGATAGGGATATCGCGTAGGCTAGGATCATCACGCATTTCAACTGCCGCAAAGAAGCAATCCATATCCACATGAATAATTTTTCGCATCTTATCCACCCACCACACATTTACTGTATAAGTATACAGTAAAGTAATCTTAATTCAAGATTATCCTAACTCTCGTCCCTCTAAGCCTATCGATTAACTGTCACATTTCATAATTATCCTAATCAAAACAGTAATCAATAACGCCTATAACAGAATTGAATTCTGTTATTAAGTTCTTTAAGTATTTTGCTATTTATTTTTTATAAAAAACCATTAAATTCGAAAAGGCCTAAAAATATTACTTATATGATTAACATCAACCTCAACGATAATTCATTGTTAATTAATGAATAGGACTCAATATTATGCGAAATTATATTATGGCTACCCTACTATTATCCTCCTGCTTTGTTTCTTCTGGTTTTGCCGCAAATCCCCAATCAGTTACCTCCCCTGAAATACCACAAATTATTGCCCATCGAGGAGGGACAGGTGATGCACCAGAAAACACATTGCCCGCCATCAAAAAGGCGCTCGATAATGGCGCCGATGCAATTTGGATCACGCTACAACTGTCCAAGGATAATATTCCCGTATTGTATCGCCCTTCTGATCTTAAGGAATTAACGAATAAATCCGGTAAAGTTTCTGCTTATACCGCTAAACAACTCGCACAAATGGACGCGAGTGTTGCTTATGATAAAAAACACAATATTACGCTTAAATCAGGTGCTAACAGCGGCATACCTACTCTTGATGAAGTATTGAAACAATTCCCGACCACCACATTCTATCTTGACATCAAATCACCCGATGCCAATCCGTTGACCTTCGCCAAGGCGCTGCAAAAAACACTCGATGTTAGCCATAAAGGCGAGAAAAACCGCCTATCCCGCGCTCGAGTCTACTCAACCGACGATGCATATTTGAATGCATTGGATACCGTAAATAAGGTAGCTGACCCATCACATCAGATAAAGCGTTTTGAAAGCCGCGACCTTACGCGCACTCAGCTCGCCAACATTACTATGGCTCATAAATGTGATTTACCTACGGAGAACCTCGAGCGTTGGTATGGCTTAGAATTGCATCGCAAAGTTGAAGTGGTGGAGAAATATACATTGGGAGAGGGCCGCTCCAATGCGGTACTGAGTTGGGATAAAGAAGCTGTTGATTGTTTTCGCAAAAACACTAACGCGCACATTATTTTCTTTGGGATAAATACGCCCGAAGACTATAAGAAAGCAAAAGAATTAGGTGCAGATGGTGTTATGGTCGATTCACCCGCGCTATTTCGAAAAATTGTGAGTGGCGAAGAATAGTAAGTAGCAAAAATAACGTGATCATCTAAACGATGATATTCAGGATATATACTTTTATTACCCACTATTCGTTAGAGAATCGGCTATCTCTATCTAAATATTCTCCTCGCCAACAAGAGGTTGTTGGCGGGGAGATATATCATATTAACTTTATTTTATCGCGATCTGCTCATCCACTATAAAATACGGTACTGATCCAGCGCCTTTCGACGTGCGGCCTCTTTCGCCAAACGTTTCTTTCGCGAATCACAAGGCTCAGGACAATCACAGACTTTCTCCATCCCCAATGCTCCGATGCCGCCACAACTGCCCTGTAAGGTTTTACGCTTGACAATATAGCCTAATGACATCCCGGCGATAGCTAACAGGAAAAAGACAAAGGACGCGATAAAAACAGTCAACATATCCCCTCCGATTAAGGCCGTTTCTGCCGATAAGGCTGGAAGGCATCAGAATAGCGCTCTTCAAAGCCCTCATCAGTTTTGACTATCATCAGTACCGGAATACCGAGTAAATTCGCCAATGCCATTCCCCGCTCTGGCCCCAGCACATCTAACCCAGTCGATAATCCATCCGCAGTCATACAGCTTGGGTCTAAAACAGTGATAGACACCAGCCGGTGATTAATGGGCCGCCCTGTTTCGGGATCAATTGTGTGAGAATAACGGACACCATCTTTTTCAAAATAGTTGCGATAATCCCCGGAAGTTGCGATTGCCATGCGCCCTGGTTCGATAATCTCTTGAGCACTTTGTGACATGCCAGAAACCGGTTTTTCAATCGCAATGCGCCAAGGTTTATTTTCCCCATTATTACCACGGGTTCGGACTTCACCGCCGATATCGACCATATAGTTGGTGATGTTGTTGGCTTCCAAATATTCAGCGACTACATCAACACCATAGCCTTTAGCAATAGAAGAGAGATCAACATACAACTCGGGAATACGCTTTATCAGCGCCCCATTTTCTACAGCTAAATTCTCAATACCGACCCAAGCGCGGCGTTTGGAAATTTCAGCTTCGGTCGGTACCACATCTGGCCGCCCTTCAGGGCCAAATCCCCACAAATTGACCAATGGCCCAACCGTAACATCCAGTGCACCATCAGTCAGCCGGTTGATACGGATTGCCTCACGTACCACCTTTGCCGTCGCCACTGAAACCGCAAACGGCTTGTTTACTTCTCGGCTTTTGTTAAAGCGACTCAATTCTGAATTGGGGCGATAAGTCGACATCTGATCATTCACGACTTCTAACTCACGATCGATCTCCTGCTGTAGTCTCTCAGGACTGGGCACGGATGATCCCCCCACATACTTAATGGAGTATGAAGTGCCCATGGTTTTCCCTTCCAGATTGATCTGCTCAGGGCCACAGCCCGCCAGCATGACAACCCCGACCACAGCCATTAACCAATGTATTACCTGTTTTTGCTTTTGCACGATATCCCCAATCGTTGTATTCCCTACACATTTGAAGCCGGTGAAAATTGAAGCCAGTGAATAGAAATTTAACCGCCGAAATCATCAAGCATAATATTGTCGTCTTCCACGCCGAGATCTTTCAGCATTTTGATCACGGCCGCATTCATCATCGGCGGGCCACACATATAGAATTCACAATCTTCAGGTGCTGGGTGATTTTTAAGATAATTTTCGAATAAGACGTTATGAATGAATCCGGTATATCCCGTCCAATTATCTTCTGGCTGGGGATCAGACAACGCCACATGCCATTGGAAATTATCATTCTCAGCTTGTAGCTGGTTAAAATCTTCTTCGTAAAACATTTCACGCAGTGAACGAGCGCCATACCAAAAACTGATTTTACGTTTCGAATGCAGCCGCTTGAGTTGATCAAAGATGTGCGAACGCATCGGTGCCATACCTGCACCACCACCAATAAAGATCATTTCAGCATCGGTATCTTTAGCGAAGAACTCACCAAATGGCCCAGAAATAACTACTTTATCGCTCGGTTTCAGGGACCAAATATAGGATGACATTATTCCCGGCGGCGCATCAGGCTGTGAAGGTGGCGGCGTCGCAATACGCACATTCAGCATGATGATGCCACGTTCTTCTGGGTAGTTTGCCATCGAGTAAGCACGCACAGTTTGCTCCGAGACAACCGACTCATATCGGAATAAATTAAATTTATCCCAGTCGCCACGATATTCCACTGGCACATCAAAATCAGCGTATTTGACGGTATGCGGTTCAGCTTCAATTTGAATAAAGCCCCCAGCGCGGAACGGCACCACCTCACCGTCCGGTATTTTCAGCTTTAATTCTTTGATAAATGTGGCTTTATTATCATTAGAGATAACTTCGCACGTCCACTTTTTTACACCAAAGATTTCTTCGGGTAATTCAATTTTCAGATTTTGCTTCACGCTGACCTGACACGCCAAGCGACAACCTTCTTTGGCTTCACGCTTTGAGATATGAGAAAGCTCGGTGGGCAGAATGTCCCCGCCACCTTCTTTAATCTTGACTCGGCACTGGCCGCACGAACCACCGCCGCCACACGCTGAGGAAACGAAAATGCCATGGCTAGAAAGCAGGTTAAGCAACTTATCCCCTGCTGGAGCAACAAAAGATTTTTCCGCATCATCGTTGATATCAACACTAATATCCCCCGTATTCACCAACTTCGACTTGGCAAATAAGATCATCAGTGTCAACGCCAGCACGATGAGGGTGAACATCACTACGCCCAGAATTATTTCCATGAATTATTCCTGCTCTTATAGGCTCACACCGGCGAAAGACATAAATCCTAATGCCATCAATCCGGTCGTGATGAAGGTGATCCCTAACCCCTGTAAACCCGCAGGCACATTGGCATATTTCATTTTTTCGCGAATACCGGCAAGTGCCACAATGGCCAACATCCACCCGATGCCGGAACCAAAGCCATACACAATCGATTCAGGGAAGTTGTAATCACGTTGCGCCATAAAGGACACGCCGCCGAAGATGGCGCAGTTCACGGTAATCAAAGGCAAGAAAATACCCAATGCGTTGTACAAGGCGGGGAAATAACGATCGAGGATCATCTCCAATACCTGCACAATAGCCGCGATAACGCCAATAAAGGTAATGAAATTCAGGAAGCTGAGATCCACCCCTTCGACCAAGGCACCATCACGCAGCACTAGGTTATAAACCAGATTATTGGCCGGTACTGAAATGCCCAAAACGACCGTGACCGCAATACCCAGGCCAAAGGCCGTCGCCACTTTCTTGGAAACAGCCAGAAAAGTACACATTCCCAAGAAGAACGCGAGAGCCATATTTTCCACAAACACTGCGCGAACAAACAGACTGACGTAATGTTCCATCGTCAATTACTCCTTCTCAATCTGCGCAGGCTTCAGGGTCCGTAGGCCCCAAATCAGCATACCAATGATAAAGAATGCACTAGGCGCTAACAGGAACAATCCATTTGGCTGATACCACCCGCCGTTTTGCACGGACTCAAGTACCGTCACACCAAATAATTTGCCTGAGCCAATCAGCTCGCGAACAAAACCCACCAGCACTAGAATGACACCGTAGCCTAGGCCGTTACCGATACCATCCATAAAACTTTCAATCGGTGGAGATTTCATCGCGTAGGCTTCGGCGCGCCCCATCACTATACAGTTAGTGATAATCAAGCCGACAAACACTGACAGTTGCTTGGAGATCTCAAAGGCATAAGCACGCAGTATCTGATCCACGACAATCACCAGCGAAGCAATGATGACCATCTGAACAATGATGCGCACACTATTTGGAATATGGTTTCTGATCAATGAGATGAAAAAACTGGAGAAGGCGGTAACCAAGGTTACGGCCAGCGTCATGACTAAGGCAGTTTCCAGTTTGGTGGTAACCGCTAGCGCAGAACAAACACCCAAGATCTGTAATGCAATGGGGTTGTTATCAAATAAAGGCCCAAATAAGACCCGCTTAATCTCTTTGGTATCAGCCATTTTTTAACGCTCCTTCGCGCACTCGTTGCAGGAACGGGCCAAAGCCGTTTTCACCGAGCCAAAAATCGAAGCTGTTTTGCACCCCGTTTGAGGTCAATGTTGCTCCAGATAATCCGTCTATCGCATGAGGATCGTTAGCAGGTGCACGCCCTTTAACAATACGGATAGCCGGTTGCCCCTGATCGTCAAATAACCGTTTACCCACCCATTGGTTACGCCAATTGGGGTTCTCTATCTCCCCGCCCAGCCCCGGAGTCTCACCATGATCGTAGTAGGTAATACCGCGCACAGTTTTACCGTCGCTGTCGATAGCCACGAAGGCATACATCATCGACCACAGACCCGAGCCATAGACGGGTAAAACAATTTGATTGATCTGCCCGTCTTCACCACGCACCAAATAGATTTCAACGATGTTGGCCCGACGCCGAATCCCAGCGATATCTTGCGCTGAGGTCAGCGCGATGCTCATTTGGTTATCGCGTAGCGCCTGAGCTCGGTCAAAAGTCGCGGGGTCTTGTTTGATAAACTGACCACTTTGTAAATCCAGTAGGCGAGGTTCAATGCGTTCAGCAAATTCGCGTTGCACTTCTTCAGCAGGCATTCTCGGTTGCAGTAAACCGGTGACCGCCAAAATATTCCGCTGTTTATCTAACAAGCGTTGCTCTTGTTGCTTCGCTTTTAGCCCGACAGCCGCACCTGACACCACGACAGAACACACTAAGCACAACACGATCACCACCAGCAATGTTTTGCTGATGCTGTCATTATTTCTTGGTTTATCACTCGCCACGGGCTTTCCTCCGCTTGATATTGGCCTGAACAACCACGTAGTCGAACAATGGTGCAAACAGGTTAGCGAACAGGATAGCGAGCATCATGCCCTCTGGATAAGCCGGATTAGCCACTCGGATTAATACGCACATCGCGCCAATCAAACCGCCATACCACCATTTACCGGCATTGGTAAATGAGGCCGACACCGGATCGGTTGCCATAAAGACCATGCCAAACGCAAAACCCCCGAGGACCAAATGCCAATACCAAGGCATCGCGAATAGCGGATTGGTGTCAGAGCCTATCCAATTAAACAAGTACGCGGTGGCAATCATGCCGATCATCACACCCGCCACAATCTGCCAAGAAGCCACGCGGGCAAACAGAATAATGGCCCCCCCGATCAAGATCATCAGCGTAGAGACTTCACCAATCGATCCTGGGATGTTACCCAGAAAAGCGTCCATCCAAGTGATAGGTTGCTGGGTCACGGTGTTCACTAGACTGTGGCTACCGTTAACCGTCCATTGTGACAATGGAGTGGCGCCAGAAAAACCATCTGCTGCGGTCCACACCAAATCACCGGATATCTGCGCGGGGTAAGCAAAGAACAGGAAAGCACGTCCTGCCAGAGCTGGGTTAAGGAAATTACGCCCCGTACCACCAAAGACCTCTTTACCGATAACGACGCCGAAAGAGATCCCCAGTGCCGCCTGCCACAAAGGCAATGTGGGCGGTACAATCAACGAAAATAAAATGGACGTGACGAAGAAACCTTCGTTGATTTCATGTTTGCGGATGATAGAAAAAACCACTTCCCAAAAACCGCCAACCAAAAACACCACGGCATAAATGGGCAGGAAATAGGCCGCCCCCAGTACCATCTTGCTGATCCAGCCCGCGTCTGGAGCAAAGGAGACACCCAACATTTTGGCCAGTTGATAATGCCAATCACTGGCAATAATCTGTTGCAGCTCGGCACCACTGTAGAGTTGGTTTAATGCTGGGATCGCCTGAGCGCCGACGTTGTACATCCCCCAGAACATAGCTGGAAAGACCGCCAACCAGACCAGAATCATCATCCGTTTTAGGTCGATGGCATCTCGCACATGAGACGCACCCGGCGTCACTTTACCTTGGGTATAGAAAATGGTGGCCGCAGCCTCATACAGCGGATAGTACTTTTCTAATTTCCCACCCGCTTCAAAGTGGTGCTCTATTTTCTCGAGAAAATGTTTCAGGCCCATGAGTTATCCTTCCTGCTCAATCTTGGTCAGTATGTCGCGCAGTACCGGGCCGTATTCGTACTTACCGGGGCAGACAAATGTGCACAATGCCAGATCTTCTTCATCCAACTCTAGACAACCCAGTGCCTGCGCACTTTCGGTATCCCCCGAAAGCAAGTCACGCAGTAAATGTGTCGCCAAAATATCCAACGGCATGACACGTTCATAGTTACCAATAGGCACCATTGCACGCTCACCACCGTTCATATTGGTCGAAAAAGCAAACAATTTACGTTTGAAGAAATGGCCGAGTGTGGTGCGAGTAATGGAGTATTTATCGCGACCAGGCATTACCCAGCCAAAGAGTTCCTTCTCTCGCCCCTCACGAATAACAGACACTTGCTGATGGAAACGCCCAAGATAGCCATGAGTGGCCGAGAAAGCCGTACCACTGAGAACGGAGCCAGAAATAATCCGGTTTTCACCGTCTTTCAATCTACCCGTCGTCAATTCAGACAAACTCGCGCCAAGGCGAGTGCGCAGTAATATCGGTTCATTCACTTGCGGGCCTGCCACCGCGACAATGCGGTCAGTCCACAATTCACCAAGGGTGAAAAGTTTGCCAATCGCAATCACATCCTGATACCCCAGATGCCAAACGGTCTTGCGTGCACTCACCGGTTCAAGGAAATGAATGTGTGTGCCCACCAACCCCGCCGGATGAGGGCCAGAGAACTCATTGTAGGTTACTTGCGCGTTCGGATGGCTACTGACCGCCTGCCCTGATGCATGGCAAACATGTACTTTCCCTTCCGTTAAGCGAGTCAGGAGGGTTAAACCATGCTTAAAGGCATCGGATTCAGTGGAAATGATCACCAGCGGATCAGCAGCTAGTGGTTGGGTATCCATTGCACTGACAAAAATAGCCCGAGGGCGGCTACCCGGTACAGGAGTTTTACTGAAAGGGCGAGTTCGCAATGCAGTCCATAAACCTGAGGCCAGCAATTGGTTTTGTACTTGTTCATCACTCAGTTGATTGAGGGACAACTCATCATGACGTTCGAAAGCAATTTGCTCATCGCCTTCAATTTCAATCACCACCGATTGCAGCACTCGACGCTCACCACGATGAATGGCACAGACTTTGCCGCTAGCCGGTGCGGTATACATCACTCCCGGATTTTTTTTATCTTCAAACAGAGCCTGACCTTTCTTAACCCAGTCACCTTCTTGTACCAACATGGAGGGACGCATGCCCACATATTCTTCACCCAGCAGCGCGACATGACGAATAGTTGGACCATTTTCTATCACCTGCGAGGGTGACCCAGCGATGGGAAGGTCGAGTCCTTTCTTTATCTTAATCATAAGGTTGGACAACTTTATCAGTGATATCAAATGCTGTACTGAAACCCAACGCGTACAGCCACACAAAAGAAGATACTTTCACGCTTCATATAAGCGGCAGCAAAGTGCCGATTCTATAGGGCAACCATGAATACTGACTGAAAGAATCGTAGAAATTAGGTGTTAATCGTCTCTTACGTAAAATGACCACCAAAGCCATTCAATGAACGAGCCAACAACAGCGCACGATTCTAGCATCTAGACCTTACAGTGTCTGAAAAATGCCGTGATTTGAGTCAAGCAAATGCAAATCATTTCCCACTAACTTCTGTATATATTCGGTAAAAGCGCATTATTAAGTCACCTTTACCGAGTTGGTATTTATTTTATACAAAACATATATTGCTAAAAATTTTCTGACTGATAATCTGCGCCTATAAATCAGAAAAGTTAGTGGCATCTAATAAATATAAGTAGGAATAATAAATGGGCAAAGTCGCGTTGTTGTTTGCGATGATAATTTGTTTGCCTGCGGTATCCTTCACCAGCTCAGCCAGTGAGCCAGTGGCGGTGTCCAAAGAGCTTAAACAGCAATTACTAGGGTCATCGGTCTATATTCAGATCTTCAAAGAAGAACGTACTCTGGAATTATATGCCAGATTACAGGGTGAGTATCGCCTGGTACAAAGCTATCGCATCTGTGAATTCTCAGGTGGCCTTGGCCCGAAACGCCGTGAAGGTGATTTCAAAAGTCCGGAAGGTTTTTACACTATTGATATGCGCCATTTAAAACCCGATAGTAAGTTTTATCGGGCAATCAATATTGGCTTCCCAAATGAATATGATAAGTCTCAGGGTTATTCAGGGAAATATCTGATGATCCATGGCGCTTGCAAATCAATTGGCTGTTATGCAATGACAGATGCCTATATGGACGAGATATTTAACTACGTGCAAACGGCATTTATCTTCGGTCAGGAAAAAGTCGATATCAGTATTTATCCTTTCCGAATGACAGAGCAAAACATGCAGCGCCACCGAAACTCTTCAGATTACAATTTCTGGCGTCAATTACAGCCGGGATATACCTATTTTGCCAAAAACCGGATGCCACCAGCGGTTTCAGTCGTTAACGGGCAGTATGTACTGAGCCGCCCGCCGCTTTCCAGCGAACCGGCATCCCAGTACGCTTTGACCAAATCAAATTTGCTCACCAAAACAGAATAATGAAAATTCACCTGGTGCAATTTTGTGCCAGGTTTCATTGACTGTCAGAGGCTGCGTGGCGATCACCGTGACCACATCATTGGGTGTGGTTTGGCGCTGAAAATCGATTTCAACATCTTGATCCAGCAACGTCGCTTTGCCGAAAGGCGCACGGCGGGTTATCCAATATAAATTGGTCGAACAGAACGCCATCACAAAACGCCCGTCCGAGAGCAACATATTAAACACGCCTTTTTTGCGCAGCTGCTCGCATAGCGTTGCGATATAGCGAAATACGGCTGGCCAATTACTGGGGGTTCGCGGGTAACGCTTGGCTAATTGATTTAGCAGCCAGCAGAAAGCATATTCGCTATCAGTCTGGCCAATAGGCCGGAAAGTCCCAGTATCTAATTGACGATAGCCCTTTAGCTGCCCGTTGTGAGCGTAAGTCCAGTTTCTGCCCCACATTTCGCGGGTAAACGGGTGAGTATTTTCTAACGCCACTTCCCCTCGGTTGGCCTGACGGATATGCGAAACCACCGCACAGGATTTTATCGGATAATCTTGTACCAAGCGGGCAATTGGCGAGTTAAAACTTGGTTTGGGATCTTTAAACGTGCGGCAACCATTACCTTCATAGAAAGTAATGCCCCAGCCATCTTTATGCGGGCCTGTTCCCCCACCTCGTTGCACTAGACCGGTAAAACTAAAGCAAATATCCGTGGGAACATTTGCGCTCATCCCGAGCAATTCGCACATAACTAACCTCCCGCTTAGACCTTTAATTCTTGTTGTTGCAGCGGTGTTAGCTGCGTTTTTCACTTACCAGACACTGTTTTTACCAGACACGGTTTCGTTGAGGGTGATTCAAGGTGATCAACACCACTCGTTTCAGCGTTGATCACCTCAGCACATCAGGCTTTTACCATCTCTTTTTCAATCAACTGAATCAAGATATGAATCGCCTTGATATGAATTTCCTGAATGCGATCGGCATAACCGAAATGCGGCACTCGGATTTCGATATCCGCTGAGCCCGCCATTTTACCGCCATCTTTACCTGTCAGGGTGATGACTTTCATGCCCTTAGCGCGAGCAGCTTCAATCGCTTTAATGATGTTGCCTGAATTCCCTGATGTAGAAATGCCCAGCAGGACATCCCCCTCACGGCCAACAGCTTCAACATAACGCGAGAAAACATAGTCATAACCAAAGTCATTACTGACACAAGAGAGATGGCTAACATCTGAGATCGCAATCGCTGGATAACCAGGGCGATTCTCACGATAACGGCCAGTCAATTCTTCAGCAAAATGCATGGCGTCACAATGGGAACCGCCATTCCCGCATGACAAGACTTTGCCACCCGCTTTAAAAGAATCAGCCAACAGGACGGCTGCGCGTTGAATAGCATCGATGTTTGCATCATCTTTCAGAAAGTTTGCCAGCGTGTCTGCTGCTTCGTTCAATTCACTGCGGATTAAATCGTGGTACATGGGAGCCTCTTTTATAGTCCTATGGCATCAATATTTTCCTGTGTCAGTGTACCGGATAGCATAAAAAGCGAGAAGCGCTGTGATGCGTTACAGGAAAGAGTTTTCACGAGGATTGAGAACAAATTGTGAGATGAGTTGTAAATAGCATGTAATGGTATTGATAAAAATAATGAGATGGACTAAAACAAATGTATCACTCAACAGGTCAGACCTCCTACATCTCAGGAGCATTATTATGATGGTTCTTAGCATTGTTGCCTTGCTGGTTCTTATTGGTGTGTTGTTCTATCACCGGGTGAACCTCTATCTCAGTAGTTTGATTCTTGTGGTCTACACCGTAGCACTAGGTGCGTCGCAGTTATGGTCATACTGGGTACTATTGCCACTGATGATTGTTTTACTGCCTTTGTTGCTCACACCGGTGCGCCAATCACTGTTTTCTGCGCCGGCATTGCGCATGTTCCGTAAAGTTATGCCTGCGATGTCACGGACTGAAAAAGAAGCCATTGATGCCGGCACTACTTGGTGGGAAGGCGATTTGTTCCAAGGTCAACCTGACTGGAAGAAATTGCACAACTACCCAAAACCACAGTTAACCGCAGAAGAGCAAGCGTTTATCGATGGGCCTGTTGAAGAAGCCTGCCGTCTGGCAAATGACTTCCAGATTACCCATGAATTGGCCGACTTGCCGCCAGAACTGTGGGCGTATCTGAAAGAAAAACGCTTCTTTGCGATGATCATTAAGAAAGAGTACGGCGGTCTTGAGTTCTCGGCCTATGCGCAGGCTCGGGTACTGCAAAAACTGTCGGGCGTATCAGGTATCTTAGCTATCACCGTGGGCGTACCTAACTCCCTTGGCCCCGGCGAACTTCTACAGCATTACGGGACTGAAGAACAAAAGAATCATTATCTGCCAGGCTTGGCCCGTGGCGATGAGATTCCATGCTTCGCCCTGACCAGCCCAGAGGCCGGTTCTGATGCTGGCGCAATTCCCGACACTGGCACCGTTTGCATGGGGGAATGGCAAGGTAAACAAGTGCTGGGCATGCGCCTGACATGGAACAAACGCTATATCACCCTTGCACCTATCGCCACTGTACTCGGCTTAGCCTTCAAATTATCGGATCCTGAGCATCTGTTGGGTGAAACCGTTGATTTAGGGATTACTTGTGCATTGATCCCGACTAACACCCCAGGGGTAGAAATCGGTCACCGTCACTTCCCGCTGAACGTGCCTTTCCAAAATGGTCCGACACGCGGCAACGATATCTTTGTCCCCATTGATTACATTATCGGTGGGCCAAAAATGGCCGGTCAGGGCTGGCGTATGCTGGTGGAATGCCTGTCGGTGGGCCGCGGTATCACGCTGCCTTCGAATGCCACAGGTAGCCTGAAAAGTGTGGCGATGGGGATCGGTGCTTATGCCTATATCCGCCGCCAGTTCAAAATCTCCATCGGTAAAATGGAGGGGATTGAAGAACCATTGGCACGTATCGCGGGTAACGCCTATGTGATGGATGCTGCTGCCACCTTGGTCACCAGCGGCATTATGTTGGGTGAGAAACCGGCGGTATTATCGGCCATTGTTAAATATCACTGTACCCACCGAGGCCAGCGCGCCGTGATGGACGCGATGGATATTGCGGGGGGTAAAGGTATCTGTCTGGGCCCAACTAACTTTATTGCCCGTAGCTATCAGGGTGCGCCAATTGGTATCACCGTTGAAGGTGCGAATATCCTGACTCGTAGCATGATTATCTTCGGTCAAGGTGCTATTCGTTGCCATCCATTTGTCCTTGATGAAATGGCAGCGGCACAATCTAACGATGTCGCGGCGTTTGATAAAGCCTTGTTTGGGCATCTGGGCCATGTTGGCAGTGCCAAGATCCGCAGCTTCTGGTTGGGTCTGACTGATGGCCGTACTAGCGCTACACCGGTGAAAGACAGCACTCGCCGCTATTACCAGCAGATGAACCGCTTGAGCGCCAATCTGGCCTTGTTGTCAGATGTCTCAATGGGTGTACTCGGCGGTAGCCTGAAGCGTCGTGAACGTATTTCCGCTCGTCTTGGCGATATTCTCAGCCAATTGTATTTGGCATCAGCGACACTGAAACGCTATGAAGATGAAGGCCGCCAGAAAGAAGATTTACCGCTGGTCCACTGGGGCGTTCAAGATGCGCTGTACCAAGCGGAGCAAGCGCTAGATGACTTACTGCGTAACTTCCCGAATGGTTTGATCGCCGGATTGATGCGCTTCGTCGTCTTCCCATTTGGCCGCTCACATCAGGCACCATCAGATAAGTTGGATCATCAGATAGCGCAATTGTTGCAAGTGCCATCAGCAACCCGCAGCCGTATTGGTCGTGGTCAATACCTGACACCGAGCGAGTTTAACCCTGTCGGTTTACTGGAAGCCGCATTGCAGGATGTCATTGCAGCAGAACCGATTCATAAGCGCCTGAGTAAAGAAGCCGGTAAGAGCCTGCCATTTACTCGCCTTGATATGCTGGCAAAACGCGCGCTGGCTGAAGGGAAAATCAGCGCAGAAGAAGCGGCAGTCCTGACTAAAGCCGAAGATAGCCGTCTGCGTTCAATTAATGTCGATGAATTTGAAGCAGATGAATTGGCCGTTAAACCAAAGGTAAAGCAGTCAGCGAAACCACGGCAAACTGAAGCCGCCTAATCATTTATATTTGTGTCTATTCAAGCCCCCAATCACTGGGGGTTTCAGACTACTGATAAACACTAACTCGATCTGAAACGGTGAGGACAGGCAGAAAAGTAAAGCGTCCGCGCCATCAGGGATGATTTTACGGCGTCTTTATGATCTGCTTGTCCTCTCCGCAATCGGCACTTTTTCAGCTATCTCGAGCTTTTTTATTGTTTCATTCCCCCTGCAACTCATCCAGCAAACCACGGACGATCCCCCCAAACTGCTCAGGCCTACCGGTAAACAACACATTATCAGGCTGAATCTGTAACAGTTGGCGGCGCAAACCATGACGCCACTCGATATCCGTTATCAGGCGCACCGCAACGGCAATATAGTCTGCCAAGCTATGAGTAATCAGGGTTTCAGCCAAACCCAAACGGCGAAAAAGCCCTTCATCAATATGCTCATGCACTTCAGCTCCGCTAAGACAAACACCGGGAAGCCCCTGACGCACAGTATCCACGATGCCATTAGTGTTACCGAAGGGGAACGGGTTAATAAAAAGGTCGCACTGATTGATCACCTGTAAGTAATCCAAATATTCCAGATGCTCATAGACGATGGCCTGTGGAACAATGTTAGTGACCGCTTTTTCCATCACGCGATGGCTAATACCCCAGCAAAATCCCACCAGAAAATGAAACACAACAGGTATAGCCGTTCGTTGGGCGATGGCAGCGCAAGTGGCCAAAAAACGTGGATTTATCTTCATGGCAGAGGCACAAACAGCAATATGCACTGCGGGGCGCTCAGCAAAATGCTCAATGGGGTTAGGCTGGTTGATATTCGCTGGCGGCACATAGGGTAGGCAGTCTTTAGGCAACGGAACCACTTTTTCGGAGAAACACTCGATATCCCCAAGATAATCCTCTTCCACTAACACCGCATCTATATAGTCAGAGTGTGTCGTTGCAGGGTGACCAAGAGCCATCACCTGTAACGGCGCGAGTCGAAGATTGGTTAAGGCAACCGTCAACGGAAACATCCCAACACTGGGGAAATAGATCACATCTGGCTGTAATTTTTTCGCTAATGCCACAATCGCCTCGACCGCACCCACTCGATTCACTTCCGTGAACTCATCAAAAACCGTCTGAGTGATATCATCAGTGGCCTCAGCGAGGGTGACACCATGAGTAGAAAACTGCGCGCGAGCGGCTCGTAGGGTACTGGAATGTGTTCGATAGATAGAATGACCACTGTTAAACCACTCTAAGATCACGAGCATTAATGGTTTACTGCGAGATGGCGGGGGGATGTGGCTATCAGATAGCCCATTTTGAAGTAGCGTCTGACGCAAATGAAGATTGATACTACGTTTTATCCGGTGCTTTTCTGCCCTATCAGCATAGCTACAATGCATATAAACATCATGCAAGATACGTTCTGGTAGCTGCCCGAGGCCCACTAATGTTAACAGTTTTTCCGGTAACCAACCGAGTAAAAACTCACGCTTTGCATGCCCTGCCGCACTGGGTAACATTCTTGGCGATAAGAGTGCCAAACACAGTGCAGCGGCCGCCTGCGGATTAAATTGCCACAATATATCCGGCTGAAGTGGCACGCTCGATTCTGGCAGATACATCAAGCAAAACTTCAGGAAATTATTGCGCTCAAATCGAAGAGGATGCGCAGACCCTTCCCCCTCCTGATTGAGATTAGTAATCACATGATCGGCATGTCCAAACGGGGAAGCAGCGAATATTAAGGCGATCCAACGATGGAAATTGATCAATTGTAAAAAGCCCGTATCTGAAATAATGAATCCCGGATCAGAGAACAAGTTTCCAATGGCCGCGGCCAAGCGATTACAATAGTGTTCCTGCTGCTGTTGTGGCTGTTGATTGAGGGAAAATACATCCCAACGCCCATAATGAGCATCCAACTCTTCTAGCAAAAAGATCAGCATTCTCCCCGCCGCTTCATAGCGGCGAGTACAGACTAAGAACTCAAAATAAGATAATGAAAATTCTGCTGGGCGCTCAATGACGGGCGCAACTTCCATTGGTTCTTCCACCCTTTCCCCCTGACGGCGCCCTATTCTTGGCGACATGTTGATGACAGTGGTATCCATTTCCCGAGCACATGCTCATCGCAACCTGTTGTTTCAGTGGTTGTCCCTTCTGGGACACAAATGTTGAAGCTGATATTGCCAACACTTTCTTGCCCAGATGAAAGTTGATACGCCGTCAGTTGAGAAGAAAGAGGAGAGTGATGGCCGTCAAGAGTGCTGAGGATCTGATCGCGTTTTCTCAGCAATGAAAAAGGAATCACCCACGCTTGCTCATTAGCCTGGGCGGTGATTTCTCGCGAGGTAGGCGACGGTTGGCCCGAATTTTGGGCAGAATTAATATTGCTGCGAGGATCGCTTCTTTCGATAATCTGACCATTAATCACGACATTGTTGCCGATAAATGCGGGTGCCGCGATATGAACAGCAGTTGGGTGGGTAGTCGTATTGCCGAGAATCGCGATTTCGTTGATAAAGGCATTATTATTGAGGAAGATACCCGCATTATTGGCGGAACTGCCATTCATCCCTCCCCCCGTCAAGACGGCATTCACATGTACGCCATGCCCCCGATCAGTCGCGTTCCCCTCAATTGTGGTATTGCCTTTATTGGTTACTGCACCGTTAGGAATATCCACGCCATGCCCATCGCTCGCCTTCCCCGCGAGCGACACATTATCCAGCGTATTGTTGCCGCTAAGCTTCACGCCGGTACCGCGATCACCGCTGGCATTGCCGGTCACGCTCAGCAGATCTGTCGTCTCTGCCCCCGTCAGCTCAACCTCATTACCCACCGCCACACCGGTACCGTTGGCCGTGTTGCCCTGAACGCCACTGCCATTACTGCCGGTAATATTGGCATGGATATCCAACCCAGCCCCCTCTGTGCTGCTGCCGTTGAGAGTGGCGTTATCCAACACTGAGTCACCCACCACTTTCACGCCACTACCATTGGCTGAACTGCCATTAACCGTGCCGCCAGTGATAGCACCATTGAGTCGTACTCCGTCACCCTCCGTCGATTTACCGTTCACCGCCGTATTGCCATTATTGATGATTGGCCCACTGATATTCATGCCAGTGCCATTCGTGGCTTCACCCGCCAGCGACACATTATCTAACGTATTGTTGCCATTAAGCTTCACGCCAGTGCCGCTATCACCGCTGGCATTGCCGGTCACGCTCAGCAGATCTGTCGTCTCTGCCCCCGTCAGCTCAACCTCATTACCTACTGCCACACCTGTGCCGTTGGCCGTATTACCCTGAACGCCACTGCCATTACTGCCGGTAATATTAGCGAGGATATCCAACCCAGCGCCCTCTACGCTGCTGCCGTTGAGGGTGGCGTTATCCAACACGGTCTCACCCACCACTTTCACGCCGCTGCCATTGGTTGAACTGCCGTTGACTGTCCCGCCAGTGACTGCGCCATTGAGCTGCACTCCGTCGCCCTCCGTCGATTTACCATCAACAGTCGTATTACCATGATTAACTATTGGCCCACTGATATTCATGCCGGTGCCATTCGTGGCATCACCCGCCAGCGACACATTATCCAGCGTATTGTTACCGTTAAGCTTCACGCCGGTGCCGCTCTCACCACTGGTGGTGCCGGTTATCTCAAGCAAATCTGTGGTAGCTCTACCAGTAAGATCCACATCATGACCAACATTCACGCCGGTGCCATTCACCGTATCGCCAAGCACCGCGCTGTTTTCACTGCCCGTCAGATTGCCACTAATATTCACGCCCGCGCCATTAGCACTGTTCCCCGTCAGGGTGGTGTTCGCCAGTGTCGTTTCACCACTCACTCTCACCCCAGTGCCGTTTGCCGAGTCACCACTCACCACAATGTCGGCCAGCATGCCACTGACCTCTACCCCGGTACCGGATTCAGATGAAGTACCACTAAAGGTTACCTTGCCTTTCCCTTTGTTAGTCACTGGGCCGATGATCGCCAAGGCGGTACCATTCACCGTGTTACCACTGAGGCTAGTGTTGCTTAAATCATTATTACCCTGGAGTTTTATCCCCGTTCCCGCCTCTGCTATCGCCGCACCCTGCAGCGTCAGAAGATCAGCCTGACTGGTGCCAGTCACATGTAAATTTTGCGCGATATCAATACCAACACCGGTGCCATCGGTGGTGCCATTGATACGGCTTTGGTGTACCCCTTTGATGTCACTGGTTATCTCAACGCCTTTGCCATTCGTCGTGCTGCCATCGAGTGTTGAATTATCTAAGACGGTGAGCGTAATACTGTTGGTGTTAAGCGCTGAATCAATTTTCACCCCGCTGCCATTCATCGAAACACCCGCTAATGTGCTATTTAATATCGTGGCATTACCACTCACTCTCAGACCTTCGCCCTCAGTTGAATTACCGGTGATATTAATGCGATTAATTTGATGCTCTGAATTGAAAATATACGCGCCGATTCCTTGGATACTTTTCCCATCTATTTTCACCGAGCCGTTACTATTATTCTCGATGCCAGAAAGCGCGATGCCCGAGCCAGTATCGCTACTCCC
Organism: Yersinia massiliensis; assembly: GCF_003048255.1. Taxonomy (NCBI): domain Bacteria; kingdom Pseudomonadati; phylum Pseudomonadota; class Gammaproteobacteria; order Enterobacterales; family Yersiniaceae; genus Yersinia; species Yersinia massiliensis. The sequence continues at coordinate 3,713,802 of NZ_CP028487.1, forward strand.
TTTGATTAAAGTGTCACCCTCACCGTTTAATATCAGGGTGTTATTATTGGTTGAAAAATCAAGGCCTGTGCCACTGACTGAACGCCCATCCATCATCAATACACCATCATTATTCACGGTTAATGGGGTCGAATCAGAATGAATGATGCCATTACTACCCGCGCCTTCAGTCTCCCCTTGGAAGGCGATATTCCCCCGAGTAAATAACGTGGTGTTGGTTCTAAATCCTATTCCCGCGCCCTGAGCCGTATTCAGTGCTTGACCAATAACTGTCCCGTTCTTAGCATTGATGGTGTTATTTCCCTCCAAGCTTAATGCCGCACTTTGCGCATCAGGTAATGCCGATAATGTTTCTGCATTCACAGAGACATTCCCCACTGTGGCATTCAAATCAAAATTAACTAAATGCACATAGCCAGCGCCCGCAGATGATCCGTTAATCTCAATATTATTCCCAACAGAGGTCAAACTGGTATTTGAGATAGCAATAGAAGTGCTTTGATGGCTGCTATTGCTGCTTTCACCTATCAGGGTGATATTCCCTTGAGCAGAAATATTATTAAGTAAAGTATCTGAAGCACCTTGAATAGTGATCCCTGTGTCGCTTCCACTTGATATGCCAACAAAAGAGATATTGCCAGTAGCCCCTAATGTTGTATTTGAATTTAGCCAAATCCCTTTATTCGTCGAAGTTACATTCGCATGAATATCCCCTAGCGTTGCCGTCACCTGACTATTATTCAATAAAATACCATCAGCGCCAGAAACGTTACTTGCCAGACTGACATGTTGACCACTCACGGTTGTACCATTGAGCAATACTGCTTGGTTAGTAGACGTCAGAATAGTGCCATTAAAACGGATATCCACATCGCCAGACTTAGCCGTAATAGTCGAATCATCAAAAGCTAGACCTCCCCATGCACTACCATTGGCCTGAAATGAGATATTTTTCTCGCTGCTAATTGTCGCATTTGAAAATGAACTGACCCATGTCACTTTAGAATTTGAGGCTAAAACGAAGGTCATATTACCGGCACTGGCGAGTGTGGAATTATCGGATATCTCGATACCCCGCCACCCTTGCCCATTACTATTGCTGCTCTCGCCCAATATTTTTGCTTCACCCACCACAGTAATATTCGCTGACTGACTGATATTCACCCCAATTTGTGAGGCTACACCAGAATTCCCTTCTAGCGTCAGGTTACCGACAGCATATTGCCCGCCCATGAGGATAATACCGGCCGTGTTATTTTCTTTGGCATGCTTAGCGAGGAGATCACCTTCATTCAATATCACACGACTATGATTTAAAGTAATGGTGGAATCGACTGTCGAATTACCTGACAATAAATTAAGATTTAATTTTCCCATACTAGAAGTAATATTATTATCAATCTCAATATTGCCATCAGCCAGTAATGTTAGCGTTGCCTCTGTACCCGCTGTTTTATTGATATCTGCACTGAGTGTGATATTGCACCAGCGACAATTATCAACCAAATCTCGATTACTGGTTGTAATAGTGACATTTGATCCTGCATCAAGCTGAGCATTAATACTGCTATTTAATATTTGAGAAACGTTTGCCGTCGGGGTGAAAACCTGTGCATTTGATACATACCCTGCTGGAATCTCACCAGTTTGAATAGATGTTCCACTCTCATTACCATTGCCAACAATGGTCACTTCAGCCGGATCAAGCAACCAACGCCCCTTGCGGCCGTTGGGGGAAGCCACATCAACCTGACCCAAAGCGGTTAAAATCTGCGCGCTGGAGGTTTCCACCTGCCCACCCTGCCCTGATTGGCCTCTGCCTCTAGCCGCGATATTCCCCTCAAAATGGGTGTACCGTTCAGACCACAACACCACGGTTCCGCCCGACCCGAGACGGGAGGCAGAAGCATCAATATGCGCGCCTTTTTCCATGACGACAGAATGAGCATTCCCTATCTGACTTTTTTTGCCCTGCCAATCCCCACCGACCAAAACGGTGCCTTCCCCAGCAGATCCAGTAGCATCAATTTTGCTGCCGGTGACCAAACGAATGCGTTGCCCCTCAAGAACCGCCCGCCCCCCACGTCCCTGTGGGTTACTCACATCGATCGCCCCTCGCTGGCTTATGACCCCGTCATCCCCACCATCGAGATGAATAACGCCCATTTTTTCGATTAATCCGCGTGCCTGTAAAATACCGGTGTTATCAATCACGGTATCCATTAATGCCTCTTTACCATTTGCCGTCAGTTGAATAACACCGCCATCGGCCCTCACTAACCCTCCATTCTGTAGCAACGTCGCCACTTGCCTACCCTGAATTTGTACACCGATTAAATTGCCCTCATCCAGATTAAGAGTGACGTTTTGCCCAGCCGTAAAGAGCGTTTTCCCCTGGGGGGTATCAATAAAGCCTGAGTGTTGGTTATCCACCTGCAACCCAACCAGCGCGATATACCCCCCTGTGGTAGCACTTAAATTGGCTTGGTTGACGACGCGCCCCTCGAGTCTGCTACTTGTCAGCTTGTAATTTTCACCAATAAAATCCTGATTTGACATTGACTTAGTGCTAGCAACTAGCCCCCTCACATTCACTTCCGCGCCTTTCGCGAAGAGAACACCATTCGGATTGAGGAGAAAAACCTGCCCATTCGCATTAAGCTTGCCGTGTATTTGTGACCCGTTGTTACCCAATACGCGGTTCAAGACAATACTCTGGCTACTCGGCTGGTGATAAGTCACACTATGCCCTTTAGCAATGTCGTAGCTGCCCCAATTAATGGCTAATTTGTCGGTTTGCTGTGTCACCGTAAGAGCACGGTTATCAATATTCATTTCACCTAGCCCAACAACAATATTGCCGTTAACGGGTAAGGGGGGATGAGCTAATAGTCGCCAAGGCAACGTACCTAAAACAAATCCCACTAGCATGGCTAAGCGACTTAATATTCCTGACTTAGGATTTTTATCTTTAATCAATGCCCTGCTTGCCGATGAAAACGATTTGCCACAGGCGCGTATGAACTCCCCCACAGCGACTAAACATCCCAATCGGTGGCAGAAAATAAGTTTGTACAATTTACAGTTCATGATTCACATCCAATAAATCGACAGATATGCCGGTAAGCGCTAAAACATTTTGTAAGCGCTGAGCCAAAACTGATCGTTATCCGGATTGCGTGCCACAGCCTGACCGGTTCGATGCGCCCAAATCAAATTCAAGGAATAATCGGCTGGACGTGCGAAAGTAAGATAGGAACCAAACCCTGATAAATTAATATTATTTTCGGACAGGTTCGCGATAGGTTGGCGATAATAAGCCCCCCAGCCCTGATCAAAGAATGCGGCAAAGGTAATGTGATTTCCCTCCCCCACCCATACGGGCAACTTAGGTTGCCATCGAGCCCGTAGCTCTGTCGTGAACAACACGCCTTTATCCACGGAGCCTTCACCAATACCATAGGCTCGCACCGCTAATGGCCCGCCCAATAATAACTTTTGTGAGCTATCCAGATTTTTACTGGCCATTTGCCCACTCAATTGGTTGAAGAAAAAGAAATAAGGTCCAAGTCCTTGGTCATGAGCAACACGATAATTCAAACGTGCAAAGTCACCACTAATATTGGAAACGCTATTGATGATTTGGCTATATTCGTCATCCAATGAAAGATGCCCAACCGTCCCCAGTAAATTAAAATGGCTGATTCCACGATATAATGCAGAAAAGCTACCACCCACCCCTATTTCACCTGCGTTAAGATTTCGCTTTTGTTCGGGAATAATAATGAGCGAATCACGCATTTGGCTGTAATAGTACCCGATACCCGCATCAATCCTCGCTGCGGAATGACGTATCCATGGATGGCGTAAATTAGCCCCCCATGTATTGGCATGACCATGTGCATTTAAAGGTTCGAATGGTCCAGTCAAGGTATAATTGAGATGGCTATAATCAAGTACCGCGCGAGTGCCATAACTATTAATTGGAAAGTTATAATCTAATCGCCCATTAAAAACGTCTGTGGAACTGGATACAATAAGATCTGCACGCAGTTGGTCGCTCCAACCCGTCAGGTTATTGACGGCCCCTCCCATTAATAACCGGTTATGCCCAGAATAATCATTCCCTTGATTATCCAGCCCGAGGTAACCCATGGCGATTTTGTCTGGCGTAATGTCGGCATAGATTCGTGTCGTGCCTGGTTCTGTACCGGGTTTCAAGGCCAAAGAAGCTGCGATACCGGGCATTTCATTGAGTATGAGTGCCGTACGCTCGAGATGTGATAATTCTGCGGGTGAAGCCGAACAATCTTTCTCACCGAAAAAACCTACTTGTTTAATGCAGCTATTACTTTCGATTACCGTGGTGGCAAATAGCGAATTTAGACGACTCTGATTATTCACGTCAGGTTTATCTAATCTTCCTGCAATCACATGTACGACAACAATACCATCACGAACCCTTTGCGGGGGTAATATTGCCTGAGCCGCGATCCATCCTTGTTGGCGATAAAAACGCGTTATTGCCAAGACCATCCTTTGTAAATCCGAAAATGTTAATGAACGGCCTAGCCAAGGAGCAATAACGGCTTGTAGTTTTTGATCACGCCCTGCGGAATATGACTGCTTGGCAGACAATAAGAATGTATCGCCCTCTATTCGTACCTCGCGTAAAGTGACTTTACTTGACACATTAGGGCTATCAACGATCGAAAAGGGAATTGATCGCGGAAGTACAATTTCTGCCGAATGAGGCGCAAGTAATGGCTCTATCGTCGTTTGCCGTATTTCATTGCCAATCGCGCCCGCATTAGGCACCTGTCTTGTTGGCGGCGCAGAAATGAGTGATGAGCAAAAAAAAACAATAATAAGTATTATGCTAATCTTCAATAATTGATGAGGAAATAAATTTTCGGGACAAAGAAAATGTCGCATACCAATACGCTCATATATTTTAGGAATAATACCAACCAAAACAATAACCGTTATTATTATTTATTGTTGGCCCGATAAATTAACCGCATCCAATTGGCAATTATATTGGCTATAAAAAACCCAGTAATAGGTATCACTTTCGTGAATTTAATTTACCCTTTGGGGTATCAGCCTAATGTAGCGGAGATATTTATCACAAATAGTTATTTAAGATAAAAAATAAATCAATAACATTAAATAATAGTAAGTTATTATAAAATATAATTTCAAAAAAATATCACATGATATTAATTGCGGGATAACAGCATAAGATAATGAATACTATGGAGTAAAAATAAAAACCACATTCAATTATAAAAAACAGAATAAAATTAATATAACGAAAGGTTATAAAAGAATATCAAAATAAAAAAACAAGACTAACATACGGTACAAAGTACATGTCAACTCCTTATTTATAATATATAAAAATAAAAACCTGCGTTAATTAGCAGGTTTCATGGATGGCAAATACACTTATTCTCGCGTTGATAACAGCGGCTTAGCTATCCATTTTGGCGAATGCGAGACACTAAGTCATTAATTCCATCAATATGTGGTGCAGCTAATATTAGTGTCGCCCCCAATCTCAGTGCTTGGCGTTGGCAAGCGCGACGCATCTCCTCATCAGCAATGTTGTCTAAATCAGCCACATGAGCCAGACCAATGGTGCGACGAATTAATTCACTTCCGCAATAACCAATCGTATCGACCCAAACCTGTTGCAGAAATTGCTGCGCATAACCTGGTGTCGCCAATACCGAATCTTGCGTTTTTTCCTGACTTAATGCTAAAAAGCGGTGGGCAAATGTATCCCAAATAAGGTGAATATCCGCAAGTCGTTGCTCACGGCCTGCTGCCGCATCTCGTGGGCCAGACAAACCCGGTAATCCACAATAATTAAGCAGTAAATTCCCTAATGCAGTGCCAATATCAAATCCGATTGGGCCATAGAAACCAAATTCAGCATCGATGGCTTTAAGACGCCCCTCGGCAACAAAAATTGACCCACTGTGAATATCCCCGTGCAGCAGTGCTTCTGCCTTAGTGAGGAAGCGATGTTTAAGTGAAGCCACCGCCAATTTCAGTGCGCTATCCTGCCGTAGTGCCAACACCTCCGGTAAGAGTACTGGGTCAAAATTATTACGCTCATGATCGATATACGGGTCAGTAAAGAACAGGTCTTCGGTGATTTGGCACAATTCAGGGTTGGTATAGCGGCTCACGGCGGCTTTTTTGGCTTGTGCTGACTGATAAAAGTCAGATGTATGGAACAGGGTTTGCGCCAGATATTCGCCAAGTTGTGATGCTGCTTGCGGGTAATATTTCCCTTGAATCAGTTCACTGCGCCATATTTGATGGTCGGATAGATCTTCCTGCACCATAACAGCCAGTTCCGCATCGTGATGCAGGACATTCACCGTATGCTCTGGGCAGAATTGACTATGTGTCAGCAAAGTCTCGGCCTCAATTCTGGCGCGATCCAACGTTAATGGCCAAGATTCCCCCACACAGCGCACATAGGGCAGCGCCTGTTTAACAATGACCTGACTAACACCTGCGGCATCACGAATTTTAAACACGAGATTGAGGTTACCGTCCCCAATTTCATCTGCTGCAATCAAGGTCTGTGGATCAGCCACTTGACCAAATTGGCGAGCGTATTCAACGGCATCTGCAGCAGTAAAGGTATAGTAGCGCGACATTCTCAACCTCTTTATTCTATTCTGATTCTGTTCTACTCACCGCCAACTATTTACTTAGCCGTGAAATCATTATGCGTTAAAGTAAAAATATTTCTTATTTAGGCGTAAAAGCGTATGGACGTCTATACATCTGAAATGCATGTTGGCAGAATTAGAAACCAGATGCAATAACGCAACATGGATTTAACTGACAATGCAGAACTTTAACAGGCACGACTCACAGACCAGCGATTTACAGATAATCGATTTACAGACCACCCATTTACAGACGACCAGCTTAAGAATTGTTGATGGTCAGCTCTGGATACTTGATCAGCAGGCACTGCCACAACGTCAGGTATGGCTGCTAGCCGATACAGTGGCATTGCTGATTGAGCATATTCAAACTTTGCGAGTCCGTGGAGCGCCGTTGATTGGGTTATCTGCTAGCCTCTTACTCGCGTTGTTAGCCGCTCGTGGTTTGCCGCAAGCTCAACTTGAACAAGCTTTAATTGACTTGCGAGAATCTCGTCCTACTGCCGTTAATTTGATGAACAATCTGGCACGGATGCAACAAGCTCTGCTGCAAACCGATTGGGTGACGGCGATGGCTCATGAAGCACTACGTCTCGTTGATGAAGACCGCGAATTGTGTGAGCGCATTGCTCAGCATGGCGCAGCATTAGTGAAACCGGGCAGTAACCTACTCACCCACTGTAATACCGGAGGTTTAGCCACTGCGGGTATCGGTACCGCTATCGGCGTGTTACTGCGTGCGCATCAACAAGGCAATGTCCGTCAGATCTGGGTCGATGAAACTCGTCCCTTATTGCAAGGCGGGCGGCTAACCGCGTGGGAATTGGGTGAGTTGGGTATTCCATATCAGTTGATTTGTGATTCGATGGCGGCCAGCTTGATGGCACAGGGTCAAGTGGATGCCGTTTGGGTCGGGGCGGATCGTATTGCCGCCAATGGTGATGTCGCGAATAAAATTGGCACTTACAGTCTTGCGGTGCTCGCACATTATCACCGTATTCCTTTCTACGTTGCCGCCCCGCATACCACTCATGACCCCGCCTGCCCTAACGGCGCGGCAATCCCCATCGAACAGCGTGCAGCCAGTGAAGTGATGGGTGTCTCGGGGAGTTTTGGTCATTGCCAGTGGGCACCGCAGGATGCCGCCGTGTATAACCCAGCGTTTGATGTCACGCCAGCGGCATTGATCAGCGGCTGGGTGTTGGATAGCGGTGTTATCACTCCAGAGCAAGTCGCCGCCGGATACTTCCAGCCGCATCAAGCTGACAGATAAATCCTCAACGTCAAACTGACAAACAAATCCTCAAAGTCATTGGCGTTGCAGGTAGGCAGCAAGCAAACGCATCCCGATGAGCTGACACTCGTCAGTGATTCGGGTAAGTGAGCGAAGCTAACAACCCTGCAGCGCCAAGCACACCACCGAAATCCTCAAAGTCATTGGCGTTGCAGGTAGGCAGCAAGCAAACGCATCCCGATGAACTGACACTCGTCAGTGATTCGGGTAAGTGAGCGAAGCTAACAACCCTGCAGCGCCAAGGACGAAGAGGATTACTTCAAACGAGGATAATGACTCGCTATCCCATCCCCGGTAAAATTCGCCACCCACCCTTCAGGATTATCAAACACCCGAATGGCGGTAAAATTCGGCTCTGACCCCATGTCGAACCAATGGCGTGTATTGGCGGGTACGGACAGTAGGTCATTCTTTTCACATAAGATTTGGTATATTTTTCCGTTCAGATGCAAACAGAATAGCCCAAAGCCCTCGACGAAGAATCGTACCTCATCCTCACCGTGCGTATGCTCAGACAAAAATTTCTCACGCAATACTTCGCGCTGCGCATTGTCAGGCCGCATGCTGATCACATCCCAACTCTGATAGCCCTTCTCAGCCACTAGCCGGTCAATTTCATGCTGATAAGCCGCGATCACCGTCTCTGGTTGTGGATTCTCTCCCAACTCACGATCGGCTTGCCAACGCTCAAAACGCACCCCAATCTCGGTCAGTTGTTGCTGGATTTCACCAGCATCGACGCTCTGCCACAGCAGCTCTTCGGGCTGCTGGTCACTGTAAATCGTTAATCCGCTCATGTTATTTTGTCCTTTTTCGCGCGTTAAATGGCTAAATCGATCTGATCGAAACGGTTTACTTGGCGGTGACGGCTCTCACTATCGGGGAGATCACGAATTAGCTGACAGGTATGCCAGCCTGCGAGCTGTGCCGCATCCAGTTCTTGGCGGATATCAGATAAAAACAGCAATGATTGAGGCGCAATGCCTAGCTGGTTGGCGATATTTTCGTAAGCACTCACTTCTCGCTTAGCCCCAACATGGGTATCAAAGTAGCCGCTGAATAAGGGGCGTAAATCCCCTGCATCACTGTAACCAAACAGTAATTTCTGCGCGGCAACCGAGCCAGATGAATAAACATAAAGCCCCACTCCTTGTTGTTGCCAATCAGCCAATTGTTGAGCAACCTCGGGGTACAAATGACCGCGAAAATCCCCTTGCAGATAGCCTGTGCGCCAGATGATGCCCTGAAGGGCTTTTAGCGCGGTGGATTTACGATCTTCATCCATAAATTGGTGTAAGGCCGCGATCAGCGTATCAAGATCTGCGTCTGGCTGCGCCAGTTCACGGCGTAAATCCGCCAGCAATGCAACAATCTCGTCTTCTTGCTGATGCTCAAGCAGGAAGGAAGTCAGCCGTTCGCGTGCATAAGGGAATAAAACTTGATGAACGAAACGGATGTCCGTGGTGGTGCCTTCAATATCAGTCACAATGGCCTGAATCATTTAGCCTCCAGATTTGAGGGGGTAGCTTCAAGCAACCGCCGTTGCAGTTCACACTGGAACAAAAACTCCAGCCCTTCTAAATGGCGACGAGCCTCAGCCACACTCGCTCCCCAGCAATATAGGCCATGACCGCGCACCAAAAAACCGTATTGCAATGGCCGGTTATCCGCTAAAGCCACAACGCGCTGCGCCAAGGCAGGAATATCCTGATCGTTATCAAAAATCGGGATCACAACGCTGTCTAAGTGGCTGCGCTGCCCTGATAGCGATTTTTGCATTTCATAGCCTTGCAGCACGAGTGCATTACTGCGTTCGACCCGTGATAGCACCGTAGCATTCACCGAATGAGTGTGTAATACCGCATTGATTTGAGGATCCAGGCGATAAAGCAAGGTATGCAGACCCGTCTCTGCCGAGGGGATACGACCGCTAGGGACATGGTTATTGGCGGTTTCCACCAACAAAAAATCATCGGCAGTCAGGCTGCCTTTATCTTTGCCTGACTCGGTGACCCAACATTGCTCTGAATCTATCCGCAGGGACATATTACCGCCAGTCGCCGGGCACCAGCCCTTTTCGCCGATCCAGTGGCAGGCGGCTAACAGCGCGCCAAGTTGTGCATTTTCTGTCATTGCATATCCCGTAGTGGTGTTGGTGTGCCATGACAGGTTGCCACGACAATCAGCCTGACGACGATGCTTAGCACATTATTATCTATGCTTAGCAGAAATACGTCATTTAGCCGTTTATACATCTAAGCGTCTTGATTGCCAAATATTAACATCGTGTTATATTGGCGGCAATATACAGCATCAGGAGTTGCCCCCTGCCATGAGCACTTTATCATTTATTCCAGACAGCAAATTGCCCACACAAGGCACAACAATCTTTACACAAATGAGTGCCTTGGCGCAGAAACACCAAGCAATTAACTTGTCGCAGGGGTTCCCAGATTTTGATGGTCCTGACTATTTAAAACAACGTTTGGCTTATCATGTCAGCCAAGGCGCTAACCAATATGCCCCGATGGCAGGCGTCGCACCGCTGCGAAATGCCATCGCCGAGAAAACCGCCAAAGTCTACGGCTGGCAACCGGATGCTGATAACGAAATTACGGTTACGACTGGGGCGAGCGAAGCGTTATTTGCGGCGATTACCGCATTAGTGCGCCCCGGCGATGAAGTCATTTGCTTTGACCCAAGCTACGACAGCTATGCGCCAGTGGTTAAATTGGCGGGTGGTATTCTCAAGCGTATTGCACTTAAGCCCCCAGCGTTTAACACCGATTGGGCTGAGTTTGCCGATCTGGTGTCAGAGCGTACGCGATTGGTTATCGTGAATACCCCCCATAATCCGTCAGCGACCGTATGGCGTGCGGCAGATTTTGAGCAACTGTGGCAAGTGATTGCCGAGCGCAATATTTATGTGCTTAGCGATGAAGTGTACGAGCACATCTGCTTTAGCGCCGCAGGCCATGCCAGCGTACTGGCGCATGCGCAATTACGCCAACGGGCCATCGCGGTTTCCTCGTTCGGTAAAACCTTTCATATGACCGGTTGGAAGGTGGGTTATTGCGTCGCACCCGCGGCTATCACTGCTGAAGTCCGCAAAATTCATCAATACCTGACATTCTCAGTTTGCACACCAGTGCAATTGGCACTGGCCGATATGCTCAATGCCGAGCCTGAACATTGGCAACAATTGCCCGAATTTTATCGTGCACGCCGCGATCGCTTCGTTCATGCGCTGTCCACCAGCCGCCTGAAAATCTTGCCAAGCGAAGGAACCTACTTCTTGTTAGCGGATTACAGCGCGATTTCAGATCTTGATGATGTTGAATTCTGCAAATGGTTGACTGAACAGGTGGGTGTGGCCGCCATTCCGTTATCGGTATTCTGTGAAGGCCCCTTCCCCCATAAACTGATCCGATTGTGCTTCGCCAAACAGGATGCCACGCTGGATACCGCTGCGGAGCGATTATGTCAACTTTAAAGCTGGCTCTGCTGCAACAGCCGTTGGTTTGGTTAGATGCGCAGGCAAATTTGCGCCACTTTGACATGCTGCTAGAGCCATTGCGCCAATACGATGTGATCGTCCTGCCCGAGATGTTTACCACCGGTTTTGCCATGAATGCGGCAGAAAATACCTTGCCTGAAGCGGATATTGTCACTTGGTTACGCTACTGGTCTCGCCAAACAGATGCGCTGATCGGCGGGAGTGTGGCGGTGAAAACGCCCAGCGGTGCCGTCAACCGTTTCCTGCTGGTCGAACCTAGCGGCAAAGTTCATCACTACGATAAACGCCACTTATTCCGCATGGCCGGTGAGCACCAATCTTATGCGGCGGGAACAGTGCGCACCCTGGTTGAATGGCGCGGTTGGCGGATTTTGCCGCTAATCTGCTATGACCTGCGTTTTCCGGTGTGGTCTCGCAATCAGCAAGACTATGATTTAGCGTTGTATGTGGCGAATTGGCCGAGTGCGCGTGCGAAAGTTTGGCAAACCTTACTGGCGGCTCGTGCAATGGAAAACCAAGCATACGTTGCAGGGTGTAATCGAGTGGGCCACGACGATAACGGCCATCACTATCAGGGCGATAGCCTGATTTTGGATATGCAGGGTGAGATTCTAGCCCAAGCTGAACCCGAACAGGCCGCCGTATTGGAAGCAGAATTGTCGCTGGAAGCACTAAAAGCTTACCGTGAGATCTTCCCTGCTTGGTGCGATGCCGACAAGTTTTTAATCGTGTAATGGCGGTCAAAAACGGATAGTTGTTGAAATTGATAGTGGCTGAGATTGATCGTCGCCGAAAACTGAAAATTGCCGACAACGGATCATGATTGTCGGCATCTAAATTTTACTGCATTAGGGAGGCGTCACGCCATTCTCGGCCTGATAGACGCCCCACGCAGCCTGCAATCCCGCTCCCTGAACCGTGGAAAAGCCGAGGCGGTTCAATACCGCTTCGAGCGCAACCAGTGTCAACATCACGCAATCTTTACGAGCGTTATACCCCATCGTGCCAATTCGCCAAATTTTGCCTTTCAGCGGCCCGAATGAAGTGCCAATTTCGATACCAAAATCATTTAGCATCAATTGCCGTACTTGTTCACCGTGGATCCCATCTGGAATGATGACCCCAAGCACATTATTCATGCGGTGTTGCAGATCACCAAATACCGCCAGTCCCATCCCTTGGACGCCAGCCAGTAACGCAGCGCCGTGCAAAGCATGGCGAGCAATCCCGACATCTAGCCCTTCCTCTAAAATGATGCGAGCGCATTCTCTTGCGGCAAACAGCATACTGGTCGCTTCAGTGTGATGATTGAGCCGCTCTGGCCCCCAATAATCCATGATCATGCCCAGATCAAAGTAATTGGAGTAAATCATCTCCTCATCGCCGTCAGTGTGTTCTTGCGTGCGAATCCCTTGCTCAATACATTTGCGACGACGTATTTGTTCGGTAAATTGTGGACTAAGTGTGATCGGCGCGCTGCCAGATGGCCCTCCGAGACACTTTTGCAATCCAGCCGACACCGCATCTAGCCCCCAAGCATCGGTTTCCAATGGATTTCCGCCCAAAGAAGCGGTCGCATCGGTATAGAACAACACCTGATGGCGACGGCAAATTTCACCTAGCTCAGCCAATGGCTGCAACAGAGTGGTTGAAGTATCCCCTTGTACCGTCAACAACAAGCGCGGGCGCACTTGCTTGATAGCATCTTCAATACGGTCTGGGCTAAACACTTCACCCCATGGCACTTCAATGGCATGAACCTCGGCGCGGCAACGGCGGGCTATCTCACACAATAAATGGCCGAAACGGCCAAAGACCGGTACCAGCACTTTATCGCCGGGGCGGATAATGGATAACAACACCGCCTCGATACCGGCGCGGGAAGTGCCATCAATGAGCATTGTCCACGGGTTTTCAGTACGAAAAACACCGCGATACAGTGCCATCACTTGATTCATGTAATCGGTCATGGCCGGATCGTATTGCCCGATGAGTTGGCTGGACATTGCACGTAACACGCGAGGGTCAGCATTGATGGGCCCCGGCCCCATCAGTAAACGTGCCGGTGGATTGATTTGGCTGAACAATTTTCCTTGCATCTCCAAACGCGCATTTGCTTCTGACATAAAAACAGACCTCAAATCATTCCACTCAATAATCCATCACCCTATCCCACTGGGAGGGAATTAGAAATGCATCCGGTTCGAAATGAATTCGTCAAAGTTAAATTATCACTTGGTTTATCATTATTAATTATCTAATACTGTCCGACTTCTTCATTCAGAATACTGCATCATGAAACAAAAAATCCAAAATGCCGGTTTAAGCCCTACCTTGATCGTCTTGATGTCGGTCGCGACCGGACTAGCGGTAGCCAGTAACTATTATGCTCAGCCGCTACTGGAAACCATCGCGCAAGCCTTTAATCTCTCAGTCAATCAGGCCGGATTTATCGTGACGGCCGCCCAGCTCGGTTATGCCGTCGGGTTGATGTTTTTGGTGCCACTGGGGGATATGTTTGAACGCCGTGGGCTGATCGTGGGTATGACGCTATTGGCAGCCGGTGGCATGCTGATCACCGCGATGTCACAAAACCTCACCATGATGATTGTCGGTACCGCGCTTACCGGGTTGTTCTCCGTCGTGGCCCAGCTATTAGTGCCTTTAGCAGCCACATTAGCAGCACCAGAAAAACGCGGCAAAGTGGTTGGTATTATCATGAGTGGCTTGCTGCTGGGGATTTTACTGGCACGGACCGTCGCGGGCGCTTTAGCCTCCATCGGCGGCTGGCGCACAATTTATTGGGTCGCGAGTGCGCTGATGTTTATCATGGCATTGGTGTTGTGGCGTTACTTACCTCGCTATAAACAGCATTCTGGCCTGAATTACGGCCAATTGCTTGGCTCCATTTTCGCTTTGTTCATCCGTACCCCAGTGCTGCGTACCCGTGCGCTACTCGGCGCATTCTCTTTTGCCAACTTTAGTGTCCTATGGACCTCAATGGCCTTCTTACTGGCCTCACCACCATTCGGTTATTCCGAGGCAACTATTGGGCTATTTGGCCTCGTCGGCGCGGCGGGGGCATTGATGGCAACAAAAGCCGGTCAACTGGCTGATAAGGGAAAAGCCCGCATCACCACCAGCGTTGGGCTGGGATTACTGTTGCTGTCATGGATACCTATCGCTTTAGGGCAACATTCAATCATCGCGCTGATTATCGGCATTGTCGTACTCGATCTGGCGGTACAGGGAGTACATGTGACCAACCAGAGCGTGATATATCGCATGATGCCGGAAGCCAGAAACCGGTTAACCGCGGGCTATATGACCACTTACTTTATTGGTGGGGCATTAGGTTCGTTAATTTCGGCGGCGGCTTACCAACACGCTGGCTGGTATGGGGTTGCCACCGCAGGCTTGGTACTGTGTGTATTGAATATCGCCACTTGGTTAGCGGGTAAAAGATTCGATCCCGCAGCCGATCACCCTGTCGAATAACTCAATTAGTTAGCTAGCTAATAATCGAGGCAGATATAAATTTGGGTTATAGGGTATTAAGACAATTCGCACTCTGTTAATGTTACACCATGTATTTTATTACCCTATGAATCCATTTTTATGCAAAGCCAAATTACCGATGCCCCTCCGGCGGCTCAGCCAACGGCCACCTTTATCGAGGGGATTACCGACAGCTTACCCATCGTTATTGGCTACCTGCCGGTGGCTTTTGCTTTTGGTCTCAGTTCGGTAAAACTTGGTTTTAGTCCGTGGGAAGCTATCTTCTTTTCTTGCATCATTTATGCGGGTGCCAGCCAATTTGTCATCACTGCGCTATTGAGCGCCGGCATGTCTTTGTGGGTTTCAGCCTTGACCGTGATGGCAATGGACATACGCCATATTTTGTATGGACCAGCCCTCAAACACCGAATTTTGGCAAAACTCTCTGGTAAAAAAACAGCTTTGTGGGCCTTCGGTTTGACCGATGAAGTCTTCGCCGCCGCAACGACAAAACTCATGAAAGACCAACGGCGCTGGAGCGAAAATTGGATGCTCGGCATTGCGGTTACCTCTTGGCTTTCTTGGGTGGCAGGTACGGCTATCGGGGCGATGTTTGGCAATGGCCCACTGGAGAACTTCCCCGCCATTGAAGCCTCACTCTCTTTTATGTTACCGGCACTGTTCCTGAGTTTCCTGCTGGCGTCATTTAAGCGCCAATACAGTCTGACGGTTATTGCTTCGCTGACAGGGGCATTACTGGGTGCACTCTTGTTCTCTATCCCCGTCGCGATTTTAGCGGGTATTGGGGGCGGATGCTTAGCGGCCCTGCTTCAACCCACACCTGAAGTGAGTACCGAACAGGATAAGGCGCGTCAACAGGAGTCAGCACCATGAATACGGATGTTTTGATCATCGGTTTAGTCGTGGGAACCGTCAATTATTTGTTCCGCTATTTACCCTTGCGCTTAGGGCCAGCACGTAAGCAAGCAGGTTTGCAGCGGGGGAAAATATCCCTGCTACTCGACAGCATTGGTATCGCCTCAATCTGCGCCTTACTGGTGGTATCCAGTACACCAGAGATCGTCCATAACCCGCAGAAGCTCATTCCTACACTGATTGGTTTTTTGGTGATTTGTGGCTGCTTTTATAAAACCAACAGTATTATTTTCGCCACATTACTCGGCGCACTCAGTTACGGTCTAACATTCAAGCTACTTATGGTTCTGTCATAACAATTTGCCTGAATTGTGAGTTGAAACATAATATCCCTACAATTAATGATACCAATTACTCGCTAACAGTGACTGAATAACACTAATTGCTAAATATTTATCGAATTATACCGTTTACATTATTAATAACTATCGTTACTGTACCATTTGAAATTAATGAGGCTCCTTATAATGGAAAGTTCGTTTAGTCCCATAGAACAGATGCTTAACTCTCGTGCGAAACGCCAAAAGGATTTCCCCTATCAGGAAATTCTGTTGACACGTTTGTGTATGCATATGCACAGCAAGTTGCTGGAAAACCGCAACAAAATGTTAAAAGCACAAGGGATTAACGAAACCCTGTTTATGGCACTCATTACGCTGGAAGCACAAGAAAGCCACAGTATTCAGCCATCAGAATTAAGTGCTGCACTGGGGTCTTCGCGTACTAACGCCACCCGCATTGCTGATGAATTGGAAAAAAAGGGTTGGATTGAGCGCCGCGAAAGCCAAAATGACCGCCGCTGTCTGTACTTGCATTTGACCGAGGCGGGCCTTGAGTTTTTAAACCAGTTGCTCCCTCCGCAGCATAAATGTCTGCATTTTCTTTGGTCGACACTCGACGCTAACGAACAGCAACAGCTTGAAACGCTAACGCGTAAGTTACTGACTCGTTTGGATGAAATGGAAATACCAGAGTAGTCATTCCATCATTTTTACTCCGGTAATGTTTTATTCCGGCAATGTTTTACTCCAGTAAATAGCTATGACACTCGCACATAGTCGGAGAGTCACGCCCGTAAGAAGACAGGGGTATTGGCGATGAACCATTGATCAGCCAGTCACAATATCGATAGCAGTCAGTAGAACTTACCGCCAGCAGCCATTTTTGCTGGCCTTTTTGGTTTGATCCGTTCATTCGGTAGCGGCTCCTCAGCCCCTGTCATTGATGGCTCACAGAATAAAATACTAACAGGCGTGGAGAACACCATGAGTACGAGCGCGGAAAATCAGACCCCGCAACAGCCGCAGAATAATAAAAAAACACAGCGCAAACGCGTGATGCTGTTGCTGACGGCCATTTTTATTATTATCGGTGTCGCTTACCTAGTGTATTGGTTCTTGGTGTTACGTCATCATCAAGAGACGGATAATGCGTATGTTTCTGGTAACCAAGTCCTGATTATGTCGCAGGTTTCAGGCAGCGTGATTAGCGTCAATTCTGAAAATACCGATTTTGTCAAAAGTGGCGATATTTTGGTGACCCTTGATCCCACTGATGCCGAGCAGGCATTTGAGCAAGCGAAAACTACCCTCGCCAGCAGTGTGCGCCAAACCCACCAGCTCCTCATTAATGGCAAAGAGTATCAAGCCAACATTGCGCTGAAAAAGACACAATTAAGCCAAGCGCAAAATGACTTACAGCGTCGAGTCGTACTGGGTGCAGCGGCTGCGATTGGGCGAGAAGAATTACAACACGCCCGCGATGCGGTTGATGCCGCCCAAGCATCCCTTGATGTGGCAATACAGCAGTTCAACGCTAACCAAGCACTGGTGTTAAATACGCCATTAGAAAAACAACCTGCCGTTGAACAAGCCGCCGCTAAGCTGCGCGATGCTTGGTTAGCGTTGCAGCGCACGAAAATTGTCAGCCCGGTCACCGGCTATGTTTCGCGCCGCAGTGTGCAAGTGGGTGCTGAAATTACCAGCGGTACGCCATTGATGGCGGTAGTGGCCTCTGAGCAGCTATGGATTGACGCTAACTTTAAAGAAACTCAATTAGCGAATATGCGCATTGGCCAACCTGCCACTGTCGTGACTGATTTTTATGGCGATGACGTGGTTTATCAGGGCAAAGTTGTCGGTTTGGATATGGGAACAGGTAGCGCCTTTTCACTGTTGCCAGCACAGAATGCGACAGGTAACTGGATAAAAGTCGTGCAACGTTTGCCGGTTCGTATTGCGCTGGATGCCACACAACTGGCTGAGCATCCGCTACGTATTGGCTTATCAACTACCGTCAGAGTCGACACTGCCAACGCTGACGGGCAAGTGCTAGCCAAAGACGTGCGTAAAGACCCCGCCTTTATCACTGATGCCTTGTCACTGGATTTAGCGCCTGTGAATCAAGTGATTAGCGATATTATTCATGCAAATGCCGGTTAATGTGCATGCAAACGCAGATTAAGTGCGGAGGCCATCGTGGCACAAAAACCGCTTGAAGGTGCCCAACTTGCTTGGATGACGGTCGCACTATCATTAGCGACCTTCATGCAAGTGCTGGACTCTACCATTGCTAACGTGGCGATCCCAACGATAGCGGGCGACTTGGGTTCATCCAACTCGCAAGGCACGTGGGTGATTACCTCTTTTGGCGTGGCGAATGCGATTTCTATCCCCATCACCGGTTGGTTAGCAAAGCGCATCGGTGAAGTGCGGCTGTTCCTGTGGGCAACAGGACTATTTGTACTGGCATCGTGGTTGTGCGGCATTTCAAACAGCTTAGGGATGCTCATTTTCTTCCGGGTGATTCAGGGGTTGGTGGCTGGGCCACTGATTCCGTTATCTCAAAGCTTACTACTGAATAACTATCCCCCCGCGAAGCGAAGTATGGCCTTGGCATTGTGGTCGATGACCATTGTCGTGGCCCCTATCTTCGGGCCGATTCTAGGCGGTTACATCAGCGATAACTACCACTGGGGCTGGATTTTCTTCATCAACATCCCGATCGGGCTGGTGGTCATTCTAATGGCTGGCAGTACCCTGAAAGGGCGAGAAACCAAAACTGAAATCAAGCCTATCGATACCGTGGGGCTGGTGTTATTGGTGGTCGGTATTGGTGCCTTACAAATCATGCTCGACCAAGGTAAGGAGCTGGATTGGTTTAACTCGACCGAGATTATCGTCCTGACGGTCATTGCCGTGATTGCCATTACCTTCTTGATTGTTTGGGAGTTGACCGACGACCACCCCGTCATCGATTTATCGTTATTCAAATCGAGAAACTTTACCATTGGGTGTTTGTGTATCAGTCTGGCCTATATGTTGTACTTCGGTGCCATTGTCTTGCTG
Source organism: Yersinia massiliensis (assembly GCF_003048255.1). Taxonomy (NCBI): domain Bacteria; kingdom Pseudomonadati; phylum Pseudomonadota; class Gammaproteobacteria; order Enterobacterales; family Yersiniaceae; genus Yersinia; species Yersinia massiliensis. The sequence continues at coordinate 3,733,089 of NZ_CP028487.1, forward strand.
CCGCAGCTCCTTCAAGAGGTCTATGGCTACACGGCAACTTGGGCCGGTTTGGCTTCTGCCCCTGTCGGGATATTGCCAGTATTGCTATCACCGATTATTGGGCGCTTCTCTCACCGTATTGATATGCGGCAGCTAGTCACATTCAGCTTCATTATGTACGCGGTTTGTTTCTACTGGCGAGCATATACATTCGAACCGGGGATGGATTTTGGTGCATCGGCATGGCCACAGTTTATACAAGGTTTCGCCATTGCCTGCTTCTTTATGCCACTGACGGCCATTACCCTCTCAGGCTTACCACCTGAGCGTATGGCGGCAGCATCCAGCTTATCTAACTTCCTACGAACATTGGCGGGGTCAATTGGTACGTCGATCACGACGACGTTGTGGACGCAGAGAGAGTCGCTGCATCACTCGCAACTGACCGAATTTGTTAACCCGCTCAACCCGAATGCGACGCAGACTTATCAGGAGTTGGAAAAGCTGGGTATGAGCCAGCAGCAAGCCTCAGCCTATATTGCGCGGGAGATTACTAATCAGGGGCTGATTATCTCAGCAAATGAGATCTTTTGGCTTTCAGCGACCGTATTCTTGCTCCTGCTCGCACTGGTTTGGTTTGCTAAGCCGCCCTTCACTTCCGGAGGCGGAGGGGGTGGCGCGCACTAGTTGCATCAACGCGATTTAGGACGGGCCAAACCCAATAAAAAGGGCGCTGAAGATTAACTTCAGCGCCCTTTTTGACTGATAACGTCTTAGCGAACAGCCCTTAACGATAAGGGCGAAGAGGTTTACTGCGCGCTATTCTGACGCCACCACTCGGCCAGCAAGATGCCCGTCGCAACCGACACATTGAGACTTTCAACGCGCCCAGTCCCGCCGATAGAGACACTCATATCGCCCTGCTGCCATGCACTGTCTGTTAGACCATCACTCTCTTGGCCTAATACCAGCACCATTTTAGCTGGCAATTCAGCTTTCGACAGACTGACACCTTTATGGCTTGAGGTGGTCACGATGGTGTAACCCGCCTTGCGGAAGGTATCCAGCACCGAGAGGAAATCATCAGCATTGATTGCTTTGATATGCTCTGCACCGCCTTCTGCTGTACGCACCGCGGCACCCGACTCCAGCATTGCTGGGTCTTGCAACAACACACCATTAATACCGAAATGCGCGCAAGTCCGCATAATGCCGCCCAGATTATGTGGGTTACCCACATCTTCCAACGCCAGTACACAGTCTTTTGCTTGCGTCTGCTGTTGCAGATAAGTTTCGGCATCCAACCCCTGACGTTTCTTGATCAGGAAGCACACGCCACCGTGATGTTCAGTGCCAGATGCTTTCGCCAGCTCATCCTCTTCAACCACATGGTAAGCCTTGCGGTTCGCCGCCATCCATTTCAGCGCTTCACGAAAACGTGGGGTGACTGATTGTACAAACCAAGCACGCACAATCGCATCAGGGCGGCTTTCAAACAGCGCCTTACAGGCGTTCTCTCCATAGACACGTGTTTCTTCAGCCCGCTGACGGCGCAACTGAGCAGGGTCAACTTGGCTTTTACCGCTGATGCCACCATGATCAAATTCAGGTTCTTCCGATGGCGCTCGAGAAACGGTTTTCCACGGTGAATCGTAAGGACCGCTGCTTTCAGAACGTGCCGGACGGCTAGGACGATCGCGTTCATTACGGCCAGAATCATTACGGCGTGAGTCATTATTACGCGGTGAATTGCCTCGACCGGCATTATCACCCGGACGCCCTTTACCTGCCGGACGCGGGTTTTTATTGCGGTTATTGTTGTTACGGTCGTCGCTACTTTCGTCACCGCGGACGTACATCACTTTAACTTTTCCGTTCTTGCCACTAAATGAATCGTTCATTGTCTTCTCCACCAACGCGCAGGGCGCGAAGATTACCTGATGTCCGCCCGGTTAGCCATAAGCAAGCGCTAAAAGCTACCAACTATCGTATTCATTGAATAAACCTTTTTGGCACTGGCCTCATTTATACCCATAATAGATAACATCAACGAAACAATTCAGTGCACTTTTACTGTTTGGTTTCTCTTACCTACTCAGAAACAAAATAAAGGCGAATGTATGAATACGGTATGTACAGCTTGTATGGCGACTAATCGCCTGCCGGAAGAACGTATTGATGACGGCGCTAAATGTGGGCGCTGTGGCCACTCTTTATTTGATGGCGAAGTGATTAATGCCACCGCCGAAACACTGGATAAACTGCTGCAAGACGATCTGCCCGTCGTTATCGACTTTTGGGCGCCTTGGTGCGGGCCTTGCCGTAGTTTCGCGCCGGTTTTTGAAGCCGTTGCCGCAGAGCGCGCCGAAAAAATCCGCTTCGTTAAAGTCAATACTGAAGCAGAGCCAGCACTCAGTACCCGTTTCCGCATCCGTAGCATTCCTACTATCATGCTGTATCGGAACGGTAAAATGGTCGATATGCTGAACGGTGCGGTACCTAAAGCCCCGTTTGATCAGTGGTTAAATGAGCAATTAGCCGCAGAGCCGGTCGCCCGTTAAGCTAGTTTAACCCATTTATCGGCTCTCAGGCTGATCAGTTCGATACGACGATAAAAACCACGCCCTGACAGTTTTCTGCCGGGGCGTGGTTTTATTGTATAACTCATGGGGCGGGTTGATTAGAATAACGCTATTTCTTAGGAGTCCGTCGTGACTGAATCCTCTATCCAAGGCCATGCATTGTTGGCAGAAAGTATTTCGCCAATGGTCGAAACGACGGGAAATGCAGTATTGCGCTTACGCCAAATACGCTTAGCGGCGTCTACTCGTGCTTATCGTGCTCGTGGCTGCCGCGCCATTCGCTGCCAAGGTTGCTTACTGGCTGAGCGGCTTTGCTTATGCGATACCATCAAACCACAACGGGCGAGCAGCCGCTTTTGCCTCGTGATGTTTGATACTGAGCCATTAAAACCCAGTAATACCGGCCGACTGATCGCCGATATTCTGCCCGATACTCAAGCCTTTCTTTGGGCGCGAACAGAAGTGGATCCCGCGCTAATTGCGGCCATTCAAGACCCAACACGCCAGCCGTATGTGGTCTTTCCAGAAAAATATGCCGAGCCGCCAAGACAGGTGTTCAATCAATTACCTATCAGCGATAAACCACCATTATTTATTCTGCTGGATGGTACTTGGACTGAGGCTAAAAAGATGTTTCGCAAAAGCCCTTATCTCGCAGGCTTCCCTATGCTGTCGCTGAATGTCACGAATACCTCCGATTACCTTTTGCGCGAAGCACAACGCCCAGAACAGCACTGCACGGTCGAGGTGGCGGCGGCGTTGCTCCAACAAGCGGGCGATCTTCAGGCCGCAGAAGGACTGACGGCCCATTTTCATTATTTTCGCCAGCAATATTTAGCAGGAAAACCTCATCATCCAGTGGCTCGAGTCACAGCAAACGCCGAAGAAATCGCATAAAATCAAACACGCGACCTTTATCTGAGGCCCGATAGATATCAGGGGCAGAACGGTGGCAAACAGCAGTCTCATTGAGCTGAAGTCCACGGATGGTCGAGTCATGAGCGCAGCCATATGCGTGCAACTTGAGAAATGACGGGGATAAACCATGAGTCAACGCGGATTAGAAGCGCTATTACGCCCGAAATCGATTGCGGTCATTGGTGCGTCAGAAAAGCCTGAACGTGCCGGTTTCCTGATGATGCGTAATTTGTTGGATGGCGGCTTCAATGGCCCTATTCTGCCGGTTACCCCGACGCATAAAGCGGTTTGCGGTGTGCTGGCTTATGCCAATATCGCCAGCCTCCCCATCACGCCCGACTTGGCTATCCTTTGTACACATGACCACCGCAATCTGACATTGCTCGAAGACTTGGGTGTCCGTGGCTGTAAAGCGGTGATTGTTCTCTCTGCTGCGACAGAGCAATTCCCTGAGTTGAAAGCCTGCGCTCATCGTCATCATATGCGCTTGCTTGGGCCAAACAGTTTAGGCTTACTGGCACCGTGGCAAGGGTTGAATGCCAGTTTCTCGCCCGTGCCCATCAAAAAAGGGCGATTGGCGTTTATCTCCCAGTCGGCTGCAGTCGCAAATACCATTTTGGATTGGGCGCAACAGCGGGAAGTTGGCTTTTCTTACTTTATCGCGCTGGGTGATAGTCTCGATATTGATGTCGACGACCTGCTCGATTTCCTCGCCAGAGACGGTAAAACCAGCGCCATTATGTTGTATATCGAACATATCAGCGATGCTCGGCGCTTTTTATCTGCTTCACGCAGTGCTTCGCGTAATAAGCCCATTCTGGTGGTCAAAAGTGGTCGCAGCCAGCGGGCACAACAATTACTGAATGGCCAGCAAGGGTTGGATGCCGCTTATGATGCCGCGATTCAGCGCGCGGGGTTACTGCGAGTGCAAGATACGCATGAGTTGTTCTCTGCTGTCGAGACACTCAGTCATATGCACCCCCTACGAGGTGAGCGCTTACTCATTGTCAGTAACGGTGCTGCACCCGCCGCCATGGCATTGGATGAACTCATTAGCCGTAATGGCAAACTGGCGACATTGTCAGATACCACACAATCGGCTCTGAGCGAGGCACTACCGTCTTTTGTTTCCTTACGTAACCCAATAGACCTACGGGATGATGCCAGTGCTGAGCGCTATTTAGCTGCGGTTAAGCCGTTATTGGACAGCACCGATTATGACGCGTTACTACTGATTCATTCCCCCAGTGCCGCAGCACCGGGTAGCAAGACCGCCGAGCTATTAATTTCAGCTATCCGCCAGCACCCACGTGGAAAACGCCTTACTGTGCTGACTAACTGGTGCGGAGAATATTCATCGCAGGACGCACGGCGGCTATTCACCGAAGCAGGAATACCGACCTACCGCACACCAGAGGGCGCGATTACTGCCTTTATGCATATGGTGGAATATCGCCGTAACCAAAAACAACTGAAAGAGACGCCAGCACTGCCTGTGGGGCTGACGGCGAATACCGCTCATGTCCACCAATTGATCCGCCAAGCATTGGCTGAAGGGACGACTCAGCTCGATACCCATGAAGTACAGCCGATCTTAGAAGCTTATGGCCTGAATATGCTGCCAACCTGGATTGCCAGTGATAGCGTAGAAGCGGTGCATATCGCCGAGCGTTTGGGGTATCCCGTTGCGATCAAACTGCGTTCCCCCGATATCCCGCACAAATCTGAAGTTCAGGGTGTCATGTTGTACCTGCGTACGGCCATCGAGGTACAACGCGCCGCTGACGATATTCTTGACCGCGTCAAGCGTACCTTCCCACAAGCCCGCATCCATGGCCTGTTGGTGCAAAGTATGGCTAACCGTGCTGGCGCGCAAGAATTACGCATTGCCGTTGAACAAGATGCGATTTTCGGCCCACTGATTATGTTGGGTGAAGGGGGAATCGAATGGCATCATGAAACACAGGCCGCCGTCGCACTACCACCACTCAATATGGCGCTGGCCCGCTATCTGATTATTCAAGCGGTCAAAGGCGGGAAAATTCGCAGCCGTGGATCGCTGCAGCCTTTAGATATCCCAGGATTAAGTCGGTTGCTGGTACAAGTCTCTAACTTGATTCTCGATTGCCCCGAAATCAGTCGGTTAGATATCCACCCCGTTCTTGCTTCTGGTAATGAGTTCACGCTGCTGGATGTTTCCATGCAACTCGCCCCAGTGAGTGGCGATCCACAGGCTCGATTAGCCATACGCCCCTACCCACATGAGTTAGAGCAAAAGGTGGTGTTAAAAGATGGCTCCGAGTGCCTATTCCGCCCTATCTTGCCGGAAGATGAACCGCTGCTAAAATTGTTTATTGATCAAGTCACTAAAGAAGATCTCTATTATCGCTACTTCAGTGAAATCAATGAATTCAGCCATGATGATTTGGCGAATATGACGCAGATTGACTATGATCGGGAAATGGCATTTGTCGCGGTACGCCAAAATGCGACAGGACCGGAAATCATCGGTGTGACGCGGGCGTTATCTGATCCCGATAATATTGATGCTGAGTTCGCCGTATTAGTACGTTCAGACTTAAAAGGGCTAGGCTTAGGTCGAGAACTGCTCGAAAAGATGATTCACTATACGCGCAGCCATGGGTTAACGCGGTTAACCGCGATCACCATGCCGAACAATCGCGGCATGATTGGTTTAGCTAAAAAACTGGGCTTTAGTATTGATGTACAAATTGAGGATGGGATCGTTAACCTGGAACTGGCGCTGTGATTTCAGTTGCATAAATCGCCGTGATATACGCCACAACCCCAAACGATTCGGTCATTAACCGGCAAAACTTGCGCACAATCCGGAAAAGTAGTGGTATTATCGCCCGACTCTATGGATTAGTGTTTTTTTGGATATGGCGGCTTTGCCATTAAATAACAAGAGA